>JACKIG010000028.1 GCA_020638595.1 Rhodospirillaceae bacterium | reverse complement strand
GGCATGGCCGAATGTCCGCCCGCCCCCGCAACCCGCAATTGCAGGCTGACATAGCCCTTTTCGGCCGTTCCGATCAGCGCGATGGGGGCGGTGAGCCCGGGAAACAGCCCGGTCGTCAGCGGCAGGCCTTCGTCCAGCACCAGCGCGACCTCGTCGATCCCCCGTGAGTGCAGGATCTCGACGATGCGGCTGACACCCTCCGGCCCGCCGACCTCTTCGTCCTGCCCGAAGACCAGATAAATGGTCCGCACGGGCTGGAAGCCTTGCTGAAGGTGCAATTCGATGGCTTCCAGGATGGCCATGATCATGACCTTGTCGTCGAGGGAGCCACGCCCCCACACATAGCCATCGGCGATGTCGCCCGCAAACGGGTCGTGGTCCCACTGGTCCTCGGTCCCCGGGACGATCGGGACGACATCCTGGTGGGCCATCAGGACGATCGGCGGCAGGGACGGATCCGTCCCCTCCCACGTGTAGAGCAGGCTGAACGCCCGCGGCTCTCCCAGGACCTCACGGGTCAGGGACTCGTGAACCCGGGGGAATGCCTCCGCGAGATACTGGTGGAAGTCCCGAAAGGCGTCTTCGTTGAAGTCGTCGCGGTCCTGGTTGGAGATGGTCGCAAACGTGATCGCCGTGGCCAATCGCCCGGCCACCGCATCCGCATCGACCGGCACGTCCACCACGGCGATATCGCGCATCTGCAGCGACTCGAACGCCGGTTCCTGCGCCAATGCCGCCGACGCCCCCAGGGCCAGCAGGATCGCGGCACATGCGCCCGCTGTTGGGGGCGACCTCCATCCGCGCAGTGTCATGCTCACGGGTCGAGTCCCCCCTTTTCTTGAGGGCGATATCCGGTCGCCGTTCAAGACGACCAGCCCGCCTTGCCGGTCCGGAGTCATTGGCCGTTAGTTAGGATACGGAACTTACGGTACCCGGGCAAGCGGACGCGATCCTTGCGGGCAGTTTTCAATTTATCGGCAAATTGGGCGACATCGCGCACAGGGAGGAGGGCACGGATCGCCCCACCGGTCGTCATGCCCGCGCAGGCGGGCATCTCCCGCCGCTGGTCCCGCACATCGCCCGGGGAGATCCCCGCCTGCGCGGGGATGACGGTGAATTCGCAGGTCGGGATCGTGGCGAAGCCGACCTATGGCTGCCGGCGGCGCTTCAGCAGGACATACAGCGCGCCGTCGCCGCCGTCCTTCTGGCGGGCGGGGGAGACGGCCAGGACCTTGTCGCGCAGGTGCGCTTCGGCCAGCCAGCGCGGGACCTGGGTGCGCAGCACGCCGCGGTCTTCGCCGAAGGTGCCCTTGCCGGTGATCACCAGCACCAGGCGGCGGCCGTGCCGGTGGTTGTGGTCGATGAAGCCGATCAGGGCGTGGTGCGCCTCGACCTGGCGCAGGCCGTGCAGGTCGATGCGGGCCTGGATCTCGATGCGGCCCTGGCGCAGCCGGTCGGCGGTGCGCTGGTCCAGCCCCGGCACCACCCGGCCGGTGGTGGGCAGGGGCACCGTGGCGGGACGCGGGGACGGAACCGCGATGGACGGCCGCTGTGCGGCGCGGCGCGGCGGTGGCTCGGGCGCTGGCTTCACGGCGGCGGGCGGGGTCTCCGGTTCCGCGTCACCCGCCGGTTTCGGCTTGATCGGCGCCACTTCCCGCATGGCGTGGCGCCAGAGTTCCACGTCCTCCGGCGTCGGTCGGCCGCGCCGGCTCATGGCGCGCCGTCGGCCACCAGCAGGATGTGCAGGCGCCGCGGCCATGGGCGCCCAGCTGGATGATCTGTTCGATATCGCCGGTGCGCGACGGCCCCGTGATGAAGTTCACGTTGCGCGGCATGGCCCGCGACACGCAGGATGTCCCAGGCATCCTCATAGGCCGCCATCACCTGGCTTTCCCGCAGCACGACGATGTGGTTGTCGGGCAGGAAATTCAGCGTCGTCGGGCTGCCGGCCCCGGAGGCCAGCACCAAGCGTCCCGTTTCGGCGATCACCGGCGATGCAGGCGGTCAGCGAGCAAGATCGCTGGCCGGCGGACACGGGCGACCTCCAGCAACGGCAGGTGGTCCGGTCGATACCCGCCAGCGCCGGGTCCAGCGCCGCCTTGACGGCTGCGGGGCGGGTTGGTGTCGGCAAGGAAGGTCGCCACCGCATCGGGCACCTATTTGGCCCAATCCGTCCAGGCGGGCGACGGTGGCCGACACGCCCTCGGCCATGGTCACGAACAGGGCCACCAGCTCGGCCTTCGGCTTGGCGACGCGGGCCGGGACGATGCCGCGGGATGGTCTGGCCAGGCGGCGTGCGACCCGCGTCGCCATCGCGTTCAGCCAGGCGCTGGCGGGCCAGCGACTGGCGGATGCCGCCAGGGATGGCGTCGCGGGACGCTCATGGCCCGCCGTCCCCGTTCGCGCACCGCCCGGGACCACTGGTCCTGGAAGGTCCGGCCCTCAGGGGCCGGCATGTCGCGAAGCGCGCGTCCAGCCGCAGGCCAGCGGCAGGCTGCCGAAAGCGGCCCCGGCGGCGCCCCAGCAGGCCAAGCGTGCCGATGGCCAGCCGCGCGCCCAGGCGATAGAGCCGCAGCCGCCGCGCCGCCCAGGCCCCAGCCTGAAGCCGCGCCGGTAGGATGCCGGCGTCAGGCCCGACTCGAACTCCTTCACCCGCCAGTGACGCATGATCTTGGTCAGCGGGATCTTCATCGGCGACGCTTTCGCAGCGCCCGCAGAAGGTCGAGGCGTTGGGCAGATGCCGTGCCTCCGACAGGCCGATCAGCGCCGGGTCCAGGGCGCCGCCGATCGGCCCGGGCACCACCCAGCCGTACGCATGGCCGCCGACGGCGCCGTACACCGGACAATGGTTCATACAGGCGCCGCAGCGGATGCAGCGCAGCGTTTCTTCGGCTTCGGTGCCGAGAACGGCGGAGCGGCCGTTGTCCAGCAGGACGACATGGAATTCCTCCGGCCCATCCAGGTCGTCGGACCGCTTCGGGCCGGAGGAAAACGTGGTGTAGGCGCTGAATTCCTGCCCCGTCGCCGATCTCGCCAGGATCCGCAGGATGACGCTGACATCCTCCAGCGTCGGCACCGCCTTTTCGATGGAGCTGATGACGATGTGGACGCGCGGCAGCGTCTGGGTCAGGTCGCCGTTGCCTTCGTTGGTGACGATGACCGTCTGTCCGGTCTCGGCGATCAAAAAGTTGGCGCCGGTGATGCCGACATCCGCGGCCAGGAATTTCTCGCGCAGGACCGTGCGGGCTTCGTCGGTAAGCTCGCGCGGCTCGACCAGCGGCCGGTTGGCTTCGAACTGGCTGTGCTGTTCGCGGAAGGTGTCGGCGACCTGCTGCTTCACCAGGTGCAGGGCCGGCGCGATGATGTGGCTCGGCAGCTCGTGGCGCAGCTGGATGATGTATTCGCCGAGGTCGGTCTCGACCACCGTCAGACCCAGGGATTCCAGGTGGTCGTTGAGGCCGATTTCCTCGGCCACCATGGACTTGCCCTTGGTGACGGTCCTGGCGCCGGCCCTGCGCACAGATGGCGGCGATCGCCTCGCAGGCCTCGCGGCCCGTACGCGCCCAATGTACGGTGCCGCCGGCCGCCGTCACGCGCTCTTCGAAGCGGGTCAGGTAGGTGTCGAGATTGGCCAGCGTGTGGTTCTTGATCTGCCGTGCCTGTTCGCGCAGATCCTCGAATTCCGGCAGCTTGGCCACAGTGCCGGCCCGGCGCTGCTGGAAGCCCGGCTTCATGTTCAACAGGGCGCGCTGCAGCTGGGCGTCGGTCACCGCCGAACGGGCGCGGTCCTTGAAAGCCAGGCTGGTGGGGTGCATGGGCTCGCCGCCTCCGCTCGCGGGACCGTACGTCTAGGCTGACCGCGGCCGGCCGATCGGCGGCTCGTCCAGCATGCCGGCCAGGACTTCGGCGACATGGCGTACGCGTACGTCGTACCCGTCGCGCGTCAGCTTGCCGGCCATGTTCAGCAGGCATCCCATGTCGCCGGCCAGCAGCGTATCGGCAGCCGTGGCGGCGATATCGCGGGCCTTGTCGCCGACCATCTTGTTGGAGATCTCGGGATATTTCACGCAGAAGGTGCCGCCGAAGCCGCAGCAGATCTCCGCCCCCGGCAGCTCCTGCAGCTGCAGCCCGGCGACGGTGGCCAGCAGGCGGCGCGGCTGTGCCTTCACGCCCAGCTCGCGCAGGCCCGAGCAGCTGTCGTGATAGGTGACCGTGCCGTCGTAGTGGACGCCGTCGACGCTCGCCATGCCGCGGATGTCCACCAGGAAGCTGGTCAGCTCATGGGTCCGGGCGGCCAGGCGGTGGGCGCGCGGTGCCCATTCGGCGTCTTCCGCCAGCAGCATCGGATAGTGTTCGCGCAGCATCCCGGCGCACGACCCCGACGGGGCGACGACATAGTCGAAGCCGTCGAACGCCGTGATCACCTGGCGGGCGATCGCCGCCGCGTCGGCATGGTCGCCGCTGTTATAGGCAGGCTGGCCACAGCAGGTCTGCGCCCGCGGCACTTCGACCGTACAGCCGGCGGATTCCAGAAGGCGGATGGCCGAAAATGCGACAACGGGCCGGAACAGGTCGACCAGGCAGGTCACGAACAGGCCGACTCGCGGCGTCTGGTCCGGAGAGGACGGGGTCTCCGGCGTCAAGGCTTCGTCCATCATGTCCTGCCTGGCAAAGCGGGCCGGACCGGCCCAAGGGTACGGGTGGCGTTATCCGCCCGCCGTCGCGATACCCTAGCCGGGATGCTGCGGCCCAGCCAAGCGGCCGGTGGCGGTGCGCAAGGCCGGGTCGTCCCGGCCGTCAATTCGACGGGCGGGTTTCCACCAGCACCCAGTTGGGGTCGGTGGACCGGGTGTTGCGGGCGAACTTCCAGATATCGGTGATTTCCTGCGCGGTTTCCGGGTCGCCGTCGATGACGGTCCCGTCCTCGTCACGGGTGGCGATGATCTGGCGGCTGACGAACTTGACCGTCACCTGCGCCGTCCGCCCCTCCATCTCCGCTTCCAGGATGTCGGCCGACACGATGCGCTCGATGCGCGTCTCCAGCGTCTCGCCCTCGTTCACGCGGTTGCGGATGGCCTCGCTGAAACTGTCGTAGAGATCGTCGCTCAACAGCGGCCGCAGCGACGCGGTGTCGCCGGCGGCAAATGCCTCGACGATCATGCCGAAGGCCATCTGGGCACCCTGGACGAAGGTACGTTCGTCGAAGGTCGGATCGGCGATGCGGATCTGCGTCAGTCCGCCGGCAAGCCCCCCGCCCGATCCTTCGTCCATCGGCCGCGCCCTGTCGGGCAGGGCGACGACGTTGTCGGGCGACCGCACCTCCGGCCGCTGCTGCTCGCGCCGCGTATAGGGGCTCGGCCGCTGCTGTTCCTGCCCGGTCCTGCGCCCAAGCACGCTGCGCAGGCGGAAGATGAGAAACGCCGCGATCAGCGCGAAAATCAGGATGTCGATAAATGCCAAGCCGTCGCCCATCATTCGTTCACCGCACGGATGTTTTCGGCCTTGACGACCGCATTCGGCCTGGACCTTCCCCAATACCACATTACATGCGACAGCAGGTTAAGGAGCCAAGCGAAAAAGGGTCGCCACGCGCACGTCCGCCGGCCAGTGCCGTCCTGCTTGACATAGGTGGTCGCCGCGCGAACGGCAAGGAAAAGCCATGCCCCTGTTACTGTTGCTCGTCTTCATCGGGATCCCGGTGCTGGAGATTGCCGGGTTCGTCGTCGTCGGCCGCCAGATCGGCCTGTGGCCGACGCTTGGACTGGTCGTCGCCACGGCGCTGGCCGGGACCGTGCTGTTGCGGCAGCAGGGCCTGGCGACATTGCGCCGCGCCGAAGCGGCACTGGCCCGCGGCGAGCCGCCGGCAGGCCCGCTGTTCGACGCCGCGTGCCTGCTGGTCGGTGCGGTGATGCTGCTGACGCCCGGCTTCTTCACCGACGCCCTGGGGCTGTGCCTGATGATCCCGCGGCTGCGGACATGGCTGGGGCGCGCCATGTGGACGGCGCTCAGCCGCCGCGGCCATGTGACGATATGGCAGGGCGGGGCCGGTCCGCGCGGCAGTGGCCCCGGGGGTCCGGTGATCGACGGGGCCTATCGCCCGGTGGACGAAGACCCGGGCGACGAACCGGACGACAGCGTGCCGCCGGTGGCGGAGTCCCGCTGGCGTCCGACGCGGCGGCCCTGACGGCGGCGGCCGCCCCGCGGTTGTCTCGGGCAACGGCCCCGTGCTAGCCAACCCCGCACGGCCGCCCCGGCGGCCCCGACATTCCCCGGAGACTCCACGATGAGCGACAAGCCCGAAACCCCGCCGGCCGGTGCCCCCGGTGCCGACGGCGGCACCCAGCCGCGGCCGACCGTGCCGCCGCTTCAGATCTCCGCGCAGTACATCAAGGATCTGTCGTTCGAAAACCCGCACGCAGCGCAGATCCTCACACAGCGCAGCATCCAGCCGCAGATCACGGTGAATGTCGATGTCCGCACCACCCCGCTGGGCGGCAACACCTACGAGGTGGTGCTGCACCTGCGCGGCGACGCGAAGAGCGGCGACCTGCAGGCCTTCCTGATCGAGCTGGACTATGGCGGCATCGTCACCATCGGGCCGGAGGTGCCGAAGCAGCAGGCGGCCCTGTTGCTGTCGATCGAGGCACCGCGGATGCTGTTCCCCTATGCCCGCGCCGTCGTGTCGGAAGCCACGCGCGAAGGCGGCTTCCCGCCGCTCTATGTCCAGCCCATCGACTTCGTCGCCCTGTTCCAGCGGCAGGTGCAGGCCCTGCGCGAGCGTATCCAGGCGGGCGAGGGCGAGGTCGGGACCGTCCCACTGAACTGACCCGGCCGCGACGGACCTCTCCGATGGACGAAAGGGCCGGTTTTCGCGCATGATGCGATAGTGCTGCCGTACGGGCAGCGCATTGCGAGCATCCCCGGCGCGCGGCGTTGCCGCCGGCGCGGATCGGATATGCATGCCGGCCCGCAAGAGGCCGGCCCGAACACAGCCCAGGGAGGGATCTGACAATGACGAACCGTTTCGGGCGCATCGTCACCGCGGTGGCCTGCGCGGCCGCCCTGTTCGGCGGGGTCCAGGCCGCACAGGCCGACGACGACTTCATCATCCTGCAATCGACCACATCGACCCAGAATTCCGGACTGTTCGACCATATCCTGCCGATGTTCACCGACGCGACCGGCATCGAAGTCCGGGTCGTCGCGGTGGGCACCGGCCAGGCGATCAGCAATGCCCGCAACGGCGACGGCGACGCCCTGCTGGTGCATGACACGGCGGCCGAGGAAGCCTTCGTGGAGGAAGGTTATGGCGTCGCCCGCCAGGACGTCATGTACAACGATTTCGTCATTGTCGGCCCCGCCGACGACCCGGCCGGTGTCGACGGCTTGCAGGACGCGGTGGCGGCATTGCAGGCGATCGCCGATGCCGAGGCGCCCTTCGCGTCCCGCGGGGACGATTCGGGCACCCACCGCATGGAACTGCGCCTGTGGGCCGATACGGACACCAACCCCGAGGATGTCAGCGGCACGTGGTATAACGAGCTCGGTGCCGGCATGGGCGCCACGTTGAACGCGGCCGTCGGCATGGGGGCCTATGCCCTGACCGATCGCGGCACCTGGATCAGCTTCGAGAACAAGCAGGACCACGCGATCCTGGTCCAGGGCGATGTGCGGCTGTTCAACCAGTATGGCGTCATCGCCGTCGATCCGGAGCGCAACCCCAACGTCAAATACGAACTGGCCCAGCAGTTCGTCGACTGGATCACCGGCCCGGACGGACAGGCGGCCATTACCGGCTTCAAGCTGAACGGCGAACAGCTGTTCTTCCCCAACGCGCCGGAAGGGTCGTAGGCCGGCTATTCGACCTGGCGCCAGATCGGGTTCTTCAGCGTCTCCAGGAACGCTTCGTGGGCCGCCAGCTCCTCCACCGAGGGCTGGTGGGGCCTCGGCTCGCGATAGGGGCGGCTGACCGCGGCCCTGGCGGCGGCCGTCGCCAGGGCCGTGTCCAGCACCAGGCCAGGCTGGCGGCCGCCGCGCAGCTCCAGATACACTTCCGCCAGCAGGAACGAATCGAGCAGCGCCCCATGCAGCGTGCGCCGGGTGCAATCGATCCCGAACCGGGCGCACAGGGCATCCAGGTTGGCCTGCGCGCCCGGATAGCGCTGGCGGGCCATGGCCAGCGTGTCCACCGCGCGCCCCTTGGCGATCGGCGGCAGGTCCAGCCGCGCCAGCTCGGCATTCAGGAAGGCCAGATCGAACCCGGCATTGTGGATGATCAGCGGCGCGTCGCCGATGAAGTCCAGGAACGGTCCCGCCACCGCCGCAAACACCGGCTTGTCCGCCAGGAACTTGTCATCCAGGCCGTGGACGCTTTCCGCCTCCGCCGACATCGGCCGTTCGGGATTGATGTATTCGTGGAACTGCCGGCCCGTCGGCACCAGGTGCATCAGCTCGATACAGCCGATTTCGACGATGCGGTCGCCCTTGGCCGGGTCCAGGCCGGTGGTCTCGGTATCCAGGACGACCTCACGCATCGGCTGGCTCCTGCCGGCTTGGCGGTGATGGCGGACCGCTGCGGCGCTTCAGGCGGCGGACCGCCGCCTTGAGTGCCCGGAAGGTTACTGCGCGGCCCAGGCCGCTGGGAATCACGATGTCGGCACGGCGGCGCTTCTCACGGTCGGGCATCTGGCGGGCCAGGACCGCATCCAGGCGTGCCTCGGTCATGCCGGGCCGGGCAAGCACGCGTTGGCGCTGGATCAGGGCGGGTGCGCTGACCACCAGGACATGGTCGACCCCCCCCCTGCGTCCGGCCTCGAACAGCAGGGGGATATCCAGCACGGCGACCGTGCGGCGGCGACGGCGCATGCAGTCGAGAAAGCGCTGGCTGTCGGCCCGCACCAGCGGGTGAAGGATGGCTTCCAGCCGCGCCAGCGCCTGCCGATCGCCGAACACCCGCTGGCCCAGGATACCGCGATCGGCACCGCCGGGGCCGACGACACCGGGAAACGCGGCCTCGATTGCCGGCAGGGCCTTGCCGTGCCGGCCCATCAGCCGGTGCACGGTGGCATCGCTGTCGTGCACGGGCAGGCCCATGCGGCGCAGCATGGCCGCCGCCGTCGACTTGCCCATGCCGATCGACCCGGTGAGGCCGAGAACCAGCATCACCGCAGCCCCGCCAGCACCAGTCGCCGCAGCGGCTCGTCCACCGCCGGTTCGACCCCAAACCAGGCGGCAAAGGACGGGCGGGCCTGGTGCAGCAGCATGCCCAGCCCGTCGACGACCGCCAGCCCGCGTGCCCGGGCCGCGCAGAGCAGGGGCGTTTCCAGCGGCGTATAGACGATGTCATAGACGACGGCGTCGTCGGGCGCAGCGTCCAGCGGCAAGTCCAGGGGCGGGTTGCCGGCCATGCCCTGGGTCGTCGTGTTCACCACCAGGCAAGCCTGTTCCAAGGCGGACGACCGGTCCTGCCACGCAACCGGGACCATCCCGGGACCCAGAGCGGCGCACAGCGCCCGTGCCCGTTCCGCCGTCCGGTTGACGACCCGGACCTGCTCCACCCCCGCATCCAGCAGCGCCACGGCGACGGAGCGGGCCGAACCGCCGGCACCGACCAGCACCGCTGGTCGCCCACCGGGCGACCAGTCCGGCACTGTGTCGCAAAGGTGGGCCATGAAGCCGAAGCCGTCGGTATTGGACGCCCGAATGCGCCCGTCCTGCCCAACCGTCAGCAGGTTGGCGGCGCCGACGCGGGCGGCGATCGCGTCGACATCGTCGACCAGCCGCAGCACCGCTTCCTGTGCGGCACGGTCACATTGGCACCGGCCAGTCCCAGCGCCGCCAGGCTGCGCACGGCAGCGGGAAGGGCCTCAGGCGCGACGGCGAACGGCACATACGCCCTGTCGACCCCGTACTTGTCCAGCCAGTACCCATGGATCTGCGGGGAGCGGAATGGGCGACAGGCCAGCCGAATACACCGGCAGTGCGCGTGCGACCCGTCGCCATCACGCCACCAGCAAGCCGGCCTGGCGCAGATAGCCGAGCACGGGCAGCAACGGCAGGCCCAGGACGGTAAAGAAGTCGCCGTCGACGCGGGCAAACAGCTGCGCGCCACGGCCTTCCAGCTGATAGCCACCGACGGAGCGCAAAGCATCCTCGCCAACCGATGATAGGTAGTCTTCCAGGAATGCGTCGGAGAAATCCCGCATGGTCAGCCGTGCCCGGTCAACCGTATGCCAAACGCGTACACCATCGCGTACGATGACGGCACCGCAGACCAGCTCGTGCATCCGGCCCTTCAGGGACAGAAGCTGCGAGCAGGCGGCAGGAAGGTCAGGCGGCTTGTCGAACCACGCGCCTTCGCAGACCAGCATCTGATCCGCGCCAAGAACATAGGATCCCGGTCGGCGCGCACTGATGCGCAGGGCTTTCAGTTCGGCCAGCGTCTCGGCCGCGCGGGCGGTATCGGCACCTTCCGCCTTCAGGGCACGCTTGACCTCGTCTTCGTCGACGGTGGCAGCATCCGCGATCACGTCGACGCCGGCGGACGCCAGCAGATGCAGGCGCACACGGCTGGCCGACGCCAGGACCAGCGGCGTCATGCCGTTTCGTGCAGCCGCCGCCGTCCGATCAGCGAAAGAATCCGGCTGCGGTTTCCTCGATCGCGCGATGGCTGACATCGATGATCGGCCAGCCGTGCCGCAGATAGTACCGGCGGGCCTCGCGCACCTCCGCACGTACGGCTTCTGGATCGTAATACGTGCTTGCGTCGGTCTGATGCAGCGTCTTCAGACGGTTGCGGCGGATCTCCACCAGCTGGTCAGGGTCCTTGGTCAGGCCGACGATCAGCGGTTTCGTCAGCTCACCCATGGTGGTCGGCATGGGGACATTCGGGACATAGGGCACATTGGCGGCCTTGATGCCCCGGTTCGCAAGGTAGAGGCAGGTCGGCGTCTTCGACGTGCGCGATACCCCGACCAAGATCACGTCGGCCGCATGCAGGTTGTCGACCGCCTGCCCGTCATCCTGGGTCAGGGCGAATTCCATCGCATCCATGCGCCCGAAATAGGCGGCATTGATCGCGTGCTGATACCCCGGCCGGCTTTGGCTTTCCACCCCCAGATGCTGGCCCAGCATACCGATGATCGGGTCCAGCACCGACACGATCGGCACGTTCAGCCCGGCACAGACATCATGCAGCCGGCCACGCAGACGTTCGTCCACCAGCGTGTACATGACGACCCCGCCGAACCGCTGGATTTCCTCGATCACCAGGTCCAGCTGGGCATCGCTGCGGACCAGGTTCCAGAAATGCTCGATGGGCACGAACCCTTCGAACTGGGCAAGGCCGGCGCGGGCGACGCTGTGAATCGTCTCCCCCGTGGCGTCGGAGACGAGATGAAGATGGAAGGTCTTAGTCGCAGTCATGGTGCGGGCCTTGTACCAATCTCACGCCGATCCGTGTGGAAAAAACCGGCAGATATCAACAGGGACCGAGGCCGTCTCGACCCATCCACCGACTCGGTACCCGATATCACGCGCCTTAGGAAACGCATTCGCCGTCCACCACAAGGCCGTACGATCCGGGTATGCCCACGACCATACACGGCTTCCCGCCCGGTTGTCCCCGCCGGATCGCCAGGTACAGATTGGACTTTCAGGGTTATCACCATGGGGGCCGCACGATGGGTCCCCGTCCGGAAACCCTGTGGGCGGAATCCGGCTTTGCGGTAATCCCGCTTTTCGCCGGGCCAACTACATCTACAACCACTAGATTCTTTTAAAGAATGATGAGCAGGTGGATTGGGAGTACCGCAACGGACATGACCGACGTCCCCCAAGCGAAGCCGCTGCTTCGCGCGCTTGCCGGCGAAGGGATGACACCACCGCCGTGCTGGTTCATGCGCCAGGCTGGACGGTACCTGCCCGAATACCGCGCGCTGCGCGAGAAGGCCGGCAGGTTCCTGGAGATGGTGTTCGACCCGCCGGTTGCCGCAGAGATCACCTTGCAGCCGATCCGGCGGTTCGGTCTGGATGCGGCGATCCTGTTCGCCGACATCCTGGTGATACCGTACGCCCTGGGCCAGACGGTCGCCTTCGTCGAAGGGAAGGCCCGCGGCTGCCGCCGTTGGATCCGCGGGAGGGACTGGGCGGATTGAGCATGGCGCAGCTGCCATGCAGGCTGGCGCCGATCTATGAGACCATGGCCGGGTGCGTGAGCCTGCCGCCGGCCTGTACGGCGATCGGGTTTGCCGGCGCCCCGTGGACGGTCGCCTGTTACATGGTGGAAGGCGCGGGCAGTCGGGATTTCGCCGGCGCCAAGCAGATGGCATTCGCGCATCCCGAGGCGTTCGGGGCCTTGATCGACCTGATCGTCGATGCGACGGCGGAATACCTGGTGGAGCAGATCCGTGCGGGGGCGGAGGCGGTCCAGCTGTTCGACAGCTGGGCGGGGGCGCTGCCGGAGAGCGCGTTTGCCGCCTGGGTGACGCGCCCGACCCGGGCGATCGTCAAGCGTGTGAAGAGCCGGGCGCCGGGGGTGCCGGTGATCGGATTCCCGCGGGGGGCGGGGCTGCTGTACCGGGACTATGTCGCGGCGGCGGGGGTCGACGCGGTGGGCCTCGATCCGGGGGTGCCGGTGTCGGCCGCAGGGGACCTGCAAGGCCGCATGCCGGTTCAGGGGAACCTGGACCCGATATGGCTTCTGGCAGGCGGACAGCCGATGATCGCGGAGGCGCAACGCATCCTGGCCGCGTTGGCGGGTGGGCCGTTCGTGTTCAATCTCGGCCATGGCATCCTGCCCGCGACGAAGCCGGAAACGGTGGCCGCGCTGGTCGATTGCGTGCGCGGGTTCAAGGTGTGACGGGTGGGGCTGGCCACGGGGCGGGGCCGGACTATGTCTTCGAGCTATGGATAAGACACCAAAGCGAATAGCCGTCGTGCTGTTTAACCTCGGCGGTCCGGACGGGCTGGAGGCGGTCCAACCGTTCCTGCTGAACCTGTTCAGCGACAAGTCGATCCTGAGGCTGCCGAACCCGTTCCGTGCGGTCCTGGCCAATGTGATCGCCCGCAAGCGCGCGCCGGAAGCACGGAAGATCTACAGTGAGATCGGTGGCCGGTCGCCCCTGCTGCCGAATACCCAGGCACAGGCCGCAGCGCTGGAGGATGGGCTGAAAGACTGCGGGGAGGTGCGTGTGTTCCTCGCCATGCGTTACTGGCATCCCATGAGCGACGAAGCCGTGATGCAGGTGCAGGATTTCGCGCCGGACCAGGTCGTCCTGCTGCCGCTGTATCCGCAATACTCGACGACGACCACGGCATCGTCGCTGCGGGTATGGCGCGAGGCTGCGCAGGCCTTCCGCTTCGATTGCCGGACCCATGTGGTCTGCTGCTATCCCTGGGAAGGCGGATTCATCGACGCTTTGGCGGGGCTGATCCGGCCACGTGTGGATGAGGCCGCGCAGCATGGGCGGCCACGCGTCCTGTTTTCCGCCCATGGACTGCCGGAGAAGATCGTGAAAGCGGGCGATCCCTATCAATGGCAGTGCGAACGCACGGCGGCGGCGATCGTCCGGGCACTGGCGATCGACGGGTTGGACTGGGTGTCGTGCTATCAGAGCCGCGTCGGACCGCTGAAATGGATCGGCCCGTCGACGGAGGAGGAGGTCGAGCGCGCGGGCCGCGACCGCGTGCCCCTGGTCGTGGTGCCCATCGCCTTCGTATCCGACCATTCGGAAACGCTGGTGGAGCTGGATATCGAATACCGCCATCTGGCGGAACGGTGCGGGGTTCCCTACTATGCCCGTGTGGCGACGGTGGGAACGGCCGAGGCGTTCGTGGCGGCCCTCAGGCGGCTGGTGCTGGCTGCCATCGCGGCCGATCGCCCAATGATCTCAGGCGAGATTGACCGGCTGTGTCCGGCGGACTGGGCGGGCTGCCCGATGGATGCTGCCGCCGGACGGATGTGACGGGGCAGGAAAGGACGGATCGTGGGTGTGTGGTTGGCGGGCGTGTACGACTGGCTGGTGGCCCTGCATGTGATTTCGGTGATCGCCTGGATGGCCGGGCTGTTCTACCTGCCGCGGTTGTTCGTCTATCATGCGCAGACCCCCCCGGGGTCCGAGACGTCGGAGACGTTCAAGGTGATGGAGCGCAAGTTGCTGCGCATCATCATGAACCCGGCGATGATCGCAGCCTGGGCTTTCGGGCTGCTGGCATTGTGGGCCCAGCCGGCCTGGCTGCAGGACGGCTGGATGCATGTGAAGCTGACGGGTGTCGCGCTGATGACGGCGGCGCACATGGCGATGGCGGCATGGCGCCGCAGTTTCGCGGAGGACCGCAATACACGGTCGCACCGGTTCTACCGCTATATGAATGAAATACCGACAGTCCTGATGATCGTGATTGTCATCATGGTCGTGGTGAAGCCGCTGTAAACCCGGGACGGTCGGGCAACGGCAGGAGGAAGTAGGAACAGTCGGCGATCCGGTAGATTTAGAGCAAAAATAGGTTAAATTTTTGGAAAATTCTCCCTGGCTCTTGGGCCGTCGCCGCCGGGTGTTTCGGACGGGGAATAATCAGCTGATAACACCAGCCGGTTTCCCGAACAATCTGATTTCGTAGCAGATTAACATTGCGGAAAGGATTGACTTGATCCCCGCGATCTGAGCATTATCTCAAGGTCCGAAGGGCACTTCCGCAGAATTTCCTCATGATAGCGCACCCGCGCGGCACTCGAGGATGGCGAGTGCGCTCCTTCGTTTACCCCCTTTCGTTCAGTGATCCCATCCCTCTCCTCTGAGCAGACCCCTTAGGGTGACTCCATGCATTTGCAAGAATTGAAGGTCAAAACACCGGCCGAACTCCTGGCTTACGCCGAAGAGCTTGAAATCGAAAATGCAAGCTCGCTGCGCAAGCAGGACATGATGTTCGCCATCCTCAAGCAGCTGGCCGACAACGATACGTTGATCTTTGGTTCCGGCGTCCTGGAAACCTTGCCGGACGGCTTCGGTTTTCTGCGTTCGCCGGAGGCGAACTACCTGCCGGGGCCTGACGATATCTATGTCTCGCCGAACCAGGTCAGGCGATTCGCCCTGCGTACGGGCGACACGGTCGAAGGCCAGATCCGCGCCCCCAAGGACGGTGAGCGGTACTTCGCCCTGACCAAGATCGAGACGATCAACTTCGACCAGCCCGACCGGATCCGCCATCGCATCAACTTCGACAACCTGACGCCGCTCTACCCGGACCAGGCGTTGACGATGGAGGTCGAGGACCCGACGCGCAAGAACATGATCCCGCGGGTCATGGACCTGGTGGCCCCGCTGGGCAAGGGCCAGCGCGCGCTGATCGTCGCCCAGCCGCGCACCGGCAAGACGGTGATGCTGCAAAGCATCGCCCATTCCATCGAGGTCAATCATCCGGATGCGTTCCTGATCGTGCTGCTGATCGACGAGCGGCCGGAGGAAGTGACGGATATGGAGCGGTCGGTGAAGGGGGAGGTCATCTCCTCCACCTTCGACGAGCCGGCGGTGCGCCATGTCCAGGTGGCCGAAATGGTGATCGAAAAGGCCAAGCGCCTGGTCGAGCAGAAGATGGACGTCGTCATCCTGCTGGACAGCATCACGCGCCTGGCCCGCGCCTATAACACGGTGGTGCCGTCGTCGGGCAAGGTGCTGACGGGCGGTGTGGATGCCAACGCGCTTCAGCGGCCCAAGCGGTTCTTCGGCGCGGCCCGGAATATCGAGGAAGGCGGCAGCCTGACCATCATCGCCACGGCGCTGATCGATACCGGCAGCCGCATGGACGAGGTGATCTTCGAAGAGTTCAAGGGCACCGGCAACAGCGAGATCGTGCTGGACCGCAAGCTGTCTGACCGGCGGACCTTCCCGGCGATCGATATCGGCAAGTCCGGTACCCGCAAGGAAGAGCTGCTGGTGGAAAAGAGCAAGCTGTCGAAGATCTGGGTGCTGCGGCGCATCCTGATGCCGATGGGCACGACCGATGCGATGGAATTCATGCTGGAGAAGCTGCGCCAGACGAAGACGAACGACGAGTTCTTCGAGAGCATGAACCAATAGCGCGGGAAGGGGATGCTGCCGGACCCGTCGTCGCGGCAGCGTTTCACGTGAAACACCGGCTGCGGCCCCGGATGGCGCGATCGCCCCCCGGGGCCGTTGTCGTTCAGGCGAGGTATTTCTTCAGGAATTCGGCACTGCGGGCGTTGGCCTGGTCCGCACTGGCCTTGTCGTAATGCTCCCCGCCCACCCGGCAGAAAGCATGATCCATGCCCGGATAGGTGTGGATCGTGACCCAAGGGTTCTGGGTCAGGGTGCTGCGGATTTCCGACTGGGCTTCCGGTGGGACGAACTGGTCCTTCTCCCCCATATGCATCAGCAGCGGGGCCTTGATCTCCCCGGCCTCGCTCAGCGCCTTTTCGATGCCGACGCCGTAATAGGCGACGTTGGCATCGGCATCGCTGCGCGTCGCCATCAGGAAGGCGAGCTTGCCGCCCAGGCAGAAGCCGATGCTGCCGACCTTGCCGCTGACCCCGGGCTGGCTGCGCAGGAAGGCCAGCGCAGCCTTCAGGTCCTCAACCCCCAGCGCCTCGTCGAAGCCCTGGTAGAGCTGGAACGCCTTGTCCCATTCCGCCTGGGTCTGGTCGGTGATGTCGATCCCCGGTTCCTGCCGCCAGAAGATGTCGGGGCAGATGGCGAAATAGCCCTCTGCCGCCAGCCCGTCGCAGATATCGCGCATCACCTTGTTGACGCCGAAGATCTCCTGCGCGACCACGATGCCCGGGCCGGATCCCGCAGCCGGGACCGCCAGATAGGCGGAAAAGCTGCCGCCATCGGCGGCGGTGATGGAAACCTGCGGCATGGGTTGCCTCCCTTTGAAGCCTGGTGGTGCAGTGCCTGTCGGGCGGCACGATAGCCAAGCCCCCGCCGGTTGTCACGGCAGCGGCCCTGGGCCGCGTCAAAGCAGCAGGGCGCCTTCCAGCACCAGCAGGCGGTGCTTGGTGGCCAGGCCGCCGGCGCCGGAATAGCCGCCGCTGTGGCCGGTTCCGACGACCCGGTGACAGGGGATGATGATCGGAATGGGGTTCGCGCCGCAGGCGGCGCCAACCGCGCGCGGGTCCGCATCGACCTGCCGGGCGATGTCGCCGTAACTGGCCACCGATCCGTAGGGGATGGCAGACATCGCCTGCCAGACCCGCTGTTGTAGGTTGCCGCCCCGCGGTGCCAGCGGCAGGTCGAACGCCTTCAGCCGGCCGGAGAAATACGCGTCGAGCTGCGCCGCCGCGGCGGCAAGAACGGGACAGCCGCCGTCCCCGGCCGGTCCGTCGGGATCGCTGGCCTGCCAGGCGACGCGGACCAAGGCCCCGTCATGGACGGTCAGCATCAGCGCCCCCACGGGGCTGGGGACGGTCAGGTGGCCCATGGCGGGGCCACAAGCGCGCGCAGCGCCTCTGGGTCGGTCACAGGCGCCTGGCATACGGGCCCGCGGCAGACATAGGCGGTGGCCACCCCGCCCACCTGGCCTTTGGCAAAGGCGGGATGGTCGGCCGGCAGGTCGGCACCGGGGGCGGCGAACAGCAGCAAACGGTTGGGCAGGGAACATTCCAGCACCGCCCGCGCCAGCGTCCGCGCGTCCGGCGCCTGCCGGTCGCCGACGATGACGATCTGAAGCGCCTCGGCCAGCAGTTCCGCATTGTTCAGCAGGGTCGCCAGCGGGAAGAAGTTGCGGTTCAGCTCGCCGGCAAAGGCCGCTGCCAGATCTTCGGCCTTCCGGCGATAGCGGTCTTCGCCGGTCAGAAGGGACAGGCGGGCCAGGACGCCGACCAGCGTCGCGTTGCCGGCTGGCACGGCGTTGTCGGATGCCGTCTTGGTGCGGACGATCAGGGCTTCGGCATCGTCGGCGGTGAAGAAATAGCCGCCGGCCTCGGCATCGGCATAGTGGGCATCCAGGACATCGATCCAATCGCGAGTCTGGCGCAGGAAGGTGGCCTGGCCGGTGGCCTCGTGCAGGGCCAGGGCGGCGCGGGCCATGTTGGCATAGGCATCCAGCGTCGCCTCGTGGCGCAGCGTGCCGGCGCGCCAGGCCTGGCGCAGCCGGCCGTCGACGGACATGTGGCCGGCGACGAAGGCGAAGGCCCGGCGGGCGGCATCGATCCAGTCCACACGGTCGAACACCAGTCCGGCTTCGGTCAGCGCGGCGATCATCAGGCCGTTCCAGTCGGACAGCACCTTGTCGTCCCAGCCCGGCCAGACGCGGTGGTTGCGGACGTCCAGCAGGATGGCCCGGGCTTCGGCCAGTGCGGCTTCCGTTTCGGCATCGGCCAGGCCCGCCTGGTGGCGGCGGTTCAGGATGACCTTGCCTTCCCAGTTGCCGGACGGTCCGACGTCATAGTGGCGCTTGAACAGTTCGGCGCGGTGCAGCAGCAGGCGGTCGATCTCGTCCTCGCTCCAGACATAGAAGCGCCCTTCCTCCCCCTCGCTGTCGGCGTCCAGGGTGGAGGCGAAGCCGCCGTCTTCGGCCACCATTTCGCGCAGCACCCAGGCCACCGTTTCCTCCAGCCGGGTGCGCAGCAGCGGGTCGCCGGTGTCCTGCCAGACCAGCGTCAAGAGGTCGATCAGCTGGGCGTTGTCGTAGAGCATCTTCTCGAAATGCGGTGCCAGCCATTCCTGGTCCGTGGAATACCGGGCAAAACCGCCGCCGAGATGGTCGTAGATGCCGCCCTGGCACATGCGCGTGAGCGTCAGGATCACCGCATCGCGGAAGGACCGGTCGCCGGACCGGCGATAGGCCCGCCACAGCAGCAGCAGGATCGACGGCTGGGGGAA
Source organism: Rhodospirillaceae bacterium (assembly GCA_020638595.1). Classification (GTDB taxonomy): domain Bacteria; phylum Pseudomonadota; class Alphaproteobacteria; order DSM-16000; family Inquilinaceae; genus JACKIG01. The sequence continues at coordinate 33,195 of JACKIG010000028.1, read as the reverse complement.
TTTCGGCGCGCCGCCGATGCCCCCCCAGACGGGGTCGATTTCCTCCAACAGCCGCTGGGCGATCTCGTCCAGGTGTTCCACCGCAATGCCGTCGCCCTGGCGGTTGTCGGCCAGGCGGGCGAGGCCGGCCTTCAGCGCGTTGACGTTGGATGTGACCTTGTCCGGTTCGGTGGCATAGGTCTCCGCGATGGCCTTGAGGACGTCGCGGAAGGCGGGCCGTCCATAGCGCCCGGTGGGCGGGAAATAGGTGCCGCCCCAGAATGGCTCCGCCTGCGGGGTCAGGAACATCGTCAGCGGCCAACCGCCCTGCTGGCCCATCAGGGCCAGGGCGTGCTGGTAGATGGTGTCGAGGTCGGGACGCTCTTCCCGGTCGACCTTGATGTTGATGAACGCGGCGTTCATGACGGCGGCCGTTTCCGCGTTCTCGAAGCTCTCATGCGCCATCACGTGGCACCAATGGCAGGCCGCATAGCCGATCGACAGGAGGATCGGCTTGTTTTCCCGTTCCGCCTGTGCGAGGGCTTCGGCACCCCAGGGATGCCAATCGACGGGATTGTCGGCATGCTGAAGCAGGTAGGGGCTGGTCTCGGTGCTCAGACGGTTGCGCGGCATGAAGCATCCTTCACGGGCGGCGGGGCACTGGCGCGCTGCGGTTGCGGGGTTATAGTTGGGCGCAATGGTTATGCGCACAAGGGAAAGCGGGCCGCCATGGCCTGCCCGGCAGGGGAAGGTGGATGAAGGTAACGATCGATATCGAATGCACGCCGGAGGAAGCACGAACCTTCCTGGGCCTGCCGGACGTGCAGCCGATGCAGCAGGCACTGCTGCAACAGCTGCAGGACAGGATGAGCAAGAACCTGGCGAAGATGGATCCGGAATCGCTGATCCGCACCTGGCTGCCCGCCGGCATGCAGAATCTGGAGCAGATCCAGCGCTTCTTCTGGAACCAGGTGTCCACCGCGATGCGGGGCCGGGGTGCGACCGGTCCGTCGGATGCCGGTGACGGCGGGGGCCAGGGCAACCCCAGCTGAGGCCTGCCAGCGGGCCGGGAATGGATCGGGCGACGATCTTCGCCCCGTTGACGGCCGTCGGGCGCACGGCCGTGACCATCATGCGGCTGTCCGGTCCCGGCGCCGGTGCGGCGCTGCGGGCGTTGTCCGCGGCCCCGCTGCCGCCCCCGCGGCGGGCTGCATTGCGCACCCTGTCGGTGCCGGCATCGGGCGACCCGCTGGATCGGGCGATGGTGCTGTGGTTCCCGCACCCGGCCAGCTTCACCGGCGAGGATGTGGTGGAGCTGCACCTGCATGGCGGCCGCGCCGTGGCCGGCGGGGTGCTGGACGCATTGTCGGCGATGGACGGACTGCGCCTGGCACAGCCGGGAGAATTCAGCCGGCGCGCCTTCGACAACGGCAAGCTGGACCTGACGGAAGCCGAGGCCATTGCCGACCTGGTGGACGCGGAAACGCAGGCCCAGCACCGCCAGGCGCTGCGCCAGTTGGATGGCGCGCTGGGCCGGACCGTCGGACGGTGGGCCGACGGCCTGACCCGCGCGCTTGCCTATCTGGAAGCGGCCCTGGATTTCCCCGATGAGGACCTGCCGGAGGACCTGTTTGCCCGGGTGCTGCCGGGGCTGGCGGAACTGGCTCTGGAGATCGAGGTCCAGCTGGCCGATGCCGGCCGCGGCGAACGTCTGCGCAACGGCTTCACCGTGGCGATCCTGGGGGCGCCGAATGCCGGCAAATCCAGCCTGCTGAACGCGCTGGCGCGGCGGGACGTCGCCATCGTGTCCGAACGGGCGGGGACGACCCGCGACGTGATCGAGGTCCATCTGGACCTGGACGGCCTGCCGGTGATCCTGGCGGACACCGCGGGCCTGCGCGACAGCGGCGATCCGGTGGAGGACGAGGGGGTGCGCCGCGCGCGGGCCCATGCCGCGACGGCGGACATGCGCCTGCTGGTCTTCGACGCCACCCTGTTGCCGGCGATGGACCCCGGCACGGCGGGGCTGGCCGATGGCGCCAGCCTGACCGTGGTGAGCAAGACCGATCTTTGCCCGGGGTTGTCGGCGGATGCCGGTGGCGCGGGGGCCGTTCAGGTTTCGACCGTCACGGGGGCGGGGCTGGGGGCGTTGACCGCGTGTCTGCGCGACCGGGCGGCCGGCGCCGTCGGCGGCGCGGGCTTGATCACGCGCGCCCGCCATCGGGAGGCGTTGCGCGACTGCCGCGACGCATTGGCACGGGCCGCGGCGGCGCCCAGTGCCGAACTGGTGGCGGAGGATGTGCGCCTGGCGCTGCGTGCCCTCGGCCGGGTGACGGGGACGGTGGATGTGGAAGCGCTGCTCGACGTGATCTTCCGGGATTTCTGCATCGGCAAGTGATCCCATGTTTCACGTGAAACGCCGGCGCGTCGCCACGGCCCTTGACCTTGCCGGATGGGACAGGATAAGCGCCGGCCCATGAAACGGTTCGATGTCATCGTCGTCGGCGGCGGCCATGCGGGGTGCGAGGCTGCGGCCGCCGCTGCGCGCATGGGCGCCCGCACGCTGCTGGTCACTCACAAGGTGGAGACGATCGGCGCCATGTCCTGCAACCCGGCGATCGGGGGCCTGGGCAAGGGGCACCTGGTGCGTGAAATCGATGCCCTGGACGGGCTGATGGGGCGCGCCATCGACCGGGCCGGCATCCAGTTCCGCATTCTGAACCGCAGCAAGGGGCCGGCCGTGCGGGGTCCCCGTGCCCAGGCGGACCGCAAGCTTTACCGCCAGGCGATGGCGGCCCTGCTGGCGGACCAGCCGGGCCTGACGATCCGCGCGGCGGGCGCGGAAGACTTGTGGCGCGATGACCACGGACGCATCGCGGGCCTGCGGCTGGACGACGGCGACACGGTCGCGGCACCGGCCGTCGTCCTGACGACCGGGACCTTCCTCAGGGGCGTGATCCATATCGGCGAACGGACGATGCCGGCGGGGCGGGTGGGCGAGGCGCCGTCCATCGGCCTGGCCGACAGCCTGCATGCCTGCGGGCTGCGGATGGGCCGGCTGAAGACCGGCACGCCGCCGCGGCTGGACGGCCGGACCATCGACTGGGCGGGACTGGAAGCGCAGCCGGGCGACGATCCGCCGCCGCCATTCTCCACCCTGACCGAACGGATCACGACGCCGCAGGTCGCGTGCCACATCACGGGCACGACTGCGGTGACGCATGGGATCATCCGCGCCAACCTGCACCGCGCGCCGATCTACAGCGGCCAGATCGACAGCACCGGGCCGCGCTACTGTCCGTCGATCGAGGACAAGGTGGTGCGGTTCGGCGATCGCGACCGCCACCAGATCTTCCTGGAGCCCGAGGGCCTGGACGACCACACGGTCTATCCCAACGGGATCTCCACCTCTCTGCCGGCGGATGTGCAGGACACGCTGCTGGCCACCATTCCGGGGCTGGAGCGGGCGGTGGTCACGCGGCACGGCTATGCCATCGAATACGACCATGTGGATCCGCGCGAACTGTCGCCGGCGCTGGAGGTGCTGCGCAGTCCCGGGCTGTTCCTGGCCGGGCAGATCAACGGAACCACGGGGTATGAGGAAGCGGCCGCCCAGGGCCTGGTGGCCGGCATCAACGCGGCGATCGCGGCCGGCGGCGCAGGCGGGAATGGCCCGGCGCCCACGCCCTTCGTGCTGGACCGGGCGGACGGCTATATCGGCGTGATGATCGACGACCTGGTCACGCGCGGGGTGACGGAGCCGTACCGCATGTTCACCTCGCGGGCGGAATACCGGCTGACCCTGCGCGCCGACAACGCCGACCAGCGGCTGACCGGGCGGGGGGAAGCGGTCGGATGCGTCGCCGCGCAGCGGTCGCGGGCCTTTGCGGCCAAGATGCGGGCCCTGGCCGACGGCCGGGCGGCGCTGGCGCGCCTGACGGCGACGCCGGGGGAGATCGGGCGTTACGGCTTGACCGTGAACCGGGACGGCCAGCGCCGGTCGGCCGCCGACCTGCTGCGCTATCCGGCGGTGGACATGGCCAGGCTCGCCGCCATCTGGCCACAGCTGGGGGTCATCGCGCCGGAGATTGCCGAGCAGCTGGAGATCGATGCCCACTACGCCGGCTATCTGGACCGGCAGGATGCGGATATCCGGGCCTATCGCCGGGACGAGAACCTCGCCCTGCCGGCGGAGCTGGACTATGCCGCCATCGGCGGGCTGTCGAACGAGGTCCGCCATAAGCTGGCGGAGGCGCGACCGTCCACCCTGGCCTCGGCCGCCCGGATATCCGGCGTGACGCCGGCGGCGCTGACGGCGCTGTTGCGCCATGTCCGCCGCCGCGACGACCGGCTGGCCGGCTGACGGCGGGGACATGGCCTTGGCCGGGTCGACAGACGGGCCGGCACCGCTGACGGCGGAGGCGTTCCGCCGGGCAACGGGTGTTTCACGTGAAACGCTGGACCGGCTTCAGGCCTATGCCGACCTGCTGGTCCGCTGGCAAGCCCGGGTCAACCTAGTGGGGCGGTCCAGCGTGGCGGACCTGTGGCGGCGGCACATGCTCGATTCGGCGCAGCTGGCCACCATGGTTCCGCCGGGCACCCGCTGCCTGGTCGACCTGGGCAGCGGGGCCGGGTTTCCCGGGCTGGTGCTGGCGATCCTCGGTGTCGACGGGGTCCACCTGATCGAAAGCGACCGGAAGAAATGCGCCTTCCTGCGCGAGGCCGCTCGACAGACGGCGGCACCTGTGCAGATCCTTGCAGAGCGCATCGAGGACGTGCCCCCGTTTCCCGCCGACGTGATCACGGCGCGGGCGCTGGCACCCCTTCGGCGGTTGATTCCCCTGGCCCGGCCCTTTGTCCGGCCGGACACTGTCCTGCTGTTCCCGAAGGGTCAAGATGTAGACAGGGAATTGACCGAAGCTACTAAACAAGGGATATTGACCGTGGCGAGGACGCCGAGCATGACCAGCCCAGACGGGACAGTCCTGCGCATTGGGGGAGACCAGATTGTCTGAAGCGATCGTGTTGGATGACCGCCCGCGCCGCGTCGGCCAGCCGCCATCCGCCCCCCGCATCATCGCGATCGCGAATCAGAAGGGCGGTGTCGGCAAGACGACGACGGCGATCAATCTGGCCACGGCGCTGGCCTCCGTCGGCCGCAAGGTCCTGATCATCGACCTCGACCCCCAGGGCAACGCCAGCACCGGCATCGGCCTGCAGCGCTCCCAGCGGGGGACCGGCGCCTATGCGCTGCTGTTCGGGGAAACCACCGTCGCCGAAGCGGCGCAGAAGACCAGCATCCCGCGGCTGACGATCATTCCGTCGACGCTGGACCTGTCGGGCGCGGAGATCGAGCTGGTCGGCGCCGAACGGCGGGAATTCCGGCTGCGCGAGTCGCTGCGCAACGGCGCGGCCGACGGCTATCACTATGTCCTGATCGATTGCCCGCCGGCCTTGGGCCTGCTGACGCTGAATGCCCTGGTGGCGGCCGATGCGGTGATGGTGCCGCTGCAATGCGAATTCTACGCACTGGAAGGCTTGAGCTACCTGACGCGGACGATCGAGCGGGTGAAACGGTCGCTGAACCCGGCCCTGGACGTGCAGGGTGTGGTCCTGACCATGTTCGACCGGCGCAACAACCTGTCGGACCTGGTGGCCAAGGACGTCCGCGACCACTTCGGCAAGAAGGTCTACGACACCGTGATCCCGCGCAATGTCCGCGTGTCGGAGGCACCGTCGCATGGCAAGCCGGTGCTGCTCTACGACCTGCAATGCGCGGGCTCGCGGGCCTACATCCACCTGGCGGGCGAGGTGCTGCGCCAGGAAAAGAGCCATGAGAAGAGGATGACGGCGTGACACCGGACGATGGCGGCCGCCGCCGCAACCAGCTTGGCCGGGGCCTGAGCGCCCTTTTCGGGGAAGACGGGGCGGACGACGCGCCGGCGGGCGAAGGCGGGCGCCACACCCTGCCGATCGACCGGCTGGTGCCCAATCCGGCACAGCCCCGCCGCCGCTTCGACGAGGCGGAGATGGACAGCCTGGCGGCTTCGATCCGCGAACAGGGCGTGCTGCAGCCGCTGCTGGTCCGCCCCCTGGCCGACGACCCCGGTCGCTATCAGATCGTCGCCGGCGAACGGCGCTGGCGCGCCGCCCAGCGCGCCCAGTGCCACGAGGTGCCGGTCGTCGTCCGCGCGCTCAGCGATGGCGAGGCGCTGCAGATCGCGCTGATCGAGAATGTCCAGCGCCAGGACCTGTCGCCCATCGAGGAGGCCGAAGGCTATCAACGCCTGATCGCCGATTTCGGCCACACCCAGGACGCACTGGCCCAGGCCGTGGGTAAGAGCAGAAGCCATATCGCCAACACCGTCCGGCTGTTGTCCTTGCCGGCAAGTGTCCGGGAAATGGTCGCAAGCGGGACATTGTCGGCAGGCCATGCCAGGGCGTTGCTGACCTGCCCGGATGTGGTGGAAGCGGCGCAAAGGGTGATCGACAAGGGCCTGAATGTCCGCCAGACGGAAGACTTGGCGCGACAGCTTTGCGCGGAGTCCCGGTCGCCCACCCGTCCGCCGGTGTCCCGACCGAACGGCGGCCAGCGGGACGCCGACGTCGTCGCCATCGAGGAGGAGATCTCCTCCCGCCTGGGGCTGAAGGTCAACATCAAATCCGGGCGCGACCAGGCGGGCGCGCTGACGGTGCATTACCGCACGCTGGAACAGCTGGACATCGTCCTGCAACGCCTCAGCCAGGTGCCGGTCGGCACCGGCTAGAGCAAGATGACATCAGGCCGAATTGGCCTGATGTCTGAATCTTGCTCTCACTCATATAGTTAGAGCCTGATGCGAAGATGTCGGATCGACGTCATCGGTGGATCAGGCTGCTCTAGCGCCGGGGCCGCCGGGCGGCGGCGATGTCCATCACCGCGCGCGTGGCAATCAGGATGGCGGGCGCGCCGGTGCGCTTGCAGGCGGCCTCCGCATCGTTGAGCCGGCCGATGACGGCCAGCAGCGCGCGCGGCGCCCACATGTCGAGATGCCGGCGGAAGCGCGGCTGGTCCTTGAAGAAGACCCGCAGGCTGCCCAGCACCGAATCGATGGGCGCGCCGGCCGCGACGCGGGCCGAGGCCCCATGCAGCCGGACGAAATGGCGCTGCACCCCGCGCAGCAGCCGGACCGGCGCCACCCCTTCGGCCAACAGCCGGCCCAGCGCCCGGTCGGTGTCGTCCGCCGAGCGGTCCGCCACCGCCATGGCCAGGGCATCCAGGCTCTGCTGCACGGCGTCACCGACGCAGGCGTCCACATCCTCGGCACTGACCCGGCGGGTACCGCCCATGAAGGTGATCAGCTTGTCGATCTCCTGCCGGGCGAGGCCATGGTCGCCGGCAAGCCGCTCGGCCAGAAGCGTCAGTGCGTCGCCGTCGGCCGACAGGCCCGCCGCGCCCAGGACGCGCTGCGCATAGTCGGCCATGCCCCGGGCGTCGGGCATGTAGCAGGGGATGGCCGCGGCCTTGGGCGACGATTCGCACAGCTTGCGCAGGGGCGATCGCGGCGGCAGCTCGCCGCCTTCGATGATCGCAAGGGCATCGCCGGACCAGCGTGCCAGCGCCATGTCCAGCGCAGCGGCCACGGCGTCGCCGGCCGCGCGGATGCGGATGACGCGCCGGCCGCCCGTCAAAGTCAGGCTGGCGGCCTCGTCGCCCAGGCGGCCGGGCTCGGCGGCCAGCTCCTCCGTCGTCAGCGTGACCAGCCGGAACGGATCGTCGTCGGCCCCCAGGGCGTGGCGGACCAGCCGCCCGGCATACTCGCGCACCAGCCCCTGGTCGGGGCCGTAGATCAGGATCGCCGCCGCCTTGGGGTCGGGCTTGTCGACGAAGGCCTCGATCCGGCCGGTGGGGACCTTGACCATCGGCCGTCAGGCATCGCTTCTCTGGAAATACAGGGCCAGCTGCGTGCGGATGTCGTTGCTGATGGCCTCCAGCGCGCGCTCCCGCGCGGTGCGTTCGCTGGACAGCGTCGCGTACTGGTCGTCCAGCACGTTGTAGCTGGCGGTGGCGCGCGATGACCGCTCCAGCAGCACGTCCTGCGACTCGGCCCCCAGCAGCAGGAAGCTGGCGACGACGATCAGGTTGTAGCGCGAGACCGTGTCATCGGCGAGGACGGCAAAGGACTGCCGGCTCTCCGCGATGTTCACCACCAGCCGATAGCGTGGGTCGACGGGACGGCCGCCGGGGTTCAGCCGTTCCAGCAGATAGCTGCGCAGCTGCTGGCCGGGGCGGTCGGCGATGACCCCGACCTCGATCGACGCCAGTTCCGCCGCCGCCGCGGTCCCGGCGGGCGTCTCGCCATAAAGCGGTCGGAAGCCGCAGGCACCGGCCAGCGCCGTAGCGAAGGCGCTGGCGAGCAGGGCGGCCGCCCGCCGCCTAGACCACGACATTGACGATCCGGTTGGGCACGACGATGACCCGGCGTACGGCCTTGCCGCCCAGCGACCGTTGCACGCCGACGTCGGCCAGCGCCAGCCGTTCCGCATCCGCCGCTTCGGCATCCCGGGGCAGGTCGATGGTGGCCCGCAGCTTGCCGTTGACCTGCACCGCCACCGTCACCGTGTCGTCGACGGTCAGGCTGGGGTCGGCCATCGGCCAGGGCGTCTCTGCCACCATGGTGTCGCCGCCCAGCACCTGCCACAGCTCCTCGCACAGGTGCGGCGCGATCGGGCCCAGCAGCAGCACCGTGGCCTCCAGCGCCTCGCGCAGCGCCCAGGCGTCGCCGGGACCGCTGCCATCCATCTCCCCCACCAGGTTGGTGAGCTCGCGGATGCGTGCAACCGCACGGTTCAGGCGGAAGGCGTCCAGGTCCTCGCTGACGGCGGCGATGGTCTTGTGCGTCTTGCGGCGCAGCGCCGTCGCCGCTTCGCCGATATTGCCCGGCAAGGGGCCGCCGGGCGGGGGCAGGGGCACCGCAGGCTCCGTCACCAGGCGCCACACCCGGTTCAGGTAGCGCCAGGCCCCCTCGATCCCGGCGTCGGTCCATTCCAGGTCGCGTTCCGGCGGGCTGTCCGACAGCAGCAGCAGCCGCGCGGTATCGGCGCCATACGTCTCCACGACCTTTTCCAGGCCGACGACGTTCTTGCGCGATTTGCTCATCTTCTCGGTGCGGCCGACGATCACCGGCGCCCCGTCGCTGATGCGCACCCAGCCGCCGTCGCGCGGTTCCACCTCTTCGGGATAGAGCCACTGCCCGTCGGGGGCGGCATAGGTGTCGTGGCACACCATGCCCTGGGTCATCAGCGCGGCGAACGGCTCCTTCACGTCCAGATAGCCGCATTGCCGGAGCGCCCGCATGAAGAAGCGGGAATACAGCAGGTGCAGGACCGCATGTTCGATGCCGCCGATATACTGGTCGACCGGCATCCAGTAGTCGACATCCGCCCGGTCGAAGGCGTCCGCCGCCCTCGGGGAGCAATAGCGCGCGAAATACCACGACGACTCGACGAAGGTGTCGAAGGTGTCGGTTTCGCGCAGCGCCGGCCCGCCGCAGGCGGGGCAGGCCACATGCTTCCAGGTGGGGTGATGGTCCAGCGGGTTGCCGGGCCGGTCGAAGCTGACATCCGCCGGCAGCTCCACCGGCAGGTCGCTTTCCGGGACCGGCACGACGCCGCAGCCGTCGCAGTGGATCACCGGGATCGGACAGCCCCAATAGCGCTGGCGCGAGACCCCCCAGTCGCGCAGGCGGTAGCCGATCGATGCCTCGCCCGAGTCGCGTGCGGCCAGTCCGGCGATGGCGATGTCCTTGGCCTCGGCCACCGGCAGGGCCGGCCGGTCGGTCAGGTCGCCCAGGTCATAGGTGTAGTCGGCCGCATCGGTGGCGACGAAGGCGGTGTTGGCCACATGGAACAGCGTCTCGCTGCCGATCACGGCCAGGCCTTCGCCCGTGTCGAACAGGGCCTGCGACTCGGGCGGCAACGCCGCGAACTCCCCGTCCGACAGGCGGCGCGCGGTGGTCGGCCACAGCACCGGCCGCACGGCCAGGCCGTATTTGCGGGCGAAGTCCAGGTCGCGCTGGTCGTGGGCCGGGCAGCCGAAGATGGCGCCGGTGCCGTATTCCATCAGCACGAAATTGGCGACGTAGACCGGCAGCTCGCGCCCGTCGAAGGGGTGCACCGCCCGCAGGCCGGTGTCATAGCCGCGCTTTTCCGCCGTTTCGATCGCCTCTTCGCTGGTGCCCAGGCGCCGGCAGTCGGCGATGAACTCGCCCAGCGCCGGGTCGCCGGCGGCCGCCTCCTGCGCCAGGGGGTGTTCGGCCGACAGGGCGCAGAAGCTGGCGCCGAAGATCGTGTCCGGGCGGGTCGTGAAGACCTCCAGCCGGTCGGTGCGGTCCTTCAGGGCGAAGCGCATGCGTGCCCCGGTGGACCGGCCGATCCAGTTCGACTGCATCGCACGCACCCGTTCCGGCCAGCGGTCCAGGGTGGCGATATCGTCCAGCAGTTCGTCCGCGTATTCCGTGATGCGCAGGAACCACTGGGTCAGCTGGCGCTTTTCCACCAGCGCGCCGGAACGCCAGCCGCGTCCTTCGATCACCTGTTCGTTGGCCAGCACGGTGTTTTCCACCGGGTCCCAGTTGACCATCGATTCCTTGCGGTAGGCCAGGCCCGCCTTCAGGAAGTCCAGGAACATCTTCTGTTCGTGGCGGTAGTAGTCCGGCGTGCAGGTCGCGATCTCGCGGTCCCAGTCATAGGCCAGGCCGATCAGCCGCAACTGGTCGCCCATGACGCGGATGTTCTCGAACGTCCAGTCGGCGGGGTGCCGGTGGCCGGCGATCGCCGCGTTTTCCGCCGGCAGGCCGAAGGCGTCCCACCCCATCGGATGCAGGACGTTGAACCCCGTGGAGCGCTTGTACCGGGCGATCACGTCGCCGATGGCGTAGTTGCGCACATGGCCCACATGCAGGCGCCCCGACGGATAGGGGAACATCTCCAGCACGTAGTATTTGGGTCGCGAAGGGTCGGTGACGGCCGCGAAGGTGCGGCGCTCGGCCCAGATGGCCTGCCACTTGGCCTCACTTTCGCGGAAGTTATAGCGCGCCATGGCCGCGGTCCGGGCTCCGGTCAAGGCGGGGGCCGGTGGGCCGGCACCGCCGCTCGGTCTGGTGATGGCCCGGTTCTATCGGCTATTCGTCGGCAGAGGAAGCCACACGAATTTCCCGCGCGCGGGCAAGGATGGCATCTTCCATCGCCGTGACCGTCCCCGGCTCCACCGCCGCGTCGATCCATTCGCCGGTGCCGTCGCGCACCTGGCGGAAGACGGCGACCCGGATGCCGTCGGCCCGCAGCTGGCGGTCCAGGATGAACACGTTCAGCTTGAACCGGTCGTCGGGCGTCGCCGGCGGGGTGTACCAGTCGGTGATGATGACGCCGCCGAACGGGTCGGCCGACGCGATCGGCATGAAGGCGACCGTGTCCAGGCTGGCCCGCCACAGGAAGCTGTTGACGCCGATGCCGCCGCCCGAATCGTCGGGCTGGCTTTCGCTGTCGCCGCTGCCGAACAGGGTGATGCCGCCGGAGCCGCCGAAGACGCTGCCCGGGGCGGTGGGTTGCCGGCGGCGGTCGGGGAAATCCTCCTCGCCCCCGCTGCAGGCGGCGAGGATGAGGCTGGCCCCAAAGGCTGCGGCCAGTGCGGCGGCCAGCGCGCGCGGTCCCCGGCCCCGCGGGGCGGCGACGGTGTCAGTGCGCAAGTCGTGAGATGTCGAGATGGGTCGTTCCAGCATCATCGCTTTCCACGGATGCTGCCCTTCATCATCGTTTGCATTCGATGGTGACGGGCTATACCGGCTTGGTTCATACAATGCAATGCAGTGGCAAGATCATGGCAATCCCTGGGCCGAACGGCCGCCCGCGCCGGGTGTTGCATCGAAGCCACATTGCGGCACAAATGTCGCTAACCCCCCCTTCCTTCGATTGACCCCCACCTGACGCGGGTTTAAGCAACATCAGGTAAGAGCGCGCGGTCATTCGATCCCCGGTGTCTTTCGCGGCGATGGGGCCTCGGGTGGGCCAAAACCAAGTCTTAGTCAGGAGAGACCAAAAATGCGCAAAGTACTCTTGGGGACCACTGCGATGGCTGCGGCGGCGTTGACCGCCGGTGCCGCCGAGGCGCAATGGGACGTGAGCGTGGGCGGCTTCCACAACCAGTGGTTCGGCTACGGCAGCAACAACACCGACCAGCGGCTGCAGTCGTTCGACCAGTGGAGCAACTCGGAAATCATCTTCAACGGCCGCAACACGCTGGACAACGGCATCACCTTCGGGTTCCAGGTGCAGCTCGAAGCCAACACCGGCGGCGACCAGATCGACGAAAGCTTCATGTTCATCCAGAGCGCGGAGCTCGGTCGCATCCAGCTGGGGTCGGAGAATTCCGCCGGCTACCAGATGCAGATTGCGGCGCCGAACGTCGGCCTGGCGATCAATTCCGGTTCGCAGACGCAGCATGTTGCCAACCCGACGGGCGGCGCGCTGTTCCGTTCGGCCTTCGGCTCGACCTATCTTGAGCCCGCCGGCGACAACGACGGCCAGAAGATCACCTACTACACCCCGCGCTGGGAAGGCTTCCAGTTCGGCGTGTCCTACCTGCCGGATGTCGACCCGACGGGCGGCGACGTCAACGGCCTGAAGACCGACGACGCCATCGGCGTGTACAACAACGGCGTGTCGCTGGGCCTGAACTACGTCAACAGCTTCGGTCCGGTCGATGTCGGCCTGGCGGGCGGCTTCTTCTGGGCGGAAGGCCCGAACGGCACGTTCGACTTCACCGACACCTACGGCCCGACCACGGGCATCACCCGCAGCCTGGGTGAGGACTTCTGGGCCTGGTCGGTGGGCGCCGATCTGTCGTGGGCCGGCTTCACCATCGGCGGTTCCTACGCGAAGATCGAAGAAGGCCGTCTGACGGCGGTCAATGCCGTGGGTTCGGCCGCCGCTGCGGCGTCCGGCGTGGGCGTGTCGTCGACCGAAGGCGAAGGCTGGGATGTCGGCATCTCCTACGAGCAGGGGCCGTGGGGCTTCAGCGTCACGTACTTCCAGGGCATCGAAAAGGGCGTGCTGAACGCACCCGACAATCGCTTCCACCAGTCGGTGGTCGGCAATGTCAGCTACACGCTGGCGCCGGGCGTTCGCTTGGTTGGCGCCGTGGGCGCGTCGGAGTTCGCGGCCGAGGACGACACGGTTCGTGCCGGTGGCGCGACCACGACCGTCTTCCCCGGCGCGGCTGTTGAGCGCGGCAATCGCGGCATCGACGACAACGGCGGCGTCTTCGTCACCGGCGGTGTGCTGCTGTCGTTCTGATCGAATAACGGGCTGTCCTTAACTTCCGAGGGGGCGCATCACGCGCCCCCTTTTTCTTTATTGTCTTAGCATTCCGATAAAGATCGACCCGCGGCGCCCAATGTGTCCCGGCCGCCACGCTCGCCGAATTCTTACTAAACCCTTGCTGATTACTCGCTTCACAAATCTGCAAACATGCTAGAATTGATTGACCAATAATGAGAATGAATTGCATTTGCAATTCCGCGCCTGTAGAGTAGTCCCACCAGGGGAAACCATCCCGTTCAGGAGAAACAAAGAATGCGAAATATGCTTCTGGGCACGACGGCCATGACCATCACGGCCATGGCGGCAGGTGCGGCACAGGCCCAGTGGGACGTCAGCGTCGGCGGCTATATGAACCAGTGGTTCGGCTACGGCAGCAACAACACTGACCAGCGGTTGCAGTCGTTCGACCAGTGGAGCGATTCCGAGATCATCTTCAACGGCCGCAACACGCTGGACAACGGCATCACCTTCGGCTTCCAGGTGCAGCTCGAGGCGAATACCAGCGGCGACCAGATCGACGAGAGCTTCCTGTTCATCCAGAGCCCGGAACTGGGCCGCATCCAGCTGGGGTCGGAGAATTCCGCCGGCTACCAGATGCAGATCAGCGCGCCGAATGTGGGCTTCGCCATCAATTCAGGCTCGCAGACGCAGCACGTTGCCAACCCCACGGGCGGCACGCTGTTCCGTTCGGCCTTCGGCTCGACCTATCTTGAGCCCGCCGGCGACAACGACGGCCAGAAGATCACCTACTACACCCCGCGCTGGGAAGGCTTCCAGTTCGGCGTGTCCTACCTGCCGGACGTCGATCCGACGGGCGGCGACGTCAACGGCCTGAAGACCGACGACACGATCGGCGTGTACAACAACGGCGTGTCGCTGGGCCTGAACTACGTCAACAGCTTCGGTCCGGTCGATGTCGGCCTGGCGGGCGGCTTCTTCTGGGCGGAAGGCCCGAACGGCACGTTCGACTTCACCGACACCTACGGCCCGACCACGGGCATCACCCGCAGCCTGGGTGAGGACTTCTGGGCCTGGTCGGTGGGCGCCGATCTGTCGTGGGCCGGCTTCACCATCGGCGGTTCCTACGCGAAGATCGAAGAAGGCCGCCTGACGGCGGTCAATGCCGTGGGGTCCACCGCCGCTGCGGCGTCCGGCGTGGGCGTGTCGTCGACCGAAGGCGAAGGCTGGGATGTCGGCATCTCCTACGAGCAGGGGCCGTGGGGCTTCAGCGTCAGCTACTATCAGGGCATCGAGAAGGGCGTGCTGAACGCACCCGACAACCGCTTCCACCAGTCGGTCGTCGGCAACGTCGCCTACACGCTGGCGCCGGGCGTTACCCTGGTCGGCGCTGTCGGCGCGTCGGAGTTCGCGGCCGAAGACGACACGGTTCGTGCCGGTGGCACGACGACGACCGTCTTCCCCGGCGCGGCCGTTGAGCGTGGCAATCGCGGTATCGACGACAACGGCGGCATCTTCGTCACCGGCGGTGTCCTGCTGTCGTTCTGACCGAGTAACGGGCTGTCCTTCACTGCCGAGGGGGGCGCGCATCACGCGCCCCCTTCTTGTGCCCGCCCAACCCCAGCGGCCGCATGCCTCGCCGGTGACAGCCGGCCCGCCTGCGGTGTAGATTGCGCCCGCGCACGAAGGTGGTCGAACGGGGGACAGCCGTCTTGAACGCCAATCTGATCTGGCTGGCGTCCTACCCGAAATCGGGAAACACCTGGGCCCGCATTTTCCTGGCGAACCTGGTCGTCAACGGCGACAGGCCGATCGATATCAACGCGATCTCGAAATACATCGCCGCGGAAAACGATCTCGCCTTCTACGAATGGGCAGCCGGCCGGCCGGTGGCAGGGCTGGCCGACCGTGACGTCAACCGGCTGCGCCCGTTGGCGCACAAGGTGGTGTCCGACAGCAACGCGGGCCTGCAATTCGTAAAGACGCATTCCACCCTGGCGGTCCTGGACGGCATTCCGACGATAACGCCCCAGGTCACGCGCGCCGCCGTCTATTTCGTGCGCAATCCCCTGGATATCGTCGTGTCCTATGCGCACCACAACGGCTGGCCCCTGGCGAGGACTGTCGCCCTTCTGGAGGACACCGGCGCGCGCACACCGACCGACGACCAGCGCGCCTTCCAGTTCCTGGGCACCTGGTCGCAGCATGTGGACGCCTGGACCAAGGCCAAGGGCTTGAAGGTCCATGTCGTCCGCTATGAAGACATGGTGCGCCAGCCGGATGACGCTTTCGGATCGATCTGCCGCTTCCTCGACATGCCGGCCACCGCAACCCAGCTGCGCAAGGCCATCGACTTCAGTGCCTTCGATGTGCTGTCCGCGCAGGAAACCGAGAAGGGCTTCCGCGAGCGCGTCGATCCGTCGACGCCCTTCTTCCGTAAGGGCCGCGTCGGATCCTGGCGGGAGGAGCTGCCGGACGACCTGGTGGCCCGCGTCATCGCCGCCCATCGGCCGGCGATGCGCCGCTTCGGCTACCTGACCGCGAAGGGCGAGCCGGTCGACTGACGCCCGGGGCCTTTCCGCCCCGCTGCCGACGGCATGTTTACCGTCGTGAAATCATGTGCGCCTAGACTGCATTGGCCCGCCCGGTGCCGCGCACTTGCAGGAAATCCTTTGTGCGACCGGAACCGCAGGCATATCTGTGAAGTATAATCCGGGGGCCGCCTTCCTGACGGCGGCACCGGCGGTGGGGGATGGGCGGATGCGCGGATGTCTGTTGGCTTGCACGGCGCTGACCACCCTGGCCGCTGGCGGGGTCGCACACGCGCAATGGGATGTCAGTGTCGGCGGGTTCCATCGCCAGTGGTTCGGCTACGGCGGCAACAACGACGACCTGCGCCTGCAATCCTTCGACCAGTGGAGCAATTCGGAAATCTATTTCCGCGGCCGCAACGTCCTGGACAACGGCATCACCTTCGGCTTCCACGTGGAGCTTGAGGCCAATACCGTCGGCGACCAGATCGACGAGAGCTATCTGTACATCCAGAGCGCCGATCTCGGCCGCTTCCAGCTCGGCTCCGAGAATTCCGCCGGCTATCAGCTGCAGGTGGTCGGCCCCGAGACCGGACTGCCCATCAACACCGGCTCGCAAACCCAGCATGTGGCCAACCCGACCAGTTCGGGCCTGTTCCGCACCCCGTTCGGATCGACGCTGATCGAACCGGCCGGCGACAACGACGGCCAGAAGATCACC
This sequence comes from Rhodospirillaceae bacterium, assembly GCA_020638595.1. Taxonomy (GTDB): domain Bacteria; phylum Pseudomonadota; class Alphaproteobacteria; order DSM-16000; family Inquilinaceae; genus JACKIG01. The sequence continues at coordinate 16,647 of JACKIG010000028.1, read as the reverse complement.
TATTTCACCCCCCGCTACGAGGGCTTTCAGTTCGGCATCTCGTACCTGCCGGATATCGACCCGACGGGTGGCGACACCAACGCCCTGGTGGTCGATGACACGGTCGGCCGCTATGGCCAGGGGGTGTCCGCCGGCCTCAATTTCGAGCGCAGCTTCGGCCCGGTCGACGTCGCCCTGTCGGGCAGTGTCTTCTGGGCGGAAGGCCCGAACGGCCAGTTCGATTTCACCGACGCCTACGGGTTCAATGCCGGCGCCGGGGAGGGGATCACCCGCAGCCTGGGTGAGGACTTCTGGGCGTGGAGCACGGGCGCCAGCGTCTCCTGGGCCGGGTTCACGGTCGGCGGCTCCTACGCCAAGGTCGAGGAAGGCCGACTGACCACCGTCAACACCGCGCCGTCGACCGTCGCCGGCGTGTCGTCCGACGAAGGCAACGGCTGGGAGGTCGGGGTCGCCTACGAAACCGGACCCTGGCAATTCGGCGTCGAATACTATCAGGGCGTTGCCAGCGGCGTGCTGAACATACCCGACAACAACTTCCACCAGTCGGTTTCGGCCGGCGTGCGGTACGACCTGGCCGACGGCGTGACGCTGGTCGGGTCCGTCGGTGCGGTGGAATTCGCCGCGGAAGGTGACAATCTGCGCCGTGGCGGCACGCCGACGCCCAATATCGGCGGCAGTACTTCGGTCATCCGCGGCAACAACGGCGTCGACGACAACAGCGGCGTCTTCGTCACCGGCGGCGTCCTGCTGTCGTTCTGACGCCGGCACGCGCAGGGCGCCGGCTGCGGGGCGCCCGTCCCATCCGCTTCGGCCATCGACAGACCGCGCCGGCTTTTGCTAGGTCGGGGGCAACGCCGTCCCGCAGAGAGCGACTCGATCCCCGCCCATGGCCATCCTCTGGCTCGCCTCCTACCCGAAATCCGGCAATACCTGGGTGCGGGCCTTCCTGGCCAACCTGTTCGCCAATCCGGACCAGCCGGTGCATGTCAACCAGCTGCGCAACTTCGCCTTCGGCGACCACCAGGGTGCCTATTATGCGCAAGCGGCCGGCAGGCCGTTCGACCAGCTGTCGGATGAGGAGATCAACCGCCTGCGGCCGCTGGTGCAGCGGCAGATCGCCACGGCGCGGCGCGACACGGTCTTCGTGAAGACGCACAACGCCTTCACCCTGTGTGACGGCGTGCCGACCATCCTGCCCGAGGCCAGCGCCGGCGTGGTCTACGTGATCCGCAACCCGCTGGACCTGTGCGTGTCCTATGCCCACCACTACGGCATCCCGATCGATACCGCGATCGAGGCGCTGGCGTCCCCGTTCAACCGCATCGTGACGGAACGGGCCACCGCCTTCCAGGTGCTGGGCGGCTGGTCGGACCATGTGAAGAGCTGGCTGGAACCGCCGCCCATGCCCCATCACACCATGCGCTATGAAGACATGCTGGCCCAGCCGGCCAAGGCCTTCGGACGGCTGGTGACGTTCCTGAAGCTGCCGAAGAACAAGGCGCGGCTGGACAAGGCCATCCGCTTTTCCAGCTTCAAGGTGCTGTCGGGGCAGGAACGCCAGGACGGCTTCGTCGAACGGTCGGCCCAGGCCGACCGCTTCTTCCGCGAAGGCCGCGCCGGCGGATGGCGGTCCGTGCTGACGCCGGACCAGGCCGGGCGCATCGTCGAACAGCACCGCGAAACCATGGACAGGTTCGGCTATCTGGCGCCGGACGGGTCCCCACGGTATTAACCGCTGGCCCGCAGGCAATCGAAGGGAACGCTGCGTCTTGGGTGGTCTGGTCTGGCTCGCGTCCTATCCGAAATCCGGCAATACCTGGTTGCGCATCTTCCTGGCCAACCTGTTCGCCAACCTGCCGGAACCGGTGAACATCAACACGCTGACCAACTTCACGTTCACCGACTGCCGTGCCGACCTGTTCGAGCGGCTGACGGGCAAGCCGTTCGACAGCCTGACCGATGACGACCAGAACCGCCTGCGCCCGCAGGTGCACCGGCTGATCGCCGCCGCCCGGCCGGAAAGTATCTTCGTCAAGACCCACAGCGCGCTGGGCGACTATGACGGTGTGGCGACCATTACGCCGGAGGTCACGCAGGGCGCGGTCTATATCATCCGCAACCCGCTGGACACGGCCGTGTCCTACGCCCACCACCTGGGCGTGTCCATCGACGAAGCCGTGCACCTGATGGGCCTGTCCACCAGCCGGCTGGCCACCACCGGGCGGCTGGGTTTCCAGATGCTGGGCAGCTGGTCGTCCCATGTCCGTTCCTGGGTCGAAGCCCCCGGCCTCAATCCCCATCTCATGCGGTACGAGGATATGGCGACAAAGGCCGAAGCGACGTTCGGCGCCTTCGTGCAGTTCCTGCACCTGCCGCCGAACCGCCAGCGCCTGTTGAAGGCGATCCGCTTCAGCTCGTTCGAGGTGCTGTCGCGCCAGGAAAAGAAGATCGGCTTCAAGGAGCGGCCGCCCAAGGCCGACCGTTTCTTCCGCCAGGGCAAGGTCGGCGGCTGGCGCAAGACGCTGACGGCGGACCACGTCGCCAAGCTGATCGCCGACCACGCGGCGGTGATGCGGCGCTTCGGCTATCTGGACGACAACGATCGGCCGGTCTTCTAGCGCCGGCGGGGAGGGCGGGATGTCCCAGCACCATTCGGGCGTGGCGGATGCGGCGGTGACGGCCGCGGTCGCCGGGAACCTGGCGGACATCCGGTCCCGGATGGACCGCGCGGCGGAGGCGGCCGGTCGCCGGCCCGGCGATGTCGCCCTGGTCGCCGTCAGCAAGATGCAGCCGCCGGACCGCGTGGCCGCCGCCGTGGCCGCCGGCCACCGGCTGTTCGGCGAGAACCGCGTGCAGGAGGCCGCGATGCGTTGGCCCGGCTTCCGCGAGCGGCTGCCCGACCTTCGGCTGCACCTGATCGGCCCGTTGCAGACCAACAAGGTGCGCGACGCGGTCGCCCTGTTCGACATGATCGAGACCGTCGACCGGCCGAAGCTGGCACGCGCCCTGGCGGAAGAGATGGCGCGCACCGGCCGCCGCCTGGACTGCCTGATCGAGGTCAATACCGGCGAGGAAGCGCAGAAGCACGGGATCGTGCCGCGCGAGCTGCCCGGTTTCTACCGCGTCGCCGCCGAAGACTGCGGCCTGGCGGTCCGCGGCCTGATGTGCATCCCGCCGCTGGACGAGGCGCCGGCCCCCCATTTCGCCCTGCTGGCCGAACTGGCGGCCGATCTCGGCCTGCCGGTGCTGAGCATGGGCATGAGCGCGGATTTCGAAGCGGCGATTCACCAGGGCGCCACCCTGGTGCGGGTCGGGACCGCCATCTTCGGCGAACGCCTGCCGCGGAGCTAGAGCCTGATGCAGCACGCCGCGGGTGCGATGCCGCCCTACACCTCCGCCAACTGAACCCGATTCTTGCCGGACTTCTTGGCGACATACATGGCGGCATCGGCGATCCGTACGATGTGCGAGGCTTCACCATCGTCGTCCGGCCAGACGGCAATGCCGATGCTGACCCCTACCGTCAGGTCGCCATAGGTCAGGCCGCCGATCCGGTCCAGGATATCCGTTGCCACGTCGTAGGCCGCCTGTTTGTCGCGGATTTCCGTGAGCAGGACGACGAATTCATCCCCGCCGAAACGGGCCGGCGTGTCGACGGAACGGCAGCGGGAATTCAGCACGCCGGCGACATCCTGAAGGACACGGTCGCCGGCCTCGTGGCCCAGGGTGTCGTTGATATCCTTGAACCCATCCAGGTCGAGATACAGCACCGCGAATCTGCGGCCATAGCGCCGATCGCGATCGGCCTCGCGTGCCAGCCGGTCTTCCAGCGTGGCGCGATTGGCAAGCCGGGTCAGCGCATCGAACCGCGCCATCGCTTCCAGCCGGGCCTGATAGCGTTGACGCTGGCCAATCACCAAGCCGATGGCGCGCGTCCCGACGGCCAGCAGGACCAGCACGGGCAGGCCGATGCCGAGGGACCTGAACGTCGCCTTCTGCCAGATCTCCTCGATATGCGACTCCGGGACATGCGAAGCGACGATCCAGCGATAGTCGCCGGCCTCGGCAAACCCCTCCCTGTCTTCTTCTTCCGCCCCCGCGCAATTGCCGATGGCCGTCAGCGGGAACAGTTGCGCATAGGTGAAAAGACCGTTCCCGGTGCGCATATAGCCCCAGACGGTTCCTTGCATCTCCTCCCATTCCGCCGGGAAGCGCACGGACATCCTGTCCTCGCTGCGGTCGGGAAACATGAATCCCCAGGTCTGTCCCGGGTCGGGACTGGCCAGCCAGTAGCCGTCCCCGTTCAGCATGAACGGCTGACCGGGCGAAACGCTGCCGAGGGCCTCTACCCTGTCCAGCATCGCCTGGGCCAGAAAGTTGACCAGGATGATACCGCGCGGCTGGCCTGCGTCGTCGAATACGGGCGTGCCGAACCGGATCATCGGCTTGAATGGCAGCTCGATCTCGTCGTGTTCGACGTTCAGATCCAGCGGGGAGACATAGATGGCGCCGGCCTGCCGGGCCATGGATTCGATGAAATAGTACCGGTCTGATTTGTCCTGGAGCAATTCCGGGGCAACCAGATGGGCCTCCCCGGCGTAGTAGTTCACCCGGATCCGTTCCATTCCGGTTTCGTCCAGAAGTCGGACTTGATCATACACTCGTGTGTTTTCAACGAGGGTAAGATACTCGCGGGCGATCCCGGGAATGTATGCAGCGTCCCCGGTGTTTATATAGTCACGGACTTCGTTCTGCCTGGACAGGACACAGAGGTCGACGGCCACCTGAGCCAGCCCCTGCGAGATCGCTTCCGATCCCAGGTTCACAAGAACCTGCTCCGTCAGAATGATCTCCGCAATGCGACCATTCACCGTGCTTACGGTGTAGAGTACGAGTATTACGATTGGAATCAAAGATAATAATAGAAAATTACGCCAAAATGTCCGCAATGTTCGAGCGCGATGATCCATTGCTGACTATTGGTACTCTCTATCTGTGTCCCGTCGGCGATGCCGGACGGACCGCATGACGCAATCGGTTTCGATCAATAATATTAGCGTCGACCATCCGCATGAACCAGCATCGAGTGGATTCAGGATAGCACCTGCAAATCTTAGGCGTGTTGGCGTCTGTCGGCCACTGGTGTCCCGCGCATCACGGCGCCGTCGCCAGCACCCGCATCAGCGCGCCGGCGGGCACGCGTGCCAACAGGGTGGCCAGATCGTCCCGGTCCAGGGCAACGCAGCCTTCGGTCGGTTCGTAGCCGGGACGGGCGACATGCAGGAAGATGGCGCTGCCGGCGCCGGCGATCACCGGGTCGTCGTTGTGGCCCAGCACCACCAGCAGGTCGTACAGGCCGTCATCGCGCCACAGGCGCTCGTGGCCGGCGGGAAACGGCAGGATGACCTGGCGGTTGTAGTCGGGGTGCGCCGCGTCGTCGCACCATCCGTCCTCGGGCGCGATCGCTGCGGCGGGCAGGGCCGTCGCCGGCCGGCCGACGCGGTCGGCCCGGTAGAGCAGGCGCCGCAGCGGGAACCGGCCGACCGGCGTTGCGCCGTCGCCCTCGCGCTTGTCGTGGCGGATGCCGGCGCGCCCCAGCGCGCAGCGCCACCGCCGGCCGGCGAAGCGCAGCCATCCGTCCGGGGTGACGATCAGGTCTTCATCGGCCATGGCGCGTCCGCTCGGGTTCCCCTGCCTGCGGCGCCATTATGCGCGCCGGGCCGGCCGGGCAACAGGCGGCCTGGCGGTCCGGTCCCCCTCGTCAGTAGGTGCCCAGCAGCCCGCCGGCCGGCGGCGCGGTGCCGGCGGCCAAAGGCCCGGTCGACGGGGCCAGCGCCTGATAGGCGTTGACCGCATCGCTCATGACATGGCCGGTCTCGGGAACCGGAACACGGCGTCCGGGTGCGGCGACGGGCCAGCCGGCGTAGCGGGAGGCGCCCGCGGCGGGGGCCGCCTGCCGGTCTTCCTCGCGTTCGGCGTCGCCGGGCGTGGCCGGCTCGTTCTCGATCGCCAGCGCCATCAGGGCGGCATCCAGGCGCGAATCGCCGGACAGCGGGGCGGTAGCCGTCGCCGCTGCGCCCCCGGGCATCGGCGCCATGGAAACGCTGGGGCCTGTCAGCCCCTCAAGAATGGCCGGGGTGCCCTGGCCCGGCAACGGCATCGCCGGCATGGCCATCTGCCCCACGGGGGCGGCCTGCGCCAGGGCGGGCGCACCGGCGGCCGCGGCGTCGGCCGGCAGCTCGGCATAGGTGCCGCCGTCTGCCGCCGTGTAGACGGGCCGCTCGTCCTCGCCCAGGACCATGGCAACCGCGGTGCCGCCGAAATCGTGCCCCGTCGATTCGACGAACACCGACTCGGCCATGGCACTGGCGAAGCCGACGGGTCCGCCATAGACCAGCCCGCCCAGGATGCGGGCCGGGCCGCGGATCTCGTCGCCGGTCAGCTCGCGATAGGCGGTGGACACCAGGGGGATGTGCTGCAGCGGATTGACGATGTCGAGCATGTCCTCGAACGTCATGCGCTGTTCTTCGGGCACAGCCTCCCAGGCGGCGATCTGCCGCCGCACGGTGATGCGCGACGGGCCATGGTCATCCGGGCCGCCGGGCCACATTGCGGCGTCGTCGTAGGTTGACGGGTCGATCATCGGGCCACCTCCGGCCCGATCACTCGCAACCGCCGTGCCAAGCCGTCGCAACCGCCGGAAACCGCCATTCCGCGCCATCGGGCGCCGACCCGGGACCGGCAAGATTTGCCGCCGGGCAGGGGATTCCCGGCCCGCCCCTACAGGATGTGCCCGCTGCGCCGCCGCTTGGTGCCCAGGTAGAATTCGTTGTGGCCGTTGGCGGGAAAGGCGTGCGGCACGCGCTCGGCCACCTCGATGCCGAAGCGGGCCAGCTGTTCCACCTTGTCCGGGTTGTTGGTCATCAGCTTGACCGTGCGGAAGCCCAGGTGGCGCAGCATTTCGGCCGCCGGCAGGTAGATCCGCTCGTCGGCGTCGTAGCCCAGCATCTCGTTGGCGTCGACGGTGTCGAAATCCCCGTCCTGCAAGCGGTAGGCGCGCAGCTTGTTGATCAGGCCGATGCCGCGGCCTTCCTGGGCCAGGTACAACAGCATGCCGCTGCCCTGGCGCGCGATCTCCGCAATCGCGCCGCGCAGCTGCTGGCCGCAGTCGCAGCGCAGCGATCCCAGCAGGTCGCCGGTAAAGCACTGGGAATGCAGGCGCGCCAGCACCGGCGCGTCCGCCTCGGGCTGGCCGATGACGATGGCCAGGTGCTCCTGCCCGCCGTCGACCGGCCGGAAGGCGATGATGCGCGTTTCCGGTGCGCCCGCCAGCGGCACGCGGGCATCGGCGACCCGGGTCAGGCTGCGCGCGGCGTGGTGTTCGTAGTGGTCGATGTCGAAGGCCGAAACCGACAGGATATCCAGCCGCGCCACCAGGCGTTCCGTCGCCAGCGGCCGTTCCACCGGGGCGATGACGGCGGCCGGCAGCAGCCGGGCAAGCTTGGCCAGCCGCGCCACGGCGACCGCGCCGTCGCGGCTGGTGGGGGCGAAGCTGCGGCTGGGCAGCGTGGCCACCAGGGCGGCGTCGATCGGCTCCGTCGGGTCGCTGATGCGGCGCACGAGGTCCGCGCTCAACAGCTCCGCCGGCTCGATCGCCATGACGCCGGCCTGTTCGCCGCACAGGCCCAGGGCGGCCGCCCGCTGCACGGTGATGACCAGCGCCGGGGGCACACCCGTCAGCTCGCGCATGCGCGCGATCGCCCCGTCGGTCAGCGCCTCCACCCCATGGGCCAGCAGCGCCGGCCCATAGTCGGGACGGACCAGCACCGGGTCGCCGCGGCGCAGCTCGCCGCAGGCGCGTTCGACCGCCCGCAGGCTGGACTGGCGGTCGAAGGCGCCGGGGGCGACAAGGGTCGGGTCGGCCGTTGCGGTCATGGACGCGACCCTACACCGTTCCCCCGCCCATGGGGAGAGGCCGGAACGGTCCGCCGCTGCGACGGTGATCGTGGACGGTGCTGGAAATGCGGGCTAGGGTCTTGCAACCGAAGGCCCCTGTCGCTACCACGTGCGGGCGGCTTTGCACAGGAATGCGGGGTTTCGGGCAGGACCATGACGTCCAACAAGAAGATCCTGCTGGTCGACGACGACGACACCCTGCGCGGCTCGCTGGCCGAACAGCTGGAGCTTCTGGAAGAGTTTTCCACCAGCGAGGCGGAAACGGCGGCCTCGGCCCTGACGCAGGCGAAGGACACCTATTTCGATTGCATCCTGCTGGATGTCGGCCTGCCGGACATGGACGGGCGCGACCTCTGCCGGCTGATGCGGCGCAACGGCGTGCGCAGCCCGATCATCATGCTGACGGCGGTGGACACCGATTCCGATGCCATCCTGGGCCTGGACAGCGGTGCCAACGACTACGTCACCAAGCCGTTCCGCCTGGGCGTGCTGCTGGCGCGCATCCGTGCGCAGCTGCGCCAGTTCGAGCAGAGCGAGGATGCCGTCTTCACCATCGGCCGCTACACCTTCCGGCCCAGCGCCAAGATGCTGATCGACGAGGCCAAGAACGCCAAGATCCGGCTGACCGAAAAGGAAACGGCGATCCTGAAATACCTCTACCGCGTCGGCAACAAGGTGGTCGGCCGCGACACCCTGTTGGGCGAGGTCTGGGGCTACAATGCTGGCGTGACCACGCACACGCTGGAAACCCACGTCTACCGCCTGCGCCAGAAGATCGAGGACGATCCGTCCAGCGCCAAGCTTCTCGTCACCGAGCCCGGTGGCTACCGGCTGGTCACGTGATCATGGCGGGCCGGTTCCCCCCCTGGCATTTTGCCTCGACTTCGCCATGCCGCGCTGCCAGATTGCAGGGGATCCCGTGCTCCCCGGGCCGGATCGGCGACTCTTGGAGATTGCTCTAGCCACCGCCTATGACCGACCGGGACCCCTTCTACGTCAAATTCTGGGGCGTACGCGGCAGCATCGCCTGCCCCGGGCCGGGAACCGTGCGCTATGGCGGCAACACCACCTGCCTTGAACTGCGCTGCGGCCCGCATGTCCTGGTGATCGACGGCGGCACCGGCATGCGCCCCTTGGGCAGCCGGCTGGTGAAGGAACGGCCGACCCATGTGGACGTGCTGTTCACCCATACGCATTTCGATCATGTGGTCGGTGTGCCGTTCTTCCAGCCGGCCTATTTCACCGATGTGCGCGTCAGCTTCTGGGCCGGGCACCTGTTGCCGGAGGTGACGCTGCAGGCGGTGCTGTGCGACATGATGATGGCACCGCTGTTCCCGGTGCCGCTGCACATCTTCCAGTCCTGCGAATATCGCGACTTCACCGCCGGCGACCGGTTCGAGATCAAGCCCGGCGTGGTGGTCAGCACCTGTCCGCTGAACCACCCCAACCGCGCCACCGGCTATCGCGTCGACTTCGGCGGCCGCAGCATCGCCGTCATCACCGATACCGAACACGTGCCCGACCAGACCGACCAGGCGATCGTCGAGCTGGTGCGCGACTGCGACGTCATGATCTACGACAGCATGTTCACCGACGACGAATTCCCGCGCTACCGCACCTGGGGGCATTCCACCTGGCAGGAATGCCTGCGCGTCGCCGACGCCGCCAATGTCCGCCTGGCCGTCCCCTTCCACCACGATCCCAACCACGACGACGACTTCATGGATCGGATCGCCGATGAGGCGGCGCGGCTGCGACCGGGCACCATCGTCGCCCGCGAAGGCGACGTGCTGCACGTCTAGGTCCGACCGCACGGTCCATTGGCACGGTCTCCCGTGGCGCAATCCGCACTCAGCACCGGGCGACCCCCGCCTGCGCGGGGGTGACGGGCAAATGGCTGGTGCAGACAATCCGTTGCCCGGCGAGAGTGAGAAATGCGCGTGGACTTGATTGCCACCCCATCACATACCCGTCCTCCCCGCGAATGCGGGGATCTCCTGCCGCCGGGCCGCGAACCTTTGTTCCCAGGCCAGCCCCTGCCCGCATAGGCCTGGGCTCGGGCACCCATGGCCGCCAAGCTGCCGAAACGGCTTCGCCGTCTGGGCCTGGGTCTGTCGACGGTGCTGGGCCTGGGTGCCCGCGGCTTCTTCATCCCCTATGCCCAGGCCGCCGGCATCGCCCGGCCGCAGCCGCCCAACCCCGTCATCGAGGCGCTGTTTGCCGCCCGGGTGCCGGCGTTCCAGGGTGTGCTGGACGGCCTGGACGCCTACGGGGCCGACTTCGCCGCCATCGGCGGCCAGCCGCCGCCGGCGCCGCGCTGGGACCAGGGCTGGTTTGCGCGCCTGGATGCGGCGGTCGCCTATGCCATGGTGCGCGAGCGCCGGCCGCAGCGGATCGTCGAGGTCGGCAGCGGCCATTCCACCCGCTTCCTGGCCCGCGCCGTCGCCGACGGCGGGCTGGCGACCCGCATCACCGCCATCGATCCCCAGCCGCGCCGGGCGCTGACGGGGCTGGCGGTCGATCACCTTGCCTGCACCGCGCAGCAGGCACCGGCCGATGCCTTCGCCGGCCTTGCACCCGGTGACATCCTGTTCATCGATTCCAGCCATATCCTGATGCCGGGCACCGATCTGGACCTGCTGTTCGGCCAGGTGCTGGCCCGGCTGCCGGCAGGCGTGCTGATCCACATCCACGACATCTTCCTGCCCGACGACTACCCGCCGTCCTGGCACTGGCGCGGCTATAACGAGCAGCAGGCCGTGGCCGCCCTTCTGGCTGCGGGTGCGGTGCGCCCGCTGTTCGCCGCCCACTACGCCACCACGCGCCTGGCGGACAAGGTCGCCGCCAGCGCCGCCGGCCCCCTGCCGCTGGCGGCCGGCACGTTCGAGACCAGCCTGTGGCTGGAAAAGACGGCGGATGCGTGGACCGCCCCCGCAAACGTTACAAATCCTTGGTAATTTTCCGATGGCCGGCCCCGCCGGACCGTCCGCGACCTTGCCTGCCGGGCCGGCAATACGCCACGGCGTTATAACAATATTGCTCGAAACCCCGATGGCGGGGTCCCAGATTCAAGCGAAACAAGATTTCAGAGGAACCATCGCCATGCGTCAGGAAACGATGCATGTCATTGAGCATGCCAAACTTGCCGTCGCCCTGGTCTGTGCCGTCGCGCTGCTGATGCTCGCCGGATAGGTCCCGACCGGCGTCGCCCGGCCTTGACGCATCCCGTGCCCGGCCGGACAGTTGTGGTCCGGCAGGCCCCGCATCCCCGGGCCCGCCTGGGGGGCGGAGGTGTCGGCACGGGTGAACGTTCTGTTCCTGGAGATCGACCTTGAGCGCAGCTGGTCGGTCGCGTCGATCGGCCCGGCCTGTCTTGCGGCCTGGCTGCGCCGGCATGGGTACGGGGCAGGCCTGCTGCGCGTCGGCGTGGAGACGCAGGCCGGCGACGTCGCTGCGGCGATCCGCGCCTCGGGCGCGGGGCTGGTCGGCGTCTCGCTGACGACGCGCCAGTGGCTGCCCGCCCGGCGCCTGCTGGCGGCGCTGCGGCAGCACGTGGCCGTGCCTGTCGTGGCCGGCGGCCTGCATCCCACCTATTCCCCGGAAGAGACGCTGGCCGCACCCGGCATCGACTTCGTCTGCCTGGGCGAGGGCGAGGCGGTGCTGCTGGACCTGGTGCAGGCGATCGAAGCCGGCGGCCCGATCGCCGACGGCAGCATTGCCAATCTCTGGGTCAAGGGCGGCACCCGCCCGCCGCTGCGCCCACCGATCGAGCCGCTGGACGCCCTGCCGCCGATGGCCCGCGACCTGTTGGACGAGCGCCACGGCGTCGTCCACATGACCACCCAGCGCGGCTGCCCCTTCCCGTGCACCTACTGCGCGGCCCGGCTGTATGAGGAGATGTATGCCGGTCTCGGCCGCTACGGCCGGCGCCGATCGGTGGGATCGGTGATCGGCGAGCTGGAGGCGATCCGCGCCGCCGGCCCGCTGAACTACGTCATCTTCCTGGACGATACCTTCACCCTGCACCGGCCCTGGGTGATGGAGTTCTGCCGCATCTACCGCGAGCGCATCGGCGTCGGCTTTTCGCTGCATGCCCGGGTCGAGACGATGGTTCCGGCGATGATCGAGGCGCTGGCGGCCGCCGGGTGCTTCCACATCACCTATGGCGTCGAGAGCGGCAGCGAGCGCGTGCGCCGCGAGGTCATGCAGCGCCCGGTCGGCAACGACCGCCTGGTCGACGTGTTCCGCGCCACGCGTGAGGCGGGTATTCTGGTGACGGCCAACTACATGATCGGCGTGCCGGGGGAAACGCGCGACGACCTGGACGCCACGCTGGCCCTGCATGACGAGCTGCGACCCGATGACTTCGGCTATTTCGTCTTCTACCCCTATCCGGGTACGCGGCTGTTCCAGCACTGCCGGGACCGGGGGTATCTGCCCGCCGACTACCTGGACCGGCCGGCATCGCACCGCGAGACGATCCTGGACCTGCCGGACCTGAGCGCCGACGACATCCGTGCCGCCTATGACCGCTGGACGCAGGTGCGGACCGCCGCCATGCTCGCCCGCCTGGGACCGGACTGTCCGGAGGACGTCCGCCGATCCTCCATCGCGGCGGTGGAAGCCAGTGCCGCCCTGGGATAGGGGCTGACCCGGTCCCGTCGCATCGGCGCGATCGGGCGGGTATCAGGCCTCAGCCGATGCCATCCTGCTGCAGTCCACCGATGGTCACGGGGTCAGCTGGTCCTTCGCGCCCATGATCGCATCGGCCATCGACGGTTCGACACAGGCCGCACCGCGGACCCAGTCGCGCACCGACGCGTCGATCTCGCTTTCGATCGTCGCCGGAATGGCGGCCAGGCACTCCTCCAGCGACGGATAGGTCCTGGTGTTGATGCCCGTATCGAACGGCGCGCCCGAGAAAGGCTCGAAAAAGACCAGAATCATGTAGACGATGGTCGTCACTGCTGCTGCCTCCCCGCCGTTGTCGGGCGCGATCCGGACCGGGGCGCATGGTGGCAAGGCCGTCACGGTCGCACAAGCGCCGATGCGACGGCGGGCGATGGCCCGGGATCGGGCCGGGATGGTGCGGCCGACGACAGCGCAAGAGGGGGGAACGGACGTGGAAGAGACAGCACCCGGCGGGCTTGGCCTGGCCATTCTGATCTGCCGGCTGTTCTTCGGCGCGGTCGACTGCGGGGACCATCCGGCGCCGGGCATGCCCGTGACCGATCTGCCGCCGACCCCGGAGTGTGCCGGAACCATCCCCTGGTACGAGCTGGTGCTTGAGGCCGATGGCGAGGCCCTGGACGACCAGGACGCCGCGACGATCGAAGACAGGCTGACCCAGCCCGGGGTGTGCCGCCTGGTGGTCCATCCCGAAGGCGCCGGCAGCATCCGCCTGGGCATCGCGACGGCGGACAACCCGCTGGACCTGGTGCAGCCGGCGCTCAATCCCGGCGTCCTCTCCTTCCATCGCGTCGTCGATGACCTGCCGCCCGGCGCACCGGTGGGACCGGACCAGATGGCCCTGGCGTCGATGGACGACGACGGCCGTGCCATGATCGTCGAGATCGAGCCGCTGCTGGAAGGCCAGGCCATCGAATCGGCCGACGCCGCGATCGCCCAGCATGGGGGCTGGGCAATCACCGTGCGCTTCACGGACAAGGGAAGGGAGCGTTTCGGCGACATCACCACAGACCTGCTCGGCCGTCGCCTTGCCATCGTGCTGGACCGGCAGGTGATGTCGGCGCCCTATATCCAGGAACCGATCATCGGCGGCAGCGCCATGATCTCCGGCAGCTTCGACGAGGCCCAGGCGCGCCTGTTGGCCGCGATCCTCAACAGCGATCCCCTGCCGCCGGGGGTGCACGTGGTCAGCATCGAAATGCCGTAGGCCGGCCGACCGCCGCGGCCCGATCGGTCAGCCGGATACGGCGCGCCGGGGGCGGTCCGACTTGGCCGGCGCCGTCATCGCCGCATGAACCTTGCGCGCCAGCTCCGCCCGCCGGAACGGCTTGTGGATGAGGTCGCTGGCCAGCTCGACCTCGCCGTCCAGCAGCACCTTGCTTTCCGCAAAGCCGGACATGTAGAGCAGCCTGAGATCCGGCCGGCGCTCGCAGGCCAGCCGCGCCAGCTGCGGGCCGCTCAGTCCCCCCGGCATGACGATATCGGTCAGCAGCAGGTCGATGGACGGGTTGGCGTCCAGCACCGCCAGGGCGGCAAGGCCGTTTTCCGCTGCCAGCACGTGATAGCCCAGCTCCTCCAGCATATCCTGGGCGAACTCCCGAATGCTGTCCTGGTCTTCGACCAGCAGGATTGTCCCAGCGCCGTCGGCGCAGTTCTGGTCGATCCCTGAAGGCATCGCATCCGTGTCGGCGGCCGCTTCGGCGCGCCGGAGATACAGGTTGACCGTCGTGCCGTTGCCATCCTCGCTGTAGATCTTGACGTGACCGCCCGACTGCTTGACGAAACCCAGCACCATGCTGAGGCCGAGACCGGTTCCCTTGCCGACCTCCTTGGTGGTGAAGAACGGGTCGAAGACCTTGTCCAGGATTTCCGCCGGGATGCCCGTTCCCGTATCCGACACGGTCACGTGGACATAGTCGCCCGGTTCGACGTCGACTTCCTGGTTTGCGTAGTCCTGGTCAAGGTGGGTATTGCGCGTTTCGATGATCAGGTGGCCGCCCCGGGGCATGGCGTCCCGCGCATTGATGGCGAGGTTGAGAACGGCCGATTCAAGCTGGCCGGGATCGGTGTGCGCGCTCCACAGGTCGTCGTCGGGGTTGAACTGAAGCTCGATCGTCTCCCCAAGGGTTCGCCGCAGCAGGTTGCTCATGCTGCCGACCAGTTCGTTGACGTCGATGGTCTTGGTTTCGAGGGCCTGCCGGCGGGAGAAGGCCAGTAGGCGCTGGGTCAGCAATGCGCCGCGCTCCGCCGCGTTCATGGCGGACCGGGCGCGATGGGATGCCTGCGGGTCGGACTTGATGGCCAGCTCCAGCAATTCCAGATTGCCGACGATGACGCTCAAGAGGTTGTTGAAGTCATGGGCCATCCCGCCGGTGAGCTGACCCACCGCTTCCATCTTCTGCGCCTGGATCAGCCGGCGTTCGATCACCCGGCGCTCCGAGACGTCGGTCATGACCGCCAGGGTGCCGCTGATCTCTCCGCTCTCGTCATGCTGGGTGACGGCCGAAAGCTGCGTGTCCAGGATCTCGCCCGTCCTGGTGACGAACTGCAGGTCGACGTCCTTGCAGGCCCCCGTCTGGCGAAGCGGCACCAGTGCGTCCGTGACTGCCTTGTGGGCCGATTCCGGCGTCAGGAAATCACTGGCCGGGCGGCCGATGACGTCCTCGCGCCGATAGCCCAGCTTCTCCAGCCAGAGATTGCTGACGGCGACCAGAATGCCGTCACGGTCGACGGAATGCATCATCGCCGGGGTGCGCTTGTAGAGCAGCCGGTAGCGTTCGGCGGTCGCGTGCTCCGCGTCCTGGGCCATCCTTTCGGCGGTGATGTCGATGGACGCGACGAAGATGAAGCGTTTGCCCGTCTCCGGATCGCAATACGGCACCTTGTTCGTCCTGCTCCACCCCTGCGGCCGGCCGGCCGGGGCATAGGGCTCAACGAGATCCAGCATCGGCTCGCCACTGGCGATGACCGTCATGTCGTCGGCGTGGTATTGCGCCGCCAATGTCGGGAAATGGTCGGCCGTGTTCGAGCCCTCGGCTTCCTCGACCGTCAACCCCATCGAATCCGCCGCAGCCCGGTTGGCCCTGAGGATGCGGTTTTCGTCATCCTTGAACCAGATGCGCACCGGGGCATGGTTCAGGATCATCTCCGCTTCTTCGGTGCGATGTTTCAGCTCGTCCTCGAGCTGCTTGCGCTTGGTGATATCCTGCGAGGTGCCGGTGAAGAGAACCGGCCGGCCCTCGTCATCCCTGACGACATCCCCGACGGCGTGGCAGATGATGGCCTTGTCCTCGCCGGGTACGGGCAGGACCCGGAACTCGACGTCGTAGGCGGCCTGGCCGTCGAGCGCACAGCGGATGGCGCTGTCGACGCGTTCGATGTCGTCGGGATGGATCCGCGAGCGGAAGCCGGCGTGGGTGGCTTCGGGTCCTTCGGGATCGATGCCGAAAATGCGGCATAGCTCGTCGGACGGCAGAACGCTGTTCTGCGCGATATCCCAATCCCAGCTGCCGAGCTTGGCGATCGTCTGCGCCCGGGACAGGCTCTGGGCAATCCGGTGGATTTCCTCCTGCCGGGCCTTCTCCTCGGCGATGTTCAAGGTGGCGCCCGCGATGTGCACCGGCGCATCGCCGTCACCCTTGGTGGCCTTGCCGAAGGCACGGAACCATTGATAGCCGGCGTCGTGCGTCCGCATCCGGAATTCGACGGTCCAGCGTGCGCCATGCGTCAGATGGCTCTGCAGGACCTCATGGACGAGCTGCCGGTCGTCGGGATGCAGGAACGACAACCAGGTATCGATGTGGCCATCGCTCTCGTGCGTCTCCAGACCCAGCTGCTCGGCCCATTTCCGGGAAAACCAGGTCTTGCCTGTCTGCGTGTTCCAGTCCCAGAGGCCGATATTTGCCGCCTCGGCCGCGAAGGCCAGTTGTGCCTGGCTGGCCTTGAGGGCTTCCAGCGCGGCCGCCTTGTCCGTCAGGCTGGACCGCGTGCGGCGCACGGCCG
>JACKIG010000027.1 GCA_020638595.1 Rhodospirillaceae bacterium | reverse complement strand
AGGTCACGGCCAGCGTGGTGCCGTCGCTGGCGAAGCTGGCCGGGTCGGCCAGGTCGCGGAACTGTGCCGTCTCGTGCCCGAAGCGGGCCTGGCCGCGGCGATCGATGGATGGGCGATCGGCAGGCGGGTCGGCATCATAGTCGTCGACGGTGTCGGGCAGCAGCGTGGCCCCGAAGCGGTCGGCCACGATCGTCCATGCCCGCTCGGCATCGAAGGCGACCAGACGCCGGCCCTGCGACACGACCACCGGCGGCGTCAGGAACGGGCCGCCGAAGCCGCGGAAGCCGCCCACCGTCGCGACGCGGCGCGGGACACGATCCGGTTGGCCCGCCTGTTGCGCCCATGGGTCGGCGCGCCAGGCCTCGACCAGGCCGGGCACCGTTGCGGGCGGCAACCGCAGCAGGGCCGCCACCAGGGCCGCCGGCAGGCGCCCGGCAGCGTCCAGGGCAGCCTCCCGGTACTGTGCCATCCCGATGCGCCAGGCGGCGACGACGCCGCAGTCGAGCAGCGTCGCCAAATCCGCCGCCTGCCCTTCCACTGCGGCCATGTGGCCGAGCCAGAGGGACGGGTCGGCCGTGCCGTGCGCGCTGATGGCGTGGATGGCATTGGTGATCGCGCGTGCGAAGGCATCCGCCTCGGCCGCAGTGATCATCGGGAACGCCGCCAGAAGATGGCGCCAGCCGTCGTTGACGGCCGCCTGGCGGCAGCGCGGCCCCACCAGGTCGCGACCCAGCAGCTCCAGCGAGACGGCATAGAGGGCATCCGCCGCCGCGGCCGCGCCCGCCGGGTCAGCGACGGCGACGGCGTCGACCACCGGCGCCACCGTGCGGGCCAGGTGGTCCAGCAGGGCTTCGCCGTCCAGCGCGGGTGCCGCCATGCGCGCGGCCGCGAAGCGGTCGTTGTAATCCTGCCGCCGCCGGCGCAGGTGGTCGGCGAAGAAGCCGCTCAGCTCTGCCACTGCCGCCACCTGAGATAGTTGGTGTAGCGCTGGTGCAGGTATTTCAGCTTCAGCACATCATCGAAGATATGGCCGTAGATCTTGCGCGACTGGCTCCAGTCCGCCAGCAGCCGCTCGATCTCCACCAGCTGTGCCCGCGCCTCGCGCTCGCCCAAGCCTTCCAGCCCCTTGGCGAACTCGGCCTCCAGCCTGGCCACGGGGTCGTCGCGGTCCAGGTCCAGGCGGTCGTATTCGGCGCAGGACAGGTCGAACAGGTGGCGCAGCCAGCTCAGGCGGTCGACCCGCAACGCCTGGTTTTCCGGCTGGTCGAAGAACGGCGAAGACAGGTGCGGGTCCAGCCGGTCGTGCAGGACGAAGGGCAGAAGCTGGCGCACGTCGTCCAGCGTCGCTTCGGCCGTCCCGCGGAAATAGGCCATGGCCTTGACGAAGACGAACAGGGTCAACAGCGTGCGCACCGATACGCCGTTGCGCGTCTGGCTGCCCAGGTCCTTCAGCTTGTCCTTGCCGGTATCCTGGCGAACGACCTGGTGGAAATCGATGCCGGACAGCTTGACCGTATCCTTGGTCATGTATTCCAGCTGGGTGGCCGCCGGTTCGCAGAACTCGAAATGCGAGCAGAAGAATTCGACCCTGCGACGGATCGCCGGCGGAATGGCCACTTCCAGGATCTGGTCCGAGATGCGCTCGATCTCGTCCTCGTTGAAGACGATCTCCGGCGGCACCATGGTTTCCGGCCGGAAGCGATGCTCGATGCGCTGCAACAGGTCGCCCACGAAGCGTGTGTTGAAGTGCAGCGCGCGCACGACGATGTCGATGCGGTCCTGCAACGCCTCGATCACCGGATAGGTGCCGCCGCCGGCATCATCGTTGGCGGTCAGGTACCAGGCGGCCTCCGGGCATTCGTAGATCTGGTCCAGCAGCTCGGCATAGTTGTCGGCCATCACCGTCAGCAGTGCCGATTGCGTGCGCGTCGGGATGCGGTTGTATTCGTCGATGACCTTGACCCGCATGCCCAGCCAGCGGCGCCAGGCGATGCGGATGTTCTCCATGCTCTCCGCCCCGACCAGATCGGCCGGCAGCGGGTTGCCCAGAAGGTCGGCGATGGTCATCTGCGGCTGGCCATGCTGGATCGCCCGCTTGATATCGCGCAACGAATAGCCGGCCAGGATGCCCATCAGCACGGCCGTCGCCGTCTTGCCGCGGCCCGGCCCGCCGACGATCAGGCAGCGCTTGCGGACGACCAGGTTCAACAGCGGCAAGAGGACGAAGCTGGAATAGCTCTGCCCCGACGGCAGGGTGACGGACACCGCGCTGTCACCGAACCGATAGCGGGCCGAGGGGCCGCTCTCATACTCGATATCGTAGAACGGGCTGATGATCGCCGTGTTGACGATCCAGAAATAGGCCTGCCGCAGTTTTTCGTCGAGCCCGACCGCGCCCGGATCGGCAGCCTCCGGACGCGAGGCCGGCCCGGCATAGAGGTCGGCCACGTCGAACCGCCGCGCGGCGGAGCCGGCCTGCGGGTTCGTCGGCGACTGGGAAACCTTCTGGAAGCGAGAGCGAAACATCGGGTGTCCACCTCTTCCGCCCGAGTCCGGTTGGCGGGCCGCGGGGGTGATTGCACGTCTGGGCCGGCGTGCCTGTCAATCACCGCTGCGCACGGGCGGTGACGGATCGGCCAGCAACCGGTCGATCTCATGGCAGGCTGCGGCGTATCGCTGGTCCCAGTCGCCGCCGATCAGCGTCCAGCGGCGGCGGCGCGCCGCAAGCCCGGCAACCAGGTCGTCGCGGAACTGCCGTCGCGTTTCTTCCCGCGGATGGAAGCGCTGCGGATCGGGGGCGTAGGGCGCGAGGTCGAGCACCAGGTACAGGTCATGCGCTCTTGCGTCCGCCAGGCGCACGATCCAGTCCGGGCAATGGCCGAAGAAATGGCGGCACCACAGCACGGTCGTCAGCGTGTCCGTGTCGGCGATCAGCAGGCGGCGGGCCTGGCGGGCCACGGCATCCTCGCCCGCCGCCTGCGCCCGCGCGATCGTCCCGATCAGGGCGATGTCGTCGCAACGGTTGTCGTGCTGCGCCAGGAAGCCGCGCGCGTATTCCGCCATGTGCACCGTGCCGTAATGGGCGGCCAGCCGCCGCGCCAGCACCGTCTTGCCGGTGCTTTCGGGCCCGACGATGGCAACGCGCTTGAGGAAATGCGGCCGCGCCTGCGGCAGGATCCAGTCCCAACCGGCCATCGGGTCGGCGCGGATCGCAGTGGCGGAAATCGGCACAAGCTCGCGGTCCGGGTCGACCGCTACGAAGCGGGCGCCCATCTCCCGCGCCAGGCGGTGGCCATAGCTCTCCGACGCAAAGATGAAATCGGGATCGGGGCACAGGCGGGCCAGCGCCGTGCGCCAGAGGTCCCAGAACCGCTGGTCGTGCGGCCCCGCGGGGGCCTGCGGCAGCGCCTCGTCCAAGTGCAGGACACGCGCGTCCGGAAAGGCGTCCCGCATCCAGCGATGGCGCAGACTGCCGGGGATCGGTTCCGAGGCCAGCGTACCCACCACCACCGTCAGATCCCGGACATAGCCCAGGGCGAAGTCGACCAGGTATTTATGCCCCAGATGTGGCGGCAGGAACTTGCCCAGGACCAGGCCGCGGGCATCCAGGCGCTGGTCAGGCAACGGCCAGCCGGTCCTGCAAACGGCGGGCACGGCGCCAGTTCAGGTATCCCAGCGTCGCCAGGCACAGGAAGACGGCATAGAGCCCGGCCGTCAGGTACAGCGCCTTGGTCGCATAGATGCCGACCGCCACGACGTCGACGGTCATCCACAACAGGAACGACTGCACGACCTTGCGCGCCATCAGGTATTGGGCGACCAGGCTGACCACGGTGGTGAACGCGTCCCAATACGGCAGGGCGGCCCCCATCTCCGTCGTCAGTCGCCCGACCAGCACCGTACCGGCGGCGATCACCGCCGCCCACAGCGCGGCTTCCTTGGGGGCGATATCGCTCACCGGCAGGGTGTTGCGGCCGTCCTTGCCACCGTAGAGCCAGTGGTGCCAGCCATAGACCTGGAGGACGATGAAGACCACCTGCAACGCGGCATCCGACAGCAGCCTGGCCTGGAAGAAGACGACGGCATAGACGCCGGCCCCGACCAGGCCCGTCGGCCAGCACCAGAGGTTCTGGCGGATCGTCAGCCAGACGCAAGCCAGCGTGAATACCGCCGCCACCAACTCCACCGGCGGAAACGTGGCCAGAAGGGTGTCGAGAAGGGATTCCAAGGGGCGGCTGCTCGGGTTGCCGCGGGGGCTCGGGCATCGCCCCCGGGGGAAACGTCAAGGCATCAGGGCTATTCAACCCGCTCGTGCTGGAACAGGACACCGTCCTCCAGCTCCAGCACGCGGTCCATCCGGTGGGCCAGCATCAGATTGTGGGTGGCCACCAGCGCGCCGGTGCCGGTGGAGCGGATCAGGCGCGCCAGCATGTCGAAAACCTCGTCGGCGGTGTGGTGGTCCAGGTTGCCGGTCGGTTCGTCGGCGATCAGGATCTGCGGCTGGTTGGCCAGCGCCCGGGCGATGGCAACGCGCTGCTGTTCGCCGCCCGACAGCTGCGCCGGACGGTGCGTCGCGCGGGCCGCCAGGCCGACCAGGCGCAACAGCTCGTTGGCCCGGCCCAGGGCGGCCTTGCGGGGCACGCCGGCGATCATCTGTGGCAGCACCACGTTTTCCAGCGCGTTGAATTCCGGCAGCAGGTGGTGGAACTGGTAGACGAACCCGGTGGTGGAGCGGCGCAGCTCGGTCCGCGCGGTGTCCGACATGCGGTCGCAGCGCTTGCCGCCGATCAGCACCTCCCCGGCATCGGGGCGTTCCAGCAATCCCGCCAGATGCAGCAGGGTCGACTTGCCCGCCCCGCTGGGCCCGACCAGAGCCACCAGTTCGCCCTGCCCCACGGTCAGCGACACCCCGCGCAGCACGTCCAGCCGGTTGCCCCCCTGGTGGTAGGACCGGAAGACGCGATCGAGCGACAGCAGCGGCGCCGGCGCGGCGGCAGCAGGGCGCCTGTCTTGTGCCTTCTGGCCTTCATTCATAGCGAAGCGCCTCCACCGGGTCCAGGCGCGCCGCCCGCCAGGACGGATACAGGGTTGCGGCGAAGGACAGGCCGATGGACATGGCGACGACGGTCGCCACTTCGCCCCAGTCCATCACGGCCGGCAACTGGGACAGGAAGTAGATCGTCTCGTCGAACAGGGTCGTGCCCGTCAGCGATTGCAGCCACTGGCGGATCGTTTCGATGTTGTCGGAAAACGCGATGCCCAGCCCCAGCCCGGCCAGCGTGCCGACGACGCCGATGGATGCCCCGGTCAGGAAGAAGATGCGCATGACCGACCCGCGGCTGGCGCCCATGGTGCGCAGGATGGCGATGTCGCGGCCCTTGTCCTTCACCAGCATCACCATGCCGGAGATGATGTTGAACGCCGCCACCAGGATGATCAGCGTCAGGATCAGGAACATGACGTTGCGTTCGACCTTCAGCGCGGTGAAGAAGCTGGCATTGGCGTCCTGCCAGCTCCACAGGCGCCCGTCGCTGCCGACCGCGGCGGCGATTTCCTGGCGCGCCCGGTCCAGGGTGTGGGGGTCGGACACGAAGATTTCCAGCGTCGTCACCGCGTCGCGCACCTGGAAGAAGATCTGCGCGGCTTCCAGCGGCATGTAGACGAAGCTGTCGTCGTATTCGAACATCCCCACTTCGAACAGGGCGGCGATGCGGTATTCGCGCATCCGCGGCATGGTCCCCAGCGCCGTCACATTGCCCTGGGGCGCGATCAGCGTGATGCTGTCGCCCAGGGTGACGCCGAAGCGCTGGGCCATCTTCGTGCCGATGGCGACCACGTCGTTGCCGGCAAACGACGCCGGATCACCGTTCAGCAGGACGAGATTCTCGGCGATCGAGCTGCGGGACAGGAAATCCTCCGGCCGGACGCCGCGGACGGCGGCCCCCGCGGCCCCGCCGCGGCTGCTCGTCACCAGCGCCTGGCCTTCGATGACCGGCGTCACCGATACGACGGTGTCGAGCGGGCGGATGCGGTCGGCCAGGGCGTCGAAATCGCTGATCGGCGTCCCCAGGCCGTAGACGTTGAGGTGGCCGGTCAGTCCCAGCACGCGCGATGTCAGCTCCTCGCGGAACCCGTTCATCACCGCCATGACGATGATCAGCGTCGCCACGCCGAGCATGATGCCCAACAGCGAGAACGTGGTGATGACGGAGATGAAGCCTTCCTTGCGCCGTGCCCGCAAATAGCGAAACGCCACCGTTCGCTCGAACCTGTCGAACATGCGCCTGCCTGCCCTCGTGGTTGCTGATTGGCCTGCCGAACCCGGCCGTGGGTGACGAAAATCGGCCTATTTGTGGCCAATCTATGTCGTACACGCCCACAATCTGGCCAGTGCCGATCCCACGGACAGCTCCTGGCGCTCGCCGCTGTCGCGGCGCTTCAGCTCCACCGTGTGCCGCTGGAGGCCGCGCGGACCGACGATCAGCTGCCATGGCAGGCCGATCAGGTCCATGTCGGCGAATTTGGCGCCCGGCCGCTCCTCGCGGTCGTCATAGAGCACCGTCTTGTGGGCAGCGGTCAGCTGGCCGTACAGGTCTTCGCAGGCCTTGTCGCAGTCCGGATCGCCGACCTTCAGGTTGATCAGGCCGACATCGAACGGGGCCACCGGGTCGGGCCAGATGATACCGGCCTCGTCATGCGAGGCCTCGATGATCGCACCCACCAGGCGCGAAACCCCGATGCCGTAGGACCCCATCTGCACGGCGACATCCTGCCCGTCGGCCGTCGTCACCCGGGCGCCCAGGGGCTCGGAGTACTTCGTGCCGAAATAGAAGATGTGGCCGACCTCGATGCCGCGGCGGTGAACGCGCTTGTCCTCGGGCACTTCGGCCTCGAAGGTGGCCTGGTCGTGCTTCTCGTCGGTCCGGGCATACTTGCCCGTCCAGAAGTCGACGATCGGCGCGAGGTCGGCTTCATAGTCCACATCCTGCGCCAGCACGTCATGGTCGACATAGTCGCGGTGGCAGAAGACGTCCGACTCGCCGGTATCGGCCAGGATGATGAATTCGTGGCTGAGGTTGCCGCCGATCGGCCCGCTCTCCGCCTCCATCGGGATGGCGCGCAGGCCCATGCGGGCGAACGTCCTGAGATACGACACGAACATCCGGTGATAAGATCTTTTGGACGCTTCGAAATCCACGTCGAAGCTGTAGGCGTCCTTCATCAGGAACTCGCGCCCGCGCATGACGCCGAAGCGGGGCCTGACCTCGTCGCGGAACTTCCACTGGATGTGATAGAGCAGCTTCGGCAGGTCGCGGTAGCTGCGCACGGACGTGCGGAAGATGTCGGTTATCAGCTCCTCGTTCGTCGGGCCGTACAGCATCTCGCGGTCGTGGCGATCGCGGATGCGCAGCATCTCCTTGCCGTAGTCCTCGTATCGGCCGCTTTCGCGCCAAAGCTCGGCCGACTGGATCGTCGGCATCAGCATTTCCTGGCAGCCGGCGCGGTCCTGCTCCTCGCGGACGATCTGCTCGATCTTCTTCAGGACCCTGTGGCCCAGCGGCAGCCAGGAATAGATGCCGGCGCTGGCTTGGCGGATCATGCCGGACCGCAGCATGTAGCGGTGCGAGACGATCTGCGCCTCGGCCGGCGTTTCTTTCATGGTGGGCAGCAGATAGCGTGACAGGCGCATGGGGACCGTCGGCCTTTCGGGGGAAATGGGCCTTGCCCACTGGGCGGGCGGCGCACTCTAGGCAATCGCCCTTGCGCTTGTCCATGCGCAGGCACGGACCCGGGCGCGGGTCAGAGGCCGAAGCGCGCCCGGCAGGCCTCCGCCACCCGGACGGCGGCCTCGTCGTGCAGCGGCTGGTCATCCAGATAGGCACGCCCGTCCGCATCGACCGTCAGCGTCCACAACGGAATATCGGCATCGATGCCCGCGGGCACCGCCACGACGTCGCTGAGGCGGATTTGCAGGGGAATCGAAATGGTCTCCAGGCCGGGCGTGGCGGGGTTGCCCGACAGATCGGCCGGTGCGACCGCCCGGCCACGCACATCCCGCCCGGGCTGATAGGCCACGTCGGCCGCCGGCCGGTGGGCCACCAGGGCGCGGCAATCGCGCTCGGTGATCGCCACCTCGACCGGAGCGTCCGACACCTGTGCACGGGCCGGCGCTCCGGCGGCAGCGGCTGCGATCAGCATCGCGATGAAGGTCTTGCAGAACATGAGCGTGATCCTTGATCGCCGGACATTAATGTTCCAATAACCGGCACCAAGAATCAGCCGACGCCAACGATCGGCCCACCAGCGCGCCAGACAGATCGCATCAATTTCCGGGGGTTCTTCGCGATGCTTGAGCGCGTGTTTGGGTTGAAGGCGCACGAGACAACCGTGCGCACCGAGGTTGTGGCCGGTGTCACCACCTTCCTGACCATGGCCTATATCGCCTTCGTCAATCCGCTGATCCTGTCGGATGCGGGCATGGACCGGGGTGCGGTGTTCGTCGCAACCTGTCTGGCGGCGGCTATCGGCACCCTGATCATGGGTCTCTATGCCAATTATCCGGTCGCGCTGGCGCCGGGAATGGGCCTGAACGCCTATTTCACCTATGGCGTCGTCCTGGGGCTTGGCTTCACCTGGCAGGTGGCCCTGGGCGCGGTCTTCCTGTCCGGCGTGATCTTCATCGTGCTGAGCCTGCTGCCGGTGCGCGAAGCCATCATCAACGCCATCCCCAAATCGCTGAAGATGGCGATCGCCGCGGGGATCGGATTGTTCCTCGCGATCATCGGCCTGAAGAACGCCGGTATCATCGTGGGCGACCCGAACACGCTGGTGACGCTGGGCAACCTGACGACGCCGGAGCCGATCCTGGCCGCCGTCGGTTTCGTCGTCATGGCGGCGCTGACGGCGTTGCGGGTGCCCGGTGCGCTGATCATCGCGATCCTTCTGGTGTCCGCCGCGGGCATGATCTTCGGCATTTCGCCCGTGCCCGAGAGCATCCTGTCCCAGCCGCCCGACCCCTCGCCCACCTTCGCGCAGCTGGACATCGGCGGCGCGCTGAATATCGGCCTGTTGACGATCGTCTTCGCCTTTCTGTTCGTGGACCTGTTCGACACCGCCGGGACGCTGGTGGGCGTGTCCGCGCGCGCCGGGCTGCTGGACGAGCGGGGGCGGCTGCCGCGACTGGGGCGCGCGCTGCTTGCCGACAGCACCGCGACCGTCGCCGGGTCCGTCCTGGGGACATCGACCACCACCAGCTATATCGAGAGCGCGGCCGGCATCAATGCGGGCGGGCGGACGGGCCTGACGGCCGTCACCGTCGCGGTCCTGTTCCTGCTGACGCTGTTCTTCTCGCCCTTGGCCACCAGCATCCCCGCCTATGCCACGGCGCCGGCACTGGTGTTCGTTGCCTGCCTGATGGCACGCGGGCTGACGGAGATCGATTGGGACGACGTCACCGAGTATGCACCGGCACTGGTGACGGCGATTGCGATGCCGCTGACCTTCTCCATCGCCCACGGCATCGCCTTCGGCTTCATCACCTATGCCGCGATCAAGCTGCTGAGCGGGCGCTTCGGCGATGCCAAGCCGACGGTGCTCGTGCTGGCCGTGCTGTTTATCGTGAAATTCGCGTATCTGGGATAGTCCGGCGGGGCACAATCGCAGAAAGTCCAGTGATTCTGCCCTATTATCGGCGTGACTTCACAACCCCATGGCTGTAAATTCGCCATCCGGCCTGGGCGAAAGAAAAAAAGAGCCGCGCTACCATCAGGGAGCGCGGCCCAAGTTTAGGGAGGAATCGCCACCAGGCGTCAACCGAAGGGGGACGCCCTCCGGTCAAGAACAAGGTTGGAGCGGAGCCGCGGTGAAGGCAAGACGGAATTCGCCGCGACCGTTTCGTATTGCCCTTTTTCCCGCGATTCTGCTGAATTCCTAAGCAATTGCACTCGGCTTGATCGCGCCTTGCACGGTCTTTGTGCGCTGAGCGGGATCGGCGATCTCGCAATCGCAGCATTCCGCATCGACTCCGACGGGCGGTGCAGCCCACCTGCGGCCTTGGTCGCGGCCCTGCGGCAAGCGTATTTCATCGCCCCGAACGTCCGCGGCATTCCCCGGCGTTGAGCGTCCGCCGCTGCCGGCGGCGCCAAGGCAGGGTGCGTACCGATCGCTGCTCACGGGGGGGATGGCGGCAGCAAGCCACCGCCGCCTACAGCCCGATGGCCATTCGCCGGAACGAGATCAGGTCGGATTGAACCAGGAGGAAGATGATCAGCCAGATGACTGCGGCGATGGCGCTGGTAACGGCGAATTTGAGCCGCAGCCGCGGTGTCGCCGGGGCGCCGGCCGCATGGCCCGGCTGCGGGTCGTCAGGCGCACGGACACCCCAGGGCAATACGGCGAACAGGACCACCCACCAGGTGATCACATAGACGACCAGACCCGAAACGAAGCCCATGGACCTTGCCGGGCCCAAGCCCGGTGCCTGCGGAAAACAGATCCCCCAGCCGTCAACCGGAAGGGAATAGCGACGCTACCCCCTTCCGTGCGGCTGTGGTCGGCAATTCACGCATGGAGACGTGCGGGCCGCGCCGGCCCGCCGATCGCGTAACCGCGGATCAGTGCTTCGGCACCTGCTCCAGCTCCACCAGCGTGCCGCAGAAGTCCTTCGGATGCAGGAACAGCACCGGATTGTTGTGGGCGCCCAGCTTCGGCTCGCCATCGCCGAGCACGCGCATGCCGTCGGCCTTCAGCTTCTCGCGGGCCTCGTAGATGTCTTCGACCTCGTAGCAGACATGGTGGATGCCGCCCGACGGGTTCTTGTCCAGGAAGCCCTGGATCGGCGACTTCTCGCCCAGCGGATGCAAGAGCTCGATCTTGGTATTCGGCAGCTCGATGAAGATCACGGTCACGCCGTGCTCCGGTACGGGCTGCGGGGCGGACACCTTGGCACCCAGCGTGGCGCGGTAAGTGTTCGCAGACGCTTCCAGATCCGGTACCGCGATGGCAACGTGGTTGAGCCTTCCGATCATGATGTGTCCCATCCCCTGTGGCAGCTTGCCTGATGAAGCGAGGACGATACATCAAAACGTGAACGGCGAAAAACGCCATTGGCGCTGGCGGGGGGAGGTTTGACGGTGGTCAATCTCCGATCCGTAACACCTTGATTTCCATGAGAGGCTTCTTGCCCAGGTCGGTACGCATCCGACGGCGGGCCGCCTGCGTCGCGGCGGCACGTACCGCTTCGTCGTCGCGCCGGCGCGCCCGCGGCAGGTCTTCGACCGCATCGCGGATATCGCGGCCGATCTCGCGCAGCGCCGGGTCGTTGGCGTCGGCATCATAGAGGCCGAAGGCCACGATCTGCGGGTCGGCCAGCAATGCGCCACCTGGGGCCATCACCAGCGTCACCGTCAGCGCGCCGTTATGGGTCAGGCGATGGCGCTGGCGCATGATCGCGTCATCCAGCCGCACCAGGCGATGGCCGTCGCGTGCGATGCGGCCGACAGGAACGTGATCGACGATCGCGGCCGGCCCCGGGGCCAACTGGATCACCGCACCGTCTTCAGGGATCAACGTCTGGGGCACCTGGCACGCCTCCGCCAAGGCCGCCTGGGCGCGCTGGCGGCGCGGATCGCCATGGACCGGGATGACGATGCCCGGCCGCACCCATTGATAGAGCGCCGTCAGCTCCTCGCGCGCCGGATGGCCGGAGACGTGGACCGGCGCATCGGCCGCCGTGACGATGCGGATCCCCTGGCGCACCAGCGCGTTCTGGACACGGGCGATGGCCTTTTCGTTGCCCGGGATCTCCCGTGCCGAGAAGATCACCGTATCGTCCGGCTCCAGCACGATATGGGGGTGCGTATCGTTCGCGATCCGTGTCAGGGCCGCGGTGGATTCGCCCTGGCTGCCGGTGCAGACCAGTACCACCCGGTCGCGCGGCAGATAGGCGGCCTCCTGCTCCGACAGGAACGGCGCCGGCGGCTTCATATAGCCCGTGGACCTGGCGGCCTCGTGGACGCGCCACAGCGAACGCCCGACAAGGGCGCATTGCCGGTCGGCCGCTGCTGCCGCTTCCGCCACGCTGAGAATGCGCGCGACGTTGGTGGAGAAGCATGTCACCGCCACACGGTTGGGCTGGCGGGCGATCACGTCGACCAAGGCATCCCGGGCATCGCTTTCCGAGCCCGAATGGCCCTCCTCCAGCGCGTTCGTGCTGTCGGATACCAGGGCCAGCACCCCTTCCCCGCCGACCCGGCGCAACGTCTCCTCGTCCACCGTGCGGCCGATCATCGGCTTCGGGTCCCGCTTCCAGTCGCCGGTATGGACAACGGTGCCATAGCGCGTGCGCAGGATCAGGCAGTTGGGCTCGGGTATCGAATGGGTCATCTCGACGAAGGTGACGTCGAACGGCCCCAAGGTCAGGCGGCCGCCCAGCGGCACTTCGTGGATCGGGACCGGATCGTCGAAGACGCTGTCGTGCAGCTTCAGGCGCAGGAAGGCCGCAGTGAACGGCGTGGCATAGACGGGACAGCGCAGCTGCGGCCACAGGTACTGGATGGCGCCGAAATGGTCTTCGTGCCCATGCGTCAGGACCAGCCCGACCAGCTGGTGGCGACGCTCCGCAATGAACTCCACAGCCGGCATCAGCACGTCGATGCCGGGTGTCCGTTCGTCGCCGAACGCCACGCCGCAATCGACCATCAGCCAGTGGCCGTCGACGCCGTAGAGGTACAGGTTCATGCCGATTTCGTCGCTGCCGCCCAGAGCAACGAACCGGAAGCCGTCGTCGATGGCGGCGCCGTGGGGGACGGACCTGTTCATGACCGCCGGTTGCGCTCGAACACCTCGAGCAGGCCGCGCATTGTCAGCTCTGCGTCGTAGTGGTCGATGGCGGCCATCGCCTCGGTGAACAACACGGCCAGCCCGCCGGTCGAGATGACGGTCATGCTGCGGCCCATCTCTTCCTGGATGCGGGCGATCAGTCCCTCGATCAGGCTGACATAACCCCAGTAGATGCCGGACTGCATGGCGCCGACGGTGCCCTTGCCGACGACCCGGTCGGGCCGTTCGATTTCCACCTTCGGCAGCTTGGCGGCGATATGGTGCAGGGCCTCCAGCGACGGGTGGGGACCGGGGGCAATGATGCCGCCGGCATAGTTGCCCTCACCATCGACGATGTCGAAGGTGGTGGCAGTCCCGATATCGATGACGATCAGGTTGTTGCCGTAGGTGTTGCGCGCGGCCAGTGCATTGACCAGGCGGTCGGCACCGGCCTCCTTCGGATTGTCGATATGCACCTGGATCCCCAGGTCGAGGGCCGTCGTCACCACCATGGGTTCGCAATGCAGATGCTTGCGGCACAGCCATTCGAGATTGAAGGTCGCCGAAGGCACGACACTGGCGATGATGACGTTGTCGATCGCCTCCGTCGCGATGCCGGCGAGGCCGAGCAGCTGGGTCAGCCAAACGGCGTATTCGTCCGCCGTCCGCCGTCCTTCGGTGGAGATGCGCCAATTGCCAAGCTTGTGCCGACCGTCATAGATGCCGACCGTGCAGTTGGTGTTGCCCACATCGATGGCCAGCAGCATGTCACACCCGCGCGAAGAAGACGTCGCCGGCGGCGATCTTGCGCAGACCGCCATCGCCCAGGCGCAACAGCAGATGGCCGTCCTCGTCCAGGTCTTCGAAGGTGCCGTCCAGCGTTTCCGTCTCCAGCCGGACCTGCAGGGGTGCGCCCCTGCGCCAGGCCAGGATCAGCCATTCGCGCCGGATGCCCGCGAAACCGTCCCGATGCCAGGCAGCCAACAGCGACGCCAGCGCGAAAAGATAGGCTTCCAGCAGCGCTTCGACCGTGACCGACCGCGCACCGGCGGCCGCAAGCGAGGTTGCCGGGAATTCGGTGCCCTGCGGGAAGCTGGCGACGTTCGCCCCCAGTCCGACGATCACCCAGTCGCAGGCACCGTCGGGCCGAAAGGTCCCCTCCAGCAACAGGCCGGACACCTTGGCATCGTGGATCAGCACGTCGTTCGGCCACTTCACCGCGATGTCCAGGTTCGGAGCCAGGATCGCGATCGCCCTGGCCAGCGCCAGCGACACGACGAAGGGCAGCTGGCCCACACGGGCCGGATCCCCTTCCGGGCGCAGCACTACGGAGCAGTAGAGGTTGCCTTCGGGGGAGTCCCAGGCGCGCCCGCGTCGCCCGCGGCCCGACAGCTGCTGTTGTGCCCACACGACGGTGCCTTCCGGTGCGCCGCCATTGGCCAGCGTCCGGGCTTCGTCGTTGGTGCTGGCGACGGCCCCCATGGGCACAAGGCGCCACCCCCGCGGCACCGCCGGGTGCATGAGCGACGGCTCTCGGCTGGTCATCCGGCGAGGAGGCTTTGGGCGGCGCGCGTGGCGGCATCCATGATGGGGGCCGGAAACAGGAAGAAGAACGCGGTGAACAGGCCCGTTCCGGTCAGCACCAGCGTCATGTCGCGGCCGATGGGCCGGTCGAAGCTCTCCACCGGATCGTCGAAGTACATCAGCTTGACGATGCGGATGTAGTAGAAGGCGCCCACCACGCTGGTCAGCACGCCGATGATGGCCAGCGTGTATAGCTGCGCATCGATGGCCGCCAGGAACACCGACAGCTTGCCGAAGAAGCCGGCCAGCGGCGGAATGCCGGCCATGGAGAACATGAAGACCGCCAGGCTCAACGCCATCAGCGGGTTCGTCTTGCTGAGGCCCGCCAGGTCGTTGATCCCCTCGACCATGCGGCGGTTGACGCGCATGGACAGGATGCAGGCGAATGTCCCGACATTCATGGCAAGGTAGATGGCCATGTAGATCAGAACGCCGCTCACGCCCCGTTCGGTGCCCGCCGCCAATCCGATCAGCGCATAGCCCATGTGTCCGATGGACGAATAGGCCATCAGGCGCTTGATGTTGGTCTGGTTGATGGCCGCATAGGCGCCCAGCAGCATCGACAGGATCGAGATGACGACGACGATCTGCTGCCATTGCAGGACGAGATCGCCGAACGGCCCCACCATGACGCGCAGGAACAGCGCGATGGCGGCGACCTTCGGGGCCACGGCGAAGAAGGCCGTCACCGGCGTCGGTGCGCCTTCATAGACATCCGGCGTCCACATGTGGAACGGCACGGCGGAGACCTTGAAGGCCAGCCCGGCGGCGATGAAGACGATGCCGATGATCAGGCCGATGCCGACCTGGCCGCCTTCGGCGAAGGTTTCCGCCAGCCGGACGAAATCGATGGTGCCGGTGAAGCCGTAGATCAGCGAGGCCCCGTAGAGCAGCATGCCCGACGACAGCGCGCCGAGGACGAAGTACTTCAGCCCCGCCTCCGACGACCGCACGGTGTCGCGCCGGAACGCCGCCACGACGTACAGCGACAGGCTCTGCAGTTCCAGGCCGAGATACAGCGACAGCAGGCTGCCGGCGCTGATCATCAGCATCATGCCCAGCGTCGCGAACAGGAACAGGACCGGAAACTCGAACCGCGCCATCTGCTCGCGCTCGATGAACTCCAGCGACATGATGACGGCCAGGGCGGAGCCGAGCAGCGACAGGATCTTCATGAACACGGCGAAATCATCGGCCACGAACATGCCGCCGAAGGTGCGCGACGGGGTTTCCACCGTCGACACCAGCAGGAAGCCTGCGACGACGAAGCTCAAGACCGTCAGATAGGCGACCAGGCGCGTGGAGCGGTCGCCCTTGAACACGCCCAGCATCAACAGCGCCATGCCCGCGAGCGCCAGGAAGATCTCCGGCAGGGCGGGTGCAATGTCCGGCATCTGCGTCATCGTTCGCTAGCCCTTTTGATAACGCTCTACCGCAATGCCACGGCGGCCGCGCCGGCCGCCTCGTCGGCGGCGGACTGGATCGCTGCCTCGTAGTTCTCGATCAGCTGCGCCACCGAGGCGTCCATCACCTCGATGAAGCTGTTGGGATAGATGCCCATCCAGAAGACCAGGGCGATCAATGGCGCGAAGACCGCCATTTCCCGCAGGCTCAGGTCATGGAAACCCTTCAGGTCATCCTTGGTCAGGCGCCCGAAGATGACGCGCCGGTAGAGATAGAGCATGTAGGCCGCACCCAGGACGAGCCCCGTCGCCGCCAGGAAGGCCACCCAGGTGTTCACCTGGAACGCGCCCACCAGGCTCAGGAACTCCCCGACGAAGCCGCTGGTGCCGGGCAGCCCGACGGAGCCCAGCATGAAGATCATGAAGACGATGCCGTAGCGCGGCATGTTGTTCCACAGGCCGCCATAGCGCGCGATCTCGCGGCTGTGCAGGCGGTCATAGACCACGCCGACGGCCAGGAACAGGGCGGCGGAGACGACGCCGTGGCTGAGCATCTGGAAGATCGAGCCATGGATACCCTGGGTCGTCAGCGTGAACATGCCGATGGTCACGAAGCCCATATGCGCGATCGACGAATAGGCGATCAGCTTCTTCATGTCCTCCTGCGCCAGCGCCACCAGCGAGGTGTAGATGATGGCAACGACGCTGAGGGTATAGACCAGCGGCGTGAAATAGGCCGTCGCCTCCGGCAGGATCGGGATGGAGAAGCGCAGGAAACCGTAGCCGCCCATCTTCAAGAGGACGCCCGCCAGAATGACCGAACCGGCCGTCGGCGCCTCCACATGGGCGTCGGGCAGCCAGGTGTGGACCGGCCACATGGGGATCTTCACCGCGAAGGAGGCGAACAGCGCCAGCCACAGCCAGATCTGCATGTCGCGGTCGAAATGCGTCGCCAGCAGGATCGCGATATTGGTGTCGCGGGTCTGCAGATACATGGCGATCAGCGCCAGCAGCATCAGCACCGAGCCGAGCAGCGTGAACAGGAAGAACTTGAACGCCGCATAGATGCGCCGCGACCCGCTGCCCCAGACCCCGATGATGACGAACAT
Source organism: Rhodospirillaceae bacterium (assembly GCA_020638595.1). Lineage (GTDB taxonomy): Bacteria > Pseudomonadota > Alphaproteobacteria > DSM-16000 > Inquilinaceae > JACKIG01. The sequence goes on along the minus strand of JACKIG010000027.1, from coordinate 36,062 downwards.
CGGGATCAGCACGCCTTCGAAGAAGATGTAGAAGACGACGAAATCGAGGGCACAGAACATCCCGATCATCATCGTCTCGAGGATCAGGAAGGAGATCATGTACTCCTTCACCCGATCGCGGATGCTCTCCCAGCTCGCCAGGACACAGATCGGCGTCAACACCGTGCACAACAGCACGAACATCATCGAGATGCCGTCGACGCCCATCCGGTAGTTGATGTTCCAGGCGGGGAACCACTCGGCGTACTCGGTGAACTGGAAACCCGGGTTGGCGCGGTCGAATTCGAACCAGATGAACAGCGACAGCCCGAAGGTGATCAGCGATGTCCACAACGCCATGTAGCGGGCGTTGCGCGCCACGGTTTCCGGCGTGCCCCGCGCCAGCAGAAAGATGAACCCCGCGCCCACGATGGGCACGAAGGTCGTCAAGGACAGGATCGGCCACTGGCCCATCGAGGACAGCCCCCTAACCGCTGATCGCGTAGAGATACCAGGACACGAAGACGACGACGCCGATCATCATGACGAACGCATAGTGATAGACGTAGCCGGATTGCAGGCCGGCGATCCGGCGGGCCGCGACCCGCGTCGTTGCCGCCAGGCCGTCCGGCCCCAGGCCGTCGATGATGGCCCCGTCGCCGCCCTTCCACAGGCCCCGCCCGATAAGGAAGGCCGGCCGCACGAAGATCGCGTCGTAGATCTCGTCGAAGTACCACTTGTTGAAGAAGAGCCGGTTGAGCGGGCCCGCGGCCGCCACCGTGCGCGCCGGCAGTTGCGGCATCTGCACATAGAACAGATAGGCCAGCGCGATGCCACCCAGCCCCATGACCAGCGGCAGCACCTTTACCCAGAACGGCACGTGGTGCGCATGTTCCGTCGCCTCGAACGCCGCTTCCGCCAGGCTGTCGCCCCAGAAGGCGTGCATCCCTTCACCGCCGAAGGCGCTGTAGCCGAGGATACCGGCGGCGATCGCGCCGGCAGCCAGCACCATCAGCGGCACCAGCATGATCCACGGGGATTCGTGCACATGGGCCATGACGCGGTCGTCGGCACGCGGCTGGCCATGGAAGGTCAGGAACAGCAGGCGCCAGCTGTAGAAGGCCGTCATGATCGCCGCGGCGATGCCCAGCCAGAAGGCGATGTCACCGACCACCGTATGGGCGCCGAACGCGCTCTCCAGGATCAGGTCCTTGGAGTAGAAGCCGGCAAAGCCGAAGACCCCCGGGATGCCGATCCCGGCCAGCGCCAGGCTGCCGATCCACATCAGCGCATAGGTGTAGGGGATCAGGCGCCAGGTTCCGCCCATCTTGCGCATGTCCTGCTCATCCGACATGGCGTGGATGACCGAGCCGGCGCCCAGGAACAAGAGCGCCTTGAAGAAGGCATGGGTCATCAGGTGGAAGATGGCGGCGTTGTAGGCCGACACGCCGGCGGCGAAGAACATGTAGCCAAGCTGGCTCATGGTCGAATAGGCGATCACCCGCTTGATGTCGAACTGGGTGAGCCCGATCGTGGCTGCGACGAAGGCGGTGGCCGCGCCGATGATGCAGACGAAGCCGAGCGCCACGGGCGCGAATTCGAACAGCGGCGACAGCCGTGCGACCATGAACACGCCGGCCGTCACCATTGTGGCCGCGTGGATGAGCGCCGAGACCGGCGTCGGGCCTTCCATGGCGTCGGGAAGCCAGGTGTGCAGGCCAAGCTGGGCCGACTTGCCCATGGCGCCCATGAACAGCAGCAGGCAGGTGATCGTCAGCGCATGGACTTCGACGCCGAGGAAGTTGAACTGGGCGTCGGCAAGCGTCGCGACATTCGCGAAGATCGTTTCGTACTGGACCGATCCGAACAGCACGAAGACGGCAAAGATGCCCAGCGCGAAGCCGAAATCGCCGATGCGATTGACCACGAACGCCTTGATGGCGGCGGCGCTGGCCGACGGCCGCTCGTGCCAGAAACCGATCAGCAGGTACGAGGCGAGGCCGACGCCTTCCCAGCCGAAGAACAGCTGCACCAGGTTGTCGCCCGTCACCAGCATCAGCATGAAGAAGGTGAACAGGCTGAGATAGGCGAAGAACTTCGGCTTGAACTTGTCGTGGTGCATGTAGCCCACGGAATAGACGTGCACCATCGCGGAGATGGTGTTGACTACCGCCAGCATCACCGCTGCCAGCGTGTCGATCCGCAAGGCCCACGCGACATCGAATGTCCCGCTGGTGATCCAGCTGAACAGCACGATCGTCTCGGGTTCCGTGCCGATCGTGTCGAACAGGACGACGATCGACAGCACCATCGCCAGGCAAACGGCGATGGACGTGATCGCCATTGACCCCTTGTCGCCGATCGTGCGCCCGAACAGGGCGACGATCAGGTAGCCGGCCAGCGGCAGGAATACGGCTGCGACTTCCATGGATCGAGCGAGCCCCGCTCAGCCTTTCATCAGATGGATTTCCTCGACCTCGATCGTACCGCGGTTGCGGAAGTACACGACCAGGATGGCGAGGCCGATCGCCGCCTCGGCGGCGGCGACGGTGAGGACGAAGAGGGTGAAGATCTGGCCGACAAGGTCGCCGAGATGGGTGGAGAACGCGACCAGATTGATGTTCACCGCCAGCAGCATCAGTTCGACCGACATCAGGATGATGATGACGTTCTTACGGTTCAGGAAGATCCCAAGGATCCCCAGGGTGAACAGGATGGCGCCGACGGTCAGGTAGTGGGACAGGCCGAGCTCGAACATGGTCGGTCAGATTCCTTCCCCGGGTTCCACTTTGCGGATCACCAGGACCTCCTCCGGCCGGCGGTTCACCTGATCGGCGATCCTCTGGCGGCGCACGGTGCGGGTCCTCAGCGTCAGCACGATCGCCCCGATCATCGCGACCAGCAGGATCAGTCCGGCGATCTGAAAGGCGTAGACGTAGTCGGTGTAGATCAGGTTGCCCAGCGCCTCGGTATTGGTCAGGCCCGACTCCAGGCTGGGCTGCGGCGAGGCGATCCGTGTCTCGCCGCCCGGCGCGATCGTCCATGCACCCAGAACCACCAGCAGCTCCACCAGCAGGACCAGTCCCACCAGCGCCCCGATCGGCAGATAGCGGACCACGCCCTCGCGCAGGCGCGCGAAGTCGATATCCAGCATCATCACGACGAACAGGAACAAGACCGCGACCGCGCCGACATAGACGATGATCAGGATGAAGGCGACGAATTCCGCCCCCATCAGCAGGAACAGCGCGGCCGAGTTGAAGAACGCCAGGATCAGGTACAGGACCGAATGCACGGGATTGCGCGCCGTGATCACCATGACCCCGGCGGCCACGGTGATCAGCGCGAATAGATAGAAGGCCAGGCCCTGTATGACCATTGACGACCGGCTCCAGCGTTTGCGACTTGCCAGCGGGACGGAACGGCGGAGATGTCCCGCGACATCGGAGCATTCCAGCGCTGGGTGCCTCGACCGTCGCCGGCCTTCGGTGCCCCAGCCCTCAGCTGCTGCGTTTTAGCGGTAGGGAGCGTCCGCTGCAATGTTGGCGGCGAGCTGAGGTTCCCAGCGATCCCCGTTCTCCAGCAGCTTCTGCTTGTTGTAGTACAGTTCCTCGCGGGTTTCGGTGGAGAACTCGAAGTTCGGCCCCTCGACGATGGCATCGACCGGACAGGCCTCCTGGCAGAAGCCGCAGTAGATGCACTTCGTCATATCGATATCGTAGCGCGTGGTGCGCCGGCTGCCGTCCTCGCGGGGCTCCGCCTCGATGGTGATGGCCTGGGCCGGACAGATCGCCTCGCACAGCTTGCAGGCGATGCAGCGCTCCTCCCCGTTGGGATAGCGGCGCAGTGCATGCTCGCCCCGGAAACGCGGACTGATCGGCCCCTTCTCATAGGGGTAGTTCAGCGTCACCTTGGGCTTGAACATGGCCTTCAAGGTCAGGCCCAGCCCGCTCAGCAGCTCCGTCATCAGCAGGCTGCGCGCGGCGCGGTCTATGAATGCCATGGGGCCGGTCCTCTTGCTCGCAAACCGTGGCCGACGGTCATTTCGGCAGCCAGTCGAAGGCGATGAGCGCGCCCGCGGTCAGCACGATCCAGAACAGCGACGCAGGCAGGAACACCTTCCAGCCAAGCCGCATGAGCTGGTCATAGCGGTACCGCGGAAAGGTGGCGCGGATCCAGATGAACACGAACAGGCACGCCGCCACCTTCAGCGCAAACCAGATGACGCCGGGGATCCAGGTGAACGGCGGGAACGCGAACGGCGACAGCCAGCCCCCGAGGAACAGCACCGTCGTCATGCCGCTCATCAGGATCATGTTGGCGTACTCGCCGAGGAAGAACAGCGCATAGGTCATGGCCGAATATTCGACCATGAAGCCGCCCGCGATTTCCGACTCGCCTTCGGGCAGGTCGAACGGCAGGCGGTTCGTCTCCGCCACCGTCGACACGAAGAAGATGACGAACATCGGGAACAGCGGGATGCAGAACCAGAGGTCCTGCTGCGCCCGCACGATGTCGCTCAAATTCAGCGAGCCGACGCACAGCAGCACCGAAATGATGATGAACCCCATCGACACTTCATAGCTGACCATCTGCGCGGCCGAGCGCAGGCCGCCCAGGAAGGCGTAGCGGGAATTGGAGGCCCACCCGGCCATCACGATCCCATAGACGCCCAGCGACGAGATGGCGAACAGGTAGAGAATGCCGACATTGATGTTGGCCAGCACCCAGCCGTCGTCGAAGGGAATCACCGCCCAGGCGACCAGCGCCAGGAAGAAGGTCAGCATCGGTGCCACGATGAAGACCACCCGGTTGGCGCCGCTGGGGATGATCGTTTCCTTCGCCATCAGCTTGACGCCGTCGGCGATCGGCTGCAGCAGCCCGAACGGTCCCACCACCATCGGGCCCTGGCGCAGCTGCATGGCGCCCATGACCTTGCGTTCGGCATAGGTGAGATAGGCCACCAGCAGAATGATCGGCACGACGATGGCCAGCACCGACAGCACGATCAGGATCAGCGGCCAGACATATCCGTCCCAGAAGCCCATGAGCTCGTCCCCGCCCCTATTCCGCTGCCGCCGGTGTCTGGCCCATGATTTCCTGCACGCACTTGGCCATTGTGACCGAAGCGCGGCTGATGGGATCGGTCATATAGAAATTCGCAACCGGCGAGGCGAAGCCGGGGTTGGCCACCTTGCCTTCCGTCCCGAAGGTCCCCCAGGCCGCCGGCGACAGCCGGTCGATCTCTGCGAAGACGGGGTTGGCCTCCACCAGCCGCCCGCGCAGCTGCGTCAGGCTGTCATAGGGCAGCCGACGGCCGATCCTGTCGCTGAATGCCCGCAGGATGCGCCAATCCTCCCGCGCTTCGCCCGGCGGGAATACGGCCATGCGCGCGCGCTGTACGCGTCCTTCGGTGTTCACGTATGTGGCGTTCTTCTCGGTGTACGCCGCACCGGGAAGGATGACGTCGGCGCGATGCGCGCCGCGGTCGCCGTGGTGTCCCTGATAGACCACGAAGGCTCCGTCGCCGCCCGGCGCCCCGAGCGCCGTCATGTCGATCTCATCGGCGCCATAGAGCCAGACCAGTTTCACCGCACCGCTGCCGGCCCCTTCGAGGATCCCGGCAACATCCCGGCCGCCGTCGCCGGGCAGGAAACCGATGTCCAGCGCACCGACCCGGCCGGCGGCGGTGTGCAGGACATTGAACCCGTTCCACCCCTCCTTCACCAGCCCGCACGAGTCGGCCACCTGTCGGGCCATGTCCAGGACAGCCGCGCCGTCGGGCCGCGCCAGGGCACCCATGCCAAGGATCAGCATCGGTCGGTCCGCCGCGCCCAGGATATCGGCGAAGTCGCCCTTGCCCGTGGCGATCGACTGCAATGTCCGAGGCCCGGCGCCGAGATGCTGGGTGCGGTAGGTCAGGTCGATGTCCGGCCCGATCACCCCCACCTTCAGCGCACCGATCTGTCCACCCAGCAGCCAGCGCTTGCGGATGCGCGCGTTGATGATCGGTGCTTCCCATCGCGGGTTGGTGCCGACCAGCAGGATCGCATCGGCCGATTCGATCCCCGCGATGCCGGTGTTGAACAGATACCCGGCGCGGGGCCCGCCGCCGATCTGCGCGCCATCCTGCCGGCAGTCGAGGTTGGGCGACCCCAGCTGCCCCATCAGGTCCTTCAGCGCCATCAGCCCTTCGACATCCGCCAGGTCGCCGGCGATGGCGGCAATCTGATCCCCCTTCAGGGCACCCAGACGCTCGGCGATGGTGGCGAAGGCTTCGTCCCAGGTAGCCGGCCGCAGCTTGCCGTTCTCGCGGACATACGGGCGGTCCAGCCGCTGGCGGCGCAGCCCGTCACAGGCGAAACGGGTCTTGTCGCTGATCCACTCCTCGTTGACGTCCTCATGCAGGCGCGGCAGCACGCGCATGACCTCGCCGCCACGGCTGTCGACGCGGATATTGCTGCCGACGGCGTCCATGACGTCGATCGTGTCGGTCTTCTTCAGCTCCCACGGCCGCGCCGCGAAGGCATAGGGCTTGGAGGTGAGCGCGCCGACCGGGCAGACATCGATCAGGTTGCCCGACAGCTCCGACGTGATCGCCCGCTCGATATAGGTGCCGATCTCCATATGCTCGCCGCGGCCGGTGGCCCCCAGCTCCTCCACCCCGGCGATCTCGTCGGAAAACCGGATGCAGCGGGTGCAATGGATGCAGCGGGTCATGAAGGTCTTGATCAGCGGACCCAGATACTTCTCCTTGACCGCGCGCTTGTTCTCCTGGAAGCGGCTGTGGTCCAGGCCATACGCCACCGCCTGATCCTGCAGGTCGCATTCGCCGCCCTGGTCGCAGATCGGGCAGTCCAGCGGATGGTTGATCAGCAGCAGTTCCATCACGCCGCGCCGCGCCTTGCGGGTGATCTCGCTGTCGGTATGGATCACCATGCCGTCGGCCGCCGGCATCGCGCACGAGGCGATAGGCTTGGGCGACCGCTCCATTTCCACCAGGCACATCCGGCAGTTCGCCGGCACCGACAGGCGGTCGTGGAAACAGAAGCGGGGGATCTCGATCCCCAGGCGCTCGCAGGCCTGCAGCACCGATGTCCCCGGCTCGACCTCGATTTCGATGCCATCGATCGTCAGCTTCGGCATCGCCCTCTCCCCGCCTCGCGACCCAGCTCCGCGGCGATCCGCCGCCCTCGGAAAGGCATGGCTGCTTGTCCTCGATCCCCGCTCAGGCGGCGCGCGCCTGGGCGCTGCGCCGGTATTCCTTGATCCGGCGCTCCAGCTCCGGCCGGAAATGGCGGATCAGCCCCTGGACAGGCCAGGCCGCGGCATCCCCCAGCGCGCAGATGGTATGGCCCTCGATCTCCTTCGTGACCTCGTAGAGGGTGTCGATCTCCTCCACGCTGGCCTGGCCGCGGCCCATCCGCTTCAACAGCCTCCACATCCAGCCGGTGCCCTCCCGGCAGGGGGTGCACTGGCCGCAGCTCTCGTGCATGTAGAAGTGCGACAGGCGGACGATCGCCTCGACGATGTCGGTCGACCGGTCCATGACGATGACCCCGGCCGTGCCCAGCCCCGACTTGACGTCGCGCAGGCTGTCGAAATCCATCAGGACGGTGTCGCAGATGTCCTTCGGCAGCACCGGTACGGACGAACCGCCCGGGATCACGCCCAACAGGTTGTCCCAGCCGCCGCGCACGCCGCCGGCATGGCGGTCGATCAGCTCCTTCAAGGGGATGCCGAGCTCTTCCTCGACATTGCAGGGCTGGACCACGTGCCCGGAAATGCAGAACAGTTTGGTGCCGGCGTTCTTCGGACGCCCGAGACCCGCAAACCAGTCGCCACCGCGGCGCAGGATCTCCGGCACGACCGCGATCGTCTCGACGTTGTTGACGGTCGTCGGGCAGCCGTAGAGCCCCGCCATCGCCGGAAACGGCGGCTTGTTGCGGGGCTGGCCCTTCTTGCCCTCGATGCTCTCCAGCAACGCGGTTTCTTCGCCGCAGATATAGGCGCCGGCGCCGCGGTGCAGGTAGACATCGTAGTCCCAGCCGCTGTCGGCGGCGTTCTTACCCAGAAGCCCGGCGCCATACGCTTCGTCGATCGCCCGCTGGACGGCGGACCCTTCGTTGTAGAACTCGCCCCGGATATAGATGTAGCAGGCGTTGGCCCCCATGCCGATGCCGGCCAACAGCGCGCCTTCCAGCAGCCGGTGCGGGTCGTAGCGCAGGATGTCGCGGTCCTTGCAGGTCCCCGGCTCGGACTCGTCGGCATTGATGACCAGATAGCTGGGCCGTCCGTCCTTGCTTTCCTTCGGCATGAACGACCACTTCAGCCCGGTGGGAAAGCCCGCCCCGCCGCGCCCGCGCAGGCCCGATGTCTTGACCTCCTCGACGATGCGCTCCCGGCCCAAGGCCGCCAGCGCCTTGGTGTTGTCCCAGATGCCGCGCTGGCGTGCGGCATCCAGGTCGGCGCCGTACCAGCCGTACAGGTTGGTGAAGATGCGGTCTTCGTCGCGCAGCATGCGGCTACCCCTTGTCCCCGTCACCGCGGCCCGCGACGGCGGGCGCCGCGGGCTTCGGGCGCTGCTTGAGCATCGTCGTCGGGCCGGAAGCCGCTTCGCTGCCGCGCCGTCCGGTCTGCGAGCCGATTGCGGGCATCTCTCCGCGCTTCAGCGCTTCCAGCAGCGTCACCATCCTGTCGTAGTCCAGATCCTCGTAGTAGTCGTCATTGATCTGGACCATCGGGGCGTTCACGCAGGCGCCGAGGCATTCGACCTCCATCACCGTGAAGTCGCCCACGGTCTCGCCGACGCCGGCCCCGGTGACATCCTTCACCGCGCGCGCCAAGTCGTTGCAGCCGCACAACCAGCACGGGGTCGTCCGACAGATCTGCACCAGGTACTTGGCCACCGGGGCCTTGTTGTACATGGTGTAGAAGCTCGCGACCTCGTACACGCGGATGCGCGGCATCTCCAGCATTTCGGCCACGTGATCCATCGCCGCGCGCGGCAGCCAGTTGCCGCTCTGCCGCTGCGCCAGGTCCAACAGGGGCATGACCGCGCTCTGCTGGCGCCCCTGCGGATAGCGCGCGATGATCGTCTTGGCGCGTTCCAGGTTTTCCGCGGTGAAGGCGAAGGTTTCGGGTTGGGCCGCGCCTTCGGTCGTTGCGGCGGACGTCATCGATCGATCTCCCCGAACACGATGTCGGTCGCACCGATGATCGACACCACATCGGCCAGCATATGTCCCTTGGACATGAGCTCGAGTGCCTGCAGGTGAACATAGCCCGGCGAGCGGATATGGCAGCGGTAGGGCTTGTTGGTGCCGTCGCTGACCAGGTACACGGCAAACTCCCCCTTCACGGATTCGACGGCCGAATACGTCTCACCGGCCGGCACGTGATAGCCTTCCGTGTACAGCTTGAAGTGATGGATCAACGCTTCCATCGACCGCTTCATCTCCGCCCGCGGCGGCGGTGACACCTTGTGGTCGGTCGACTTCACCGGCCCGACCTTCGGCATATCGGTCAGGCACTGGCGCATGATCCGGATGGACTGGCGCATCTCCTCCATGCGGACCAGGTAGCGCGCAAAGCAGTCGCCGGTGGTCCCGGTGGGAACGTCGAAGTCCACCTTGTCATAGACATCGTAGGGCTGGGCCTTGCGCAGGTCCCACGGCACGCCGGAGGCCCGCAGCATCGGGCCCGTGAAGCCCCAGGCGAGCGCGTCGTCGCGGTTGACGACGCCGATATCGACGGTGCGCTGCTTGAAGATCCGGTTCTCGTCCAGAAGGCCGGCCAGTTCCTCCATGAATTTCGGGAACTGCTCCGTCCACGCCCAGATGTCGTCCGCCAACCCCGCCGGCAGGTCCTGGGCGACGCCGCCCGGCCGGAAATAGGCGCAGTGCATCCGCGCGCCCGACGCCCGTTCGTAGAATTCGAACAGCAGTTCCCGCTGTTCGAAGGCCCACAGCGATGGCGTGGTTGCGCCCACATCAAGGGCAAAGGTGGTGACGTTCAGAAGGTGGTTGAGGATGCGCGTGATTTCGGCATAGAGCACGCGGATATACTGGCCGCGCAGCGGCACCGTCACGCCCAGCAGCTTTTCCACCGCCAGGGCATAGGCGTGCTCCTGGCACATCGGGGCCATGTAGTCGAGCCGGTCGAAATACGGCACGGCCTGCAGGTAGGTCTTGTATTCGATCAGCTTCTCGGTGCCGCGATGGAGGAGGCCGATATGCGGATCGGCCCGCTCCACCACCTCGCCGTCCATCTCCAGCACCAGACGCAACACGCCGTGCGCCGCCGGATGCTGGGGACCGAAATTGACGGTATAGGGCCGGATCTTGGCGCCGCTGTCGCCCTCGACGGTCACTGCGCGGCCCTCCCCTCGCCATCGTCCTGATCGGCCTTCTCGTCGCCGGGCAGCTGCACGGTGGTCATCCCCTCCCAGGGGCTGAGGAAGTCGAACACGCGGAAATCCTGCTGGAGCTTCACCGGTTCGTAGATGACCCGCTTCTGCACCTCGTCATAGCGGACCTCCGTGTAGCCGGTCAGGGGGAAGTCCTTGCGCAGCGGATGGCCGTCGAAACCGTAATCGGTGAGGATGCGCCGGAGATCGGGGTGGTCGGAAAAGAAGATGCCGCAGAGGTCCCAGGCCTCGCGCTCGAACCAGGTCGCCGACGGGAAAATGCCGGACACGGACGGCACCGGCGTGTCCTCGTCCGTCGTCACCTTCACCCGGATGCGCTGGTTGTGCTTGAGGCTCAACAGGTTGTAGACGACTTCCAGCCGCTCTTCGCGTTCCGGATAGTCGACGCCGCAGAGGTCGACCAGCTGGGCGAACTGGCAGTTGGCATCGTCGCGCAGGAACGACAGCACCCGTGTGATCGCCCCGCGCCGTGCCCGCACGACCAGTTCGCCGTTGATCACCTCATAGCCGGCCACGTCGGGATCCAATTGCCCCAGGTATTCCCCGAGATCGCGCAATGTCGGAAGCGCCATGGCGCATGTCCTTGGTTGGCTTGGCCGCCCACGGGGGCGCGGCCCTCAGCGGGTGATGCGCCCGCCGCGGCGGATCTTCTTTTGAAGCTGAATGATGCCGTAGACAAGGGCTTCTGCCGTGGGCGGGCATCCGGGCACATAGACATCCACGGGCACGACGCGGTCGCAGCCGCGCACCACCGAATAGGAATAGTGGTAGTACCCGCCGCCATTGGCGCAGGAGCCCATGGAGATGACCCATCGCGGCTCCGGCATCTGATCGTAGACCTTGCGCAGGGCCGGCGCCATCTTGTTGGTCAGCGTGCCGGCCACGATCATGACGTCGGATTGCCGCGGGCTGGGCCGCGGAATCACGCCGAAACGATCCAGGTCGTAGCGCGCCATGTAGGCGTGGATCATCTCGATCGCGCAGCAGGCCAGGCCGAAGGTCATCGGCCACAGCGACCCGGTGCGGGCCCAGGCCAACAGGGCATCCAGCTGCGTGACGAGGAACCCCTTGTCCTGCAGCTCCGCCGCGGCGGCCGCCACCAGCCTGTCCTGATCCGGTCCCGGTGGAATCGGCTGGCCGGCCCCCACGGGTCCGGTCCCGCCGGGGCTGCTCATTCCCATTCCAACGCCCCCTTCTTCCACTCGTACACGAAGCCGATCGTCAGCACGCCCAGGAAGATCATCATCGACCAGAATCCGAACATCCCGATATCCCCCAGCGCCGTTGCCCAGGGGAACAGGAAGGCGACTTCAAGATCGAAGATGATGAACAGGATGGAGACGAGATAGAACCGCACGTCGAACTTCGATCGCGCGTCGTCATAGGCCTCGAACCCGCATTCATAGGCGGACAGCTTCTCCGCATCGGGGCGCTGCGGCCCAAGCACATACGACATACCCACCATCGCGATGGTCATCACAATGGCGATCAGCAGGAACAGGAGGATCGGCAAATACTCAGCCAGCAGGCTTTCCGTCATCGCGTCCTCTCACCGGTCGTGGCGGAGATCAGGGGGGTGCTGCCACGATTCCGAGGAATTCGAAGGGCCAGGACGCGGCCATTCCCGCCCCCGGGCTCTATATAGAGCGCCACCGATTCCAAGCAAAGCCCAATCCTGTCCGGCGGACAACGGCCTCGGCGCGGCAAAACCGCCGTCATCGGACATCATGACACGAAGCATCGGCGGGGAATGGCGCGAGTGACGGGACTTGAACCCGCGGCCTCCGGCGTGACAGGCCGGCGCTCTAACCAACTGAGCTACACCCGCATTCGGACGACGGCGCACCGAGCGGCGTGTCGTCACAAGCCCCGTCTCATACGCCGCAGGCGGCGACACTGTCAAGCCGGGCACCGCGCCATTTCCGGCGGATTGCGGCGCCCAACGGCCTCACCGCCTGCGAATCGCCGCCCGGTAGCGCTCGATCAGCTCCCGCGTGGCGGTCTGGGCAACCTGCCAGTGGCGGTGCGCCTCGTCCTCGCGGTCGAGGGAGTCCTGCGGGACGTCGATGCCGTCCATCTCGTACGGGGCATTCTGCTGGACGGCAATCAGGTACAGCTGATGCGCCTCGGCTTCGCGCCTCAGTGCATCTTCGATCCGGTCTTTCCAGGATTGTCGGTTCATCATGGGGGGGCGCGCTTACCATGGCCCGTGCCGGCCCGCGGATACCCGGCCGGCGCGGCTGTTGGTGGGCGATGACGGATTCGAACCGCCGACCCTCTCGGTGTAAACGAGATGCTCTACCGGCTGAGCTAATCGCCCGCGACCCGGCGCAGGGACAGCGGCGCCCGGCAGGCGCCGTGCCCCATCTATCGCCGGCAGTACTGGGATGGGTGGGGCCATTGCCCTCCCCTGAAGGCCCGCCAGCGATGGTCTAGCCTAGTTGATGGCGTCCTTCAGGCCCTTGCCCGCCTTGAACTTGGGCTGGCGCGAGGCCGGGATGTCGATCTTCTCGCCGGTGCGGGGGTTCCGGCCTTCCGAGGCCGCACGCTCGGCGACGCTGAACGTCCCGAACCCGACCAGACGAACCTCGTCCCCCTTCTTCAACGTCGAAGTGATGCCATCGAACACCGCGTCGACTGCGCGGGTTGCGTCACTCTTGCTCAAACCCGTTGCATCTGCCACATGAGCCACAAGGTCGTTCTTGTTCACGTTGCGCCCCCTTTGGTTAGTGATTACGACCAATCGATACGATCCGACGTCCGCATTCCCGTTGCTGCCCGGCGACCAAGTCACCGTGGGGCACCTGGACCGCAAACAGACCTCCGGCGCAGGAATCCCGGAACGGCAGACCGTGTTGCCGTTCCGGCGATTCCGCCCGTCAGCTCAGAATCCCTTACCCTGTGGGATGGTCACGCGCAACGCTTCAATGGCGAAGGACGGATTCCTCGTCACCGTCGCCGGACGCCGACGCCACCTGGTCGATGCCCTCCGGCTCTTCCCATTCGATGGGTTCCAGCTTGCGCGTCAGCGCTTCGGCCAGCACCTCGTCCACCGTGGCGACCGGCACCAGTTTCAGGCCCCGCTTGACGTTGTCCGGGATCTCGGCCAGGTCCTTCTCGTTATCCTTCGGAATTATAACGGTTTTCAGCCCACCCCGCAGGGCAGCCAACAGCTTCTCCTTCAGGCCGCCGATGGGCAGGACACGCCCGCGCAACGTCACCTCGCCGGTCATGGCGATGTCGCGACGCACGGGAATCCCGGTCAGGACCGACACGATGGACGTCACCATCGCCACGCCCGCGCTGGGACCGTCCTTCGGCGTCGCGCCTTCGGGGACATGCACATGTATGTCCTTTCTGGCGAAAAGTGGGGGACGAATGCCGAAAGCGACGCTGCGTGCCTTAACGAAAGTCTCTGCGGCCTGCACTGATTCGCGCATTACGTCGCCCAGCTTGCCGGTGGTCATGATGCGGCCCTTGCCGGGGACCATGGCCGCCTCGATCGACAAGAGCTCGCCGCCCACCTCGGTCCAGGCCAACCCGGTCGTCACCCCGACCAGGTCTTCCGCCTCGACCTCGCCGAAGCGGAACCGGTGCACGCCGGCGAATTTCTCCAGGTTGCGCCGCGTGACCGTGATCTTGTCGATCTTCTTCGACAGGATCTCGCGCACCGCCTTGCGCGCCAGGCCCGCCAGCTCGCGCTCCAGGTTCCGCACGCCGGCTTCGCGGGTGTAGTAGCGGATCAGGTCCCGGATCGAATCGTCGGAAACCGACCATTCGCCCCGCTTCAGTCCGTTGGACTTCATCACCTTCGGCATCAGGTGCCGCTTGGCGATCTCCAGCTTCTCATCCTCGGTATAGCCGGGGATGCGGATGATCTCCATGCGGTCCATCAGCGGCTGCGGCATGCGCAGCGTGTTGGCCGTACAGATGAACATCACGTCCGAAAGGTCGTAATCGACCTCCAGGTAGTGGTCGTTGAAGGTGTGATTCTGCTCCGGATCCAGCACCTCCAGCAAGGCAGAGGACGGATCACCACGCCAGTCGGCGCCCAGCTTGTCGACCTCGTCCAGCAGGAACAGCGGGTTGGACGTCTTGGCCTTCTTCATCCCCTGCACGATCTTGCCGGGCATGGAGCCGATATAGGTGCGCCGATGGCCGCGCACCTCCGCCTCGTCGCGCACGCCGCCCAGCGACATGCGCACGAAGTTGCGCCCCGTGGCACGCGCGATCGATCGGCCCAGCGACGTCTTGCCGACGCCGGGCGGGCCGACGAGGCACAGAATCGGCCCCTTCAGCTTGTTCATGCGCTGCTGGACTGCGAGGTATTCGAGAATCCGCTCCTTCACCTTCGCCAAGCCGAAGTGATCGTCGTCCAGGACGCTCTCCGCCAGGCGCAGGTCCTTCTTGACCTTGCTGCGCTTCTTCCACGGGATCGAGAGGATCCAGTCCAGGTAGTTGCGCACGACCGTGGCTTCGGCCGACATCGGGCTCATGTTGCGGAGCTTCTTGAGCTCCTGCATCGCCTTGTCGTGGGCTTCCTTGGTCAGCTTGGTCTTGTTGATGCGGTCTTCCAGCTCCTGCAGCTCGTCGCGGCCGTCCTCGCTCTCGCCAAGCTCCTTCTGGATCGCCTTCAACTGCTCGTTCAGGTAGTACTCGCGCTGGGTCTTCTCCATCTGGCGCTTGACCCGGCTGCGGATGCGCTTTTCCACCTGCAGAACGCCGATTTCGCCTTCCATGAAGCCGTAGACACGCTCCAGCCGCTGGGCGATCGATGCCGTCTCCAACAGCTGCTGCTTCTCCGGGATCTTCAGCGACAGGTGCGAGGCGATGGTATCGGCCAGCTTGCTCGACTCGTCGATCTGGTTGACCGAGACCAGCACCTCCGGCGGGATCTTCTTATTCAGCTTGATGTATTGCTCGAACTGCGAGATCGCGGCGCGGGCCAGCGCCTCCAGCTCCTTCGGGTCGCTGGTCTGGTCGTCGACGATGTCGGCGTAAGCCTGAAAGAACGACTGGTTGTCGGTATAGCGGTTGATGCGGGCGCGCCGCCCGCCTTCGACCAGGACCTTCACCGTCCCGTCGGGCAGCTTCAGCAGCTGCAGCACCGTGCCGACCGTACCGACGTTGTAGATGTCGGCCGGGGTCGGATCGTCTTGGGCGGCATTCTTCTGCGTGACAAGCAGGATCTGCTTGTCGTCCTTCATCACATCTTCCAGCGCCCGCACCGACTTTTCGCGGCCGACGAACAACGGCACGATCATATGCGGGAAAACGACGATGTCCCTCAGCGGCAGGACGGGGTACGTCGACCCGGGGCGTAGCTCGAGCATCGTTTCAACCTCTTTAAACCGGCCTCATTGCCGGAGCACCGGCCACAGACAGGAGGGGTAAGCGTGCTGTCCCGACAGAAGTGGCGGCAGACGCTTCGCTACAGCGTAACGTTGGCCCCCATCGGCCGGCCGTCAAGCCCACTACACCCAACCCTCCCCATGCATTGCCCGTGCCAGGCCGGCAACCGGGCGGTCAGGCGCTCGGCGCGATATCGCTCCGCTTCTCGGAGTAGATCATCAGAGGCTTCGCCCGGGATTCGACAACCTCGCGGTTCACAACGATTTCCTCGACACCATCGATGCTGGGAAGATCGAACATCGGGTCGAGAAGAATCGCTTCCATGATCGAGCGCAACCCCCTGGCGCCGGTCTTTCTCTCAATGGCCTTCTTGGCAATGCTCTTCAGGGCTTCATCGGCAAACGAAAGCTTCACGTCTTCCATTTCGAACAGCCGCTGATATTGCTTGATCAGCGCGTTTTTCGGCGTCGTCAGAATCTCGACCAACGCCTCTTCGTCCAGGTCGGTCAGCGTCGCCACGACCGGCAGGCGGCCGACGAATTCCGGAATCAGGCCGAACCGCAGCAGGTCTTCCGGCTCGATATCGCGCAGGACCTCGCCCGTCTGGCGGTCGTCCGGCCCCTGCACGTCGGCGCCGAAACCGATGGATGTCCCCCGCCCGCGCTGGGAAATGATCTTTTCCAGCCCGGCGAAGGCACCGCCGCAGATGAACAGGATGTTCGTGGTGTCGACCTGCAGGAACTCCTGCTGGGGATGCTTGCGCCCGCCCTGGGGCGGCACCGAGGCGATGGTGCCTTCCATGATCTTCAGCAGTGCCTGCTGGACGCCTTCCCCGGACACGTCGCGGGTGATCGACGGGTTGTCGGATTTGCGACTGATCTTGTCGACCTCGTCGATATAGACGATGCCGCGCTGGGCGCGCTCCACGTTGTAGTCGGCCGATTGCAGCAGCTTCAGGATGATGTTCTCGACATCCTCGCCGACATAGCCGGCCTCCGTCAGCGTCGTGGCGTCGGCCATGGTGAAGGGCACGTCGATGATCCGCGCCAGCGTCTGGGCCAGCAGCGTCTTGCCGCAGCCGGTCGGCCCGATCAGCAGGATGTTGGACTTCGCCAGCTCCACCTCGCCGTTCTTCTGGCCATGGGCGAGGCGCTTGTAGTGGTTGTGCACGGCCACCGCCAGCACGCGCTTGGCGTGGTCCTGGCCGATGACATAGTCGTCGAGCACCTTCTGGATGTCGCGCGGCGTGGGGACGCCGTCCCGGTTCTTCACCAGGGTGGTCTTGTTCTCCTCGCGGATGATGTCCATGCACAGCTCGACGCATTCATCGCAGATGAACACCGTCGGCCCCGCAATGAGCTTCCGCACCTCGTGCTGGCTCTTGCCGCAGAAGGAACAATAGAGAGTGTTTTTCGACTCGCCGCCGCTGGCTTTGCTCATAATTACACCATCTAGGGTCTCGCCGGCCCCAGGCCAAGCCCAACATTAAGGCCCCTCGGCCCACACCGGATCGGTGCAGCTTCGGCCCGACAATGGTCATTCACCGCGGACCCGACCACACAGATAGGAAACTACTCCAGCATATCTGTCACAATCGGATCAACGGGTGCTTAACGTGATCCCTTCAACGTGTCCATCTCATCGGGTCGGGGCCGGCTCACGACGACCTCGTCGACAATGCCAAATCGCTTCGCCTCCTCGGCGGCCAGGAACTTGTCCCGCTCCACCGCGCCCTCGATCACATCCAGGGGCTGGCCGGTGTGCTTCACATAGATATCGTTCAGCCTGCGCCTGAGATTGATGATCTCGCGCGCCTGGATCTCGATATCGCTGGCCTGGCCCTGGGCGCCGCCGCTGGGCTGGTGCACCATGATCCGGCTGTTGGGCAGCGCGAACCGCTTGCCGGCCGTACCGGCCGCCAGCAGCAGCGAACCGAGCGACGCCGCCTGCCCGATGCACACCGTCGAGACGTCGGGGCGGATGTACTGCATCGTGTCGTAGATCGCGAGGCCCGCCGTCACCACCCCGCCGGGCGAGTTGATGTAGAAGGCGATGTCCTTCGTCGGGTTTTCCGATTCCAGGAACAGCAGCTGGGCGCACACCAGGCTGGCCATCTCGTCATAGACGGGGCCGGTCAGAAAGATGATCCGGTCCTTCAGCAGCCTGGAATAGATGTCGTATGCCCGCTCCCCGCGGTTGGTCTGCTCGACCACCATGGGAACCAGGGCGCTCATACGCGGACTGTCGAACTCGCTCATGTGTTGCCTCAAGCCTTCCCGCTGAGGGGCACTCGTGGTCGCGTCAACGGGATGCTTCCTCCGGGGCGTCATTGGCGCCAGACGCATCATCGGCCGGCGGATCCCCATGCACGTGATGTCCGCACGATGCGTCATGCACATGCTCCCCGCCCGACACGTCATGCGCATGGCCCCTGATCGAGGTAGCGTCTTCGGGCTCGCGACGCAACTCCTCCTCGCTCACGGTCTTGTCCGTCACCTGGGCCAGCTCGATGATGTAGTCGACGACCTTGTCCTCCAGCAGGCGTTCGCGCAGCTGGTCGACGATGGCCGGAACCTTGCGATAGGCCTCGTACATCTCCCGCTCGTGGCCCGGGAACTGCATCGCTTCGCGGATCAGGGCGGAGTTGACGGCCTCGTCGGGCACGGTGATGCCGTTGGACCGGCCGAGATGCGCCAGAAGCAGCCCCAGGCGCACCCGCCGTTCGGCGATCGCCCGGTATTCCGCGCGCAGGTCCTCCTCCGGCTTGTCCAGGTCGGGGTCGGGCTCCGCCTCGCCGTCGGCCTGGCGCTGCTTCGCCGTTTCGATCTGCCGCCAGATGCCGTCGAAATCCATGTCGACGAGTCGCTGCGGCACGGGGAAATCGAAGATATCGGACAGCCGGTCCAGCAGCTGGCGCTTCAGCCGTGCCCGCGATAGCTGCGACAGTTCGTTCTGGTGCTGCGAGCGCAGGGCGTTGCGCAGCTCGTCCAGCGTTTCTAGCCCCAGCTCCTTGGCCAGTGCCTCGCCTTCCGGGGCCGCGGCCAGCGATTGGATCTCCTTCACCGTCACGGTGTATTCGACGCTGTGGCCGGCAAGGTCCGGGTTGGGATGGTCGTCCGCCAATGTGGCGACGGCCGTGCGCGTCTCCCCGGCGTCGGCACCCACGAGGGCGGCCTGGACAGCCTCGGGCAGGTGACTGGCCCCCCAGCTCCACCGGAAGCCCTCCACGGGGTCTGGCTGGGTTTCCGCACCGTCGATCGCCAGCGTGTAGTCGACGACCACAAGGTCGCCCATCGCCGCAGGGCGCGCCTCGGCAGCAGCTCGAACCGCTTGTTGGCGGATGCCAGCCGCCCCATGGCCGTGTCGATCACCTCGTCGGAGACCTCGTCCAGGCGCTCCAGTTCCAGCGTGCTGAAATCGTGGTCCGGGATCTCGGGCATAACGTCGACCGACAGCGTGAATGCCAGATCACCCGCGCCGTCGCCGCCGTCTTCCAGTGTCACATCAGGCCGGTAGGCCGCTTCCAGCCCACGGTCGGTCAGGGTCTGGCGGCATTGCTCGTCGACGGTTTCCTGCACAACCTCGCCGCGAACGGCCTCGCCGAACCGCTGCTTCAGGATCTGCAGAGGAACCTTGCCGGGCCGAAAACCGGCAGCCGCACCTGCTGTCCCAGGGACTTCAACCGCTTGGTGATCAGATCCTCCAGGGTCGCGGCCGGGATGACGATCCGGAACTCGTGCCGCAGGCCATCGGCCTTCGTCTCTGTCACTTCATCGCGAGGCTACACTTATCTTTCTGGTCAGGTTGCGGGGTGGCGAACCTGGCCGCGGTACGCCGGCATGGCGGGCAGCGCAACGAAGATGCAGATGGTGGTGCGGGCGGAGGGACTTGAACCCCCACGACTGCCGTCACTGGAACCTAAATCCAGCGCGTCTACCAATTCCGCCACGCCCGCCTCGGCATCTTGCGGCGGCACACCGTGCCGCCCTTGTCTCCGGCAGGGTCTATAGCATCCCAGGGACAGGAGCAAGCGGGCGCCGCTGCGCTGTGCGCTGGGGCCTTGTCTCCAGTGGGGCCGGCCGCCTGTCAGGCGGATCCGTTCGCGATAGAGCTCGGTGAACACGCTCCAGCGCCAATGTGCGGTATTCCGCCGGGATCTCGTGGCGTTCCGGGCGGGCGAAGCTCACTCTATAAGCGCACGCCATGGGGATTCCGACGCGATCCTGGATGACCGAAACGACTTCCGCCGTTTCCGTCACCCGGCTTTCTGCGCTTTCGCGGCCACAATGGCCGGTTTCGACATCCTGCTGGTGTGATCGCCAGAACCGCATTCTGTAGCTCCGCTGCCCGGCGAATCGCCGTCGTTGACCCTTCCCGTTGCGACCCCTTAACACCCGAAAACATAATGATCCCAGAAGCGTAAACAAATTACGAAGACGGCGCGTGAAGGAGGCGGATCTATGACCGGACTTGAGCGTCCCTAGGCGTCCTGCTTCGCCAGCCGGCAACTCTGTCAGGAGCCGCCGGCAGCGCCTCGACGATGTCTTCGGCGATCAGGGCGGCACCGCCGGCGCGCCGGCCGCCCGTGCAGCCACACCGCGGCGGCGGCGGCAGAAGGCCTCGCCCCCTGCCAGGCATGCCGCGCGATCCCGGCCAGGACGTCGCCCGATCCGGCGGTGGCCAGGGCGGGCGGGGCATTGGCATTGATCACCGCCCGGCCGTCGGCGGCCGCCCCCCCGTGTCCGCCCCCGTCAGGACGACCCCCCATCCGGTGGCCGCCGCCGCCGCCCGCGCTTGTCCAGCTTGCTTCCCGCCAGGCCAGGAACAGCCGCGCGAATTCCCCGAATGGGGCGTCAGCACGGTCTGAGCATGGGTGGCGCCGAACAGGCGTGGCGGATCGTCGGCGAACACGGTCAAGGCGTCGGCATCCAGCACCGTCGCCTTGCCGCTGTGCAGGGTCGCCAGCACCATGGCGGGCAGGTCTTCCGTCAAACCGGCACCGGGACCGATCACGGCTGCGGTGTAGCGCCGTTCGGCCAGCAGGGACTGCCAGTCCGCCGCCGTCACGATGGTTCCGGGAGCGTCGCCGGCGTAGATCAGCACCGCCCCGTGCGGGCTGCGACCGTCACCAGCCCGGCGCCGGCACGCCTGGCGGCCAGGGCGGCCAGGCGGGTGGCCCCCGTCATTCCCGCGCTGCCGCGGATCAGCACGTGGCCGCGCTGGCATTTGTGCCCGTCGGGCGCCGGCGACGGCGGGATCCCCACCCACAGGTCCGGGTGGTTCTCCGCGGCCTTGGGGGCGATGGCGCCCAGGACAGTGTCAGGGGATGCCGATATCGGCGACGATCAGGTCGCCGCACAGACCGCGCCCCGGATAGAGGAGATGGCCCGGCTTCTGCTTGCGGAAGAATGTCACGGTCAGCGCCGCCGGCACCGCACGCCCCAGACGGCGCCGTCGTCGCCCGACACGCCGCTGGGCATGTCCACCGCGACGGAGGTCAGCCCGGCATCGGCCACCGCACCGACGATGGCCGCGGCACTCGCCGTCCAGCGGCCGCGCCAACCCGGCGCCGAACAGCGCATCGACGACCAGCGGCCTGCCCCCCAGCAGCGCCGGGCTGCAAGAGCTCGACCGGCCCGGTCAGGCCGCGGCGGCAAGGCAGCGTCGCCCTTCCAGCCAGTCGCGCGCGCCCAGAAGCGCCACCCGGACCGGCCAGCCCGCGGCACGCAGCCGGGCGACGACGAAGCCGTCGCCGCCGTTGTTGCCGGGCCCGCACAGCACAGCAGTGGGCTGTGGGCGGTACCGGTCGGCCATCGCCGTCGCGATCGCCCGGCCGGCAGCCTCCATCAACGTTATGCCGGGCGCTGCCGCCAAAATTGCCAGGCGGTCGGCCTCCCCATCTCTGCGACGGTGAGAAGCGCGCCGTCACCCATCGCCTGCCCTGCGGCAGCCCGGCGCGGAAGCGGGCGACCTCCGCCGCTGCCGATTGGCGCAGGAAGGTCGTGTCGATGCTGGCAAAGACCAGGTCGTGCCCTTCGGCGACCATATCGGCACGGTGCGGCCGAGCAGGCCGATGCCGGCCAGCCAACGGCCGCTGTCGTGATCGCCCGTTCGGCGCGCCACCCAGGCCGGCGACGTCGGATGATCGAACTGGGCGAACCGGCCGATGCTGCCGGACAGGTCCGTGGGGCCGACCGTCAGCATGTCGACGCCGTCGACCGCGGCGATATCGGGGATAGCCTCGACCGCCGCGGCTGATTCGATCTGGCAGATCACCAGCAGGTTGTCGTTGATGGTGGCCACGTAGTCGGCCCGTATCCCGGCCAGATCCGCTGGCACGGATTGATCGATGGCGGCACCCGCGTGCCCTGCGGCGGATAGCGGCAGGCCGCCACGGCGGCACGCGCCTGCTCCGGCGTATCGATGGCGGGGAACATGATGCCTTCCGCCCCGATGTCAGGGCGCGCTTGACCGCGACCGCATCGTTCCAGGGGACGCCACGATCCCCGAACAGGCGTATGGGGCGATGGCCTGCAGGTGGCTCCACCGTCTCGCGCACCCCGATGGGCGCATGCTCGTGATCGATCAGGACCGCGTCGAACCCGGCGAGGGCGAAGATCTCCGTCACCATCGGGTCGCCGAAGGACAGCCACATGCCGATGGCGGGCTGTCCGGCGCGGAGTGTCTTCAGAAGGGGATTGGGGCGGTACACGGGCTGCCCATCTTACCCTTGTCTGCGGTTCTGTCGGGCTGGGCTTGCGGCCCCGGGATGGGGCGACCGATGGGACTCGAACCCACGACCACTCGGACCACAACCGAGCGCTCTACCAGCTGAGCTACGGTCGCCACCCGACCCAGCGAACAGGGCAACGGTGTATGCGCCAACAGGCCCGGGGGCGTCAACCCTTGCAGCGGCGCGCTTTGCAGCGGTGCCTTGCGCCGCAGTCACGGCCGGCATAGTGATCGGTGGTGCGATCCAGGGGAGCGGCCATGGCGCCCGCAACCGGATGGACGACGGCAACGGAGGCATGTCCCATGCTGCGCCTCGCTCCCGGGGTTGGCGACCTCGGTACCGAAAATGCGTTCTCGGTGCTCGCCCGTGCAGGCGAGCTGGCGGCCCAGGGGCGCAGCATCATCAATCTCGGCATCGGCCAGCCGGATTTCCGCACCGCCGACCATATCGTCGAGGCGGCGGTCAAAGCCTTGAAGGACGGCCATCACGGCTATACGCCGGCGCCCGGCATTCCGGCCCTGCGCGAATGCGTCGCCGGATATCTGCACCGTCTGTACGGCGTGTCGGTCGATCCCGGGCAGGTCCTGATCGTGCCGGGCGGCAAGGTGACGATGTGGTTCGCCATCCTGATGTTCGGCTGCCCGGATGCGGACATCCTGGTCCCCGATCCCGGGTTCCCGATCTATGCGTCGGCCGTGCGCTTCACCGGTGCCCGCCCGGTCTCGCTGCCCCTGCGGGAGGAGAACGCCTTCGCCTGGACGGCCGACGACGTGCTGGAGCGCATCACGCCGCGCACGCGGCTGATCATCCTCAACAGCCCCGGCAACCCGACCGGCGGGGTCGTGCCGCGTGCGGAGGTCGATCGCCTGGTGGCCGGCCTCGCCCGCCACCCCGATGTCGCCGTCCTGAGCGACGAGATCTACAGCCGCATCACCTATGACGGCCGCACCCATGTGACGCTGCTGGACTATCCGGAGCTGGCGGACCGGCTGATCGTCCTGGACGGCTGGTCGAAGACCTATGCCATGACCGGCTGGCGCCTGGGCTTTTCCGTCTGGCCGCGGCCGTTGGTCGAGCTCGCCGGGCGCCTGGCGGTCAACAGCCATTCCTGCGTCAATGCCGCCGCGCAGTTCGCCGGCATCGCCGCACTGGACGGCCCGCAGGATGCCGTCGATACGATGGTGGCCGCGTTCGCCCGGCGGCGGCTTGCCGTGATCGCCGCGCTGGAGCGGCTGGAGGCCGTGACCTGCGCCGAACCGGGCGGTGCCTTCTACGCGTTCCCCAATATCTCGGCCACGGGGTGGCCGTGCGAGGTCTTGCAGACCCGTCTGCTGGAAGACGCCGGCGTTGCCACCGTGGCGGGCACCAGCTTCGGCCCGCTGGGGGCGGGTTTCCTGCGACTTTCTTATGCAAATACGCTGGAGGCGATCGAAGAAGGCGCAGAACGGATCGGTACCTGGCTGCGGGAACACCCCGCGCCGGAAATGGTTGCCTAATATTTCATCATCTGCGCATTATTCGGTCACTGCTGTGGGCGCGCGCTGCTGCCAAACGCACCGCCGCGGCGCGTCCCGGCCGCACAACCGGTTGGCATGAGACGTGCTTAACCATTGCCGTCGAAGTGTCGCCCGGCGTCGCCGCGCAGGGTAGCCGTGTCCAACCGAGAGCGATCCTGAGGGTCCATGAAGAAGGTCGAAGCCATCATCAAGCCGTTCAAGCTCGACGAGGTGAAGGAGGCATTGCACGAGGTAGGAATTAAGGGCATCACCGTCACCGAGGCGAAGGGCTTCGGTCGCCAGAAGGGTCATACCGAGCTCTACCGCGGCGCCGAGTACGTGGTGGATTTCCTGCCCAAGGTGAAGGTCGAGGTCGTTATGGATGACGATCTGGTCGAGCGCGCCATCGAGGCCATCCAGCAGGCAGCCCAGACCGGCCGTATCGGCGACGGCAAGATATTCGTATCACCCGTCGAAGAGGTGGTCCGAATCCGCACCGGCGAGAAGGGGGCGGAGGCGATCTAGGCGCGCGCCGGCGCGCTTGGCCCGTTCTGCACGTCCGAACGCCCGTGTGTTGTCTTCGACATGTCCCCGGCGGGCGGCTGGCCCGCGCAATCACCCGTTGAGAACGCTAGAACAAACAGGAAAGACGGATCTATGGCCGACGAACATGTGAAAAAGACGCTGGAGATGATCAAGGAGCACGACGTCAAGTACGTCGACTTCCGCTTCACTGATCCTCGCGGCAAGTGGCAGCACACGGCGCAGCATATCAGCACGGTCGATGAAGACATGCTGACCGACGGGATCATGTTCGACGGTTCGTCGATCGCCGGTTGGAAAGTGATCAACGAAAGCGACATGACGCTGATGCCCGATTGCGCGTCGGCCGTCATGGACCCGTTCAGCGCCCAGCCGCAGCTGATCCTGTTCTGCGACACGCTGGAGCCGTCGACCGGCCAGCCCTACGAGCGCTGCCCGCGGTCCGTCGCGCGCAAGGCCGAGAAGTACATGGAGTCGATCGGCGTCGGCGACACGGCGGTCTTCGGCCCGGAGGCGGAGTTCTTCGTCTTTGACGACGTCAAGGTGAAGAGCGACATGAACGTCCAGTACTACGAGCTGGACAGCGAAGAAGGCCCGTACAACTCCGGCCGGACCTACGAGGACGGCAACACCGGCCATCGGCCGGGGGTCAAGGGCGGGTACTTCCCCGTCCCGCCGGTCGACAGCGGCACCGACCTGCGTGCTGAGATGCTGAGCACCATGGCGGAAATGGGCGTGATCGTGGAAAAGCATCACCACGAGGTCGCCCCGTCGCAGCACGAGCTGGGCATCAAGTTCGACGAACTCGTGACCTGCGCCGACCGCATGCAGATCTACAAGTACTGCGTGCACATGGTCGCCCATTCCTACGGCAAGACGGCGACGTTCATGCCCAAGCCCATCAAGGGTGACAACGGCTCCGGTATGCATGTCCACCAGTCGATCTGGAAGGACGGCAAGCCGGTGTTCGCGGGTTCGGGCTATGCGGATCTGTCGGAAACGGCGCTCTACTACATCGGCGGCATCATCCGCCATGCGCGCACCCTCAACGCCTTCACCAACCCGACGACCAACAGCTACAAGCGGCTGATCCCGGGTTTCGAGGCACCGGTCCTGCTGGCCTATTCAGCCCGCAACCGGTCGGCGTCCTGCCGGATCCCGCACTCGGCCAGCCCCAAGGGCAAGCGCGTCGAAGTCCGCTTCCCCGACCCGGCAGCCAACCCGTACCTGGCCTTCGCCGCGATGCTGATGGCCGGGCTTGACGGCATCCAGAACCGCATCCATCCGGGCGACCCGATCGACAAGAACCTCTACGATCTGCCGCCGGAAGAGCTCGCCAACGTGCCGACGGTCTGCGGCTCGCTGCGCGAAGCGCTGACGAACCTGGAACAGGATCACGACTTCCTGCTGAAGGGCGATGTCTTCACCAAGGACCTGATCGAAGGCTATCTCGACCTGAAGTGGGAAGACGTCTACGCCTTCGAGCACACGCCGCACCCGATCGAAGTGCAGATGTACTACAGCTGCTAGTCCAACGGCGCCGGCGGATGGTCCCCATTCGTCGGCGCCACGGCTGCGGCCCGTGGGGCAGACCCCCACACCACCATCCCACCATTCTAGCCCCGCTTCGCGCCCCCGCACCATCTTGTTGGGGCAATGTCTGCGGGCTGGTCGTGACGGCCCGCGGACCTATCGCGGCAGAATGCGGCCGAGATAGCGGTGCAGCTGCTCCGGCGGCTCCAGGAAGGCAACGCCGTATTCGCGCCCATCCGCCCAGACGATCTGGCAAGGAAAGTGCCCGATTTCATCGATCGACAGGACCGGCCCGGCCATCCGGCGCAACGGGTGCGGCGCGCGAATGCGGGCGCCCGTCAGGCCGATATTCGTCACCCAGCAGATCGTCGAGTCGCGGTTCGAGTAGATGCACCCCTTCCAGTCGACTTCCACGCGAGGATGGGCGCGACGACAGATCTCGTAAGGCAGGTCGTCGACATCAACGACAAGCTGATCGTCCATGGGGCCAGCGCTCCTTACAAACACTTTCATACGCTAACAGAATACCCCGAACCGTCGATCGCGCGAAAAACTTTTTTGTCAATCCGATGACGCCGCCACTCGCGAATCCAGGATACTGCACCGTTTCTCCGCTTAGATTGTTATCGAATATTTTCTTTCCTAACCTAACGTCTTTTGCCGAGACGTCAGGGCTGCAGGGTCAGCTGGACCTCCTGTCCCCCGTAGCCGTGAACGGTGTCGTGCGCCCGGATGATGACCTGGGTCACGCCGGGCGGGATTGCGATCCCGCTTTGACTGCGCGTGAACGGCTGTTCGTCCACGTGGGGGTGCAGCAGCACGCGGCGGGCCAGGACCGTGCCGTCCGGGCCGACAACCTCCCAGGCATCGGCATAGTGATCCCAGCCGGCATCGTCATGGCGCAGGGTGGCGGAGATCCGCCAGGTCCCATCGCTGGCGGGCGTCGCCGTCGCGGCGATCACATCGGCCTCGCCCGCCATGGCCGTCGGTGTGCCGGCCAGTCCGGCAAGCGCTGCCAGCAGCAATATGCGCATGTCCCCTTCTCCGCTCCTGGGCCTCGCCGGGGTGGCGGGCGTGTCGTCCGGACCCATATCTTGGGGCGGGCGGCGGTGGCCGCCAAGTGCCGGCCGCAACCGATGGCCCGCGCGGTTGGCGCAGTTGCCAAGGCCGCCGTCTACCCCTTAGGCTCGCGCGAACAGTGATTCAGACGGACCGGACGATGCCCCGCACGACCATTCGCAACATCATCCTGCACATGGCCGGCGACGCCGAGCATATGGTGCGCCTGGACTATGCCTTGAAGCTGGCGCGCCAGTTCGGTGCGCATATCGAAATCGCCTATATGGTCAACCCCATCGGGATGCCGGCCGAGATCCAGGGCCGGGGGGCGTCCGCCGCCTATCTTGCCGAAGCAACTGCGATTTCGCGTGAGAAGCTTGCCACGGTCCAGGACGAGATCGTGTCGCGCTGCCGGGACGCCGGGGTGGAGTGGACGTGGGAGGTGTTCGAGGGAGAGCACAATCGCGTGCTGGCCGACCGCAGCCTGTTTGCCGACCTGATCATCGTCAGCCAGGACCACGGCATCGACCCGGACGAGCAGGTGACGCTGGAGGGGCCGGGCAACCTGCTCAGTCGTGCGTCCTGTCCGGTCATGGTCCTGCCGCGGGGCACGACCTTTCCGGAGCCGGGCCATCGCATCCTGGTGGCGTGGAAGGATTCGCCGGAAGCCTGCCACGTCGTCCGGCGCGGCCGCGCCTTCCTGGCCGCGGCCGACAAGGTCTTCCTGCTGACCGTCACCGACGCCAAGACCACCGATGCCGGGCGGGATATCGTGGGCTATCTGAAGCGCCACGACCTGGAGGTGGAGGCCGTGCACGACACCGATACCCACCATGTCGGCCGCGCCATCCTGCGCCAGGCCGACCAGCTGAACTGCGACCTGATCCTCATGGGCGCCTTCGGCCGTGCGCGGTGGAAGGAGATCCTGTCAGGCGGCAATACCGACCACGTGCTCAATCACGCGACGCGGGCGGTCCTGCTGTCCCATTGACGGCAGCCGCCCTGTCGGTGGCCCCCCGCCTCACAGGAAGAACACCCAGGTGACGAGGGCAAAGATCGGCAGCAGGATCAGGCACGACCAGGCCATGTAGCCGAAGAAGCTGGGCATGGACACGCCGCGTGCCTCCGCGATCGACCGGACCATGAAGTTGGGCGCATTGCCGATATAGGTGTTGGCGCCCATGAACACCGCGCCGGCGGAAATGGCGAGCAGCGTGGAGGCCAGCGGCCCCATCAGTTCGGTCGCATCGCCGCCGGCGGTGTTGAAGAACACCAGATAGGTCGGCGCATTGTCCAGGAAGCTCGACAAGCTGCCGGTCAGCCAGAAATACATGCTGTCCACCGGCTGGCCATCGGCGCTCACCACCTCCACCACCACGCGCAGGGCCCCGTCGGTGCCCGCCTTCAGGATGGCGATGGCCGGGATGATGGTGATGAAGATGCCTGCGAACAGCTTCGCCACCTCCAGGATGGGAAACCAGTCGAAGCCGTTGAGCTTCCGGCTTTCCGGGCTGGTCAGCTTGAGCGACAGGATAGCAATGGCGATCAGCAACAGATCGCGGGCGAGGTTCTGCACCTCGACGTTGACGTGATAGACATCGAACCCGATGCCGGGCTGCCAGATGCCGGACAGCAACACCGCCCCGACGACGCCGGCCAGAAGCACGATGTTGACCTTGCCTTCCAGGCCCAGCGGCTCCCGGTCGGTGCGCGGCGCCCGGATCTCCTCATCCTCCTTGGCATAATAAAACGAATCGATCAGGAAATACAGAACAAGCAATATTCCAGAAACCAGAATCATCGGCAGGAACATATGCGTCGTCGGCCAGAAAAACGACACGCCTTTCAGGAATCCCAGGAACAGCGGCGGGTCGCCCAGTGGCGTCAATGATCCGCCGATATTGGCCACCAGGAAGATGAAGAAGACGACCGTATGGACCTTGTGGCGCCTGTTCTCATTCGCCCGCAGAAGCGGGCGGATCAACAGCATTGCCGCCCCGGTCGTGCCCATCCAGCTGGCGATGGCCGTGCCGATCACCAGGATGCCCGTGTTGACGATGGGCTTGCCGACCAGGCTGCCCGTCAGGCGCACGCCGCCGGCCACGGTGAACAGCGCCCCCAGCAGGATGATGAAGGGGATGTATTCCAACAGGGCGACGTGCAGAAGCTCATAGACGGCGATCGAACCGCCATAGACAACGGCAAACGGTATCAGGAAGCCGAGGGCCCAGATGGCGGAGATCTTGCCGAAATGGTGATGCCAGAAATGGGGCACGACCAGCGGGAAGATCGCGATCGACAGCAGGATGCCGACAAACGGTACGATCCAGAACAGTGTGAGTTCGCTGCCGTCCAGGTGCGGGACGCCATGGTGCCCGTCGCCGCCGGCCTGGTCTTCCGGGCTGGCATGTCCCGGTTCGTCCGCGGGGGCATGGCCCGCCTCAACCGCGGCATCCTGGCCGTCGGTCGGTCCGTGATCCTGGGCAAACGACTGCCGGCTCGCCCCTGCCAGGACGATGACCATCGCAAGCAGGGCCACGGCGATGGCGCCGAGGAAAGGGGAAAGCCTGGTGCGGCGCGGGGACGGGAGCGTCTGGACCATCGGCACCTGCAATGGTTCGGAATTGAAGGGGTGCGCACCCCAGGAAGCGGGGCGCGGAGTATGACGGAATGAAGAATATGGGCCAAGCCGGTTCCCGGTGATTCAGATCAATGATTGGCGGTGCGCGGACCCACCCGCCACCGCCGCGGATGTGCCCGTTGGGCTGGCATCATGGCGAACGATCCCACATACTGCGCGCCATTGCGGGCTGCGCCCGGCCCGGCCCGCCCACGTCAACGACAAACGTCAACAGGTGAGGAGGACACGAACCGATGAAACTTCTGCGCACCACTCTCAGCGGACTTGCAGGCACCGCGATGCTGGCGGCCGCCACCTTTGCCGGCAGCCCGGCATCCGCCCAGGAGGGCGGCTATCTGCTGGCCACGGCCGGCACGGGCGGGACCTACTATCCCGTCGGCGTGGCCATCGCGACCCTGGTGAAGGTCAAGCTTGAGAACAGCAACGGCATTTCCATGTCGGCGATCACGTCGGCCGGCTCGGGCGAGAACGTCAAGCTGCTGCGGGAGAACCAGGCGCAGTTCGCCATCATCCAGGGCCTGTGGGGCGCCTATGCCTCGCGCGGCGAGGGTCCGCTGGCCGAAGACGGTGTGCAAGGCAATCTCCGCGCGATCACCATGCTGTGGCCGAACGTGGAGCACTTCACCATCCGCAGCGAGTATGCCGATACCGGCACCATCGACGACCTTGTGGCCATGGAAGGCCATGGCTTTGCCATCGGCGCGCGGAACTCGGGGACCGAAGGTTCCAACCGGCACATCCTGGCCGGCTTGGGGATCGAGGATGCCGACACCTATTTCGAACTGGCCTTCGTCGGCTACACGCCGAGCGTGGAGGCGTTCCAGAACGGCACGATCGATGCCCTGAATCCGACTGCCGGCGTGCCGGTCGGCGCGATGACGCAGCTCATGGCCCAGGTCGGCGACGAGGCGACCATCCTGGCGTTCACCGACGAGCAGGTCGAACGGGCCAACGGCGGCTACACGCTGTGGACCCCCTACGTCATCCCCGCGGGCACCTATCCGGGGCAGGAAGAGGATGTCCGCACCATCGCCCAGCCCAACTTCCTGGCGGTCAACGCCGATGTGGATGAAGAGCACGTCTACCTGATCACCAAGGCGATCTACGAGAACCTGCCCTTCCTGGTGAACATCCATCCCGCGACGGGCGCGATGTCGCTGGACAGCGCGCTGGCCGGACTGCCGCTGCCGCTGCATCCGGGCGCCGTACGCTATTTCGAGGAAGCGGGCGTGGACGTGCCCGACAGCCTGCGGCCCTGACCCCGGCACCGCCCCGGCGACCCCGCTGACCGTTCGGCCGGGCGGCCTTCCAGGCTGCCCGGCCAGCCGCGGCGTGCGGGGCTGCGTGGCTGAAAGGCATCATCCGCGATGTCGACTTCGCCCCAGGACGACGACGACGACCTGTCGATCGACAGCGGCGGCAAGCTGCGGTCGCTGGACGGTACGCTCGGCCATGTCGTCTTCGGCTTGGGCGTGGTCATCAGCCTGGCCCATATCTGGTACAACACGTTCGGCCTGCTGTCGGACCTGACCAAGTCGGCGCTGCATTTCGCCGCCTTCGGTACGCTGTGCGCACTGGTCTTTCCCCTGGCACGCGGTCGCGGCCGGGTACACCGCCGCATCCTGTTGGGGATCGACATTGCAATCGCCGCGGCGCTGGTGGCGGCCATCGTCTACCTGCTGGTCAACGAAGTGCCGCTGGCCGCGCGCGGCTTCGACTATGAGGTCGGGGACTATGTCGCCGGCCTCGTCATTGTCGTGGCCGCGATCGAATTCACGCGGCGCACCACGGGATGGATCATCCCGATCATCATCGTCGTCTGCCTCACCTATGTCGTCTATTGGGGCAAGTATGTCGGGGGTGCGCTGGGCTTTCCCGGCCTGTCGGAAGAAGTGCTGCTGCTGCGCAGCACCTACAACGAAGACGGCATGTTCGGCTTCATTGCCAGCATCTCTTCCAGCTTCGTCTTCATGTTCATTCTGTTCGGCGCGTTCCTGATGAAATCCGGGGCCGGCGAATTCGTCATCAACATCGCGCGCGCCGCCGCCGGGCGATTCGTCGGCGGTCCCGGCTTTGTCGCCGTGCTCGGCTCCGGGCTGATGGGCACGATTTCGGGTTCCGCCGTTGCCAACACGGTGTCGACCGGCGTCATCACCATTCCGCTGATGAAGCGGTCGGGCTTTCCGGCGCGGTTCGCCGCGGGTGTCGAAGCCTCCGCTTCCACCGGCGGCCAGCTGATGCCGCCGATCATGGGCGCCGGTGCCTTCGTCATGGCCAACCTGACCGGCATCCAGTACCTCGACATTGTCGCGGTGTCGTTCCTGCCGGCCCTGCTCTACTTCCTGGGCATCGCCTTCTATGTGCGTATCGAGGCCAAGCGACGGCACCTCTACAGCTTCGACGAGGACGCCCCGCGTGTCATGACCGTGCTGCGCCAGGGCGGTGTTGCCTTCCTGCTGCCGATCGCGGTCCTGATCGGCATGCTGGTCAAGGGCTTCACGCCCACCTATGCCGCCGGCTTCGCCATCGTGGCCGTCGTCGCCGCCAGCTGGCTGACGCCCAACCGCATGGGGCCGCGCAAGATCCTGGAAGCCCTGGCGCTCGGCGCCCGCAACATGATCCTGACGGCGGTGCTGCTGGTCAGCGTCGGCCTGATCGTCAACGTCATCGCCACCACCGGCGTCGGCAACACCTTCTCGCTGATGATCGCCGCGTGGTCGGGCAACAGCGTGCTGATCGCCATCGTCCTGATCGCCATCGCCTCGCTGGTGCTGGGCATGGGGCTGCCGGTGACGGCGGCCTATATCGTGCTGGCCACGCTTTCCGCCCCGGCCCTGCGCGACCTCATCCTGCAGTCGGAGATGGTGTCGGTTCTGGCCGGCTCAGCCGCGCCGGCAAGCTTCACGGCGGTGTTCCTCTTGTTCACGCCCGACCAGCTGGTCGCAGCGGCCGCGGCGGCCAACGTGACGATCAGTCCCGACATGGCAGCCGCGCTGGCCGCGGCGGTGCCGGCCGGCGATGCGCTGACCGGGGCGCAGGCGAGTGCGCTGATCTCGCTGCTCAACGTGCCCGACGTCGCCAACATCGCCGGCAACGTCGCCTCCCAGGTGCTGGCGCCGGCGGTGCTGACCACGGCGTTGCTGTCGGCGCACATGATCATCTTCTGGCTGAGCCAGGACAGCAATGTGACGCCGCCGGTCTGCCTGACGGCCTTTGCGGCGGCTGCCATCGCCGGCTCAGGCCCGATGGCCACGGGCCTGACCGCGTGGAAGATCGCAAAGGTTCTCTACATCGTGCCGCTGTTGTTCGCCTACACCCCGTTCCTGGACGGCCACCTGGGGACGGCCTTGCAGATTTTCCTGTTCGGGGTGCTCGGCATCTATGCCGTGATCGCGGCGGTCGAGGGGCATGCGGAGGCCCCCTACCCCTGGGCCCTGCGGCCCGTCCTGGCCGGCATCGGCATTGCCCTGCTGTGGCCCAGCGACCTGCCGGTCAACCTCGCCGGCACCGCCCTGCTGGTTGCCTTCATGGTCTGGAACATCCGGGCAGGCCGGCGCATGACGACCCCCAGGTGACGCGAGAACAGCCTCGCATCCCCTTGATCCGCGCCGGGAAGTGACGGTCGGCCGCTATCCCGTCTGAAGCTGGCGTAGGCGGGTCAACAGGTCCATCGTCGGATAGCCGTCCTGCGGCAGCCCGATTTCCGCCTGGAAGGCACGCACGGCCTCCCGCGAGTTCGGCCCGATGATGCCGTCGACCCCGCGGGTGTCGTATCCGCGCGCCGTCAGCAGCGTCTGCAGATCGACCCGGTCCTCGCGACTCAACTGCTGCTGGTCGCGCGGCCAGGCCGCCACAAGCTGGCCCCTGCCCTCCAGCTGGTCCGCCAGCAGGCTCACGGCCAGCGCATAGCTGGTGGCGTTGTTGTAGCGCAGGATCGAACGGAAGTTGTCGTAGACCAGAAAGGCCGGCCCGCGATGGCCGGCGGGCACGATCACCGATGCCTGGCCCGAGGTCGGCGGCAAGGCGCCGCCGCCGGCGGCCCGCACGCCCATGGCCTGCCAGTCCGCGACGCTGCGCCGGGTGTCGTCGCCGGTCAGCCGATAGTCGAACCCGGCGGGCAGCACGACCTCGGCCCCCCAGGTCTCGCCC
Organism: Rhodospirillaceae bacterium; assembly: GCA_020638595.1. Classification (GTDB taxonomy): domain Bacteria; phylum Pseudomonadota; class Alphaproteobacteria; order DSM-16000; family Inquilinaceae; genus JACKIG01. The sequence goes on along the minus strand of JACKIG010000027.1, from coordinate 2,148 downwards.
GATTTCCAGCCCGCATCCGCCAGGTAGTTGCCGGTGGACGCGAAGACATCGGGCAGGCTGTCCCACAGGTCGCGGTGTCCGTCGCCGTCCCCGTCGACCGCGTAGGCCAGATACGATCCCGGCATGAACTGCGTCTGGCCCATGGCACCGGCCCAGGACCCGACCATGCGCTGGCGGCTGATGTCGCCGCGATCCAGGATCTCCAGCGCCTGAAGCAGGAACTCGCGGAACCGTTCGGTACGATTGCCCTCATAGGCCAGCGTCGCCAGCGAGCGGATGACGTCGAAGCTGCCGACATTGCCGCCATAGCCGCTTTCCAGCCCCCAGATGGCGACGATGAACCGGCGGTCGACGCCGTACCTGCGCTCCACATCGCTCAACAGCGCCGCATTCTGCTGCATGCGCTGCTGGCCGCCGCTGACGCGCGAGGCGGAGATGGCGTTGTCCAGGTATTCCCAGATCGGCCGCGTGAACTCCGGCTGGTAGTTGTCGTATTCGATCACCTGCGGGTCAGGCGTCACATTGGCGAACGCGGCGTCGAAGGTGGCCGGCGAGATGCCGTAGGCCAGCGCCTCCACCCGGAAATCGGCCAGCCATTCCGGGAAGGTCGCCGGCCGGGCGGGGGTGTAGGTTGCCGCCGGTGCCGGTCCGGCGACCGTGCCTGCGGCGGCTGCCGATCCCGACCCCGATGCCGTCGGTGCCGAACAGGCGGCCACGGCCAGCATGGCGCCCGCAATCGTGACCTGTCGTACGACCATGAATACGTGACTCCCTTCCCCGTTGGCCCGAAGGCGGGCGCGTCGGGTGTGCCGCATTCGCGTCTCACCCTCAAGTCGCAATTGCAAGCCTCCGGTTCGCCAGACGGCTTGTCGCAGGCGCCGCGTCAGCCTAGCTTTTCCGGATATCGGACCGGAATAGGCAATCCGGCAGCGCGGGCGGGGGGAGGCGCACGACAAACCATGGACATGACTGGCGAATACCGCATCGCGGCGCCAAGGCAGGTGGTCTGGGAGGCGCTGAACGATCCGGCGATCCTTCAGGACTGCATCCCCGGCTGCGAGGAAATCCACAAGACATCCGATACGCAGCTGTCGGCCAAGGTCACGGCCAAGGTCGGCCCGGTGAAGGCCAAGTTCGCCGGCGACGTCACGTTGAGCGAACTCAACCCGCCGGAAAGCTACACGATCACCGGCGAGGGCAAGGGGGGCGCCGCGGGCTTCGCCAAGGGCGGTGCCAAGGTGAACCTTGCGGAAGACGGCGACGCGACGGTGCTGCGCTATGAGGTGCACGTCAGTGTCGGCGGCAAGCTGGCACAGCTGGGGGCGCGGCTGGTCGCCGGCACGGCGAAGAAGATGGCGGACGAGTTCTTCGGCCGATTCTCGGAGATTGTGCACGCCCAGGCTGCCGGACCGGCTGTCGAGCCCGCGCCAGTGGCCGAGGAAGTGGTGGCGGTGGAAGCGCCGGCAGCGCCGCCCGTCGAGCCCGTGGCCCCAAGCGCGCCGGTTGCCGCGCCGCCCCCTGCCCCGGCGGGTGGCGGGTTGAGCCCGGTGGTCTGGATCGGCGGGGTGATCGTGCTGGTACTGGTCTTGATCCTGATTTTCACGACGTGAACGCCATCCCCCGATCCGCGCCCCCGGGGGCTCTGCTTGACCGTTTCCCAAGCCGCTTCTAGGGTCGCGATATCGGTTGGATGGCTAATGATGCGGCGGGTCAAGCCGCCCGCCCAACTCTGCCGATGGCACAACTTCAGGGAGGATACCCATGCCAATCACCGTTGCGATGACGGTGAACGGCAAGTCGGTGTCGCGGGACGTGGAACCGCGCACCCTGCTCGTTCACTTTTTGCGTGAGACCCTGGGCCTGACCGGTACCCATGTGGGCTGCGACACCAGCCAGTGCGGTGCCTGCGTTGTCCATGTCAACGGCCGCTCGGTCAAGAGCTGCACCATGCTGGCGGCCCAGGCCGATGGTGCTGCCGTGACCACCATCGAAGGGCTGGCCGCCGCCGACGGCACCCTGCACCCGATGCAGGAAGCGTTCCGCGAACACCATGGCCTGCAATGCGGCTTCTGCACGCCCGGCATGGTGATGAGCGCGGTCGACCTGGTGCAGACCAACCCGCAGCCGACGGAACACGAGGTCCGCCAG
>JACKIG010000026.1 GCA_020638595.1 Rhodospirillaceae bacterium | reverse complement strand
TCAATGCGTCGGGGGAGCGGTATTCTATGAGATCTAATTTCTAGCAATCTTATCCGTCGGGTTGGCGCGCCATGGTCTCGCTCCGTACCTCCGGCATCGGCCTGCCGGCAACCAGGACCGAGTGATCGTGGCGAGGATTGCATTCTGCCAGGACGTCCTGTCCGAATTCATCAGCTACATGTCCCTGTCGGCGGTGCTCAAGCAAGCGGGGCACGAAGTGGCCGTGTTCGTCGATACCGGCGGGCAGGAGGCGCGGGTGCTGGACCAGCTGCAGCGCTTCGCCCCGGACGTGATCGGCTTCTCGCTGATGACGGCGTCCGTGGACTGGGCGCTGGGCCTGGCGTCCCGGATCAAGGAATGGTTCACCGGCCCCATCATCGCCGGCGGCATCCATGTCCATATCGATCCGGCGTTCATCCGCCATGAACAGATCGACATCCTGTGCAACGGCGAAGGGGAATACGTCCTGCGCGACCTAGTCGACTGTGTCGAGCGCGGGGTGCCCTACGATCACCTGCCCGGGCTGACGGTCAAGCGCCAAGGCGAGGTGATCGCCAACCCCAATCCGGCCGAACTGATCGACCTGGACGCGCTGCCCTATCTGGACCAGGCGCTGTACGCCGAGCATCCCTATTTCCAGGAGCGTCGGTCGCTGGTGTTCAAGATGGGGCGCGGATGCCCCTTCCGCTGTGCATTCTGCGGCAACGCGGTGGACCTGGACCTGTTCAGCGCGCGCTATGTCCGCAAGATGTCGCCCGGGCGCGCCATCGCGGAGATCGAACATGCGGTGGCGAAGTACCGCCCGCGCGACATCCGCCTTCACGACGAGAACCTGTGGAACAGCAACGCCTGGCTGCGGGAGTTCCTGCAACTCTACAAGGCGCGGATCAATCTGCCCTATGCCGCGGCGTTCCGTTTCGGCCCGATCAAGGAAGACGACGTGCGCCTGCTGGGCGAGGCGGGCAAGGCCTATCTGATCCTGGCGGTGGAATGCGCGTCGGAGAGCCTGCGCCGCCAGACGCTGAACAAGCAGGTCAGCAACGCCCACATTCTTCAGGTGGCCGAATGGCTGCGCCGGTATGGCGTGTCGTTCTGCGCCACCGCCATGTTCGGCCTGCCGGGCGAGACGGTGGCCGACCGGGTGAAGGACCTGGCCTTCTATCGGCAGCTGGGCGCCGACTATGTCTCCACGGCGTTCGTCAGCTACCTGCCCGGGACGCGCCTGACCGACAATCCGGCGGTGCAGGAGGCGCTGTTGAACGGCGTCGGCTTCGGCAAGTCGTTTCACCGCGCCATCTCGCTGGACCTGCCGGAGCGGCAGCAGCTGACCAACATGAAGAAGGTGTACAATCTGATGGTGCGATATCCATCCGCCGAGCGGATGCTGCTCTGGCTGACGCGGTTTCGCATACCGGTGCTGTTCGACCTGGTGTTTCTGGTCAACTACTATTTTGGCTTCGATCTCAACAAGGTAGGCAAACGGCAGGCGTTGCGGCTGTTCTGGCGCTATGGACTGCGCGAGATGGGTTGGCTGCCCAGATCCACCCCCAGACGGAGCCGCACCGCCCTCGCGCCGAGATAGAGCGCATGATTCCCTTCGAACAGTGCACGCTGGTGATACCGGCGTACAACGAAGCCAGCGCCATCGACGGGGTCTTGTCGGACCTGACGGCCCTGTACGGCGCGCGCTTGGCGATTGTGGTGGTGGACGATGGGTCCGACGACGATACGGCCGCCGTGGTGCGACGCCGCCCCCATGTGCGCGTCATCCGCCATCACCGCCGCTTCGGCTACGGCGCGGCCATCAAGACCGCGCTGACCCAGGTTGCCACGCCGTATATCTGCCTGTTCGACGCCGACGGGCAGCACCGGGTCGAGGACGTGGCACGCCTGCTGGCCGTCGACCCGTACATGGACATGGTCATCGGCGCGCGCGCCTGGGGCGGATTGGACTTTTCCTGGCGCACACCGGGCAAGCTGGCCCTGATCGCCCTGGCGACGGTCTGTCTGGGGCGGCTGATCCCCGATCTGAATTCCGGCCTGCGGGTGATCAGGCGCCAGCTGTTGCAGCAGTACATCCCGCTGCTGCCGGATGGGTTTTCCGCCAGCACCACCTCCACGCTGATCTTCTTCACCCGCGGCTACAGCGTCACCAACGTGCCGGTGCGGGTGCGCCCGCGGACCGGCCGCAGCCATGTGCGGCCGCTGCGCGACGGTGCCCACGCCATGGGAACCATCCTGCGCATGGTGACGCTGTTCAAGCCCGTGCGGTTCTTCTCCCTGGCCGGGGGCCTGCTGTTCATCGCCGGCGTCATCTACGGCGTCGACCGGATGATGCAGAACCCGCAATTCGGCCTGTCGGTGGGCAGCCTGCTGATCATCCTGTCCGGGGTGCTGGTGTTCCTGTTCGGGCTGATCGCCGACCAGATCGCCAACATCCGGCTGGAGCAGCTGGAACGCCAGCACAGCCTGTCGTGCCGCATCCGCGTCGAGGATGAGGTGCGCTCGTGAGGGTCCTGCTGATCCAGCCCGGCTTCGTGGAGATCTATGGGTCCTTCCGCCACCTGTACAAGCGGGGGTTTCTCAACCCTCCGCTTTCGCTCTGCTACATGGCGGCGGCGCTGGAGCAGGCGGGCCATCACGCCGGGCTGATCGATGCCGAGGCCGAAGCCCTGTCGCTGGACGCATTGGCCGGGCGTGCGCAGGCATTCGCCCCGGACCTGATCGGCTATACCGCCACTTCCGTCGACTACGCCCAGGCTGTGGCCGCCGCCCGCCGGCTGAAACAGGCGCTGCCCGCGGTTCCGGCGATCATCGGCGGTGTCCACGCCAATCTGTTCGGCGCGCGGATCATGACGGAAGAGCCGGTGTTCGACTTTGCCGCCTGCGGCGACGGCGAGCCGCTGATCGCAGCCCTCGCCGACGCCCTGGCGGAAGGTGCCGACCCTGGCGCGTCATTGCCGGCACGGCTTGCTGCGATCCCTGGCCTGATCTACCGCGATGAAGCGGGCGACGTCGCGGCCGTTCCGCCCGTCCGCGCGACCCGCCATCTCGACGACTATCCCCAGCCGGCGCGGCACCTGCTGAACGATGCGCTGTATGTGCGCGCCGTCCCGCGCCGGGGCCGGGTGGTCACGGCGACCTGCATGACCTCCCGCGGCTGTCCCTACGGCTGCATCTATTGCGCGACCGACGCCAAGCCCGAGGGACGGCTGACCCGCTTTCGGTCCGCCGCCAACGTGCTCGACGAACTGGAGGAAATCGTCAAGGGACGCGGCATCACCCATGTGGCCTTCAACGACGACTGCCTGACGCTGAAGAAGGACCGGATGGTCGAGCTCTGCGAGGGCATCCACGCGCGCGGCCTGGATTTCACCTGGGAGGGACTCAGCCGCGGCGATCTGGTCACGCCGGAGCTGCTGCGGACCATGCGCCGCGCCGGCCTGGTCCGCCTGTCCTTCGGGATCGAGAGCGGCGACCCGGACATCCTGGCCACCGTGAACAAGGGCGAGACCCTGGACCATATCGAGGCGGGCCTGCGCTGGGCCAAGGAGGCGGGGATCGTCACCCGGGGCTCGGTGATCATCGGCCTGCCCTATGAAACCCGCGCGTCGGTGCGCAGGACCTTCCGCTACATCACCGACCTGAAAACGCTGGATCAGGTCAACATCAACATCCTGCAGCCCTATCCCGGCACGAAGGTGGCGCGCATGACCGAGCGCGGCGAGGGCGGCACGCGGCTGATCCCCACCCCGGCGCGCAATCCGCTGGACGCCGGCGGCCAGTTGCGCCGCTTCGGCTCGGCCAGCGTGGCGGTCAACGACCTCACCCCCGAACGGCTGGTGACGCTGCAGAAGATCGGGTTCTTCCGCTTCTACCTGCGTCCCCGTGCGCTGTGGAACAATCTGAAGATCGCCGGCTGGCGCGTCTGCTTCCAGGACGGCCTGGCGCTGTTGCGCAGCCTGGTCGGGGCGTGATCCGTGACGCCGGCCGGCACTATCGAGGGCCGGGCTGAGGCGCCGATCCTGCTGGTCGAAGCCCCCTATCGTGCCGCCTATGGCGGGGGCGGCATCGCCGTCGCCCACTACTTCCCCCTCGGCCTGGGCTATCTGGCGTCGTACCTGGAACAGCAGGGCCGGCGGGTCGAGCTGCTGGTGGAAAGCCCGCGGGTCGATTTCTGGCGGGAGCTGGCCGACCGCCTGGCGAACCGGACCTATCTGTGCGTCGGCATTTCCAGCATGACCAGCGCCTTTCCCATGGCGCTGCGTATCGCCCGGGCGGTCAAGCAATGTCCCCGGCCCGTGCCCGTGGTCGTGGGCGGGGCGCACGCCACCGGGGTCGGCGGGCAGGCGCTGCGGGCCCATGCGGAGATCGATTTCCTGGTCCTGGGCGAAGGGGAGATCACGTTGTGGGAGCTGGTGCGCTGGCTGGGCGACCGGCCCCGGCAGGATGGCGCCGACGCCGGGCCGGCCCATATCCTCGGCCTCGCCTGGCGCGACTCGACGGGCACGATCGCCATCAATCCGCCGCGTCCGTTTCACCGGCAGCTGGAGGATTTTCCGCCCCCCGCCCGGCATCTGGTCAACCTCGCGGATTTTTCGCTGCATGCCCACACCACCGGCGGCAGGGGGCACGGCGCCACCATGCTGTCCAGTCGCGGCTGCCCGTTCGGCTGCCTGTTCTGTGCCGCGCATCTGACGGACGGCAGGAAGTATCGCGTCCATTCCCAGGAACGCATCCTGTCGGAGCTGCGGGACCTGCGCGACCGCCACGGCATCCGCTATGTGTTCTTCGAGGATGACGTGATCACGGTGATGCGGCGGCGGCTGCTGGCCTTGTGCCAGGCGCTGGAAGCGGCCGATCTGGGCATGACCTTCGGCTGCTTTTCCACCGTGGAGCATTTCGACGACGAGGCGGCGGAAGCCATGGCCCGGGCCGGGTTCCGGCTGGTGATCTTCGGCATGGAATCCGGGGACCCGGCGGTGCTGGCGCGCCTGGGCAAGAGCAAGGGCGCCACGCTGGACGCGGCACGGGACGCGATCGAGCGGTGCCGGCGGCATGGGATGCGGTCCTACGCGTCGTTCATTGTCGGGTTCCCCTTCGAAACGCCTGCGCAGATCGACCGCACGCTTGCCTTCGGCCGGGCGCTGCGCCCGTCGATGCTGACCTTCAACATGCTGGTGCCGTTTCCCGGCACGCCGCTGTTCGACCAGCGGCGTCATACGCCCGAGGATCCGGACGGCTGGTCGGCATTCGTCACCTCCCGCACGCCGCCCTTCGACATGAACCCGGGCATCTCGGCGCAGAGCCTGAGGCAGCGGGTCGATCGTGCGCATCTGCGCTACTATCTGCACCCGTGGACGGTGTGGCGCATGCTGCGCGAAGTCCGGTCCTGGTGGGAGGTCCGGGCGCTGGTCACGGGCTTTGCCGGCATGGTGGCGCGGCTGGGCAGCCACCGATGAAGATGCGACAACCGCCCCGGTCATCCGGCGCATCCCGTGTGCCGGACGTGCAGGACCACGCATCTTCCCGTATCGCCGTGACACCCCGATGGTGGACCTGACGATCATCACGCCATCCCTCAACCACGGCGCCTATGTGGCCGAGGCCATCGGGAGCGTGGCCAGAAGCGACGGGGGTACCATCCAGCATATCGTCATCGATGGCGGCTCGACCGATGCGACGGTGGCCATGCTGGAGCCGTTTCTGTCCCGGATCACCTTCGTCAGCCGCCCGGGACTGGGCTCCCACGAAGCGATCAACCTTGCCATGGACATGGCACGGGGACAGATCGTCGGATTTCTCAACGCCGACGACTACTACGAGCCCGGGGCGTTGGACCTGGTCATCGAAACCTTCCGGACCCATCCGGACGCGGAAGCCCTCTGCGGCGGCATGCGGTTTTTCGAAAGCGCCGCGAACGGCATGTCCACGACGACGCTTCGCGGGCACCTTGATCCCCCCGATCTCTTGCTTGAACTCACTCTGGGAGCGCCCGGGTTCAACAGCTGGTTCTTCCGCAGGACGTGTCTGGAAGAGACCTTCCCTCTCGATGCGGATCTCAACTTTTCCGCCGATCGGGACTTCTTGCTGAAAATTTTCTGGCGCACGACGCCACTTATCGTACGGGAATTGCTGTATCACTATCGCATCCATGAAGGGTCCCGCACCCTCAGGCCGGACAGAAGCACGCGGAGAGCCATCGCATGCGAACACATGAACGTGGCGCGACGCCATATCGCTCTCCACCCCCCGAATTCACCGGCGGCCAGACTGCTGGCGGCATGGTGGTGTCTTGAATGGGCCCGGTGTCTGGCGGCGGGTGGCGTGTGCGCAATCAGGCCGCCCTTTCCCCCCTTCGCCGCTCTGCCCCGGGCCATCCGGGCGCGCCGCCGCATGATGCGGTTGTTTGATGCGCAGTCCCCTCGTCAGCGTCGTCATCCCCGTTCATGACCGGGCCCTGATCGTTCCCAGGGCGATAGGATCCGCGCTGGGTCAGACCGTCACGGACGTTGAAGTGATCGTCGTGGACGATCACTCCGCGGACGATTTGGCATCGACGCTCGACAATCTCGCCGACCCAAGGCTGCGGACGATCCGCCAGCCAGACCGGCGCGGCGCGGCCGCCGCCCGCAATGCGGGAATCCGGGCGGCGCGAGGCCGCTACATCGCCTTTCTCGACTCCGACGACGAATGGCTGCCCGAAAAACTCCACTGCCAGTTGGAGGCACTGGACCGGCACCGGGACAAGACCCGGCTGGTGGTCACGGGATGTCACCTGGACCGGGGCGCGGGAAGACGCGAACAGCGCGCGCCACCGACGTCGGCCGACCAGCGCGCCGTCATCCTCTCGGGGCAGGCCTTCAGCCTGGGGTCGACGGGCCTGATCGACCGCACGACCTTCCTGCAGGTCGGGTGTTTCGACGAATCCCTGCACCGCCTGGAGGACTGGGACTGGCTGCTGCGCTATTCCCAGACCCATGACCTTCTTCCGGTCCCCCAACCGCTGGCAATCATCCATGTCACGGACCGGGCGATCGGTCCCGAGGTCAAGGCCGCCATCCAGAGACTCAGGCAGAAGCATGGCCCCGGCATCGCCGGGGAAGGCAGGGCTCGGGCAAGGCGCTTCAAGAGCGCCACAGCCCTTGAACTCGCGTTGCGCGCTTACCTGGACGGCCGGTATCCGGCGTTCGTCCGGCATCTTGTGGCGGCCGTGATTGCGGATCCGCGGGTCCTCAAGCGCCTGTCGTCGCGGATCGGCGGACGGCTGTCGGCCTTGCCGCACCGCCTCGCAGGACGGCACCGGCGCGCTTGATGGCGGACGGCCGGCGCTCGGCTGGCCGATGCCCCGGTTACGGTGCGACCGGCGCCTGCGCCAACAGATCGCGCCGCAGGCGGGTCTTCGTCATGGCCTCGACCGCCGAGCGTGCCTCCCAGCCGAATCGCTGGGTCAGCATGTCCAGATACCGCTTTCCCTCGAAATAGGCGTGGAAGGCATCGTCCCTGAACCGCAACACGGTGGCGCCATCCACCTTGCCGGTCGCCAGCGGCAGGCAGTCGCGGGAATGCTGGGCATAGCCTGACCAGCTGTCCGGCAAGGCCACACCGTCCCGGCCGGCCTGCTCGAACAGCCTGGAACCGGGATAGGCCATGGCGCTGTAGAAATTCACGAACTCGCAATTCAGGTCCCGCGCCAGGTCCAGGGTGCGGGCCATGCTGTCCAGGTCATCGCCGGGCAGCCCGAAGATGAAGTTGCCGAGGACGGCGATTCCGGCCTTCTGTATGGCGCGGACGGTGGCCAGGATGTCGTCCTGCCCGACCCCCTTCCCGACCCCGTCCCGCACCCGGGCGCTGCCGGCCTCAATGCCCAGCGCCAGCCAGCGGAAGCCGGCGGACCGCAGCAGCGGCAGCATGTCCGGCCGCACGGTATCGACCCGGGCATAGGCCCAGATGTTGAGGTCGTCCAGCTGCGCCGCGACGATGCCCTCGCAGATCTCCCGGACGTGCCGTTCGTTCAGGATGAACATCTCGTCGATGATCTTGATGGCCCGAACCCCGTAGTGGTCGTGCAGCTTGCGGATCTCGTCCACCACGGCGGAAGGCCGGCGCATCCGGTAGCGGTTGGTGCCGAACGGCGCGTTGATGCAGCAGAAGGTGCAGGTGTAGGGACATCCAAGCGACGTATGGATGGACGCATAGGGCTGGCGCATTTCCGGCGCACCGAAGCAATGCCAGTTGTGCGCCCGGTACCTGTCCATGGGCAGCAGGTCCCAGACATCGCCATGCAGGTCCTGGTCCAGATCGGCGATCAGCGGTGCGGACGGGTTGACCACCACCGCTCCGTCGCGCCACCAGACCAGACCCGGGACGCCGGCGAGACCCAGTTCGGCTGACTGGGCCGCCTCGTCATCGCCGTGACGATCCAGGTCCTCAAGCGCGGCAAGCAGGCCCATGACCGTTGCCGGCCCCTCGCCCATGCAGGCGAAGTCCACCGGCTCTTCCCGCAGGGTCCGTTCGGGCAGGGCCGACACGTGGCCGCCGACTATCAGCAGCGGCGCGCCGATACCGGCCGCCTTCATCGCCCGGCAGGCGGCCCTTGCCCCCACCATGGACTGGGTGGACGCGGACGGCTGATGGCCGAACACGACAACGGCGACCAGGCGGGGGTGCAGGGCCGCCACTTCGGCCGCCGCCCGCTCCGGCCCCCACTGCTCCGCCTCGGAATCCAGGATCGCCACGGACAGGCCGCGGTCGCGGACATGGCCCGCGATCAGACGGCACCACAGGGGGGGTTCCACGGCGCTCAGGCTGGCGCCAAGGTCCTGATAGACCGCTTCGCGCCCCCCGGGGTTGAGCAGAACCAGGTCCATGCCCCCGTCCCGGTCCATCGGATCTCGCCGCCGCAGTTCAGACATTGCCCGTGTTCCGGTCGTCACCAAACATGCGGCGGCCCTTCACACGTGCGGCGATGCCGGCACCAGGACCGAGTCGCGACATCCCGGACTACCAATCGCGGCTGACCCGACGTTGGACGCTTCCGACAGCCCGTGGCGACATCGCGTTGGCCAGCACGCGATAGAGCGTCTCGATCTGCGGGGTGAGATCGAAGGGACGGTTGCCGACGAAGAAGCCCAGGTCGTGCACGGTATCGGCATTGTCCAGATCCCCGACGACCGAATAGTCGAAATACCTCATGCAGTCGTGGCGTACGAAATTCCCGCCCGTGATGATGCGGTAGCCGATATCGGCGTCCTTCAGGGCGTTGAGGACGGCCGCACGCTCATGCCCGTACCGGGGGTTGAGGATGATGGGAAAGCAGTAGCTGGAGCTCTTGCCGTTTTCCCGCTGGATGATGAAGCGCTCGTCATCCTCGAACAGCGCCTGGAAGGTGGCCAGGTTGGCCCGGCGGCGGGCCGTGAAGTCCGGCAGCTTGCGCAATTGCGTCAGGCCGACGGCCCCGCTCATCTCCAGCGGGCGCAGGTTGTAGCCCGGGACGATGAACCGGTAGGCTTCGAAGAAATCGTCCTCCCTCGGCTCGAACAGGCCGCAGTCCTGGGGAAGGTCCCGTGTCCATCCGTGCGCCCGCAGCGCGCGCACCAGCCAGGCCAGTTCGTCATCGTCGGTGGCCACCATGCCGCCTTCCATGGTGGAGATCTGGTGGGAGAAGAAGAAACTGAACGTGTTCAGATGGCCGAACGTCCCCGTCTTCCGCCCGTTCAGCTCCGCGTCCATGGATTCGCAGTTGTCTTCCAACACGTAGAGGCCATGCGTGTCCGCGAAGGCACGGATCACGTCCAGAGCGGCCGGATTGCCCAGGATGGAAACGGCGACGATCATGCGCGTCCGCGGCGTCAGCGCTTCCTGAAGCTGCGACACGTCCATATTCAGCGACTCAAGCTCCACATCCACGAAGCGCAGCCTGAGGCCATATTGCTGAAGGGGGGCGTAGGTGGTGCTCCAGGAAACGGCGGGGACGATCACCTCATCCCCCCGTTGCAGCGGTGCGTCCTGCTTGTGGAACAGCGCGGCGACGGACGCCAGGTTCGCGGAGGAACCGGAATTGACCATGACCGCGTGCTTCACGCCAAAATAGGACGCGAAGGCTGCCTCCATCGCCTTCACACGCTCGCCCATGGTGAATCGACCAGAAGCAACAACAGCCTGTATGGCTTCGATCTCTTCCGGCCCCCAGGTGCTGGCGGCGAGGTCGTAGAACATGGCCTGCTCATTCATGCGGGCAAGACGGTCCCATCAGGACGTCACGAGCGCTCAACGCCAATCCAAGGCTCGAATATACCCAAACGCGATACTTTGATACATAAATTCGCGATACCATGTATATGGCGAGGCACCATGGTCGCAATACTCTCCTGCAAAAGGATCCACCCCCGCGGACCGAGACCGGTCTCGCCAGCAGGGGCCGGGATCTAACGGACACCGTAGGTGCAAGGATTATGACGCGGCATATCGTAAGTGTCTTCAATTGTTTATGCCTGTAGCGCTTGTTCCGTGCGCCACCCGCGTGACGGCGGACAGATCCGGTACACGGAGGTGACAAGAGGCCCATGGCGTGGTCCGTGCGCGGCCGTCCTGACGGCAATCCTGAAGACAGCCACTGCCGATCCAGCTCCGTCCATTGCCGTGACCATCAACAGGCTTCTCCAATACGGTTAGCAATGTCATGATTTGGCAGGTCAGGGCAAGATGTGGGGCCGTCTTCGGATCGGCAGAACCAACCATCGGCGCGGGCGGGACGGCATGGACGATCCGGTAACGGCCAGCATCGAAATCGGGGACAAGGTCCACCGGGTTCCGGGCCGGCGCGTCACCTTCTCTCCGGCACGGCTGTTCCGCTTCGACGGCAGTGCCGAGGAAGACGTGCACTTCCGCCGCCTGATCGACGTGCTCAGGCACCGCCCGGGATTGGTATTGCTGGGGGACGGACCGCTTCTCGGCCCGCTGCTGACGATCGCTCCGGACCTTCGCCACACCGCGGGGTTCGCCCGGAACGAATCGGACATCCCCGGCGGGGCGCAGACCGTCTTCATCACCGCGCTGGACGCCGTCGCGCGGTTCCGGGCCAGGCAGCCGCTGCCGGCGCATCTGGACGTCCTGGATGTAAGCGTTCTTGCCGATGTCGCCGCGGACAGCCTGCCGCGCCGCGCATGGACCCCGATCGGCCGCAACATCTATCCCATACCCCTGCCGGACATCCGGTTCGGCCGGGACCTGGACCTGCTGCTGCTGGACTGTCCGGCCCGCAACCTGGCGCTGATGCCCAACGGGCTGGGCTATGTCCACAACGTCCTGAAACAGACGTCGCTCAGGTTCGAGACCTTCGACGTGGATATCGTCGCCTATCATCGCTTCCACATCACGCGCCTCTTCGATCTGGGCGGGACGGTCGTCCTGCCCTCAGGCCGCGCGCTGCCCGCGGATCCCTGGAAGGCGGAACACTACGACCTCTGGCGGGCTGACGATGTCCTGGAGTACTTCGCCCCGCTGATCGACGAGACGGCGGACGCCGTCATCGCCGCGCGGCCCAGGGTCCTGGGGCTTTCCATCCACCAGTGCAACGAGCACTTCTCGCGGGCGCTGGTGGCCAAGGTCCGACAGCACCTTCCCGACATCCAGGTGATCGTCGGCGGCTTTTCCTGCTACAGCCCGGATATCGGCCGGCGCGCCTTTCCCGAATCCGACTATATGGTGATCGGGGAGGGTGAGTTGACCATCGCACCCCTTGTCGAGGACCTGGCGCAAGGGCTGCGCCCGCGCAACCTGCCCGGTGTCCTGTCCCGCCATGACGACCCCGACCGCGTCTACATCCCGGGTCCGATGCCGCACGACCTGGACCGCATCGACTTCCCCAAATACGAGTGGTTCGACCTTTCCATCTATCGGAACTTCGACGGCTATCAGCTGACCCCCATCATCGCCAGCCGCGGCTGCCGATGGTCCCGCTGCACCTTCTGCGCGGAGCGGTTCTTCTGGCGCATCCGCTCGGCCGAAGCCTTCGTCGACGAACTGGAATGGCTGGCCGACCACGGCTGCTCGCTGTTCATGTTCAACGAGAGCGACCTGAACGGCATGCCGGACAAGCTGCTGGAGATCTGTGACGAGATCATCCGCCGCAACGTGCACGTCAAGTTGACCGGGCAGCTGCGCATCCACAAGAAGAGCGACAAGGCGTTCTTCCAGAAGCTGCGGGCGGCGGGCTTCGTGTCCCTGCGCTTCGGCGTGGATGCCTGGGCCGCAAACACCATGCGCCTGCAGAAGAAGGGGTACACGCCGGACATCGTCATCCGCAACCTGCGGGACTGCTGGGAGGCGGGGATCTATACGGAGGTCAACTGGGTGGTCGGCGTGCCCGGCGAAACCTGGGAGGACGTCGAGGAAGGCATCGGCCTGATCCTGAAGACCCGCCAGTACATCGGCCGGCTGGCCAACATCAACCCCCTGATCTTCGTCAACGGGTCCGTCTACTGGCTGGACCCGGAGGCCCACAACATCCGTTTCCGCCAGCCACGGGACGACCTGTACCGGGCTCACTGGCGCGCCCTGCCGGCCGACCAGTGGTACTCCGAAGATCCCTACATCGACCACGAGGTGCGCACGCAGTATTTCCAGCACATCGTCGTTTCGCTGCACGAGGCGCAGTTTCCGGTGGGGGAATGGGCGCAGCGCATCATCGAGGACGTCAAGTCGGCCCGCGATCCTCACCGGTCGGGCAAATCCGGCGACCGGGCCGCCGCGCCCCGGGCCACCACGGACGGACGCGCGGACGAGAGGCCGAACGACGGACTACCGGCCGCCCCGAAGCTGGTCTTCCACAAGGGGTACTGGTACGCCCTCGAAACCGACGCAGGCATGCCCATCGGGCAGCGGAGCCTGCGGTCCTGGCTGCGTCTTGCCGGGCGCCGGGCGGCCCTGCGCGCACGCGACGCGGCGTCATGGGACCAGGCCGCCATCCGCAGTGTCGTGAGCCGCATGGCCCAGCCGGAACTGCTGCGCGTCGTCGGCACCTACAACATCGTGGCCTTCGACGGCTGCGTCTATGCCGTGCCCCATGGCTTGGCCGTCGATTGGATGGCGGGTGACGCGGAAACGCTGCCGGACATCCTGGCGGGACCGGATCTCGCCAACGTACTGGACCAGGTCAAGCGCGTTCTCGGGCTGGACGCCGCCCCGGCCGTGCCGCCCCCGGAAGACCGGGGACATGCCGCGCCCGCCGTCGACTGCGAACCGGTGGTCGTCGGCACCATCGACGACTACACCATCCTGTCCTTCGAAGGCTGGTACTACGGCCTTCCCGAGAAGGATCGGGACCTGGATCTGGCGGAAGTCGACATCCTGGAACGGCCGGGGATCATCAAGGACCTGTCGCGGGACGTGGTGGAAGCCGAGGTGCTGGAACGTCGGGCCCACGCCAGCGTGCACTGATGCCGCCAAAGAGAGCGCTACCGGCGATCCGGGGCGGCCATCGCGGCAAGCCGGTCCACCGTGGCAAGGATGTCCGCCGCATCCCACCGGCAATTCGCGTCGACGGACCCGGGCGGGTCGTCGGCTGGACCGCCCGGGTCCCGCAGGCTCGGGACGGCGATGACCGGTTTGCCGTGACGCCTGGCGTAGTCGACCTCGAGATCCAGCCATTTGCGGCTGCTCGGCACCGCATAGACGCCGCGCAGGAAGATCACCGCCGTTGCGGGGATCACCTGCCGCTCCAGCCCGTCGCGGACCGTCCGCCCGCCGAGCTCGGTATTGGGGTCGAGCGCCGGGTCGTACCAGGGCAGGCTGAAGTTGCGCCATTTGCGGCCGGGCGCGCTGTCCAGCAGCCGCACCATTTCCAGCCAGTCGGCGTGGTTGCGCCAGGCATGGGTGAGGAACAGGTCGACCGGCCTTGTGCTGCCCACGCTGCGATGATCCTTTCGGGGTTGCAGGTGCCCCTGCCGAGGCAACCCCCTTCCGCAGGGAAGATACCTTCTAGTATTGAACTGGGGGAAGAGCACGACCAAGAGTCACACGGGACCCCATGCACCCGAACCGGACCGACATCGCGCGTCTCTACGAAAGCCTCCGCCTCATCCGCCGCGTGGAGGAGGCGATTGCCGACGTCTATCCGACGGATCGGATCAAGAGTCCCATCCATCTTTCCATCGGCCAGGAAGCGGTCAGCGTCGGCGTGATCGACACCCTGGCGCCCGCAGACATCGTCGCTGCCAGCTACCGTTGCCATGCTGCCTATCTGGCCAAGGGCGGCGATCTGAAGGCCATGATCGCGGAGCTGTTCGGCAAGGCCGCGGGGGTGGCCGGCGGCAAGGGCGGCTCCATGCACCTGATCGCGCCGGAGGTGAACATGCTGGGCGCCTCCGCCGTCGTCGCCACCCAGATCCCGCTGGCCGTGGGCGCAGCACTGACCCAGAAGATGAAAGGGACCGGCGCCATCGTCGCCGTCTTCCTGGGCGACGGCGCGACGGAAGAAGGGGTCTTCCACGAGAGCCTGAATTTCGCCGCCCTGAAGCGCCTGCCGGTCCTGTTCGTGTGCGAGAACAACGGCTATTCCATCCACACGCCCTTGAGAGCGCGCTGGGCCACCGACCGCCTGACCGAACGGGTCGCCACCTACGGCCTGCCCGCGGCGCGGATTGCGGACGGCGACGTGTTCGCGATCCGGGACCAGGCGGCCGGTTTCGTGGCGTCCATCCGCGACGGACGCGGGCCCGCGTTCATGGAGGTCCAGACCTACCGCTGGAAGGAGCATGTCGGCCCGAACGCGGATTTCGACGCCGGCTATCGCCCGGAGTCGGAGGCGCGGCCGTGGATCGACAACGATCAGCTTCCCCGCCTGGGCGCCCTGATCGACGCGGAAGAGCGGGCCGCCATCGACGCCCGTGTGGAAACCGCCATCGCCGAGGCGTTCGCGTTTGCGGAAGCCGCGTCCCCGCCGCCCCTCGAGGACCTGCTTGCCCATGTCCATGCCTGAGTGCGGCGCCCGCGTCCTGTCCTATGTGGACGCCCTCAGGGAGGGCATCACCCAGGAAATGGCGCGCGATCCCTCGGTCCTGCTGTTCGGCCTGGATGTCGATGACCACAAGGCCATCCAGGGGTCGACCCGGGGGCTGGTGGACCGGTTCGGCCCGGAGCGGGTCTTCGGCACGCCCCTGTCGGAAGACGCCATGACCGGCGTGGCCATCGGCGCGGCGATGACGGGCCTGCGACCGATCCACGTGCATATCCGCAACGATTTCCTGATGCTGGCGATGAACCAGATCGTCAATGTCGCGGCCAAGGCCCATTCCATGTACGGGGGCCGGGTGTCCGTCCCGCTGGTCATCCGCTCCATCATCGGCAAATCCTGGGGCCAGGGCGCCCAGCATTCCCAGGCGCTGTACCCGCTGTTCATGCATGTGCCGGGCCTCAAGGTCGTCCTGCCGTCCACGGCCCATGACGCCAAGGGGTGCATGATCGCCGCCATCCGCGACGACAATCCGGTCATCTTCATCGAACACCGCCTGCTCTACTTCACCGAGACCGAGGTTCCCGAGGCGCCCTATGCCGTGGAACCGGGCCGGGCGCGCATCTGTGCGGCGGGCGATGCGGCGACCGTGGTCGGCATTTCCAACGCGGCGCGGGATTGCCTGCGGGCGCGCGCCCTGCTGCAGGACACGGGGATCACCTGCGAGGTCATCGACCCCATCTGGCTGTCGCCCCTGGATACGGACACCATTCTGGCGTCAGCCGCGCGGACGAAGCGCCTTCTGGTCGTCGACAACGGGTGGACCACCTGCGGCGCGGGGGCGGAAATCATCGCCCGCGTCCTGGAACGGGCAGGACCGGGCGCGGGCATCCAGGTGGATCGCATGGGCTTCGCGCCGACGCCCTGCCCGACCACCCCGTGGCTGGAGGCGGATTTCTACCCCCAGCCCGAACGCATCGCCCGCAAGGTGCTGTGCATGGTGACGGGACGGGACGACGATTGGACGCCGAACGCGGCCGCACGGCAGCAGAGCGAGGACATCGCGTTCAAGGGCCCCTTCTAGCATGACCCCGGTAGCCGGCCGGGCCTGGAGACGCCGTTGGATCGTGGCCGGCGATCTGGTCCTCGCCCTCGTCTGGCGCATGGTGCGCGCGCGCTATCTGGGAACGGCGGGCGGGGTCGTCTGGCTGTTCGTCCAGCCGCTGACCCAGATCCTCATCTACTGGGTGGTGTTTTCCGTCGGCTTCAGGGTCCGCGGACCGTCGGGTGAGCCCTACATCCTGTTCTTCGTCACCGGCTTCGTTCCCTGGGTGTTTTTCCAGGAAGCCATGACCGCCGGCAGTTCGGCGGTTACGTCCGCGCCCCATCTGGTGCGCAAGACGGCCTTTCCGACCATCCTGCTGCCCCCGGCGGCCGTGTTCTCCGCCGCCGTGACGCACTGCCTGATCCTGCCGATCGTCGTGGTCTTGCTCACCGTCTCCGGCCGGCCGCCTTCGCTGACGATCGTCGCCACCGCGTATTACCTGGGCGCCCTGACCGCCTTCGCGCTGGGCCTTGCCTGGATCGCCGCCAGCCTGCAGGTCTATTTCCGCGACATCGGGCCGATCCTTGCGGTGATCCTGGGCGCCTGGTTCTGGTTGACGCCCGTTGCCTGGCCGCCATCGCTGCTGGAGGACGTCTTCAGCCCGTGGATGACCATCAACCCGCTGACCTACATCGTGAACGGGTATCGCGACAGCCTGCTGCTTGGACGGTGGCCCACCCTGGACTTGGCGGCCCTGGTCTTCTGGGCCGAGGCCCTGGCCGCTCTGGCCCTCGGCCGATTGGCCTTCCGCCGTCTCAGGGGTGGCTTCGCCGAGGTGATCTGACCATGGCGCCGCTCATTCAGGCCCAGGGCCTCCACAAGACGTTCCGGATCTACGCCAACCCGTTTCATCGCCTGAGGGAGGCGGTTTTTCCCCGCGGACCCGTCCGTCATGAGAAGGTCGAGGCCCTGGTCGATGTTTCCTTCTCCCTTGCCAAGGGCGAAACCGTGGGGATTGTCGGGCGCAACGGATCGGGCAAGTCGACCCTTCTCAACCTCATCACCGGCATCCTCCGCCCCACCGCCGGCACGCTGGCCATCCAGGGGACGGTTCAGGCGCTGCTGGAACTGGGCGCCGGCTTCGACCCCCTGATGACCGGCCGGGACAACGTCCTGTTCCAGATGCGGACCCTGGGCCTCCACCCGGACGAGCGGATGGACCGTCTTCCCCGGATCGAGGCCTTCGCGGATATCGGCGCCTTCTTCGATCGCCCCGTGCAGACCTATTCCAGCGGCATGTTCGCCCGGCTGGCCTTTGCCAGCGCGATCCAGGGGGACCCGGACATCCTGATCCTCGACGAGATCCTGGCGGTGGGGGACGCCAGCTTTCAGGAAAAATGCTTCCACCACATTCACGGCATGCGTGAGAAGGGCACCACGATCCTGTTCGTCAGCCATGACACGGACCAGGTGTCGCGGCTGTGCCGGTCGGCCCTGCTGCTCGATCAGGGTCGCCTGCTGCTGCAAGGGCCGACGCGGGACGTGATCGACGTCTATCACGGCATTCTCCACGGCGCGCGGCGACGGACCGACAGCCCGCAGGGACCCGGCGACGGGCTGCCCGCACCCGGGGACCAGACGAGCGCAACGGCCCTGGAGACCTTCCGGCGAAGCGACACCCCCCTTCTGGAGTCCCGGTCCTATTACAACCGATCGGAACGGCGGATCACCAACGGGGCAGCGCTGGTGACGGATATCCTGCTGTCCGCCGACGGCGCCTTCGATATCGCCACCCTGGGCGGCCAGGAAACCCTGTGCGTGTATCTGAAGGTGGCCTATGCCCGGGCGATCCCCCGGCCCCATGTCGGCTGGGGCATCACCACGCGGGATGGCGTGATGATTTCGGGCAGCAACACGTTGCTGAGCGACATCGCGCTGCCGCCGGCCTCGGCGGGGGAGACGGTGATCTACCGCGTCGATTTCCCGATCCGCCTGGTTTCGGGGGACTACTTTCTCAATCTGGGCATCAATACGTCCGAACCGGAATGGACCTTTCTTGAGACCCGTCGGGCCGTGATCCACCTGCCGGTTCGCGGATCCAACCGGTGCACGGGGTTTCTGGACGCACCCATGACGTGCACGGTCCTGTCCGACGCCGAATCGTGACCGTCGGCCTACAGGACCAGACAGTTCCTGGCCACGGGGGACGCCATGATGTGGCCGTGATAGCGGGCATGCAGGTCTTCGGTCAGGAACACGTGGCCATCGCCGCCTTCCTGTTCGAGGCGCCGCAGCAGCGCAACGAAGCCCTCCGCAGACCCGGCGACCTCGATCCGCAGCCGGGGAATGATCCGAAGCAGACCAAGACCCGCCAGATAGCCCCGCATCCCCTCGCTGGGCAGAACCAGGATGCCCTGCCTCTGCAATGTGCCGAACCGGCCGATATGGTAGAGGCTGGTCGCCAGGTGCACCGATCCGTCCCGGTCCGCCCACAGCGTGTCCCGGACGGCGCGGACCTTGCTGCGGGCACGGCGGGGCCATAGCAGCAGGATCGCCACCACGGCAAAGGGGGCGAGGGGAAGGGCAAGGCCCACCTTCACCGCCTTCGGCACCGGCACGGGCAGGGCCGCCGCCCGGCTGACCAGGCTGGCCAGGGCGCGGCGTCCCAGGCTGCCCCATGCGGAAACCCTGGACAGGATCGCCAGAGAGGCGGGCGTTGCCGCGTCGATGGCCGCGCGGACGGCGTCCTCGCTGGCGCCGTCGAACCGTGTCGTGTGGCCCTGGCCGCTTCTGGTTTCCACGTCCCGGTCCGTCAGCGGATAGGCGAAGATCCGGTCGACCTCGTGCACGATGCGGAAGCCCTTGTAGATGCCCAAGGGGAGCTTGTAGTTGTCCCACTGCACATGGCTGTCGCCGCGCCTGATCGCCTCGATGTTCCAGTCCGACAGGTAATGGTCGGCCAGAAGGGCGTCCAACGCTGCCTGGCGGCTGCCGCCGTCCCGCAGGACCCTGATGGCGGGGCTTTCCAGCAGCGGTGCCACCCGGCCGGTCGCCAGTGCCTCCAGGGCGGTGGTCGACATGTGGCGGCCATCGTGGGGTCCCATGTAGTTGTCCGCGCCCGCCTGCCCCGGATGCCAGGTGTGGTACAGAAACTCCCTCGTCTCCCACACCTCGCGCCGGCCGTGGTTGATCAGCCGGAACGTCATGTCATAGGGGCCGCAGATGTGCCCCAGATAGTGGATGTGCATATCCGCGCCGCCGATGGCGATCAGATCCTCGCGGCGGGCGCACATGCAGGCGCCGTAGTTGCGGGCATGTATGGGATCTTCCGTATTCAGCACGCCGGAGGTCATGCCGTCGACGTTGTTGATGCAGCCATCCCCCAATACGTCTTCAAACGATGGGTAGTTGAAGGGATAGAAGCTCCGCTTCATATTGCGGAACTGATCCATGTGATAGACGATAGCAGGATCTTCTTCAAAATTTCGGATGATTGTTTCGATGAACGTCGGCTTCACCATGGCGTCGGAGTCGCCGATCATGACGATCTCGCCCCTCGCCAAGGTGATGCCGGCATTATACATGAAATGCTTGTGGTAATAGCAGTCCCTGGGCATATCCAGGGCGACCCAGGTATCGACCTGTTCCTCGAAGACCCGGATGTGCTCGGAAATCGTGCCATAGTATTCGACCATGACCACTTCAAATTCGTTGCGATCTACCGTCTGCTGCGACAGATAATGAAAGATATGCAAGCTCTCTCGAACGCTCCAATCGAGCAGAACCAAGCTCACCTTCGGCTTTTCTCTCTCACTTCTTCTGATGAACTTCATGGCCGATTGAATGCTCAAAAACCCTCAGCATCGCAGGAGCCCGCCTCCCATTTGTCCCCGACGGTTCACGCCCCGACACGCGCTCCACCAAGGACACGAGTTTCCCTGGAAACGATCCCTGGCGGTCCGAGAGCCGGTGCATGCGAGTTGCGAAGCGTCAGAGGCGAAAATATGGTTGCCCTCTGCGTCATGACGCGTCGTCGGTAGGTTTTTCTGTATTGTTGGCCATGTCCACATGAGCGCCCAACATGCCACACGATACCAATCTTTCCCTGACCGCGGTAGATCGAACCATAGAAGCTTTCCTTGACCAGGCACACCGGTCATTCGCGGGAAAAACCACGACTATACATATTTCTCCCAGGAACGAATTCGCGGAGTCCCTCATCCCAAATCTGCAACTGCAATTCGGGATGGGCAATGTCGTGCACACTTCTGAGTCTTATACGATACGCGCCTCGGACGCGGCGCCGGCCGGCAGAAAAAACGCCGGAGCTTCCGCCTATATCGTAACAGAGATGGAAGAACATCTTCTGTCAAAGCGCCTGTTGTCATTGGGCGACATCGAATCCGGAACAGTTCTCTTCCCGAAGTCCGGCAAGGACGGACTCGATTACCCATTGTTCCTCATTTCAATCCCGAAAGCCGGAACGCACCTTCTTTATCAATTGGCAGATTCACTTGGCTACAGGCGCCGCGTCATCCATAACGGCGATCCACAACCGGGCGGCTGGTACTGTGTCGAAGGCTCGAACTCTCATACGAAGGCCACCGACTTCTTCATCGACAAGACGCGGGACAGCGTACACGGCAATCGCCTGCACCAGTTCCCGTCCAGCCCGGCGATTTTCCTGTACCGGCATCCCTATGACATCCTGTGTTCCGAGGCGGAGTACTACCACAAGCGCGATGCCTCGCCCTTCTGGGGATACCTGAAAGACCTGTCCTTCGATCAGCGGGTCGAGCGTCTGGTCGACGACAGGTGGCTGCTCGGGTCCCTGAGGGACCGGATCGCCGGATATGTCGCGTGGCTGGATTTCCCCAACGTCATTCCCCTGTCGTTCGAGGAGATCATCGGACCGCAAGGGGATGGCGATGACGCCCTTCGCCGCCGGACGATCTGGAGCCTGCTGTTGAAACTGCGCCTGGATGGGGATGTCGATCAGATCGCCGGCACCCTGTTCAATCGCGACAGTCCGACCTTCCATCGCGCGCGGATCGGCGCGCACAAGACGTTGCTGACACCCGCGGCCTGGGAAAAGGCGGACAGTCTTGATCACGATTACATGGCAGCCCTTGGCTACTCCGCGACACCCGACGGCCCTGCGTTTTCGAGCCGAGTGAAGGAGTTCAGAGAGCGGCCATTGGATATTCCCATTTCCGACGCGCAGAAGACGCCTGTCCTTATTGAACAGGACTTCTACGGCTGGAATCTCGTCAAGTTCGAGATGCACTATTACGCCGTTCTTGTTTCGGAAGGCGATTTCGACATGCGCAAGCTTCAAAAAGAGGAAGCAGGCAAATACCTGAACGCCACATCAATCGGGCAGTTGAAGAGGAATATTCTGACGTCAATATGCGCCCATCCGGCCAAATAGACAGCGTCCGCAACGACGCTGACCTGCGCCATGCCGGGCATGGCCATCCCCAGCGGCCTCGACCGACCCGTCAGGGCGTCAAGTCCCGCTCGCACTGCATCCGCTGCGCGGGGGACGCCAGGAAGTTCTGCGGCCCGCCGACATCCGTTCCCGGTTGTCCCGGCTGTTGCGCCAGCCGCCACAGGCATTCGCCGATGGCGTAGAGCCGGTCGAAGCCATGGTCGGTCAATCTGCCTTGCGCGACGTGCCGGGCATAGCGGTCGCGGAAATCCGCGGGCAATGGCGTGCCCTGGTCGGTGCGCAGCGTCAGCAGGTACAGATCCGACCCTGCCGTCCGGAGGTGGGCCAGCAGGCGAAAGTGCTCCGCCAGCGCATCAGGATGGAACAGCGGGCTCAGCACGGTGAAGATCAGCGGGGCGTTCAGATTGACGGAAACCGTTTCGATGCCCGCCCGTTGCAGCACCGCACGTCCCTGGTCCGCGCTTTCGTACATCAGGAAGGGCAGCTCCGCCTCGGCATGGTTCTGAAAGGGCCGCTCGAAGGGCGCACCGGGCAGCATGAACGCGCCGGGCTCCCAATTCAGCATCAGGATCCGCCGCCCCGGGGCGATCACGTGCGAGACCTGCCAGTACGCCGTCACACCGGGCCATTGCGCCTCGATCATCGACAGGAAGGTTTCCCGCCCCGCCAGAAAGCGCCAATCGCGCGCCGCAATGGCCGGTCCCTGCGGCAGCGGCGCGGCCAGCAGCAGCAGGACCAGCACCGCGATGCCGCGCCGGTGCGTGCCGCCGCCCTTCAGCGCCGCGGCGGCCCAGCCGCCCATCCACAGCAACACCAGCGCGCTGTAGGCGAAGCGGAAACTGGCGGTGCGGATCACCGAGACATGGTCCACCAGGACCATCAGTGCGACGCAGCAGCCGAATCCGCACAACAGCAGAAAGCAGGCGGGGGCATAGTGCGGCGGCCGCGGTGTTTCGCCCAGCCGCCGACGCAGGGCGCGCCACAGCGCAGGCCCCACCAGCATGGCCCCCAGCAAGGCCAGGATCGCCAGCGGACGCCAGCGGGCGGGCGAACCGTCCAGGACATGACCCAGGCTTTCCACGGTGCGGCCCAGCGTCGGCGGCACCAGCACGAATTCGCCCTGCAACACCCGTTGAAGCTTGAGGATGAAGAGGCTGCCCCATTCGGAGAGGGTGTCGACATCCGCCACGGCGTCGAGCGCTTCGAAGGTGAAGTCGAAATGACCGCTCGTCGTGTAGGCGTAGCCCAGAAGGACCGCCAGGGTCAGCGCGCACCACACGGCGACGGCCCACACTGCGGACGCGGCGGCATTCAGGCGATGCAGCCGCGCGTAAACCCAGGCAGGCGCCAGCAGCATGATGCCGATCAGGAAGATATTGGACGGATAGAGCGTCACCGTGGCGGCGACGGTGATGACCAGTCCCCGCAAGGGCATCGGGTTGCGCACCTTCAGACCGGCCAGAAGCAGCACCATCCAGTACAGCGCCGCGATGAGGAATGCGCCGATGGCCGTATGGGTCTTGAACAGGCTCAACTGAAACTGAATGCCCTGCGGCCACAGGCACAGCAGCAGCGCGCCCAGCCACGCGACCCGCAGGCTGCCGCAGACCCACGCGCCGATCTGCGCGATCAGCGCCAGCAGCAGCGCGAACAGAAGGAAATTGGCCACGGGGGACGCGAGATGGTCGCTGAGCCCCATGACGAAGAAGCTCCAGCCCGCACCCTTGAGCACGGCGAACATCGGGAAACGGAAGGTGGGCCAGAATCCATGGGTCTGCCGCAGAACCCCTTCCTGATAGGGCAGGTATCCGCCCGGGATATCGTTGTTTTCCAGGGGCAGGGTCAGGACATGGGCAATGCCGTAGGTGGCCAGGATGGCCACGCTCAGGCCCGCCAACAGCAGGAAACAGAGCGTGTCGGCGCCCAGCGGCGCGGCGCGCAGGGCACGCCCGCGCGCGAGGATCCAGCGGCGCAACGGACCGCCGACCTCGTGGAACACCAGCCCGCTCCAGGCGGCCAGCGCCAGCCCGACGGCCAGGAACACCGGATAGGTGAACAGCGCCAGCATCCCGCAAAGGGAGAAGACCAGGGAGATCAGGGCGACCCCCACCGTGGCGCAGGCGAGGAAATGGCCGAGGCGGTCGAGGATCGGGCCGGTCATCCGCCGCGGTCCCGGCAACAGCAGGCGACCGGCACCATAGACCAGGGGGATGAGCAGCAGCAGCAGGCCGACGCGCAACAGGTGATAGGCCACGTAGGGCCAGCCGGGCTGGTCGAGCTGCCCCGGCCACGGGTCGACGGCGCGCAGACCGACCGAAACGCCCGCCAGCACCAGTGCCAGCAGCAGCCCATGGGCCAGCCGATGGCCGGGCTCGGGCGCAAGGCTCGAAAGGCGACCGAACAGCGGGGGCGTCACGGCAAGGCCGGCAAACTGCGGGCCGGATGGCGGCGCCGCGCCCCGGCCCTTCCGCCCCCCCACCACAGCCAGCCCAGCGCCAGCAGAAACAGACCGGGGAATCCCGCAAGACCCCAATACAGCCAGCGGGCAATGGGGTCGTCATAGGCGAATGTGACCGTATGCCGGCCGGCGGGCACCTGGATCGCCTTGAATCCCAGATCCGCTTCGAACACCTCCGTCGGCGCCCCGTCCAGGCGCGCCGTCCAGTAGGGATTGAAGGCGTCGGCATAGACCAGCCATGCCCCTTCAGGATCGGCAACCGTCACCTCGGCTTCCAGCAGGTTGGCGTCAAAGCGCGTGGGCGCAGCGATGTCGCCGGCCGGGATGGATGCGTCCTCAAGCGGCACCGGTGGCGACGCGGGGACCGGCAAGGGGCTGAGGGCGAACTGGTTGAGCCGCAGCACATCCCCCGCGGCCAGCCGGTCCACGACCAGCCGGTAGCGGGCAAAGGCCGCCGGGTCGTCGATCGGGTATTGGCGCCTCTGCCCGTTGCGCCACGCTGGGGCGTCGCTGACCCGGGCGATCTCATGCCAGGTGGAGCCGTCTTCGGAGCCCAGCAGGTGCCATCCAACCGGCATGCGATCCCAGCTGTCGGCGCCGAAGACACCGCAGTGCATCCCGTATGACCGGGCGAGAAACGGCCGCTGGAAGGACAGGTCCAGCGCGTAGGGCGTATCGATCCGCTGCTCGAAGAAGCGGTCCTCGCGGAATGCCTGCAACTGGCCGGTCAGCGCATCGGCGGGGGGCGGCGGCACCAGCGTCCGCGCGGCCGGGTCGTCGGCCAACGGCAGCAGCCGGCTGTCGGCCGCAGTCCGGAGGACGACCTGCGGCGTGCCGTCCCGCGCAAGGAATGCGTCGATCGCCTGCCCGGGGGATTGCGCCAGCCGTCCCCGGGCAAAGCCGAGCAGGCGCAGTTTGGGCCGTTCGCAGCCCAGAGTCCGCTTGTCATCCTCGGACAGATCGTTGAACGGGAGCGTGAAATCCGGATGCTCCCGGGCGCCCAGGCCCATCGCCTCCAGCAGCACCGCGACGTTGCGGGAGATCAGCAGGGCGTCCCAGGCATTTTGACACCCCTCCAGGCCCAGAGTGGCGTGGTGGATGGCATTGCGCACGTCCTCCGCGGCGCTGAGCGCGCCCCCGTCGAGTATGGACAGGCCGAAATACTTCTGCTGGTCCGCCTGCTGCCGGGTCAGCACCTGTCGCTGCGCCTGGAAGGCAAGGGGATGGGTGGCGAACAGTTCGGCGATCCGCTGCTGCTGTTCGTCGCCCAACACCGGAAGCAGCCGCCGCTCCAGCGCGTGGAACGGCCCCAGATCCAGCATCAGCGCCACACCCAGCGCGCAGGTCAGCGTCGGGCGGCGCGGCGGTGCGGGGCCGCGGAGCCGGTGCCACACCCAGACACCCAGCATCCCATAGGCCGCAAGGCGCACGGCAAACGCGATCGGCCAGGCCCAGCGCGCGTGATGCGGCCCCCCCGCCAAGGGCAGGACATCCGTGTGGACCATGTACGCACCGACGGCGTCCAGCGCGTAGAGGATCACGGCGGCAGCAATGCCCCAGGGAAGGCGCCTTGAAAGAAGGGCGCGGACCCGTGTCCACAGCGCGCGGCGGCGTGCAGCCAAGCCCGCGACGCGCAACAGCCGCTCGAACCCGAAACCTGCGGTCAGGACCAGCATGACCTGGATCACGCCGCCCAGGTGCCCCAGATGTCGCGCCAGAACCATGCCCGGGAACAGATAGGACAGCGCGGCGACGGCGCCGCCGGCACTGATCCCCAGTGTCGCCAGCGTGGCCAGCCCGAAGCCGAAGAACAGGCGGTCGCGCACCGTGAACGCGGCATAGACCAACGCCGCCAAGGGCAGCCACCCGGCATACCCGACCACCTTCAGGTGGGTGGCATCCATGGGACCGCCCAGCAGGCGAAGCCAGCGCGGCTGGGCGATCATCTCGCCGCCATAGGTGAGGAACTCGCCCAGGGGCACGAACGGCCCGACCCTGCCCTCCTGACCGTGCAGGAACTGGGCGGTGCTGCTGATGTGCCAGTAGAAGCCCCCATACACCGCCGCCCACGCCAGCAGCAGCGCCATCCCCGCCAGCCGTCTGCGGTCGATCACCAGGATGGCGCGCCAGGGCCAGGCCCAGGTGCGGCGCGCAAACAGGAAAACGATGAACTGGATCAGCAGGTGCAAGCCGATCCAGTAGTGGCCGAACGGCGCCAGCGCGATCGCGGCCAGCAGATAGCCCGCCTGGTGAAGGCGGCACCCACGGACCACCAGAAAAAGCTGCATCGGCAACGCCCAGACGATGCCCAGGTTGAACTGCTGCTGCAACAGCCAGGGCTGGCCGATGAACGCCGCCGCCAAGGTGGTCAGCAGGATCGCCCCGGGTTCGCGGAACAGCTCGCGGGCCAGCAGCCAGGCCCCGATGGTCAGGATTGCCTGATCCAGCAGGAAAGCGATCTTCAGCAGCAGCAGCGCGTCGCGCAGATCGAACAGCAATCCGATGGCGGCCATGGCGGACCGCGAAGGGGCCATCACGGAAAGGAACTGGATGGTCGACGGCACGCCGTAATCGACGGACGGACTCCAGTACGGAAAGCCCTGGTATTCCGCCAGATGGCTGTAGATGGCGTGGAAGCTCTCCGCCAGAAACAGCGTGTCATGCAGCGGCAGATAGCGGGGGTCCAGCAGCGGCCAGCTCCAGGCAAGGCCGGTCAGCAGGGCCGCCGTCAGCAGGGCAAGATCGCGCAAGGGGGCGGAGGTCGAAGCGCGCACGCGGGGCAATGCTCTGTCCTGGCCGCGCCGAACCGATACGCGGTCGCCCGGGCGCGAATCTGCTGTGTCCCGCACAGGGTAGCAGACCGCCGCCATGGCGCAACGCACGCCAGACGGCGCGCCGGCGGTGGAATTGCCATTTCGCGAGGGCTCTTGCAGGATGTGAGCGGTTCCTGCCGCACCACGACGCTCACATGCGGGTATCCAGAGTTGAAAGTTGATTTCTATCGTCATTCCCTCGGACAGGCGGAGGTGGCAGCCATTGCGCAGGTCATCGCCTCGCCGATCCTGACCAATGGCCGTGTGGGCGAGCGGGTGGAACGCCAGATCGCGGCGTTCCTCAGCTGTCCCAACGCGTTGCTGACCAACAGCTGGTCCAACGGCGCGGTCACGGCGCTGCGCGCGCTGGGCGTGGGGCCGGGGGACGAAGTGATCGTTCCGGCCCTGACCTTCGTCGCCACGGCCAACGTGGTGGAATGGGTGGGGGCCAGGCCGGTCTTCGTGGACGTGGCGCCGGACACGCTGTTGATGGCGCCCCGGCATGTGGCGGCGGCGCTGACCCCGCGCACCCGCGCCGTGATCCCCGTGCACCTCTATGGCCAGATGTGCGACGTGGCCGGCATTCGCGAGGCGTTGCACGGGCGCGCGGACATCGCCATCGTCGAGGATGCGGCGCACTGCTTCGAAGGCGATTTCCGCGGCCAGCGTCCCGGCGCGCTGTCGGACGTGGCCGTCTTTTCCTTCTACGCCACCAAGAACGTCACCTGCGGCGAAGGCGGGGCCATCGTCACGCGGCACGACGACCTGGCCGAGCGCATGCGCCGGATCCGCCACCAGGGCATGACCGCGGGCGCCAAGGACCGGTTCGCCGGCGGGGCCTACAACCACTGGGACATGACCGAACTGGGGCTGAAATCGAACCTGTCGGATCTGCTGGCGGCACTGCTGCCCGCCCAGATCGACGCCATCGACACGACGCACAGCCGGCGCCGGGGCCTTGCGCAGACCTATCGCGACGCCTTCGCCGATGGTCCCTTGCGGCTGCCGTCATGGGAACCCGACAGGCGGCACGCGCACCATCTGTTCCCCATTCACACGCCACCGGGGACGCGGGATGCCGCGATCCATGCGCTGGAACAGGCCGGAGTGTCGGTGACGGTGAACTACCGCCCGGCGCCACTGCTGACCTACTACCGGGAAAGATACGGGTTCAGGCCGGAGACTTTCCCCGTCAGTTGGGACTGGGGCGCCGGCACCTTGAGCCTGCCCCTGTTTCCCGGATTGACGCCCGACGAGCAGGCCTGGGTCATCCGCGCGGTGCGGGAGACGGTCTATCCCCTGATCCCCCGCACGCCCGCTTTGCGGCCCGCCGACGTCCAGGAATCCCTCCCCCTCGATGGGGGAGGGTTGGGGTGGGGGTGATTTCGCCGATATCCCGGGCCATCCTGGAGATCTGTTACCCACGTCGCAGGGTCAGGCCGTTACCGGTGTCTCCGGTCCGGATCATTGGAGAGATCACCCCCACCCAACCCTCCCCCATCAAGGGGGAGGGCTTCACAAGCACTGTGGATATCGGCCATCTCGAAGGCGCGCGCTACGGCGCCAACGGCTGGCACAGGTGCAGCACCGCCGGTTCAAGCCGCTCCGGCTCGCTGGGCCGGTAGAGCGGCGAGGGGCCGTGCGGCGGCTTCAGCCGCCGGCCCCATGCCAGCCAGCAGCACAAGACATCCCACAGGCTGCGCAGCACGAAGGCAAGCCGGGCGCCCTTGCCCCGCCCCTGGCGACGCGGGGCAAAGGCAATGGGAACCTCCAGGATGCGAAGGCCGTCGCAATAGGCCTTGATCAGCAGTTCGGGGTTGGCGAAGGCACCGCGGCTGCTGGTGGGATAGCGCCGGGCGATGTCTCGGCGGCCGAAGACGATGTTCTGGTAATCCTCGAACGGCACGCCGAACAGCAGGCGGACCAGATGGAAATTGCTGAGGGAGACCACCGCACCCCAGAGCGTGTCCGACCGCGCGCGCCGGGCGCGGGCGGAACAGAGAGAGGCGAGACGGTGGCGCACCCCCAGAGGGAGGGGGCGCATGCCCTTGACGAAGTCGAAGTGGCCCAACAGCGCCAGGAAGCGGCGGGCGTGGCGCAGGTCGTAGGACCAGTCGACCGTCTGGAAGAAATAATAGTCCTTGCCCATGCCTCGCAACGCGCTGTCAAACGCAGCCCCGACATTGCGGTTCCGGGCATGGGTGATGACCCGCAATTGCGGGTGGGTGCGGGCGAAGTCCGCCAGAATCCGCGGCGTGCCGTCGGTGGACCCGTCGTCCACCACCAGTACCTCGAAGTCGTCGGTCAATGCGCTCATCAACGCGAAGCACCGTTCCAGGTGCTCCGGCATCAGCGCCTCTTCGTTGTAGGCCCAGCTCATCAGTGTGACCGATCCGGGAAACCTGCCCAGTTCGGCCAGGTCGCGGCGGGTCGCGTCATCCAGCATCGGGCGGTGCGACAGCAGCGTCCGCGATGGCTGGGGCGGATGCGGCAAACCAGAAGGGACGCGTATCGGGCACCGTCTCGGGCGTGTACTGCGCCCCGGCGGTCTGCCAGTCGCCGCAGCCGCGGCAGATCTCCGGCACCGCGTCCCAGCGGTGCGCCCGGTGCGGTGCGCGCAGCTGTTCCCCCAGGCGGCGCCAGGCTTCCCGCAACGTGATCTCGCCGATGCGGCCCACGCTGAAGCGGCCTTCATAATCCACCGCGCAGGCGGCGACGCGGCCGTCCTGGAGAATGGCCATGGTGTTGTTGCCCCATGGGCAGGCGCAGCGAAAACCGGTGTCGTGCCGGATGGTCCGGGCACGCACCATGCCGCCCCATTCCAGCATCGGACGGATCTTGACCTCGGCGCCGCGCGCTTGCCAATGGGCGCGGAATGCCTCCGCCTCATGCGCGTTCTGCGGCATGACCGAAAACTGCGCGACGATCAGCGGATAGCGCAGGCCCCGCGCCTGCCGGCGCCGGCACAGCTCCTCCACCGCCGCATAGACCTGATCGCGGCGCGCGCCGACGCGCAGGGCTTCGAAGCTGTCGGCCGAAAGCCCGTCCAGACTGATGATCAGGCGCTTGAGCGGCGAAGCGAGCGCCTTGTCGATCGTGTCCCAACGGTCGAGCAAGGTGCCGTTGGTGTTGAGCACGAGGTTGCGGCAGCCGGCCCGATGGGCATGGTCCAGCCGCGCCCACAGCCGGTCGCGCAACGCCAGCGCCTCGCCATAGAAGGTGGGCCAAAGCTCGCAGTCGGGGGACTCGGCGGCCACTTCCTCGACGATGCGCTGCCACAACGCCTCGTCCATATGCCGCCTGGGCCGGACCAGGGATTTGTGGGCGCAGTGCAGGCAGCGCAGGTTGCAGCGCGAAGTATTCTCGACGACCAGCTGCGGGGGAAAGGGATGGTCGCGCAGCTCGCCCTCGATCCGGCGCAGCTGCGCGCGGCGTTCGGGGTCGTCCAGATGGGGGGTCAGGCGCGTGAAGTCCATCCGCCGGCTCCTCTTCACCGCTACTACAACACTTCCGCCGCGGCGGGACCAACATTGAACAGCAGATCCACCACGGAGAGATAAGGCGCAAACGCGCCGAACTGTTGCGGATAGGTCGGGTGGCGGTAGGTCTGCCAGACAACCTGGATACCGGCCGCGGCGAACAGGTCCGGATCCAGGTAGTTGCGGGCGCTGTCGCCGGTCAGATAGCGCCGCGCCCCGAAATGGCGGCACAGATCGACCAGACGCCGGCTGCGTGCACCGGGCATCGCGCCCGGGATCGGCAATGCCGAGGCGCGATGGGCGGGTGTGCGGATGTCCAGCCAATCGGCCAGCAACCGGCTGAGCGCGAGGTCCAGGTCCACCAGCCTGGTCCGGGGCGCGGCGAGGGTCCGGGCCAGCTGCGGCAGATAGTCCGCCGTATGCGGCGCGCGGGCATAGAGCTGCGCCAGGGTGCATACGTGCTTGCGTTGCCACGGGCGCGTCAGGTCCAGTTCGACATCGAGGATCATCTGTCCGGCCAGCCCCTTGTGGCGCACGGGTGCGGTCAGCCACCGGGGACCGGTGGGCGACTTGACGCGATTGCGGTTGCGCCAGCCGTGCTTGTCGAAGGGGACGTCGTCGTAGTGGACGAACACATCCGCCCGGCGCATCAGGTCGAAGAACCCCAGCCACGGCAGGTAGCCCGGTTGCAGCACGGCCAGCGTGGTCATGGCCGCGGGTCCACGTGGCGTTCCCACCAGAGCTGGAAATTCACCAGGGTCCACAGCCGGTCGGCGTGGTCGGCGCGGCCGGCGGCATGGGACGCCAGCAGGTCCCCGACCGCCTCGGCACGCAACAGGCCGTGGCGCGCCAACCGGTCCGGGTGCAGCGTGCACTCCACCAGTGGCCGCAGGGGCCCCGCCATCCACGCAGTGACGGGCAGGATGAACCCCTCCTTGGGACGGTTGACCAGCGCCTCGGGCAACAGGTCCTTCAGTGCCTCTTTCAGGATATGCTTGGTCCGGCCGCCTTTGATCTTCAAAGCCCCGGGCAGGGTATCGGCGTAGCGCATCAGGTCGGGGTCGAGAAACGGCGGGCGGGCCTCCACCCCATGGGCCATGGAAAGCCGGTCGGCGAACGCCAGCACCTGATCGGGCAGCAATGTGCGGCGATCCAGCAGCAGCATGCGGTTGAGCGGATCGGCCGAGGCGATGGCGCCCAGCTCCCCCGCGATGCGATCCCGGCTGGAAACGGTGCGGGTTTCCGCCTGCATGGCGGGGGCATAGAGCGCGCGCACGGCGGCGTCGTCGGCGATGTACAGTCCCATGCGCCGCGGCGCCTCGTCGCCCCGCGTCAGCAGTGCCCGCAGCGTCGCCGGATCCTCCCCTCCGGGCAGGGCGGCCCGCGCCCGGAATTCGGCATCCCGGCGGTCCGGCGGCATGTCGGCCAGCAGCGCCAGCGGTTGCGCCAGCCGGTGCGATCGGTAGCTGCCGAACAGCTCGTCGGCACCATCGCCGGTGATCACCGCCTTCGCGCTTTGCGCGATGCGCCGGTTCAGGAAGAAGGGCGACGTCACGCCCGAAAACGGTTCGTCGAAGGCATCGATGACGGCGGGCAGATCGTCCTCCACCTGCCGCCAGGTGACGCCGTGCTCATGGTGATGGGTGCCGAGGCGTTCGGCCATCAGGCGGGCGAAGGCCCGATCGGCGCGCTTGCCGGGAAGGTCGTCGTCATACACCAGCGTGAAGGTGTCGATCGGACGCGCGCTGAAGCGGCTCATCAGGGCCACGACGCCGGCACTGTCCAGCCCGCCGGACAGCATCGCGGCCACCGGCGCGTCCGCCTGCATCTGCCGGCGCACGCTCCGTTCCAGCAAGGCGCGGATCTCCCCGGCGGCCTCCGCCTCGGTGATGCGGGGATCTTCCGGCGGCGGCGGCGGTGCCCACCGGTCGATGCGGACGTCCCCGGCTTGCCAACGCAGGCCTTCGCCGGGGCGCAGCTGGCGGATCTCCGCCCAGGCCGACAGCGGTGCGGGGACGTTCTTGAAGCTGAAATAGTGATGCAGGGCGGCCAGATCCGGCGTGCGGGAGATGCGCGGATGCGCCAGCAGCGCCTTGGGCTCCGACCCGAAAACCAGCCCGCCGCCCGGGAGGCGGGAAAAATAGAGCGGCTTGACCCCCGCATGGTCGCGCCACAGCCACAGCGTCTGGCGGACCGCATCCCACAGGGCGATGGCGAACTGGCCGTTGAGCAGGCGCGGGAATGCCGGCCCATGCTGTTCATACAGGTGGGCGATCACCTCCCCGTCGGCATGGTGGCTGCGAAAGCGGTGGCCCCGCGCGGTCAGGTCCTCGCGCAGCGCGGCGTGATTGTAGATCTCGCCATTGAACACCACAGCCACGTCGGCGACTTCATTGAACAGGGGCTGTCCGCCGTGTTCGGGATCGACCAGCGCGAGGCGCCGCGCGGCCAGGCCGGCGGGTTTGCCGATCCACTGCCCATGGCCATCCGGGCCGCGATGGATCAGCGTCCGGCCCATGCGCGAGAGCGTGGCGTCGTCGTCGCCGGTGCCCGCGAAGCCGCAGATCCCGCACAAGGGGCTATCCCGCCCGGACGTCAGTGAAGCGCGATGCGCCCATCGGGCTGCAAGATGGGCTGGGTGCTGAACAGCGCCTGCTTGCGCCAGGAGTCCGGGTTCTGCGCATACCAGTCGATGGCCGTGCGAAGCCCGCTGTCCCACGGGATGGTGGGCGACCAGCCGAGGGTTCGATGGATCTTGGCGAAATCCCCGCACTGGCGCGCCACCTGTCCGGGGCGGTCCGGCAGCTGGATGACCCGCCCGGGATCGGCGTCCATCAGCCGGGCGATATCCTGGGCGATACCCCTGACCGAACGGCAGGTCCCGCTGGCGACGTTGAACACCTCCCCGCGCACCTGTTCCAGGGGCGCATGCAGGGCAAGGTCCACGGCCCGGCACAGGTCGTCCACATGGGTGAAGTCGCGCATGGCCTCTCCCCGGCCATGCAGCGGCAAGGCCTGGCCCGTCAGCACGTGGGTGATGAAGCGCGGCACAAGCTTTTCGATGTGCTGACGCGGCCCGTAGGTGTTGAACGGACGCAGCGTGACCACCGGCAGGTCATAGGTGGCGCAGTAGGCGTAGACCATCCGATCGGCACCGCATTTGGCCCCGGCATACGGGCTCTTGGGGTTCAGCGGATGCGCCTCGTCCATCTGCGGCGTCACTGCCTCGCCGTAGACCTCCGAACTGGAGATATGGACCATGCGCTCCACCCGGCCGTTGCCCTTGCGCACGGCGTCGACCAGGGTCTGGGACCCGATGATGTTGGTCTGCACGCAGCGCCAGCTGTCCACGATGGACCGGCTGACATGGGATTCGGCTGCGAAATGGACGATCTTGTCGCTCTCGGCCGTGAGGGCGTTGACCAGGTCCGCATTGCAGATGTCGCCGTAGCGGAAGGCGGACCCGCTGCTCTGGTCCGGCTGCTTGACCGCGTCGGGCAGGTTGTCCAGCGATCCGGCGTAGGCCAGGCAATCCAGGACGATGATGTCGTATTCCGGGCGGTTCCGAAGCATGAAATGAACGAAATTCGACCCGATGAACCCCGCGCCACCCGTCACCAACAGCGTCTTGCGCATGCGCGTTCCTCTTGCCCGAATGTCCACATCGGGGCCGGGTCATCTCATCGTCTGCCCATGCGGCCGCCGAACCGCGCCATGCCCCCGCGGGATCAAGCCAAGGCCGTCCACCGGGGCAAGGCGGCATCGATCCCTTGAATCATGGTCGGGCGCTGCGGCACGGCCCCGGCGAGGAACCCAAGTGGACATCCAGATAGAGCAGAATACGGATCGAATTCATATCTGCAATATCCGGTCCCGATAGTTGACCGGCCCGCCGTGGCCGCATCCGCCGGCAAGCCGATCAGGCCGTCCGGGGGGCCTCGGCCGCCGGGGCGTCGGGCACGCGCGTGGCATGGTCGGCCCGCATCAGCCCCATGAGGACCAGATCGTGATAGCGGCCATTGAGGAAGACATGCTCGCGCAGGCGCCCTTCCTCGCGGAAGCCGAACCGGTGGTAGAGGGCCAGGGCGCGGACATTGTAGGCGGCCACCCTCAGG
Source organism: Rhodospirillaceae bacterium (assembly GCA_020638595.1). Classification (GTDB taxonomy): domain Bacteria; phylum Pseudomonadota; class Alphaproteobacteria; order DSM-16000; family Inquilinaceae; genus JACKIG01. The sequence goes on along the minus strand of JACKIG010000026.1, from coordinate 21,859 downwards.
TGGATCCGCCGCAGGTTCAAGACGCCGAAGGCATGGCCGAACAGCAGCCGCATCGCCTCGGCGGCCAGGCCCCGGCCCTGGCGCGACGCGTCGCCGATGATGATGCCGAAGCCTGCATGGCGGGCGATCCAGTCGATTTCCGCCAGATGCGTCATACCCACCATGGCGCCGTCCGTCAGGCTTTCGATGGCGTAGTCCGCCCGCCGATCGCCGCCGTCTTGCAGGATCCGCGCATACCAGGCGTCTTCCCGCGCCTGCGTGACGGGGAAGCGATACCCCATCACCGCGTCGCGAAGCGCGGGATCGTTGCGCCAGGCGAGAGTGACCTGCGCGTCTGCCTGGCTGAGGGGTCGCAGCAGGCAGCGTTCACCGCGCATGGGCCGGACCGACTTCGGCGGCGTCGGCTGTCCCGGCCGCAACGCCCGCCGCCGCCAGGCGGGCATCCCGCGCCTGTGCCGCCGCCGCCTCGACTTTCCAGTAGTTGTGCCGCCAGGACCGATACTGCCAATCCGGGCAGTCGCGACACAGCGGCATGGCCCTGCCGTTGCCCGCCAGGTGCTGGTCGCGATACCGGCTGAAGGCATCGCCGCGCCAGATCTCGGCGATGCTCTGGTCCGGCACGCGCCCCATATGGGTCCTGCCGGCAATGTCGAAGCCGCACAGCATGACATCGCCGCGGCTGTCGATGTTCAGCCGTTCGAACAGGAAGGGACAGGGCACGGCTTCGGTGTCGATATAGGGCGTCGGGTCCGCCGACCGGGCGGCGTCCAACGTGGTGTTGTCGCCCCAGGTCAGGAACTTGCGGCTGATGAAATAGTCGACCCCGACGCGCTCTTTCCAATAGCGCTCGACCGCGGCGATATCGACGCCGTGTTGCGCCACGCCGGAGGCGACGATGCGCGAGGGGCTGCCGGAAGCGTCGCGCAGGTCCAGCAGCCGCCGCACATTGCGGCCAAGCCTCTGCCAGTCCAGGCCGCGGCGCACCCTGGCATAGGTTTCGGGGTCGGCGGCGTCGACCGAAACCTCGATCATGTCCAGTCCCGCCGCCAGCAGGGCGCGCCCCGTGCCCTCATCCAGCAGGGACCCGTTGGTGATCAGCCCGACCTTGCAGCCGACCTGCCTAGCATAGCCGAGCAGCGGCACGGCCTGGGGATGCAGCAGCGGCTCACCGCCGCCGGAGATGCGCAGGAACGCGGCGTGCGGGCCGCTTTCGTCGGCGATGGCCTTGAACAGCGCCTCCGGCATGTACGGCGCGTCGCGATAGCTGCGCCGGATGGAGGAATTCGAGTAGGGGCAGTGCGGGCATTTGGCGTTGCAGGGATAGACGAACGACAGCACCAGCATCATCGGATAGGCCTGCGCCTGCGGGCGCAGACCGTACCGGTCCTGCGTGTGTCGAACGCTGTCGTCCACGATCCGTCCAAATCCCTGCCTGGCGGCGCCGGGTGTTATTCAGTCATCCATTCCGCCATGAACGCCAGCATATTTTCCGCCACCAACAAGAAGTGGGGCCAATGATAGAATTCGTTCTCGATATGGGCATTCTCCCCACCCCCCGGTCCATGGAGGCACGCAGGGATGCCGAGACGGTGGAAGTGCCGCAGATCGCAGTGTCCCGTCACCGCTAGACGCCTGACCGGCCGGGTCGTGCGCGCCTCCAGCACGCGTTGCAGGCGTCGCGCCAGCGGGTTCGCATCGGCCCAGATCAACGGGTCGAAACCGGTGATCGCCATGTCGTAGTCCGCCGTGCCGTAGTCGTGGTCGGCAAGGACCGTCTGGACCAGGGTCGCGATTTCCGCCCGGACTTCGGTGAAGGAACGGGGCGGCAGAAACCCCGCCTGACACGCCAGCCTGGCTGCGGCGGGCACGGCAAACGGCCCGCCGCCGGAAACGACCTGACCCACCGTCAGGAATTGTGGATTGACGGCCGTTCCCCAGGATTGCGGTGCCGGCGCGCGCCACTGGCGCTCGCGCTGGTTCATCGCCACGATCAGGTCGCCGACCGCATCCAGCGGGTTCTTCCCGCGCGCGGAATTGCAGGCCGGGGCGGCAACGCCGCGCAGCGTCAGGGTCATCCACAGCTGGCCCATGTGGTCCGTGATCAGGCGTTCCGGCCAGGTTCCGTCCAGAATGACGGCGCCATCCCCGACATAGCCGCGTTCCAGGGCCGCCAGCGATCCGTTGCCGCCCATTTCATCGTCGCAGACGAAGTGCAGGATCAGGTCGCCGCCCCGGGGGGCGTCACGAAACGCCTCCGCCAAGGCAAGGGCCATGACCACGCCCGCCTTGTCATCCCAGGCGCCGCGCCCATAGATGCGGCCCTCCGCCTCCACCCCCTGGTGGGGCGGAAAGCGCCAACGGGCATCCGGGTCGACCGGCGCCGTGTCCAGATGCGCGTTCAGGATCAGCGACCTGCCGCTTCCCGTTCCGGGCACGCGCGCACACACGCAGGGCCGGTTGGCGAAATCGGACCCGGTCGGGGTGAATCCGGGATGATCCGCAAGGGCATCCAGCGGGGGATCGAACAGATCCGCCGTCACGCCGATATCCGCCAACTGCCGCGCCGTCCACGCGGCCGCCGGCGCTTCCGCGCCATGGGGCGAGCGTACGCCGATCAATTCGATCAGCAGGGACTTGTAGCGGGCAAGCCGTCGCGGTGTGAACCATGACATGGTACGGCCCTGCGATTGGCGGCCCACGCCGTTCCAGGAAGGATCGGCGTCACCCGTCGGCGGGACGGCAGATGGCGTACAGATACCATCCCATGTCCGGCATGTCGTCGGCCAGCCGATCCAGGGCGTCCAACAGAGCGTCCGAATAATCGGTCATCTGCTGGCTGGAGAGGAACTTGACCATGGCGGCGCCCAGCGCCACCACATGGTACCCGGCCCCCTCCAGCAGGGCGCGGAAGCCGTCGCGATCGTAGTGCCGCAGATTGGCCACCGCCCTGTCGGTGTCGCTCAGCCCATGGATGTCGTCGAGCAGCCCCATAGACACCCCAAGCCGGCGGTGTACCGAACGGGCGTTGGGCGTGGTCGCGATCAGGATGCCGCCCGGCTTCACCCACCGTGCCGCCCGCACCAGGAACGCCCTTGGCTCCGCCAGGTGTTTCAGGACGCCACCCATATGCACGACGTCATGGCGGACGTCGGTATCATAGTCCTCGAACAACGCCGCCACGAACCGGACCCTGGCGTCGCCCCTGTATTTTTCCATGCCGTAGGCGACGTTGCGCTCAGCGCCTTCAACGACCTGGACACGGCAGTCCCGGGCCAGGAACTGGTCCGTCCATTGGCCGTCGATGAAGCCCAGCTCCAGCACCTCCGCGCCCGGCGGTACGAACGGCATGCAGCGCCGGATCAGGCGTTCACGGCATCGGTTGTCGATGCCCTGCTGCTGCGCGGAGAAATAGTAGCCGTCAGCAGCGCGCTCGACCTGTTCCCGCCTGCGATCGCGTGAGGTCTTCCCATCCATTCCGATCGTGCCCTCGTCGAAAAACCAGAGGTGCCGACGCCCCCGCCGGCGGCCGGGCATGCTGACCCGCCCCCACGCATCATAATTCTTTGAATATCGATGAGTTAAATGTGGCGGAGAGGGAGGGATTCGAACCCTCGGTAGGCTCACACCTACAACGGTTTTCGAGACCGCCCCGATCGACCGCTCCGGCACCTCTCCGCTGCGATTGGCTCGACTGTCGATGTCGGGTGGGCGGGACGATAGCGCAAGGGCCGGCGGTGCCGCAAGCCGGCGGGTACGCCGCTTGCGGGGATAGTCGCGGTTGACAGCGGCGGCCAAGATCATATAGTGCGCGCTTCTCGTGAGACGACGGGTCCGCCACCTTGCCGATTGGCGAGGGCGGTGGCCGTCGTCGCGTGTTCTTGTGAGAGACTTATCCGATGCCTACCTTCGCTGTGATCCGCACCGGCGGCAAGCAATACCGGGTCGCCAAGGACGACGTCATCAAGGTCGAACGCCTGGACGCCGAGCCCGGCAGCATCCTGGCGCTGGATCAGGTGCTGATGGTCGGGGGCGACGGCACGCCGTCGATCGGGGCACCGCTGGTGGACGGGGCGACGGTCTCGGCCGAGGTGGTGGCGCAGACTCGTGGCGAGAAGATCCTGGTCTTCAAGAAGAAGCGCCGCAAGAAGTACCAGCGCACCCGCGGGCACCGCCAGGACCTGACCGTCCTGAAGATCACCGACATCGCCGCCGGCGCGTAGGCTTCCGCCGACAGGGGAGACCCAGAGGAAATGGCACACAAGAAAGCAGGCGGCTCGTCCCGCAACGGCCGCGATTCCGCCGGCCGGCGGCTCGGCGTGAAGAAGTTCGGCGGCGAAGCGGTCGCGGCCGGCAACATCCTGGTCCGCCAGCGCGGCACCAAGTTCCATCCCGGCCACCATGTCGGCATGGGCAAGGACCATACGCTGTTCGCGCTGATCGACGGCCATGTGGCATTCGGCAGTTCCCACGGCCGCAGCACCGTCAACGTGGTGCCCCCGTCCCAGGCGGCCGAATAGCCCCGCACCCCCCGAATCCGACCCGCCGGCGCCGGGCCGATCCCGCGGCGCCGGGCCGGATCGCACCCCAGTCCCGTCACTGAGACTATCATTGGCACACCGGGCGCCGGTCGCCCGGTGGCATCGTGCTGTCCGGCCCATGGCCATCCCTTAGGTTGCCGTCATGTCCCGGCACGCCTGACCGATGCCGCAACAAATGCCTATTTTTTGACCAACATTCACCGTTGACCAAAAATTAATCTCGCCATAGCCTCACGCGTGACATCGGCGTGCAGGCGCCAGCGGCATTCGGGCCTCGACTTCTGCCTCTCATGGGCAGATCGGGGCTTTTTTGGTTTTCGGCGCCGGCGTCCGGTGCCGTTTGCAGCGCTTGGAAGGCGAAGACAGCAGCCCCATGACCCGCGCGCCCGTTCCGATCGCCGTGCTGTATTCCCGCAGCGGCCCCTATGCGGGACTGGGGCGCGAGGCCGTCGACGGCCTGATGACGGCGATCGCCGAGGTGAATGCGGACGCCGCCTATCCTTTCCGGCTGTCGCCCGTCATCTGCGATCCCGGCGGCGTCGCGGAAACCTATGGGGCGATGGCCGACGCCACGCTCAAGGCCACGAACTGCCGTCACGTCGTCGGCACCATCACGTCGTGGAGCCGCAAGGAAGTCATTCCGGTGGTCGAGCGGCATGACGCCCTGCTCTGGTACGCCTTCCCCTATGAGGGCTACGAGGCGAACGACCACGTGCTCTATTTCGGCGCCTGCCCCAACCAGCACCTGTTGCCGCTGTTCGCCCATGTGGTGCCGCGCTTCGGCGACCGGCCCTTCCTGATCGGCTCGGACTATATCTGGGGCTGGGAGATCAACCGGATTGCCCGCGAATGCATCGAGGCGGCCGGTGGGGCGGTGCTTGGGGAACGCTATGTGCCGCTGAATTCCGTCAGCGTCGATCCCCTGATCGACGAGATCCGCAGCCGGCAGCCGGACTTCGTCCTGAGCAACCTGGTCGGCCCCGCGGCCCAGGCCTTCGTGCGGGCCTATCACAGGCTCGGCCGCAGCGACCCGGCGTTCGCCCCGTCCATCCGTCCCATCGTCAGCTGCAACGCGACGGAGACCGACATCGCGGAGATCGGGGCCGCGGCGGAAGGCCTGATCGTCGCCGCCATCTATTTCGATGTCCTCGCCACACCGGAAAACCGGGCCTTCAAGGCGCGGCTGAAGGCCCGCCACGGCGCCGATCGCCAGATCTCCGGCCCCTATGCGTCGGTCTACAGCGCCGTTTCGGTGCTGGCCGCCGCGATCCGGGAGGCGGGAACCGACGCCCCGGCGGCGGTGCGCGCGGTGGTGACGGCCCGTCCGTTCGACACGCCGCTGGGCCGCATCGCCGTCGACCCCAAGACCCATCATGCCGCCCTGCGGCCGCATATCGGCCGAGCCCGCGACAACGGGCAGTTCGAGGTGTTCGAGAGCGCGGCGGCCATGCTGCCGGCCGACCCCTATCTTCTGGATTCGGCACCCCCGGGCGGGCTGGTGGACCAGCGCATGATCGCCCGGTCGTCCGGACATGCAACGCTGCTCAAGGTGGTCAAATGAGCGGGCAATACCGGCCGCCCCTGGCATCCTGGCGCGCGATCATCCTGCATCGGCCCCACCCGTCGGCCGACGCGGTGCTGCGCCAGCTCGAGCGGCTGCGGGTCGAGGCCCGGTGCGTCTGGCCGGCGCTGGAGCCCGGCGATGATGGCGTCGATGTCGTCTTCTTCGACGCCGACATGGGGTTCGACGGGCAATTCCCCTGGCCGGCCGGCCACGCCCCCATGCCGCTGATCGCCCTGATCGGGTCGGAAGCGCCCGGCCGGGTGGAATGGGCCCTGGCGCAGGGATCGAACGCCCATCTGTTGAAGCCCGTCGGATCGACCGGCGTGTACAGCGCGCTCTTGATCGCGGCCCACGCCTTCGAGACGGCGCGCGCCCAGGCCGATGATATCCGCAGCCTGCAAGACCGGCTGCGCCAGCGCCCGACCGTGGTGCGCGCCGTGTTCAAGCTGATGACGGAGGAGCGGCTGGACGATGCGGCCGCCCTCAAGCAGCTGAGGGCGCTGGCCATGGACTGGCGCCTGACCATCGAACAGGCGGCGGAACGCGTCTGCGAGAATCAAGCGCGGGCTGACAGAAGCGCCTGACGGAACAAGGAGACCAATGCCGTGTCGGTTGTCGAAGGCTTCGCCCCCTATGGTCCGTACCGGACCTGGTATCGCATCACCGGCGACCTGAAGTCCGGCAAGCCGCCGCTGGTCGTCGTCCATGGCGGGCCGGGCTGCACCCACGACTATGTCGACAGCTTCAAGGACATCGCCGCCACCGGGCGGGCCGTCGTCCACTACGACCAGGTCGGCAACGGACGGTCCACCCACCTGCCCGACAAGGGCGGCGATTTCTGGACCGTCGAGTTCTTCCGGACGGAACTGAACACCCTGATCGACCACCTGGGCATCCGCAGCGCCTATTGCGTGCTCGGCCAGTCCTGGGGCGGCATGCTGGGCGCCGAATTCGCGGTGACGCGGCCGGCCGGCCTGCAGGCGCTGGTGATCGCCAATTCGCCCGCGTCGATGGAGCTGTGGATCGCCGAGGCCAACCGCCTGCGCCGGGAGCTGCCGGCGGAGGTGCAGGCGACGCTGCTGAAGCACGAGGGGGCGGGCACGACCGACAGCGAGGACTACAAGGCGGCGACCAAGGTGTTCAACGACCGCCATGTCTGCCGGGTCGTTCCCAACCCGCCCGAGGTCACGCGCACCTTCGATGCCATCGACGCCGACCCGACCGTCTATCACACCATGAACGGGCCGAATGAGTTCCACGTCATCGGCACGATGAAGGACTGGTCGATCCGCGGCCGCCTGGGCGCCATCGCCGTGCCGGTGCTGCTGATCTCCGGCCGGTTCGACGAGGCGACGCCGGCCTGCGTGCAGCCCTTCGCCGACGAGATCCCCGATGTACGCTGGACCATCTTCGAAGCGTCCAGCCACATGCCCCATGTCGAGGAGCGCGAGGCCTGCATGGCCACCGTTGCGTCCTTCCTCGACGACTTCGCCGCCTAGCCGTTCTTGCGGGCAAGGCCTCCTCAACCTCGAACCCAAGGTGCATGGGACAGATGACAAGACTGAGAAAGCCGATCATCGCATCGACCGCGGGATGTGCCGTCCTGGCGCTCTCGCTCGCGGGCCAGGCGGCCCTCGCCCAGGACCGGGCGGCCCTGATGGAAGAACACCGCGGCGGGACGATGATCCTGACCGCCGTGTCGGCCGCGGGCACGCTGGACCCGATGATCAACTACACCTCGCAATTCTGGCAGATCTTCCAGCTGACCTATGATGGCCTGCTGAAGTTCAAGCAGGGCGACCGGGCCGAAGGCTTCGTCATCGTCCCCGACCTGGCCGAAGCCCTGCCCGAACCCGAGGACGGCGGCCTGACCTATACGTTCCAGCTGCGCGACGGCATCCGGTTTTCCAACGGCGATGTCGTCACCGCCTCCGACGTGGTCGCCTCGTTCCAGCGCATCTTCAAGGTGAACAGCCCGACCTCGGGCAGCTTCTACAACAACATCGTCGGTGCCGACCTGTGCATCGCCGAGCCTGCCACCTGCACGCTGGACGGCGGCATCGAAGGCGACGACGAAGCCGGCACCGTGACCTTCCACCTGATGCAGCCGGATTCGGAATTCTTCGCCAAGCTGGCGGTGCCGCACGCCTCGGTCCTGCCCGCCGGAACGCCGACAGAGGATGCCGGCACCGAAGCCATTCCGGGCACCGGCGCCTATGTCATCGCCAGCTATGACCCGAACTCGGAAATGGTGCTGACGCGCAATCCGGAGTTCACCGAGTGGAGCGTCGACGCCCAGCCGGACGGCTATCCGGACGAGATCGTCTATCGCTTCGGCATCTCGCAGGAAGCCGCAGTCACCGCCATCCAGAACGGCCAGATCGACTGGATGTTCGATCCCCCGCCGACGGACCGCCTGCCGGAGCTCGGCACGCAGTACGCCGACCAGATCCATGTGAACCCGCTGGCGGCCTTCTGGTATGCGCCGATGAACACCAACCTGGCCCCGTTCGACGACGTGCGGGTCCGCCAGGCCTTGAACTATGCGGTCGACCGCAACGCGCTGGTCGGCCTGTTCGGCGGGCCGGTGCTGGCGCAGCCCGTCTGCCAGATCCTGCCGCCCGACTTCCCCGGCCATGTCGACAACTGCATCTACACCCAGGACCCCGGTCCGCAGTGGTCGGCCCCCGACATGGAACGCGCGCTGGCGCTGGTGGAGGAGTCCGGCACGGCCGGCCAGGAGGTGACGATCGTGGCGGAGGACAACGCCACCTCGCGCGCCATCGGCACCTACCTGCAAAGCGTGCTGACCGAGCTGGGGTATGACGCCAAGGTGACGGCGATTTCCCCCAACATCCAGTTCACCTACATCCAGAACACCGACAACAACGTCCAGATCAGCATTTCGCAGTGGTACATGGACTATCCGGCCGCTTCGAACTTCCTGAACGTGCTGTTGTCGTGCGCGTCGTTCACGCCGGGCAGCGATTCCTCGGTGAACATCTCCGGCTACTGCAACGAGGAGTTGGACGCCCGGATGCACGCCGCCATGGCGCTGTCGATCACCGACCCGGACGCGGCCAATGCCGAATGGGCGCTGATCGACACGGCGTTCATGGAGCAGGCGCCGATGGTTCCGCTGTTCACGCCGAAGAACATCGACTTCGTGTCCAGCCGTGTCGGCAACTTCATCTTCTCCAACCAGTTCCGCTGGGTGATCTCCCAGTCATGGGTGCAGTAGCGCCCAGCCAGTAGTCCCGTCCTCCGGTCCCGGCGCCAGCCGAGGCCGGAGCGCGCCCCGGATCGCCGAACCACCATGGCCGACACCTCCACCAGCAGTCCCGCCGTGCCCGGCGGCATCGCCGCCGGCGAGCGGGCGTCCCGCCGCGCCCGCCGCGGCCAGAGCCCGTGGGTCAGGGCCTGGCTGATCCTCAGGCGGGACCGCGCGGCGATCCTGGCTGCGATCGTTCTCGTGATCATCGTGGTGGCCAGCCTGCTGGCCCCGCTCTATGCCGCGCATGTCTCGCGGACCGACCCGTTCCGCTCCAACCTCAGCGGCAGCATCACCATCGACGGCCAGAGCGTCGCCATCATGCAGTCGTCGACCCAGGGGCTGGGGCTGGGTGTCGTTCCCATCGGTCCGACCTGGCGGGCGCAATACCTGCTGGGCGCCGATGCCCAGGGCCGCGACGTGGCGGCCCGGCTGCTCTATGGCGGCCGCAACTCGCTGCTGATCGCCGGCGCGTCGACGCTGATCTGCCTGGTGCTGGCGGCACTGGTCGGCACCTGCGCCGGGTTCTTCGGCGGCGCAACCGACATGGTGCTGTCGCGCCTCTTGGACGTGCTCTGGGCCTTTCCGGTCTATCTGCTGGCGATCTCGCTGTCGATCGTCCTGATTTCCCAGGGGATCACCATCGGCCCGGTCGAGATCAAGTCGGGCAGCCTGCTGCTGCCGATCGGCATCATCGGCATCATCTATGTCCCCTATATCGCCCGACCGGTACGCGGCCGGGTGCTGGCGCTGCGGGGCAGCGAATTCGTCCTGGCGGCCCGGGGGCTGGGCATCCCGCGCTGGCGCATCCTGCGCAAGGACATCCTGCCCAACGTCGCGACCACCCTGATCGTCTACATCCCGCTGATGATGGCGCTGAACATCGTCACGGAATCGGCCCTGTCCTTCCTGTCCATCGGGGTCCAGGCGCCCGACGCCAGCTGGGGCACGATCATGCAGGACGGCCAGACGCTGCTGTATACCCGCCCCGTCGTGGCGTTGGCACCGGGGTTGGCCGTGGTCGCCACCGTGCTGGCGCTCAACGTCCTTGGCGACGGCGTGCGCGACGCGCTCGACCCGCGCACCAAGCTGCGGTGAGACGGCCCCCATGCTGACCGCCATCATCCAGCGCCTGGCCCAGATGGTCTTCGTGATGTTCGGCATCTCGGCCCTGGTGTTCCTGATCTTCTTCGCCACACCCGGCGCCGATCCCGCCGCCCGCATCGCCGGACGCAACGCCGCGCAGGAGACGGTGGAGGCGATCCGCCACGATTTCGGCTTCGACCGGCCGCTGCCGGTGCAGTACGGCATCATGATGAAGCGGCTGTTCATCAGCCGCGACCTGACCTCGTTCGTCAACCGCGGGTTGCAGGTGGTCCCCCAGGTGCTGGCGGCCGCGCCGATCACGCTGTCGCTGGTGTGCGGTGCGGCGGTCCTGTGGGTCGTCGGTGGCATCGCGGTCGGGGTGCTGGCCGCGCTGACACGCGACACGATCATCGACAAGGCGCTGATGATGCTGGCGCTGATCGGCGTATCCATGCCCGTCTTCTGGTTCGGCGAGATGATGAACCTGGTCTCGCAGAGCCGGTTTCACGACACCTGGCTGTTCTCGTGGGTGCCGGGGCTTGGCTACAAGTCGCTGTGGACCGATCCGTGGGGCTGGTTCAAGACCCTGGTCATCCCCTGGTTCACGCTGGCCGCCCTCTATATCGGCATCTACGGCCGGGTGCTGCGGGCCAATCTGGTGGAGGCCTATCAGGAGGACTTCATCCGCACGGCCCGCGCCAAGGGGTTGAGCCCGGCCCGCGTGATGGTCCGCCACGCCCTGCGGGTCTCGCTGATCCCGTTCGTCACCATGTTCGGCCTCGACTTCGGCGTCCTGGTCGGCGGGGCCGCCCTGCTGACGGAGGTGGTGTTCGGCCTGAACGGCGTCGGCCGGCTGACCTATCAGGCGCTGCTCAGCCTCGACCTGCCGATGATCCTGGCCACGGTGATGTACGCCTCGTTCTTCGTCGTGGTCACGAACGCGCTGGTCGACATGCTGTATGTGCTGATCGACCCGCGCGTACGCAAATCGTGAGCCCTATGCCCGCGCCCCAGACACCGCCGGCGACACCGCCGGCACGCGCACCCCTGCTGGACGTTGCCAACCTGTCGGTGTCCTTCGCCAGCGACCGCGGGCGGGTGAAGGCCATCGACGACGTCTCGTTCACCGTGCAGGAGGGCGAGATCCTGTCCATCGTCGGCGAATCCGGGTCCGGCAAGACCGTCACGCTGTTGTCGCTGCTGGGCCTGAACGACCCGCGCACCACCTTCGTCGACGGATCGGTCCTGTTCCGCGGCCAGCGCATTCTGGAGATGTCGGACCGCCAGATGCGCCGCATCCGCGGCAAGGATATCGGCCTGATCTCGCAGGACCCGATGACGGCGCTGACGCCCGTCTACACGATCGGCTGGCAGATCGTCGAACAGATCCGCGCGCACGAACGCATCGCCAAGGCCGCGGCCCGCAAGCGGGCCATCGACCTTCTGGCCGAAGTCGGCTTCGCCAACCCGGCCGAGGCGGTCGACCGCTACCCCCACCAGCTTTCCGGCGGCATGCGCCAGCGGGCGCTGATCGCGCTGGCGCTGTCGTGCAATCCGGCGCTGCTGGTCGCCGACGAGCCGACGACGGCGCTGGACGTGACGGTACAGGCCCAGGTGCTGGACCTGCTGTTGCGGCTGCGCGACGATTTCGGGTCCGCGATCATCCTGATCACCCACGACATGGGCGTCGTGTCCGAGGTCGCCGACCGCGTGCATGTCATGTATGCGGGCCGCATCGTCGAGCGCGGCACGACGGATGCGGTGTTCGCCGACCCGCAGCACCCCTACACCTGGGGCCTGCTCGCCTCCATCCCGCCGCTGCACGGCGCGCGGCAGGCACGGCTGCGGTCGATCCCCGGCCTGCCGCCGACCGCGGACGGGATCCCCGCCGGCTGCGGCTTCGCGCCGCGCTGCCGGTTCGCGTTCGATGCCTGTGCCGCCCGGCCGCCGGACCGGCGCGGCGACAGCCATTCGGCCATGTGCTTCCTGGACCCGTCGGACCGCGAAAGGCTGCGCAGCGAGATGCTCGAGCGCGAGAGGCCGGCATGAGCGCCACCGCGCCGCCCCGGCCCCTTCTGGCCGCAACCGACCTGACCAAGCATTTCACCGTCGGCAAGACGTTCTGGCCGGGATCGGGCCGCACCCTGCGCGCGGTGGAGGATGTCTCGCTGGAGGTCTTTCCGGGCGAAACCCTCGGGCTGGTCGGCGAATCCGGGTCCGGCAAGTCGACGCTCGGGCGCTGCCTGACGCGGCTCTACACGTTGACCGCCGGCCGGCTGCTGTTCGACGGCCGGGACATCTCGGCTGCGAAGGAACGGGCGCTGAAGCCGGTGCGCCTGAACATGCAGATGATCTTCCAGGACCCGTCGGCGTCGCTGAACCCGCGCCGCCGGGTGCGCGACATCGTCGGCGACGTCCTTCATGTCCACAAGATCCGCCCGGCGGCGGCGATCGAGGACCGGCTTGCCGAGCTGATGGGGCTGGTGGGCCTGGGGGGCGACTATCTGGACCGCTATCCGCACGAATTCTCCGGCGGCCAGCGCCAGCGCATCGGCATCGCGCGCGCGCTGGCGGTCGAACCGAAGCTGATCGTCGCGGACGAGCCGGTGTCCGCCCTGGACGTCTCGGTCCAGGCGCAGATCGTCAACCTGTTCAACGAGTTGCAGGAACGGCTGCACCTGACTTACGTGTTCATCGCCCACGACCTTGCCGTCGTGCGCCAGGTTTCGACCCGGGTCGCGGTGATGTATCTGGGCTCTATCGTCGAGACCGGCGAAACGGACGCCCTCTACTCGCGGCCCGCGCATCCCTATACCGAAGCCCTGCTGTCGGCGATCCCCCAGCCGGGCCGCCGCGCCCGGGGCAACCGGATCCTTCTTGAAGGGGAGCTGCCGAGCCCGCTCGATCCGCCCCGGGGCTGCAAGTTCTCCACCCGATGCCGCTATGCCCAGGCGCGCTGCCGCACGGACCGCCCCGCCCCCACGGCGATTGCAGGCGGCAGCCGCACCGTTGCCTGCCACTTTCCGCTGGTTGCCGGCGCGTGACGTCGCAGGCAGCGGGAAGACCGCTGCCGGCCCGCCTGCGGTCTGTTAGAGTCGGCGCCCAACGGCGGCCGGAACAGGGCGATGGCGCGGGTCAGCTTCACGGGCAATCTCCAGCGCCACCTGGCGTGTCCGCCGGCCGAGGCCGGGGGCGCAACCGTCGCCGCCGTGCTGCATGCGGTGTTCCAGGGCAATCCCCGGCTCAGATCCTATGTTCTGGACGACCAGGGTCGCCTGCGCCGGCATGTGAACGTCTTCGTCAATGACCGTGCCGTCGGCGACCGTCGCGGGTTGTCCGACCCGGTGGGCGACGACGACGAGGTGTTCGTCATCCAGGCTCTGTCGGGAGGATGAGATGGTCGCGACGCTGCATGTGGCCAGCCGCAAGGGGCTGCTGACCTTCGTGCCGGACGGCGGCGGCTGGCGGCTCGACCGCACCGCCTTCCTCGGCGATCCGGTGACGGCTGTGCTGCCGGACGGCCGCGACGGCGCGCTCTATGCCGCCCTCAATCTCGGGCATTTCGGCGTCAAGCTGCACCGCAGCGACGATGGCGGCACCACCTGGACGGAGCTTCCGGCCCCGGCCTTCCCGCCGGCCGACGGCGGGGGCGACGGCCAGGACGGCCCCAGCGTTTCGCTGATCTGGACCCTGGCGGCGGGCGGCACCGACCGGCCGGGGGAGATCTGGGCCGGCACGCTGCCGGGCGGGCTGTTCCGGTCGCCCGACCGGGGTGCCGGCTGGTCGCTGGTCGACGGTCTCTGGAACCGGCCGGAACGTGCGGAGTGGTTCGGCGGCGGCTATGACCTTCCGGGCATCCATTCCATCTGCATCGATCCCCGCGACAGCGGCCGCATCACCGTCGGCGTCTCCTGCGGCGGCGTGTGGATCAGCGACGACGGCGGGACCGAATGGCGGCTGGGCGGCACGGGCCTGCGCGCCGCCTATATGCCGCCCGAACGCGCCGGCGACCGCGGCATCCAGGATCCCCACCGGCTGGTGCAGTGCGCGACCGCCCCCGATACCGTCTGGTGCCAGCACCACAACGGCATCTTCCGGTCCGCCGACCGCGGCGACACCTTCACCGAAATCACCGCCGCACAGCCGTCGGCCTTCGGCTTCGCCGTGGCCGTGCATCCGCGCGACCCGCAGACGGCCTGGTTCGTGCCGGCCGTCAAGGACGAATGCCGCGTGCCGGTGGACGGGCGGCTGGTCGTCAGCCGCACCCGCAACGGCGGGGCCAGCTTCGATGTGCTGGCCGGGGGACTGCCCCAGGCCACGACCTTCGACCTGGTCTACCGCCACGCGCTGGACGTCGACGCCGACGGCCGGTCCCTGGCCATGGGCACGACGACGGGCAATCTCTGGGTCGCCGACGGGGGCGGTGAGCGGTGGACCGCGGTCAGCACCCACCTGCCCCCCATCAACCAGGTCGCCTGGGCCCCCTGAACGACAAGAGGGGCGGCGGGATCGCCCCGCCGCCCCTCTCCGGCAACCGGCTGGTCGCCGGTCGGCCTATTGCACCGTGATCGTGGTGGTCGCGGTGGCACCGTCGTTGCCGGTATAGCGCAGCTCGTACACGCCCGGGTCCTGCGGGGCGGTGACGGCCACCGTGGCGTCGCCGGTGAACGAGGCGGTGCCGATGGGCGCACCACCCGCCGGGGCCAGATCCAGGGTGCCCGAGGCACCCTCGGCCAGCCCGGCAACCGCGACGTTGAAGCTCTCGCCCGCGGCGACGGTCGCCGGGGCCGACACGGTCACGGGCACGACGGCCTCGACCGCAGCTTCCACCCCTTCCTCGACCACGGAGCCGACATCGGCCGCGGCCTCGGCTGCCGCATCGGCGGCATCTTCGACGGTCTCACCGACGGCGGCACCGGCATCGACTGCGGCGTCGGCGGTATCCTCCACCGCCTCACCGACGGCGGTACCGGCGTCAACTGCGGCCTCGCCGACGGCGGCACCGGCGTCGACGGCAGCCTCGCCGGTATCCTCCACCGCTTCGCCGACGGCCGTGCCGGCTTCGGCTGCCGCATCGGCCGCGTCGTCCACGATGGTCTCGCCCTCAGGGGCCGTCACTTCGGCGGACGCGTCCGCACCGGCCTCGACGGTCGCAGCAGGGGCCTCCGCAGGGGCGGGCTCCTCAGCCGCCGGCTGCTCGGCGACCTGCTCGTCCTGCACGGCGGGTGCCTCGGCGGACGTCTCGGCCTGGGCTTCCGCCTCGGCCTCGACAGCCGGCTGCTCGGCAGCGGGCTGTTCCTCCGCCGCCGGCTCCTCGACAGGCGCGGCCTCAGCCGCGGCTTCGGGCTGCGCCGGCGTCTGTTCGGCGGCCGGCGCCTCTTCCACCGGCTCGGCCTCGGCCGCCGGCTCGGCTTCGGCCACGGGCTCCGCCTCGGCAGCCGGCTGCTCGGTCGCGGGCTCCGCAACGGGCTCCTCCTCGACGGCCGGCTCTTCCGCGGTCGCTTCGGTTTCGCCCGCGGGCTGCTCCTGCGTCACCGCAGCCTCTTCGGCCGGCTGCTCTTCCGCCGTTGCCGATGCCGAGGCTTCGGTCTCTACCGTCGCTTCGGCCTCGGGCTCGTCATCGGAGGTGGCGGCCAGCACCGCCAGCCCGCCGGCCGCCGCGCCCAGCAGCAGCGGCAGGATCGACATCGTCTGGCCCGTGTCCTGGTCGACATAGCGCAGCTCGTACTCGCCGGGCTGGCTGGGCAGCGCGATCTGGCCGCCGCCGCTCTGGTCCACCTGGACGCGCGAGACGGCAGACCCGATGCCCTGTCCCTGGGGGACGATGTAGACGACGTCGCCCGGCTTGGCCGTACCCTGCCAGCTGACCTGCGCGCTCTGCCCCGGCGTGATGACGCCGCTCGGCAGGCTCAGGCTGGTGGCGACGTTCGTCACCGTCAGCGGCTGGCTGGCCAGCGTCAAGCCGGACTGGCCGGCCATGTAGCGGACCTCGTACTGTC
Source organism: Rhodospirillaceae bacterium (assembly GCA_020638595.1). GTDB lineage: Bacteria > Pseudomonadota > Alphaproteobacteria > DSM-16000 > Inquilinaceae > JACKIG01. The sequence continues at coordinate 5,401 of JACKIG010000026.1, read as the reverse complement.
CCGGCTGGCTCGGCAGGCGCAGCGTCGTGGATTGGTTGGATGCCGCCTCCACCCAGGCTTCGCCCGTCGCCCCTTGCGGCGCACCGGCCTGGACGATGGTCACGGTGTCGCCCTGGCGGGCCGGGCCATCCCAGCCGACGGTGATCTCGCCGCCGGCATTGCCATAGCGCGGCGCCCACAGCTGCACCTGCTCGACCGCCGGGGTCAGCACGATCGGCAGGCGCGCCAGGACGCGCCGGCTGTCACCGCCGAAATAGCGGACCTCATAGGCGCCGGCAAAGGGCGGGGTGGTCAGCTGCAACGGGCTGCCGCGGCCGACCGGCACCTCGACCAGCGCGTTTTCCGGCGGTGCGTTGACATAGGCCAGCGTGATGCGGTCGGGCGGGTCGCCGGGGCCGTCCCAGACGACGTTGATGGTCGACCCGGCCGGTACGGCCGTCGGCGCGGACAGGCGGGCCTGCGGCGAAATCGGCTGCAGCGAGATGGCGAAGCTGGCATTGCCGCCGGCCGCCACGCTGATTTCGGCCGCGCCGCGGGTGTCGCCCTGCGTGGCGCTGACGATGTAGTGACCGGTTTCCAGCGGCACGGTCACGCTGGACCCGTTGGTGGGCACGGGCTCGCTCGACCCGTCGGCGGCGTCGACGATGCTCCAGTCGACCGTCCCCGCAATCGGCGCGCCGGCATTGCCGATGGCATTCAGCGTCACCTCCACGATGGCCGCCGGCTGCTGCTGGGCCTGGTCGTCGGGCCGGACCATGGCGGTCAGCAGCTGGTCCACCACGCCATCGTCATAGCCGTCGAGATAGAGCCCGCCGGTCTGGCGCGGCAGGCACGACACGTGCTCCACATCCTCCGCCGCGACGCCCAGGTCGATGACGTGCACGGTCAGGTTCGCGGCCGCATCCTCGTCCTCGTTCAGGCCCGCGATCCCCTCGGCAAGCCGGCAGGGGTCGGCAGCACAGGTATCGACGCTGTCGGTGATCAGCACGACGTTCGCCGGACCGGCGCGCCAGTTGGCGGTTTCCGCCGCGACGCGCACGGCATTGGTGATCGGGGACCGGCCGGTGGGCTCCAGCGACGCCAGCAGCCCGTCCAGGCCCTTGGCCTCCGGATCGTCGGGGCCGGTCAGCACTTCGATGTCGCCGCAGTCGCGCCGGTCGGTGTGCCCGAAGGCAACCAGGCTGATCGGCCGGTCGTCGTCCTGCCAATCCTGCTCCAGGTCCATCAGGATCTCGCGCGCCCGCTCGATGCGCGTCTGTCCGCCCTCGCGCCCCTGCGGCGCCAGACCCATGCTGCCCGAAACGTCGAGGACGACGGCCAGGGGGCCATCCATGGCCGGCCCCCGTGACGGCGGGGTGTCGGATTGCGCGTTTGCCGGCACGGCCAGGCTGAAGGCCCCCAAGCTCACGCTTGCCAGGAAGAATCCACGTAGGGTCATCATCGCATCCTCTTGCTGCAGGCAAGCCGACCCGCAGCACTCGCCGGCCGCCAGCCCTAGACCGACCACAAACCACGGACCGGCAGGATTGTTCCGACTATTATGCGCCGGCATAGCCCAACCTTGGCCGGCGGGGACATTTCAGGCAGGATGGACATGCCCGTCGCACCAGCGGTCCGCGCGGCAACCGAAGAACCGCAGCGGCGACGGCACCCGGAGTCGTGCCGGCAGCAGCACCCCGATGGGGGCCGGTGCCCGCCGCGATGCCCGGTGCAAGGGGAGGACACGGATGCCCAGGCCCCGCGGCGGCATGCCTACGCGGCTGACCAGGCGCAGGCTGCTGGCGGCCGGGGCGCTGGCGACGGCCGGTGTCGGTGTCCGCCCGGCCCGTGGCGAATCCCCCATCCGCTTCGGCCTCACGCCCGTCGTGCTGGATTCCGACCGGCAGTTCCAGGCGGATTTCCGCGGCGCGCTGGAGCGTGCGCTCGCCCAGCCCGTGGAGCTGGTGCAGCGGCGCAGCTATCAGGAGATCATGGCCCTGCTCCTCAGCGGCCAGCTGCACGCCGCGTGGATCTGCGGCTATCCCTATGTGCAATACGCCAGCCGGTTGAGCCTGCTGGCCGTACCCGTCTATCGCGGCCAGCCGCTCTACCAGTCCTATCTGGTCGCCAACCGCGCAAGGCCGGCCGCCGCGCTGGAAGACCTGCGCGGGCACGTCCATGCCTTTTCCGACCCCGATTCCAACTCGGGCTACCTGGTGACGCGTTATCTGCTGGCGCGCATGGGCGAAACGCCGGCGTCGTTCTTCCGCGAGACCTTCTTCACCTACGGGCACCGCAACGTCATCCGCGCGGTGGCGGCAGGCCTGGCCGACAGCGGCAGTGCCGAGGGCTATGTCTGGGATGTGCTGTCGGAGATCGAACCGCAGCTGACGCAAGCCTGCCACGTCGTCTCGCGCTCGGACTGGTTCGGCTTCCCGCCGGTGGCGGCCTTGTCGACCCGGATGCACGAGCCTGCCGTTCGCGGTATCGGCGATGCCCTGACCGGGCTGGAAGGCAGCGACGCGGGCCGGCGGCTGTTGGACCTGCTGCGCTTCGACCGGTTCGTGGCCGTCGGTCCCGAGCACTATGCGCGCATCGCCGAGATCAGCCGCTTTGTGGAGATGCAGTCGTGACGGCGTCGCGGCTGCGTCGCCTGCGCCTGTCGGTGACGGTGCCGGTGGTCGTCGCCGGGTTGATGGCGGCGGTCGGGACGGCCGCATCGGTCAGCGTGCTGGAGCGGCTGCGCGGCAACCAGCAGGCCGAATTGCAGCGCCTGATCGACGGCATCGGCGGCAGCCTCTCCGCCGCGCTTGGCGCCCATGTGGCCCAGCATGACGTCTGGTCGACCTATGACCTGATCGACAGCGTCATGGCCGGCCAGCAGCAGCTGCCGCCCAGCTTCGTCATGGCCATCGACGACAGCGGGCTGATCCTCGCGTCCAGCCGGCCGCTGGACTTCCCCGTGGGCACGGCCCCGCCGGCGGATGTCGTCGGAAGGCTGGCCTTGCCGGACATCGCGCTGGATGACACCGAGGCGGTCGTCGGCCGGCTGATCCCGATGGTCCAGGACGGCCGGCAAGTGGGGCAGCTGGCGATCGCCTTCAACACCGGCCCGTTCGTCGCCGAGCGGCGCGAGGTTCTGGCGACCCTGATCGCGGTGAACGCAGCCCTGACCCTGGCGATGGCCGGGCTGGGCTATGCCGTGGTCTGCCGCATGGTGGCACCGGCCGCCGGCTTCCTGCGCCGGATCGAAGATGCCGTCGGCGACGACCTGCGGCCGGTGGCGTCCACCGATATCGCCGCGGCGCCGCGCGAGTTCGCCGACCTCTACCGCCGGTTCAACGCCGTCGTCGCGGCGGCGCGGGAGCGCGAGCACCTGGCCGACCAGCTCGCCCGCGAAGAAAAGGCGGCGCTGATGGGCCGGCTGGCCGCCGCCATGGCGCATGAGGTCAACAACCCGCTGGGCGGGCTGCTGAATGCCGTCGACACGCTGGACCGCCACGGCGCCCGCAGCGATGTCCGCGACGAGGGCATCGCCATCCTGCGCCGCGGCCTGACCGGCATCCGCGACGTCGTCGTCGGCATGCTGGTGGCCTGGCGGCGGGACGACGGCGGCGCCTGGCTGACGGCCGCGGCCATCGACGACCTCAAGGCGCTGATCGGCCCGCAGGCCCGGCGCAAGGCCCTGGGGGTCGACTGGCGCAACGGTCTCGACCGGCCCCTGGCGCTGCCGGCCGGAACGGTGCGGCAGGTGGCGCTGAACCTGCTGATCAATGCCGCCAATGCCGCGCCGGTCGGGGGCACCGTGTCGCTGGACTGCGCCCTGGACGGCCCCGACCTGGTGATCGCCGTCGGTGACGACGGTCCGGGCCTGCCGGCGGCGTGGCAGCGCTTCCTCGCCGATGCCGGCACATCGCCGGCACTGCCCGACCCCGGGGCGCTGGGGCTGTGGACGGTGCGCGCGCTGGTCGGGCGCGAGGGCGGCCGGATTGCGGCCGAGGTATCGACGGCCGGCACCGTCGTCACGGTGCGTTTCGCCGCGCGGGAGGAGATCCGCCATGACGCCGCATGAACCGCCGGCGACGGGCCCGCGCATCGGCATCCTGGAAGACGATCCGATCATGGCGCAGTCGCTGACCCAGCGGCTGCGGCTGGAGGGGTACGAGACGCTGCACTGGAGCTGCGGCCGCGATGCATTGCGCGACATCGACCGCAGCCCCTTCGACGTGCTGATCTGCGACATCCGCCTGCCGGACATGAGCGGGGCCGATGTCTTCCGCCACCTGTGCTCCAGCGGGCGCGAACTGCCGGTGATCCTGACCACCGCCTATGGCGATATCGACCAGGCGGTGTCGCTGATGCGCGGCGGGGCGGCGGACTATGTGACCAAGCCCTTCGACATGGGCCTGTTCCTGGAAAAGATCGCCAACGCCCTGGGTGTCACCCAGAGGCCGGCCGGCGACGGCGAGCTGGGCCGCTCGGCGGCGATGCGGCGCATCCAGTCCCTGCTGCAACGGGTCGTCGACATCGACTCCACCGTGCTGCTGACAGGCGAAAGCGGCGTGGGCAAAGAGGTCGCCGCCCGCTTCCTGCACGCACGCTCGCGCCGGGCCGCCCGGCCTTTCGTTGCCGTCAACTGCGCGGCGATCCCGGCGGAGCTGATCGAAAGCGAGCTGTTCGGACACCGCAAGGGCGCCTTCACCGGGGCGGCCAGCGACCACCGCGGCTATCTGGAACGGGCCGGCGGCGGCACCCTGTTCCTTGACGAGATCGGCGACCTGCCGCCGGCAGTGCAGGTGAAGCTGCTGCGCGTGCTGCAAGAGCGGCGGTTCACCCGCGTCGGCGGTGAGGGCCAGCAGGCGTTCGACGCCCGCATCGTCGCGGCGACCCACGCCGATCTCGAAGCGATGGTGCGCGACGGCCGCTTCCGCGAGGACCTGCTGTTCCGCATCAACGTCATCCCCGTGGCCATCCCGCCGCTGCGCGACCGGCCGGAGGATATCGCAGCATTGCTGCGCCGCTTCGTCGCCGAATTCGCCGGCGTCATGGGGCGCACGGGCGTGCCGCGCATCACCGATGCCGCCTTCTCAGCGGCGCGCACCCACCCCTGGCGCGGCAATGTGCGCGAGCTGCGCAACCGCAGCGAGCGGGCGGTGGCCCTGGCCGACGGCCCGACGATCACCGCCGCCGACCTGTTCCCGGAGGCGGGGCTGCCGGAGGGCGAGCCGGTGCATACCCTGGGGGCGGTGCGCGAGCAGGCCGAACGCCGCCATATCCTCTCGGTGCTCGACCAGACCGGCGGGCGCATCCAGGACGCCGCCCGCCGTCTCGGCATCTCGCGCACCACCTTGTGGGAGCGCATGCGCCGCCTGGGCATCTCGCCCCAGCCGGATTAGGGGCTGGCAGCTTGCAAGGATTCCCT
>JACKIG010000025.1:50000-57652 GCA_020638595.1 Rhodospirillaceae bacterium | reverse complement strand
ACGGTGTGTTCGTCGATCTCGCTGATCGTGCCTTCCTGCGCGCGCACGCAGCCGGCGAAATAGCGGAAATGGTCGATCGCCAGCGGCAGGTCGGCGGCGGTCGTCTCACGCACCGGCTTGCCGTTGTCCAGCGTTTCGACCAGCGCCAGCATGGGCAGGTGCTGTTCGATGCGGTCGGCGATCCTGTTGAGGATGTTGGCGCGGTGGGCCGGCGTGGTGCTGCCCCAGGCGCCCTGGGCTGCGTGCGCGGCATCCAGCGCCGCTTCGATGTCCTCGGCGGTCGACCGGGCGATCTCGCACAGCGGCTTTCCGGTAATCGGACTGGGATTGCTGAAGTACTGGCCCTTCTTCGGCGCCGCCCAAGTGCCGCCGATGAAATTGTCATAGCGGGAGCGCAGCTTGATGGTGTGGGAAATCGTCTCCAAGGCTTGGTGGAGCATGGGTCTATTCCTCCTGTTGGACCGTTGAATTCATTTCTGGATTGTTTCGCAAATATTATCGAAATATCATCACAATAAACACCAGCCCGATGATGCGTTTTAGTATGAATACACAATCGATACCTGAGACTCGATACGTGCGTATCGGGTCCCGGCAGGCGGCGGCTGGCGGCACCGGACCCGCCGGCAACGCGACAGGTCGGCAGCGGCCAGCCGCGGGAAATTGCCGCCTGCATTGCGGCTTGGCGGTGTGATATACAATGGTGTTTGAAGAACAGAATGAGGTCCTCCCGCGCCGCGCGATCATCGCAGGCGAGAGAAGGAAGGCCCCGGAAAGGGAGAGACGCCGGGCGGGTGTGCGCCGCCCCCGGCTGCAACGTGCAGGCCCTGGTCGGGACGCCTGCGGCGATGACCGGTTTTCCCTTCCAAGCCCGGGATCTCCAGCCTCTGACCATCGGAGCCACACCGGGCTATGCATGATGGCCTAGAAGTCCTGATCGCCGACGATCATCCCCTCTTCCGCGAAGCCCTTGTCGAGGTGGTGGGACAGATCGGCTGCGACTGCCGGTGTCTGGAAGCGTCGAACCTGGAAGAGGCGGTGGAGCTGGCGCGCTCGCACCCCGACCTCGACTTGATCCTGCTGGACCTGATGATGCCGGGCATGGACGGCATTGCCGGCCTTTCCCTGCTGCGCCACGAAGCGCCGGGCGTCCCTGTCGTGGTCGTGTCCGCCAAGACCGAACGGGCGGATGTCATCGAGGCCATCGGCCATGGCGCGATCGGGTTCATCACCAAGACGTCGCCGCGCAGCGTCATGGTCAAGGCCCTGGTCGATGTGCTGGACGGCGGCATCTACCTTCCGGCGGAAGTGGTGCGCCAGGGCGACGTCGTGCCCGCCGGCGGCGCGGACGACCCCGTGCCGAGGGTGCCGCGCAGCCTGTTGACGACCCTGACGCGCAAGCAGCTGCTGGTTCTGGAACGCCTGGCCAAGGGCGAATCCAACAAACAGATCGCGCGTGCGCTCTCGCTGGCCGAACCGACCGTCAAGGCGCATGTCTCGGCGATCCTGCGCAAGCTGAACGTGCAAAGCCGGGCCAGCGCGATCGTCGCGTCCAGCAGCATCGAATTCAGGAACCTGCGGCTCTCCGGCGATCGCGATGCGTCTTCGCCGAAAGAAGATGGGTGATCATGGCGCGCAGCGGGGCCGGTTTCACCGGCTTGGCCAGCATGGGATAGCCGCGCAGGCGCGCTTCATGGCGCAGGGCTTCCGAACGGTCGGCCGTGATCAGCATCGCCGGCACGCGGGCCGGCAGCAGGGTCTGGATCGTTTCGATGGAATCGAGGCCGACCGGACCTTCCGCAAGGTGGTAGTCGGCGATCACCAGATCGACGGCCCCGGATACCGCACGGGTCCGGGCGATTGCCTGGGCCGCCCATGTCGCGGTGATCACCCGGCATCCCCACCTGCCCAGCAGGGTTTCCATCGCGGCAGCGATGGCGGGGTCATCCTCGATCACCAGCACGCGAACGCCGGCCAGGTTGGTCCCCGGCCGGACCGTGGCGGCAGCCGGGGGCGGCACGGTCGGCACCGCCGGTGCGGCATAGCGCGGAACGTCCACGGCAAAGACGGTCCCGCGGCCAACCTGCGAGCGGACATGGATGGAATGGTCAAGGATGGTCGCGATCCTCTCGACGATCGCAAGACCCAGCCCCAGGCCCTTCTCGCGATCCGGCGGCGGCTGGCTGACCTGGTGGAATTCCTCGAAGATCACGTCCAGCTTGTCCTCCGGGATGCCGGGGCCCGTATCCCACACGCCGACCCTCACGACGCCGCCGACGCGCCGGCAGCCCAGCAGCACCCGGCCCCGGGCCGTATAGCGGATCGCGTTGCTGAGGAAGTTGCGGATGATGCGGCTCAGCAGTTGCTGGTCGCTGAACAGCATGGCGGAACAGGGAACGAACCGGAAATCCAGGCCGCGGGCCTGCGCCACGCTTGAGTACTCTTCGACCAGATCCCACAGCAGCACATTGGCGCTGAAGGGGCGGTTCTCGGCCCTGATGATACCGGCGTCGAGTTTCGACATCTCCAACAGCGCGTTCAACAGGCCGTCCACGCCTTCCAGCGCCCTGCCCAGGCTGCCCGCCAGCCGGCGATTGCGGGGGGAGATCCGGCCTTCCATCAGGGCCGCACAGAACAGCCGCGCCGCATTCAGGGGCTGAAGCAGGTCATGGCTGATCGCCGCCAGCAGCTTGGTCTTCGACAGGTTGGCCCGTTCCGCCTCGTTCTTGGCGTCCAGCATGGCGGCTTCGGCCGCGCGACGGTCGGCATTCTCCTGCTGAAGCTGTTCATTCAGGGTCTTCAGCTCACGGTTCGTCGCCGCCAGTGCATTCAAGGCGGTGCTCAGCTGCATGGTGCGGTCGCGCACGACCTGGCCCAGTGTCACCGATGTCTGGAACAGCGAGAAGGCGGAGCCCTGCACATCCATGCTGCGCTCCACCCGGTCCATCAGCACGCCGGTGATCTTGCGCAGGCGCGCATTCTCGCGCTCCAGCTCCGTCGTGCGATCCTGGGCGATGCCGACGGCATCCGCCGGCTCGGGTGAAGACGGGCCCAGGGGCATCAGTGCGGCGTGGCGTGCTCGGCATGGGTGGGCCAGCCGATGGCCACGCCGGTCAACGTCTGATTGACGTGCATGGCGTTGTGCTGTTCGCCGTAGGTGTTGAAGCCGACAACGTTGTTGGCAGCCAGCAGGGCCGACATCGGTGCGACCAGACGTTTGCGTTCGATCTCCAGGCGCCGGAGGATGCAGTCGCAGCCGATGATCACCTGCGGCGGGCCGACCTGGCGGCGGATGTCGGCCAGCGCCGCCTTGAGGTTGTCGACGATGTCGGTGCCCTGGGCCACCGTCAGCACGATGCCTTCGTCGATGGCGCAGAAGAAGGTCAGGCTCTGGTCGGCGTTCACCTTCTGGATCGACCGCACGTAGTAGACACCGCCGACCCGCACCACGACCGGGTAGGTGGCGAAGATCATCGGCGCCAGATGCCTGACGTTCAGCCCCACCATGCGGGCATACTCGCGGCCCGCCGGTTCGCCGTTGATCTCGGTGACGATGCGCTCCGTCGGTTCGGCGCCGGTCACGACCATCTTGCGGTCGGTGCTGACGAAGTGCTCCGTCCGGAAGACCGTGAACGGGCACAGCGTGGCGACCAGCAGCAGCACCGCCGCATCGGGGCGGAAGGCCCCGTCCAGGTAGATGTGGGTGCGATTGAAGCGCAGCTGGTCGCCCGCCGATCCGCCGAACAGCTGGATGTTATCCAGGACCAGCGACAGGGCGCTGACCACCCATTCCTCGCGCCGCGACAGCCCGTCGATCAAGAGGAAGGCGAAGCAGTTGCCGTCGGTCGGGAACGGCGCCAGCCGGGCAAGGCGCGCCCGCGCCTCCGACACCAGGGCGGGGCTCTCGGTCAGGTCGAAGGTCGACACGTTGTCGATCGGCAGGGCGACCGCGGCGAAGGTTCGCCGCGGCAATGCGATCGCCGTCAGGCTGCGTCGCCCATAGCCCTCTGGCGTGATCTCGCCGGCGGTACTGCACCCCACGACCAGGGTGTCGCCGAAGTGCTTGGCCATGGCCGCACCAACGGACGGCAGGTCATGGTCGGCGGAACAGAAGAACACCACGCAACTGTTGTCCGAACCGCCGATCGCCGCATGGATCTCCGCGACCGCCCGGTCCCCCGACGACTGTGCGGAGCAAGCCTTGCGCACACCTTCAGGCGCTGGAGTTCCGTCCATGGTGGCCGGCCCTTTGTCCCTTTGCGGGCCGCCGCTCGCGCGCGGCGGCCCGCGGTGATTGGCTTCGAACGACCGATGCTATTGCCGTAGGTCGCAAATGCCTCTGTCCTTGCTCCTCAACTGTTGCAGTCCAGAACAACGGTCCCCGGGACTTCCGTAGGCACCGCCCCTGGCGGCCGGCAATGCCCGGATCATCGGCGGGCTGGTCGAATAGCCATGCTGTTGCCCGGCTGACCCTGATCGGGAGGACAGGGTCCCCCGCCGACAGCTCTCCGCCAGCACACTGGTGGCAGACAATTCAGTTCGCAATCAAACCAGCCGGATAATACCGCTTGGCGTATCGTTTGTCATCAGCAGGCCGCCAAACGAGAAAGAATATTTCATGCCCAGACGCGTATGACGCGCTCAACCCGACCGGATCATCATCAGCGGACGGTGACGCTTTTCCATGTCACATCTGCATCAGCTGGTCGTTGAGCGCCAACCAGCCGGCAGGCTCTGCGATGATGTCGCCGGTCCTGTACTGGCCGCCGAAGCGAATGCCGCGCCGCTTGAAGATCTCGTACACCATGGCGCTGGCCGGCCCCTGCGCCCCCTTGGTGGAGCCGAACCTGGCCCCGAGCTTGAGTTCCACATTGGCGCGCCAGTGGATCTCCATCGCGGTGCGCGCCATGACCTTGCCGTAGGTCAGCTTGATGCCCAGCTTGCCGATCGCGGCCGCCGCCCCTGCGACCATCTGGACAGCGGAGACGGGCACCACGGCGCTCGCCAGCGAGGCCCCACGCACGGCGGCCTTCAGCTGCTTGGCGCGGATGCAGGCCTGAACCCAGTTGGTCAAGGTCTCGCTCCGCCTGTAGCCCTTGCTGAGCTGGAGCAGGTGGGTGAGATGCAGGGTCGTGCTGTAGAGCGCATTGCTGTGCTGGCCGATACCGACCACGTCGACCTGCGTCACGACGCTGCCGGCAGTGCCGACGGCACCCAGGACAGCCGAACCGAAGGTCTTCAACGTGCTGTCGCTGAGATACGTCTTGGTGCGCGGCGAGCGGCCGCCATGGCCGTTGACCACGAAGTACGGGTTGGGGATCAGGTCTTCCGGCACGTCTTCCGCGTTCAACATCCTGAAGAGCTGAAAGGCCTTCAAGGCGGCCACAGCCTTGCTGCCGGCGCCCGTGCAGACGACCTCGGCGATGCCCCATGCGAAATCCTCGGCGTCGGAGGCGTTGCCGCCGCCCTTCAGCCGAACGGCGGCCTCATGCATCCGGCTGAAATCCAATGTCGTGTGTTCGACCACAGTCAAGACCCACGTCTCCCGAAATCTCGGTTGAGAGCGTGCCCGGCGCCCATCGCCACGCTTGCGGGTTGGTCGCCGGTCGGGGTGAAGCGGGTTCAAAGATCTTTCGCGACGGACGCGCAGTCGCCAGCGCAACCGGCTCTCTGCCGCGGCACGGGGCTTGAAGGTAAGCCTCCGGTGGCGGCCGTCTGGCCGGGCGTAAGGAGGGCGGGTAAGGGCATGCCTTATGGCATGCGCTAAGGTCATTTCGGATTTTGAGGTTCTGACGGCGGACGACCTCGGTCGCCGGCGGACCTGGACCGATGAGGAGAAGATCCGGATCGTCGAGGAGAGCCTGCGGGGTCATCGCCAGGGCTCGGCGACGGCTCGGCGGCTGGGGATCTCCCGATCGCTGCTTACCCGGTGGCGGGCCGAGTATCGTTCCGGTCGGCTCGGCAGCGGGGTGCCGATGTTCACTGCGGTGACGCTGGCGTCGGGCGCGGCATCGCCGGGCATCACCGAGGCGTCGCCGCCGATGGCCGCGGCTCCGGCCCCCGAGGCGACAATCGAGATCGTGCTGCGGAACGGACGTCGGATGATCGTTCGGGAGTCGGTCGCCCCGGCGGTGCTGAAGCGCCTGCTGCCGGTCCTGGAGGTTTCGTGATCGCCTTTCCGGCCGGCACGACGGTCTGGATAGCGGGCGGCGTGACGGACATGCGGTGCGGCATGAACAGCCTGGCGCTGAAGGTGCAGGAGGGTCTGGGACGCGACCCGCATGGCGGGGAGGTCTTCTGCTTCCGCGGCCGGCGCGGTGATCTGGTGAAGATTCTGTGGCACGACGGGATCGGCATGTCGCTCTACGCCAAGCGCCTGGAAGCCGGCCGGTTCGTCTGGCCGGCGGGGCAGACCGGGGGTGCCGTGGCGATCTCGGCAGCACAGCTCGGCTATCTCCTCGACGGGATCGACTGGCGCAATCCACGCTGGACACAGCGGCCGGCGAAGGCCGGCTGAGAGAGGCTAATTCACTGTATTTGCTGGGGGTTAGCCGCCTGGCGTGGTAGCTTTCGCCATGTCCGAGACCGCTGACGAGATCGCCCGACTGCGCGCTGAACTGGCCACCTCCGAGGCCCGGGTCAGGGCCTCCGAAGACCGCGCCAGGGTCGCCGAGGCCGAGCTGGCACAGGCCCGCGCCATCGTCTCGACCTCCGAAGCGATGATCTCGCATCTCCGGCTCGAGATCGCCAGGCTCCGCCGCGAGCAGTATGGCCGCAGCTCGGAACGGCGCGCGCGGCTGATCGAGCAGATGGAATTGCAGCTCGAGGACCTCCAGACAGCCGCCACCGAAGACGAGATCGTGGCCGAGCGCGCGGCCGCCCGCACCACCAAGGTTGCCGCCTTCGAGCGCCGCCGTCCGGTCCGCAAACCCTTGCCCGAGCACCTGCCGCGCGAGCGGGTGGTGATCGAGGCGCCGACGGCCTGCACCTGCTGCGGCTCGTCGCGCATCGTGAAGATGGGCGAGGACGTCACCGAGACGCTGGAGGTGGTGCCGCGGCAGTGGAAGGTGGTCCAGACGGTCCGGGAGAAGTTCACCTGCCGGGACTGCGAGAAGATCAGCCAGCCGCCGGCGCCGTTCCATGCCACCCCGCGGGGCTTTGCCGGCCCGAACCTGCTGGCGACCATCCTCTTCGAGAAGTTCGGGCAGCACCAGCCGCTGAACCGCCAGGCCGAGCGCTATGCCCGCGAGGGCGTCGACCTCAGCCTCTCGACCCTGGCGGACCAGGTCGGGGCTTGTGCGGCGGCACTGGAGCCGATCCACGCCCTCATCCAGGCCCATGTGCTTGCCGCCGGGCGGCTGCACGCCGACGACACCACGGTGCCGCTGCTCGCCCGCGGCGGAACACGCCAGGCGCGGCTGTGGACCTACGTCCGCGACGACCGGCCCTTCGCCGGCGGCGCCCCGCCCGCGGCGCTGTTCTTCTTCTCCACCGACCGGGAGAAGACCCACCCCAACCGGCATCTCGCCGGGTGGACGGGCATCCTGCAGGCCGATGCCTATGGCGGCTACAACGACCTCTACCGCGAGGGCCGGGAGCCGGCGCCGGTGACCAGCGCCCTGTGCTGGAGCCATGCCCGGCGCAAGGTCTTC
>JACKIG010000025.1:0-42500 GCA_020638595.1 Rhodospirillaceae bacterium | reverse complement strand
AAAGCGCGACCAAACACTTCATCGCCCGCATGACGGAGCAATGTGTTTGCGCCGGACCTATGAGTATAATCCCGTACGCCGACCGCTTCAACGCCCGACCGTGAGACACGGCCATTGTTTGTGGGCGAAGACTGCGTCGCCGCGAGAAGCCCTGATATAGGCCGGCGAACCGGCCTTGTCTACCCCCATGCTGCAACGCAAAGGCAATAATCTGCCGTCACCCGCCGGCCCGCTGGCCCGCGCACAGCCGAGGGGCATCGACGCGGCGCCCGCCGGCCACCCAGTCGGCGCCCGCCAGGCGGACGAAGGCCTCGGCAACGCTTGCCGGATCCGGCAGGGTCGACGGATCCTCCCCCGGGAATGCCGTGGCCCGCAGCCGAGTCGCCAGCGGACCCGGGTCGATCAGGTTGGCACGAATCGCCGTCTTGGCGGTCTCGGCCGCGTAGAGCTGCACCATCATCTCAAGCCCCGCCTTGCTGACGGCATAGGCGTTCCAATAGGCGGTGGGCTCGGTCCCGGCGCTGCAGGTGACGAACAGCGCGCGCCCTGCCGCCGACCGGCGCAACAGCGGGTGCATCACCTGGATCGTCCGCATGACCGACCAGAGATTGAGCTCCAGCGTCTGGCGCCAGACCTTCGGATCGCTGTGCGCCACCGGCCCCAGGGCACCGAGGTCGGCCGCATTGGCCACCAGCACGTCGATGCGGCCGAATCGCTCCAGCATGGCGGCGCCCAGGGCTTCCACCTGCCCCGGCTTGGTCAGGTCGGCCGGCACCAGCGTCGCCGTTCCGCCGGCCGCGCGCACCCGGTCGTCCACTGCCTCAAGCCCGCCCACCGTGCGGGCCACCAGCACGACATGGGCGCCTTCGGCGGCATAGCGTTCGGCCACCGCCGCGCCGAGCCCGCGCGAGGCCCCGGTGATCAGCGCGATGCGGCCGGCAAGCCGACCGCCGCAGGGCTGGTCCCCGCTCACCCGCGCCGGACGCGGCGCTCACGGCCCCAGGCCGTGCGCTCGGCAAGGAAGGACAGCTCGGGCTGGCGCACCGCGTCGTCGCGGTCCGGCAGCTCCGTCGGATAGTCGCCGGTGAAGCAGGCATCGCAATATTGCGGCTGCAGCGGGTTGCGCGCCGGCTTGCCCATCGCCCGATAGAGGCCGTCGATGCTGATGAAGGCCAGGCTGTCGACGCCGATCTGCCGCGCCATCTCGTCCACCGTGTGATTGTGGGCCAGCAGCTCCCCCTCCTCCGGCGTGTCGATGCCGTAGAAGCAGGGATGTGCCGTCGGCGGGCTGGAGATGCGCAAATGCACCTCGCGCGCCCCGGCATGGCGGACCATCTGGACAATCTTCTGCGAGGTCGTGCCGCGCACGATGCTGTCGTCGACCAGCACGACCCGCCGGCCTTCGATCAGCGGCCGGTTGGCGTTGTGCTTGAGGCGGACGCCGAGATGGCGAATCTGGTCCGACGGTTCGATGAAGGTGCGGCCGACATAGTGGTTGCGGATGATCCCGAGTTCGAACGGGATGCCGCTTTCGCCGGCATAGCCGATCGCCGCCGGCACGCCGCTGTCGGGCACCGGGATGATGACGTCGGCCGACGCCGGCGCCTCGCGCGCCAGTTCCACGCCGATCTGGCGGCGGGCCTCATAGACCGACACCCCCTCCACCACGCTGTCGGGGCGGGCGAAATAGATGTACTCGAACACGCAGAATCGCGACCGGGTCTTCACGAAGGGGTGGAAGCTCTCGACCCCCGCCTCGCTCAGCACCACCATCTCGCCCGGCTCGACATCGCGCACGAAGTCCGCGCCGATGATGTCCAGCGCACAGGTCTCCGACGTCAGCACGTGGGCCGGCGGCCCGCCCGGCGCAGCGACCTGCCCCAGCACCAGCGGGCGCACGCCCAGGGGGTCGCGCACGCCGATGACGCGATCCTTGGCCAGCGCCACCAGCGTGTAGGCCCCTTCGACCTGGCGCAGTGCCTCCACCAGCCGGTCGAGGACATCCTTGCCCCGACTGAACGCCATCAGGTGCACGAACACCTCGGTATCGGTGGTCGACTGGAAAATCGATCCGCGGCTGACCAGCTGCCGGCGCAGATGATAGGCGTTGGTCAGGTTGCCGTTGTGACAGACGGCAAAGCCGCCGAAGGCGAAATCGGCGAACAGCGGCTGCACATTGCGCATCAGCGTGCCGCCGGTGGTGGCATAGCGGTTGTGACCGATGGCCGCCCGCCCCTTCAGCGACGTGATCACCGATTCGGAGCTGAAGTTGTCCCCGACCTGACCGACGGCCCGATGGGCGTGGAAATGCTCCCCATCGTAGGTGACGATGCCCGACGCCTCCTGCCCGCGATGCTGCAGGGCGTGCAGCCCCAGCGCGGTGTGGGCGGCCGCATCGGAATGGCCGAAGATCCCGAAAACGCCGCATTCCTCGTGGAACTTGTCCTGGTCTGCGGCGTCGGTGACAAAAGGGTGGGTGCTGCGCATGGGGCCCATCGCCTCCCGTGAGGCCTGCACGGCGTACGGCCATCGCGCCGGCCGACCGTCGATGCCGGTACTATATAGCCTGCCCCGTGGGCGCCTGCACCGGCAATCGGCGCAACGGCCCCGGACGCGACCAGCGGCATAGGGTCCGGGTCACTGATCCTGGTTCTGCAGGTTCTCGATCATCCGGTCGAGATCGTCCGTCTGATCGTCCTGATAGCCCTCGGTTTCCGGCGTATCCGGCTGGGCGGGCTGGGGACGGGCCAGTTCGCGCAGGTCAATGGTCTGCGACGGGCTGGCATCATCGCGCAGGCGGTCGCCGATCTCCCGCTGCGCCTCGCCCAGTCCCTCCGCCAGCAGGTCTTCCGGCACCAGCGCCACCAGCATGTCGGCCCCGCGCTCCACCCACGGGCGCGAATGCGCTTCGCGCAGCCATGCGGGCTCCTGCTCCGGCGGGAACAGCCACGTGACGACGAGATAGGCCAGCGACACCAGCACCACGCCGCGCAGCAGGCCGAACAGGAAACCGAGCGAGCGGTCCACCGCACTGAGAGTCGTTCCGCGCACCAGCCGCGCAATCAGGTTGCCCACGATGCCGAAGACGATCAGCGCGACGATGAAGACCGCCCCCAGCGTGATGCCGTCGGCCGCCAGGTCGGACGAGACATACTGCCCGACCCAGGGGCGGACCTGGGGAAAGGCCAGGACCGCGACATAGGCCGCGCCGATCCAGCCGGCGATCGACAGCGCCTCGCGCACGAACCCCCGGAAGAAGGCAAGCAGCCCGGAGAGGAGGATGATGGCGATGACGGCGATGTCGGCGGGGTTCATGGAGCGGCCGTCACGTTGCTGCCTGGCGCCAGGGTGCGCGGTACGGCGAACCGGGCGGGTCGAACAGGTTGAGGAGGTCGTCGACCGAGGCAATGTCGCTCATCTCGATCGCCGGGTTCAAGCCATATGCATCCCGGCGGTTGCGGCGCGGTGCAATGGCCCGGGCAAAGCCCAGCTTCGCCGCCTCCTTCAGCCTCAGCTCGGTCTGGGGCACGGGGCGGACTTCGCCAGACAGGCCGATCTCGCCGAACACCACGGTATCGTGAGCGAGCGGCACGT
This sequence comes from Rhodospirillaceae bacterium, assembly GCA_020638595.1. Taxonomy (GTDB): domain Bacteria; phylum Pseudomonadota; class Alphaproteobacteria; order DSM-16000; family Inquilinaceae; genus JACKIG01. Next base: position 38,906 of record JACKIG010000025.1, on the reverse strand, counting down.
CCAGTCGGGACGAGACGATGGCCGCCGCCATGGCGAGGTCCGCGGCCGGCTCACCGATCTTCAGGCCTCCGGCGACGTTGAGGTAGACGTCATTGGCGCCCACGGCGATGCCGCCGCGTGCCTCCAGCACCGCCAGCACCATGGCCAGCCGATTGGCGTCCCAGCCGACGACGGCACGCCGCGGCGTGCCCAGCGCCGTCGGCGCCACAAGGGCCTGCACCTCCACCAGGACAGGGCGCGTCCCCTCCAACCCGGCGAAGACCACCGCCCCGGTCACACGCCCGCCCTCTGTGCCCGAACGGTCGGCCAGGAACAGCTCCGACGGGTTGGCCACCTCGCGCAGGCCGCTTCCCGTCATCTCGAACACGCCGATCTCGTCGGTGGCGCCATAGCGGTTCTTCACGGCGCGCAGGATGCGGAACTGGTGGCCGCGCTCGCCCTCGAAATAGAGGACCACGTCGACCATGTGCTCCAGCACCCGCGGGCCGGCGATCATGCCGTCCTTGGTCACGTGGCCGACCAGCAGCAGCGACAGACCGCGCCGCTTGGCCAGGCGCACCAGTTCGCCGGCGCTGGCACGCACCTGCGCCACGGTGCCGGGCGCGCTGTCGAGGGTATCGACGAACATGGTCTGGATCGAATCGATGACGACGACGCCCGGCGCCTCCGGCCGGTCGAGCGTCGCCAGGATGTCGCGGACATCCGAAGCCGCGGCCAGCGCGACCGACGGGCCGGCAAGGCCCAGCCGCGCGGCCCGCATGCGGATCTGCTCGACCGCCTCCTCGCCCGAGATGTACAGGCAGGCCACCTCCCGCCCCAGCGCGCAGACGGCCTGCAGCAGCAGCGTCGACTTGCCGATGCCGGGATCGCCGCCGATCAGGACCGCCGATCCCGCCACGAGCCCGCCGCCGAGCACGCGATCCAGTTCCGCAATCCCGGTGGCACGCCTGGGCGCATCGGGCCCCACCTCGTCAAGGCCGGACAGCGCCAGCCGCCGCCCGCCGCCGCCGGCACCGATGGCACGGGGGGGTGCTGCCTCGTCCGGTTCCTCCACGATGCTGTTCCAGGCACCGCAGGCATCGCACCGGCCCGCCCAGCGCGGGGCCACGGCCCCGCAATCCTGGCAGACATAGCGGCTGGCGGTACGGCGTGCCACGGGCTGACTGTCGCTCCGGATCAGGGGGGTGGAAGCGCCATGGTTGCCGGCACCCATGGCGATGTGAGGGCGGAGGCTGCCGTCACTCCTCGCGGATCTGCATCTTGATCGGCCCCTCGGCGCGGCCGTTGATGAACTGGTCGACATAGGGGTTGCCGGACCGGTCGATATCCGACACCGGGCCGGCCCAGATGATACGGCCGCCGTAGATCATGGCGATTCGGTCGGCAATCTTGCGCGCACTGGCCATGTCATGGGTGATGGACAGGGCGGTGGCCCCCAGCTCGCGCACGCATTTGACGATCAGGTCGTTGATGACGTCGCCCATGATGGGGTCGAGGCCGGTCGTCGGCTCGTCGAAGAAGATGATGTCCGGCTCGGTCGCGATCGCCCGCGCCAGGCCGACGCGCTTGCGCATGCCGCCGGACAGCTCAGCCGGCCACAGCTCTCCCACCGCCGGCTCCAGCCCGACCGCCGCCAGCTTCGACAGGGCGATCCGCTTCGCCTCACCACGGCTCATCCCCTTGGCCTGCATCAGGCCGAAGGCGACGTTCTGCCAGACCGGCAGGCTGTCGAACAGGGCGGCCCCCTGGAACAGCATGCCGAAATGGCGCATCAGGCGGTCCCGCTCGCTGCCCGACAGGCGCGTGGTATCGCGGCCGTCGACGTGCACCGTCCCGCGATCGGGGTCGAGCAGGCCGAGAATGCACTTCATCAGCACCGACTTGCCGGTACCCGACCCGCCGATGACGACGACGGACTCCCCCTCGGCGATCTCCAGGTCCAGGCCGTTGAGGACGTGCTTCGGCCCGAAAGCCTTGTGCAGCCCCGAAAGCGCGATTTTCGGCCGCCTGCCGGCGGTTGGTGGCTGATGCTGGCTCATCGGGAAAAGAACAGCTCGGTGATGATGTAGTTCAGAATCAAGATGAGGATCGAGGCCGAAACGACTGCATTCGTTGTCGCCGCGCCGACCCCCTGGGCACCCCCGCGGGAGTTGTAGCCGTGATAGCAGCCCATGACGGCGATGGCGAACCCGAACGCCGATGCCTTCACTAGGCCGGAGATGACGCCGACCGCTTCCAGCGCGTCCCAGCTGTTGCCCAGATAGGTCGACGGGTTGAAGCCGAGCTTGTAGACGCCGATCAGGAAGCCGCCGAACGTGCCGATGATGTCGCCCACCAGAACCAGGCAGGGCAGCATCAGCGCCCCGGCGATCAGCCGCGGCACCACCAGGTATTTCATCGCATTGGTCGACAGGGTCGTCAGGGCATCGATCTGCTCGGTCACGCGCATGGTGCCGATTTCGGCGGCCATGGAGGCGCCGATGCGCCCTGCCACCATCAGGCCGGCCAGCACCGGCGCCAGTTCGCGGGTCACGGCAACGATAACGATGGTGGGAATGGCCGTCTCGGCCCCCACCTTGGTAATCCCGCTATAGGCTTGCAGGGCCAGCACCATGCCCGTGAACAGCGTCGTCATGCCGACCACCGGCAGGGAGTAGTAGCCGATATCGATCAGCTGGCGCCCAAGCTGCGCCGGGTAGAAGGGCGGCCGGAAGCAGTGTGACAGCCCCCTCGCCCCGAAGATGACGAAGTGCCCGACACCATAGAGGAAGACCGAGAAAGCGCGGCCGATATGCGCCAGCGGGTTCATGCGCCCTGCCCGTCGGCCGCGCCGACATACCGGCGACGGTACCGTGCGCCCAGAGATGTCAGGATCTCGTAGCCGATCGTGCCGGCTGCTTCCGCCACGGTGTCGACCGACAAGGCGGGGCCGATCACTTCAACCCACCCGCCGGCATGCACCGTGTCCTCCGCAAAGTCCGTTACATCGACCGTCGTCAGATCCATGGAGATACGTCCGACCACCGGCGCCAGCCGACCGCCCAGACCGACAGCCGCACGCCCGCCGAGCGAACGCAGGTATCCGTCGGCATAACCAACTGCGATTGTTGCGATTTTCCCGGGCCCCGTGACGTGGTGGCTGGCACCGTAGCCAACGGTCATGGGGGAGTCAACGTCACGGACCTGCAGGATCCGGGCGTCCAGACGCACGCAGGGCCGCATCGGGTTGGGGGACTCGGGGGTGGGATTGACGCCATAGAGGGCAACGCCCGGACGGGCGAGATCGAAATGCAGGGCCTCGCCGCGAAAGATGCCCGAGGAATTGGCAAGGCTGGCCGCAGCCTCCGGCAGGCGCGCCAGGGCCGCACGGAAGGCGTCGGCCTGCTGCACGGTCAGGGGGTGCCCCGCGACGTCCGCACAGGCGAGATGGCTCATGATGCAGCGCAGATCGAGCCCGGCCAGGCGCGACGGATCCTGCGCCAGCTGGTCGAGCTCAGCCGGCGGCAAGCCCAGCCGGTTCATGCCCGTGTCGACGTGGATGATGGCGCCCAGGCGCTCCCGCCCGGCGCGCGCCAGGCGCGTCCAGCGGTCGATCTGCCCCAGGTCGTTCAGGACCGGGATCAGCCGGTTGTGCGCATAGTCGGCCTCGACGCCGGCCATCAGGCCGTTGAGGACGGCGACATGCGCCCGCGGCGCCAGCTGCCGCACGCGCACCCCCTCTTCGGGCTGGGCCACGAAGAAGAAGTTGGCGCCGGCCGCCTCTAGGCAGGGAACCACCTGCTCGATCCCCAGTCCGTAGGCATCGGCCTTCACGACGACGGCACAGCGCGCCGGCCGCACCTTCGCCGCCAAGGTGCGGTAGTTGTCGGCAATCGCCCCGAGATCGATGGTGAGGACGGCGCTCGCCCAGTCCGGTTCGGTCATCGGGCCGGCTCACTCATCGCTGTCGTACCGGCGCTCCGGGTCGGTGAAACGCGTGAACTCGCCTTCGAAATGCAGTTCGCAGATGCCGGTGGGGCCGTGACGCTGCTTGCCGATGATGATCTCGGCACGGTTGTGGATCCTTTCCATCTTCTCCCGCCATTCCCTGTGCTTGGTTTCGTCGTCGTCGGACGGCTCCTGCTTGCCCAGGTAGTACGCCTCACGGAAGACGAACATCACCACGTCCGCGTCCTGTTCGATCGAACCGCTTTCCCGCAGGTCCGACAGCTGCGGCCGGTTGCCGTCCCGCTGCTCCGGCGCACGCGACAGCTGCGACAGCGCCAGCACCGGCACGTTCAGATCCTTGGCGATCATCTTCAGGCCGCGGCTGATTTCCGAGATTTCCTGCACGCGGTTGTCGGACCGCTGGGTGCCGCTGGGCTGCATCAGCTGCAGGTAGTCGACGACGATCATGCCGAGGCCGTGCTGGCGCTGCAGGCGCATGGCGCGGGTGCGCAGCTGCTGCACCTTCAACGCCGCCGTGTCGTCGACGAACAGCGGGATCTGCGAGATCAGGTGGCTGGCCTCCGCCAGGTCCGGCAGGTCGCTCTCGCGCAGGCTGCCTTTGCGGATCTTCTCCGACGGGACGCGGGCCTGGTCCGCCAGGATGCGTGTGGCCAGCTGTTCGGCCGACATTTCCAGCGAGAAGAAGGCGACCACCGCCCCCTCGCGCCCGCCTTTTTCCAGGTGCGTGCGCGCGGCGTTGAAGGCGATGTTGGTGGCCAGCGCCGTCTTGCCCATGGCCGGCCGCCCGGCCAGGATGATCAGGTCCGAGGGCTGGAGCCCGCCCAGCATGCCGTTGAGGCCGCGCAGCCCGGTGGTGACGCCGGTCAGATGGGTGTCACGGTGCATCGCCTTGGTGGCGGCATCCAGCGCGGCCCCGACCAGCGCGCCGAAGGGGCGGAAGCCGCCGCGGCTGTCCTCCGTCGTCGCCAGCTTGTACAGCCGTTCCTCGGCGTTGCGAATCTGCTCCGCGGCATCGACATCGAGGTCGTGGCGGTAGGCGTCGTTCACGACGTCCTCGCCGATGGTGATCAGCTCGCGCCTGAGGTGCAGGTCGTGGATCAGCTCCGCGTATTCCCGCGGATTGATGACCGAGACAATGCCGGCGGCGAGGTCCGCCAGATACCGCGCGCCGCCGATCTCCACCAGGTCGCCGTCGGCGTCGAACAGCGCGCTCAGGGTGACAGGGTCGGCCGTCCGTCCCTTCTCGCGCAGGTGCAGGCACGCCGCATAGATGCGGCTGTGCGCGGGATAATAGAAATGCTGCGGCTCCAGCAGATCGCCGACTCGGTCCAGGGTGGCGTTATTGACCAGAATCGCGCCGAGCAGCGCCTGTTCGGCACCCTCGTTCGCCGGAACGACTCGGTAGTCGGGCGTACCCGGATTGGCGGTATCCATGGCCGCTGCACGCTTCCATCGGGCCCGTTGGGATTGGCCGACAAGGCTAGCAGGCTACGGGCCCGCGGTCAGCATCCACCGGCTGGCCGGGGCTGTGGATAGCCTGGACAACCCCGGGAAAACGACGGGGAAAACCGCCCTAAGCTACGCTGACTCCTCGACTTCTTCCGAGACGGCGGCGTCCGCCTCGGCTTCCGCTTCCGCTTCCGCTTCCGCCAGCTCCTGCGCGGCCTCGGCCATTTCGGCCGTCACCATCCCGCCGACCTTGCGCTGCATCTCCGCTTCGTCCTGCGAGCGGGCGATGTTCACCTCGACGTTGACGGAAACCTCGGCATGCAGGGCGACGCGGACCTTGAACAGCCCCAGGCTCTTCATCGGCCGATCGATCATCACCTGGCTGCGCGCCACCGTGAAGCCCGCCTGGTCCAGCCCCTCGGCGATGTCGCGGGCGGTGACGGACCCGTACAGCTGCCCGCCTTCGCCGGCGGCGCGGATCAGCACGATGCCGACGCCGTCCACGCGCTTGGCCACCGTCTCCGCCTCGCCGCGCAGTTGCAGGTTGCGCGCTTCCAGCTGCGCGCGCTGCTGTTCGAAATAGGTGAGGTTGTCCTTCGTCGCGCGCATCGCCTTCTTGGTCGGCAGAAGGTAGTTGCGCGCATAGCCGGGACGCACGCGCACCACGTCGCCCATCTGTCCCAGCTTCTCGATCCGCTCCAGCAATATGACTTCCATCGGTCCACTCCCGGACGCCGCCTCAGGCTCCTGCGCGGCGCTGCCGGCCGCACAACCCCGGTGCGCCAGCCAGTATCCATGTCATCCGCTGCAAGCCTGCGGGCGTTCCCACAGGCCTGCCGGCGCCGCCTATTGAATGGAATAGGGCAGCAGCGCCAGAACCCGGGCGCGCTTGATCGCCCGCGCGAGCTCCCGCTGCTTCTTGGCCGATACGGCGGTGATTCGGCTCGGGACGATCTTGCCGCGCTCCGACACGAACCGGCTCAACAGCTTGATGTCCTTGTAGTCGATCTTCGGCGCATTGGCCCCGGAAAACGGGCACGTCTTGCGCCGGCGGAAGAACGGCCGGCGGGCCATGGCTGCACACATCAGACTTCTCCTGCTTCGCCTGCGGCCGCCACCTCGGATCGCGGCTCACGATCGCGCCGGTCGCGATCCCTGTCCCTATCCCTGTCACGATCGCGATCCCTGTCGCGGTCGCGGTCCCTGTCGCGATCGCGGTGGCCGTCACGATCCCGCCGTTCGCCACGCCCGCCGTCGCGGCCATCCCGACCGTCGCGGCTGGCCCGGCTCTGCAGCATCATCGACGGCCCTTCCTCCAGGGCGTCCACGCGCACGGTCATGTGGCGCAGGACATCCTCGTGGATGCCCATCTGGCGCTCCATCTCCGCCACCGCGGCGGGGGGAGCGTCGAGGTTCAGCAGGACATAATGGCCCTTGCGGTTCTTCTTGATCCGGTACGCGAGGGTCTTGAGCCCCCAGTACTCGGTCTTCGCGACGGTGCCGCCATTGTCGGTGATGACGCCGCTGAAGGTGTTGGTCAGCGTCTCCACCTGGGCGGACGGCACGTCCTGGCGTGCGATCAGCACGCACTCATAGTACGCCATGCGGTTTCCGGCTCCTTGCGGATGTTGGCGGCCCGGCGCCCTGCCCTTGCCATTGCGGCGGGTCAGCGGCCGCCCGGGCCTAGCCGGCCCACGGGGTGGGACCGGCAAGGAGGCACATACTCCAAGAGGGGCGGCACTATACCCATTCCTGATAACGCTGCAAGACCGGCCTTCGCATGGTGCCGCGCACCCATAGTATCGGCCGTGGCTTGAACTCGCGGTCATGAGCCACTATCACTAGCCGCCATTTTGCAGTGCCGCGTAACTGTCACAGGAATGCAGTCTGAATGAGCCGTGCGTTCGTCTTCCCAGGGCAGGGAAGCCAGTCGATCGGAATGGGAAGGGCGCTGGCCATGGCATCGGCCACGGCGCGCAGCGTCTTTGACGAGGTCGACGACGCGCTGGGGGAGAAGCTGTCGCAGCTGATGTTCGAAGGCGACGGCGACCGGCTGACCCTGACGGAAAATGCCCAGCCCGCGCTGATGGCCGTGTCGATCGCGGCATTGAAGGTGCTGGAGGAGCGTGCCGGCCAGCGCCTGGCGGAGATGGCGTCCTGCGTCGCCGGGCACAGCCTCGGGGAATACTCGGCGCTGGCAGCGGCGGGGTCGATCAGCATCGCCGACGCGGCCAGGCTGCTGCGCCGGCGGGGCCTGGCGATGCAGGCGGCCGTGCCCGTGGGCATCGGCGCCATGGCCGCCCTGCTGAACGTCGACCTGGAGAAGGCGGAGGAGATCGTGGCCGACGCCGCCCAGGGCGAGGTCTGCGCGGTGGCCAACGACAACGCCCACGGCCAGGTCGTGATCAGCGGCCACAAGTCGGCCGTGAACCGGGCCCTGGCCATCGCGGCCGAGCAAGGGGCGCGCCGCAGCGTGATCCTGCCGGTCAGCGCCCCCTTCCATTGCCCGCTGATGCAGCCGGCGGCCGAAGCGATGCAGGAGGCGCTGATGCAGGTGGCCATCCAGCCGCCGCCGGTGCCGCTGGTCGCCAATGTCCTGGCCATGGCCGTCACCGACCCGCACGTCATCCGTGCCCTTCTGGTCGAACAGATCACCGGCGATGTGCGCTGGCGGGAAAGCGTGCTGACGATGAAGGGAATGGGGGTGACGGAGCTGGTGGAAATCGGCGCCGGCAAGGTGCTGTCGGGACTGACACGCCGCATCGACCGCAGCCTGAGCGCCTTTTCCGTCCATACCCCCGAAGAGATCGACGCCTATCTCGCCGAGCGGGGCCCGCAGGCGCGGTAGCCCAAGAAAGGGTCCAGCAATGTTCGATCTGAACGGCAAGACCGCCCTGGTCACAGGGGCATCCGGGGCCATCGGGGCTGCGGCGGCCCAGGCGCTGCACCGTCAGGGGGCGACCGTTGCCCTTGCCGGCACGCGCAAGGACCGGCTCGACGCCCTGGCGGCGGAGCTTGGCGAACGGGCCCATGTCGTGGTCGGCGACCTGGCCACGGCGGACGGGGCGACGGCCGTCACCGCTGGGGCGGAAGCCGCCATGGGCGGGGTCGACATCCTGGTCAACAACGCGGGCTTCACGCGCGACAATCTGGCGCTGCGCCTCAAGGACAGCGATTTCGAGGCGGTCCTCCAGGTCAACCTGGTCTCCGCCTTCCGCCTGGCCCGGGCGGCGCTGCGCCACATGATGAAGCGCCGCTGGGGCCGGATCATCGGAATCACGTCCGTCGTCGCCTTCACCGGCAATCCCGGCCAGGCGAACTATGCGGCCAGCAAGGCCGGCATGGTCGGCATGACCAAATCCCTGGCGGCCGAGCTGGCGGGGCGCGGAATCACGGCGAACTGCGTCGCCCCCGGTTTCATCGCCAGCCCGATGACGGACGCATTGACCGAAGACCAGCGCAGCCGTATCAGCGGGCAGATCCCGGCAGGGCGCCTGGGCGCCCCGGCGGACATCGCCGCAGCCATCGTCTATCTGGCCAGTGAGGAAGCGGGCTACATGACCGGCCAGACCCTGCACGTCAACGGCGGGCTGGCGATGATCTGAGCGGGTACCGTCATGTACAGGCAAGCCGGGGCGGAGAACGATCCGCCAAGGCTGGCAACCCCCCGGGAGGTATGTTATGTGACGGCAGCCTTCGCCCGGGTGACGGGCGCGAGACGTCGTCGGACGCCCGGAACAGTGCCGTCTGAGTTCCCCCGACCAACGATTGCCAAGGAAAAGGCAGGAGCCAATGAGTGACATCGCCGAACGGGTCAAAAAGATCGTAGTGGAGCACCTCGGGGTCGAGGAAGCGAAGGTTACGGAATCCGCCAGCTTTATCGACGACCTGGGCGCCGACAGCCTGGACACCGTCGAGCTGGTGATGGCGTTCGAGGAGGAATTCGGCTGCGAGATTCCGGATGACGCAGCGGAGAAGATCCTCACCGTCAAGGACGCCATCGAGTTTATCGAGACGCACACCTCAGCTTGAGGGGCGCGACCGTAGCGGAGACGGCCGATCCTGGCCGCTCCGTTATCGCGCGGTTCGGGGAACAGAATGCGACGTGTCGTGGTAACCGGCCTCGGCCTGGTTTCCCCTTTGGGGGTCGGTGTCAAACATAACTGGGAACGGCTGATCGGTGCCACGAGCGGTATCAGGGCGATAACCGAATTCGACGTCTCGGATATGCCCTCCAGGATCGCCGGGTTGGTGCCGCGCGGACCGACCGAAGACGGGCTGTACAATCCCGACGACTTCTTCCCGCCGAAAGAGCAGCGCAAGAACGACGATTTCATCGTCTACGCCGTCGTTGCCGCCCATCAGGCGGTCCATGACGCCGGCTGGACACCGCAGGATGAAGAAAGTCGCCTTCGCACCGGGGTGATGATCGGATCGGGCATCGGCGGCCTTAAATGGATCGCCGACGGCGCCCTGCTGCTGGAATCGCGCGGGGTGCGGCGGGTGTCGCCGTTCTTCATCCCGGCGGCCTTGATCAACCTGGCTTCGGGCCAGGTCTCCATCCAGCACGGCTTCAAGGGCCCGAACCACGCGGTCGTCACCGCGTGTTCCACCGGCGCCCACGCCATCGGCGACGCCGCCCGGCTGATCGCGATCGACGATGCCGACGTGATGGTGGCCGGCGGGGCGGAATCGGCCGTGTGCCGGCTGGGCCTGGCCGGCTTCTCAGCGGCGCGCGCCTTGTCGACGGGCTATAACGATACGCCCGAGAGGGCGTCGCGCCCCTATGACAAGGGCCGGGACGGATTCGTCATGGGCGAAGGCGCCGGCGTCCTGGTTCTTGAAGAACTCGAACATGCCAAGCGCCGCGGGGCCCCGATCTATGCCGAACTGGTCGGCTATGGCCTGTCGGGCGACGCCTACCACATCACCGCCCCGCCGGAAGACGGCAACGGCGGCCTGCGGTCGATGCAGGCGGCGCTCAAGCGCGCGCAGATGACGCCGGAAGACATCGACTACATCAATGCCCACGGCACCTCGACGCCGCTCGGCGACGAGATCGAGCTGGGCGCGGTCCGCCGGCTGTTCGGTTCGGCCATCAGCGGCGTGTCCATGTCCTCCACCAAGTCCGCGATCGGCCATCTGCTCGGCGCGGCCGGCGCGGTGGAGGCGATCTACTCGATCCTCGCCATGAACCACGGTGTGGCACCCCCGACCCTCAACCTCGAGGATCCGTCGGACGGATGCACCGGGGTGGACCTTGTCCCGCTGCAGCCCAAGGAGCGGAGGATCCGGACGGTCCTGTCGAACAGCTTCGGCTTCGGCGGCACCAACGCGACGCTGATCTTCCGCGAGATGAACTAGCACGATGCTGCGGCTCGCCGCCCGGCTGTTTGCCTTCCTCAGCGGGTTGGCGATCATCGCGGCGGCGGGGGTCGGCTTCCTGGTGTGGATGTACAAGGCGCCGGGGCCGCTGACCGAGGATGCCACGGTGCTGATCCCGCCCGGCGCGGGAATGACGACGATCACCGCCCAGCTGAAGCGTGCCGGGGTGATAGAGGAGGACTGGCTGTTCCAGTCCGCCGCCCGCATCACCGGCCAGGATCGCGATCTGCGCGCCGGGGAGTACCTGTTTCCGGCCGGCATCAGCATCGAACAGGCGCTCAGCCTGCTGGCCGAAGGCCGCAGCATCGCCTACGCCCTGACGGTCCCGGAAGGGCTGACCAGCCACGCCGTCGTCGCCCTGATCGCCCAGGAAGAGAGGCTGACGGGCGAAATCGAATCGGTCCCGCCGGAAGGCAGCCTGCTGCCGGAGACCTATCGCTTCCAGCGCGGCGATACGCGCAGCGGCATGGTCGACCGCATGCGCGCGGACATGGACGCGACCCTGCAACAGCTGTGGGAAGCCCGCGCCGACGGCCTGCCCTTCGACACGCCGCGCCAGGCCCTGATCCTCGCGTCGATCGTGGAAAAGGAAACCGGCGTGCCGGAGGAACGCAGCCTGATCGCCGGCGTCTTCGTCAACCGGCTGGAACGGGGGATGCGGCTGGAGACGGACCCGACCGTCATCTATGCGCTGACCCGCGGGCGTGCGCCGCTGGGCCGCGCCCTGACGACCGACGACCTGGACGTGGCCTCCCCCTACAATACCTACCGCATCGACGGCCTGCCGCCCGGCCCCATCTGCAATCCCGGGCGCGCCGCGATCGAAGCGACGCTGCATCCGGAACAGACGGATTTCCTGTTCTTTGTCGCCGACGGCACGGGCGGCCATGCCTTCGCCCGCACGCTGGAAGAGCACCGCCGCAACGCCGCGGAATGGCACCGCCTTCAGCGCGAGGGCCGCTCGGAATAGCCGAAGGGCGTCCGGGGGCGGCCTCCCCCCGCGCGCCGCTACCCCGCCGCGGTTTGGCTGGTGGTGCCGGTGGCTTGCGCGTCGAGGCGGGCAAGCGCCTCTTCCGCCGCCTCGAATGGCAGCAGCACGGATGCGTGGCGCGTGGGGATGTCGGCGACGGGCGCCAGGATGCCCAGGTCCGCCCAGCGGCCACCGGGTGCCGGCGCCCGGTGCCTGAGCATCGCGCGCAGCCGCTGCACCGCGTCGCGGATGTCCCCCGCCGAGCAGCCGATGATCGCGCTGCCCAGGATCGCCGCCGATGCCTTGCCCAGCGCGCAGGCGTCGACCGCCTGGGCGAAGTCGACCACGCGGCCGCCGTCCACCTTCAGGTCGACGGTGACGCGGCTGCCGCAGACGCGGCTGACCCTCTCCACGCTGATGTCGGGGGCCGCCAGCCGCCCGAGCCTCGGAACGGTCCTGGCCCGAGCCAGAATCGGCTCGTCATAGAGATCGGATTCGTCCATGCGGTCCGGCCCGCCTCCCCCCAGGGGTTGCCGCCCCTCGGCAGAGCCTACTATGCCGGATACTCCACATGGTAGCCCCCGCCTTCCGTCACCGGCAGCGGCCGGCAGCGGGAAATCGTCCCGCAGCGCCATGCCTCCACCAGCCTGCGGCCGATGGGCACGAACAGGGTCTCGCCCGCCCCGGGAACTGCCGGGTCCAGCCGGACCCACAGCCAGCGCAGGCCGTTGTTTCGCCCGATACGCAACAGGAATTCCAGCCGATCAAGCGCCTCGCGTCGTTCGAGGCCGCGCAGATCAAGCTCGATCTCGTCGCTGATGTGGTCGATCGTGGCGCGTTCAGCACTCGCCAGGGCCACGGAGCATGCTCCTCGCCGGGTGGACCCAAGTCCGTTCAACACGATCCTAATCCTTAGTGTGCGAACTTTTCAAGGCCGCGCTGACAGTCCGCCCGTGGTGTTTGACAACGGGGGACATGGGGCGCGCCGGCCCATTGACATATGCCAGGTTGCTGGATTGGGGAAGCCGCTGGAGACAAGCCCCGCTCACATCGGCACGATGTGCACGGCCGGCCAGTTGACGGCGGAGCGGGCGACAGGGTCCGGCGGCGCCGGCCCGGGATCCTCTCCCTGCCCTAGCTGGCCACCATCTCCTCATCGCGTTCCAGAAGGATGCGTGCCCCCGGCATGATCGAGCGCAACTGCTCGACATCCTCGACCGAGCGGCCCCAGATATTGCACGGCATGGACAGCGGCACATCCTGCTTGTCCGCCCTGTCCGGCCCCAATTCGATGGTCACGGCGTCACGATCGACCCAGAAGGCCAGCTCGTTGGGCCGCACGCTTCGGCGCGCGTCGGCTTCGCGCCAGCGCTGCACCGGTGTCGTGAACACCACTTCCTCGCCCCAGGTCATCGCCCTGGAGGTGAACGGTGCGGCCGCGTACAGCGCGTCCGCGGTTGGCGTGTCATAGAGCTCAGCGTGTATCACTGTGCTGCCGATGGTCAGTCGCAGCCTACGCATATCGGTCCCCCGGTACCCCGCATCGACGCACGCACACCCTTGCGGCTGCGCGCGCAACACAGTGGCATTCCCCCGAATCCGCCCCGGTTTACCCGGAACGACGTATTTTTTTGGTTAGCGGCGGTTTGCCCCCGCGGCGCGGGACGCACCGATGGCGCCCGTCCCTGCCGCAATCATTACCGCTTAGTGAATGAAATAGCGCGAAATGGCCGATGCTGCAACGCACAATCCGCGGCAGCGCCCTTCCGTCTGTGCAATTCCAGTGGATAATTCGATATCGACCATTCGCGCCCGGACGGCGCACGGATGGCGGGCCTACCGGGTGGCCCGCCATCCGTCACTGAGATATCAGCCCGCTGCGCTGTCCAGCGGCAGGGCGACGAACCGCTCCTGACCCTGGCGCAGGACCTGGACAAGCACGCTGGCGCGACCATCGGACGCAGCGTCCGCCATGGCTGCGGCGATCTGCCGATGATCGGTGATCGCCTGGTCGCCGACCCGCAGGATCACGTCGCCTTCGGCGATACCGGCCCGTTCGGCCGCGCTGCCCTGAACGACCTTGGCAACCAGCGCACCCTCCACATCGGACGACAGGCCCAGCCGGTCGCGGATCCCCGGATCCAGCGGCATGACGGACAGGCCCAGGCCCATGTCCTCCGACGGCGCACGCTCGCCGATCGACGCGACCGAGGTCGTGTCCGGCCGCTTGCCGAGGGTCACGTCGACGGTCTCCGTCTCGCCGTCCCGCCAGATCTGCATCTGCGCGGTCGACTCGGGCGACGCCTGGGCCACGATTCGCGGCAGGTCGTCGACATTGCCGATGTCCTGGCCATTGAACGACAGCACGACGTCGCCCGATTCCAGGACACCGGCGGCCGGCGCATCGGGGAAGACCGTGGACACAAGCGCACCCGCCGGCTGGTCCAGACCCAGCGCCTCCGCGATATCCGGCGTCACCTCTTGGACCGATACGCCCAGCCAGCCGCGGGTCACGACACCGGTTTCGGCCAGCTGTTCCAGGATCGGGCGTGCCATGTTGGACGGAATGGCAAAGCCGATGCCGACGCTGCCGCCGTTCGGGCTGAAGATCGCCGTGTTGATGCCGATCACCTCGCCGCTCAAGTTGAAGGTCGGGCCGCCGGAATTGCCGCGGTTGATGGCGGCGTCGATCTGAAGGTAGTCGTCGTAGGGGCCGGCGTTGATGTCGCGGTTGCGCGCGGAAATGATGCCCGCCGTCACCGACCCGCCCAGACCGAACGGATCGCCGATGCTGACGACCCAGTCGCCCACATGGGCGGCGTCGGAATCGCCGAATGCGACGAAGGGCAACGGTTCCCCCGCCTCCACGCGCAACAGCGCCAGGTCGGTGTGCGGATCGGTGCCGACCACGGTGGCCGGCAGCTCCTGACCGTCGGACAGCGTCACCATCACCTTGTCGGCGCCGTCGACGACATGGTTGTTGGTCACGATCAGGCCGTCGGCGTCGATGATGAAGCCGGTCCCGAGACCCTGCATCGGGCCCTGCTGCGGACCTTCGGGCATCCCCTGGTGGAAGCGGCGCAACAGGTCGTCGAACGGCGTGCCGCGCAGGTCCGGCCCCGGCCACTGCTGAGTCACCATCTGCGGGGCATCGTGCGTCACCGAGACGTTCACCACCGCCGGCATCGCCCCCTCCACGATCTGGGCGAAGCTGCCGGGCAGCAGGGCCGGCGCCGGCGTCGCAACGGCCTCCGTCGCCGTACGCTCCGCCCAGGCCGGGTGATGCGACCACGGCGACGCGACGACGAACGCCCCGGCCAGCGCCGTCGTCGCCAGCAGTGCCGCCGTCAACCGCCGCCTGGCCTTGCCCGTCATGCCTTTGGGACCGGTCGTTGCCGCCCTCTGGTCTTGTGTCATGGATACCCTCCGTCATCCGCTATGCGGGTGCGCCCACGCGGACACGTACCGCTCGGCCCAGATTTGGGGGGGCGACCTGATGGGGGCCTTTCGGGAAGATGAAGCTTTGTTCATCTTGGGCGGGGCGGGATGGAACGATGACCGAAGCGGGCGACCACCCACAGACGAACCCGGCGGGCAGCCGCTGCCCGATCTGCGACCGCCCGCTGGTCGCCGGCCCCAGCGTCGACCGCCATCACTGGGTCCCGCGCAGCCGCAATGGACCGAACGATGCGGCGACCGTGCACGTCGTCTGCCACCGCATGGTGCATCGCCTGTTCACCGAAGCCGAACTCGCCGCCCGCTTCAGCACGCCCGAAGCCATCCGCGCCCACCCGGACATGCGGCGCTTCATCGCCTGGGTCCGCCGCCGCCCGCCCGACTACGTCGACTGGCCCCAGGCCCCCCGCGGCCACGGCCGCCGTCCGGCGAAGCGCCGATAGGCCGTTCCAGGCTGAGCGCGAGATCCGCTGCCGAAAGCCCCGGGGGCAAAAAAGACAAGGGCGCCCGAACGGGCGCCCTTGTTGCCGCTGGCCATCGGCCGCGGGGCGTCAGCGCTTGGAGAACTGGAAGCTGCGGCGGGCCTTGGCCTTGCCGTACTTCTTGCGCTCCACCCGGCGGCTGTCGCGCGTCAGGAAGCCGACGCTCTTCAGGCGCGACCGCAGCTCCGGCTCATAGGCCGTGAGCGCACGGCTGATGCCGTGGCGCAGCGCACCGGCCTGGCCGGAAAGGCCGCCGCCCTTCACCGTGCAGACCACATCGAACTGGTTCGCCCGCTGCGTCACCAGGAAGGGCTGGGTGATCAGCATGCGCAGCACCGGGCGGGCAAAATAGATCGTCTGATCCTTGCCGTTGACGGTGATGCGGCCGCCGCCCGGCTTGATCCACACACGGGCAATCGAATCCTTGCGGCGTCCGGTGGCATAGGCGCGACCCTGGGCGTCGATGCGCGGCTGCACCGCCTCGGCCTCGGCCTCCGGTGACAGGCCGGCCAGGTCCTTCAGGTCGGTCAGCGTCGTCTGTGTCTCCGACATCGGCCGGCTACCTCTTGTTCTTCGGGTTCATGGCGGCGAAGTCCAGCACTTCGGGCTGCTGCGCCGCGTGGGGATGGTCGGGACCCGCATAGATCTTCAGCTTGCGCATGACCTGGCGGCCCAGCGGCCCCCTGGGAACCATGCGCTCCACCGCCTTCTCCAGCACCCGCCCCGGAAAGCGGCCGGACAGGATCTGGCCCTTCGATCGGCCCTTGATCCCGCCGGGATAGCCGGTGTGCCAATAGAAGATGTCGTGGTCGCGCTTGTGACCGGTCAGCTTCACCTTCTCCGCATTGACGACGATGATGTGGTCGCCGCAATCGACATGTGGCGTGAAGATCGGCTTGTGCTTGCCGCGCAGGCGCCGGGCGATCTCGCAGGCCAGGCGGCCGAGGATGACCCCGTCCGCATCGACCACGTACCACTTGCGCTCGACCTCTGCCGGCTTGGCGGAATAGGTTCGCATGTGTGACCTCAAGACAAACAGCCGCGCGGACCAACGCCGCGCGGCATCGAAAGATCGGGGTGTGTAGCCGCGATGCACACCGCTGTCAACGAAAACGTCAGAAAAACAGCCGCTTAGTTATGCGGTATCATAATACCGCATCGCCCGGGGCAATCCTGCCGGCCGGACCGCGCCCGGCGTCCGGCGGGATCGAATAGGTACCCGTGACATGGGCGACGGGGCCGTCCAGGTCGTCGTCGACGGAAAAGAGCGATACCTCGCCATAGGCCAGGCGCCTGCCCAGCTTCAACAGCCGGGCTTCCGCGCGGATCGGGCCGGGGCGCGGCCGGCGCAGGAAGTTGATGGTGATACTGGTCGTCACCGCCAGTTCGACCCGGCCGATGGCGCTCATGACCGCCCCGTACAGCGCGACGTCGGCCAGACCGAACAGCGCCGGCCCCATGACCGTGCCGCCGGGGCGCACGAAGTCGTCGCGGTAGGGCATGGTCAGCACCATGCTTCCCTCGCCGATGGCCACCACGCTGATGCCGAAGCCGCCGACCAGCGGCACCTGATCGCGCACGATCGCTTCGAACTCATCCTTCTCGATCATCGTCCCCTCCCCGCCGGGTACAGCATGGGCCAGGCGATGCCGCCCCTCAAGGTTGGCTTTGCTGGGGTTTGGCGCCCAGGCGCGCTAGAGTATCCGGCAAACACAGCGGACGCATGAGAACAAGAGGGACCCGCCATGATCGCCAGCCCCGCCGCGGCACCCGATGCCGCAGACTCCCTGGTGCTGCGCCACGACGCCGACGGCATCACAACCCTGACGCTGAACCGCCCACAGGCACGCAACGCCTTGTCGCGGGCGCTGATGGGCGACCTGCAGGCCCGGCTGGACGAGGTCCGTCACGATGCATCGGTCAAGGTGGTGGTGCTGGCGGCGGCCGGGCCGGCCTTCTGCGCCGGCCACGACCTGAAGGAGCTGCGGTCGGACCCGTCGCGCGAAGCCTACGAGGCGACGTTCCGCCAATGCGCGCTGATGATGACCAGCATCGTCAAGCTGCCGCAGCCGGTGATCGCCCGCGTCCACGGCATCGCCACGGCCGCCGGCTGCCAGCTGGTGGCCAGTTGCGACCTGGCCGTGGCGGCCGACGATGCACGCTTCGCCACGCCGGGGGTCAATATCGGCCTGTTCTGCTCCACGCCCATGGTGGCGCTCTCCCGGGCCGTCGGCCGCAAATCGGCGATGGAGATGCTGCTGACCGGCGACTTCATATCCGCCCAACGGGCGTACGAGATCGGGCTGGTCAACCGCCTGGCGCCGGAAGGACAGCTGGATGACGCGGTCGGCGCGCTGGCCAGGCAGATTGCGGGCAAGTCGCCGCTGATCCTGTCCATCGGCAAGGAAGCCTTCTACCAGCAGGCGGAACTGGGGCTGGAAGACGCCTACACCTATGCCAGCGAGGTGATGACCCGCAACATGATGGCCCGCGACGCCGCGGAGGGCATCGACGCCTTCATCGCCAAGCGACCGCCGGTGTGGGAAGGCCGCTGACGGACACCGCCGCGATGACCGCCGAAGCGAATATCGATCGCGACGACCTGGCGATCGGCATCGTCGGTGCCGGGGCGATGGGCCGCGGCATCGCGCAGGTGGCGGCCGAGGCGGGGTTCGCCGTGCGCCTCTACGACGTCAGTCTCGAGGCCGTCGGCAGCGCGCTGAAGACCATCGCCACGATGGTCGACCGTGCCGCCGCCAAGGGCAGGATCACCGCGCAGGACGCCGCCCATATCCGCAGCCGCGTAACGGTGACGGATACGCTGTCGGACCTTGCCCCCTGCCACGTGGTCATCGAGGCGATCGTCGAAGACCTGGACGCCAAGCAGACGCTGATGCGCGCGCTGGAAGCGATCGTGGCGGACGACTGCCTGATCGCCAGCAACACATCGTCACTGTCCATCACCGCCATTGCCGCGGCCTGCCGGCTGCCGGCCCGGGTGGCGGGGATGCATTTCTTCAACCCCGTGCCGCTGATGCGGGTGGTGGAGGTCGTCGGCGGCCTGCGCACGGCCCCGGAGACGACGGAGGCACTGGTCCGGCTGGCCGGGCGCTTCGGCCACCGCCCGGTGCGCGTGGCGGACTCCCCGGGCTTCCTGGTCAACCATGCCGGGCGCGGGCTGATCACCGAGGGCCTGCGCATCGTCCAGGAAGGCGTGGCCACCCCGCACGACGTCGACCGGGTGATGCGCGAAGCCGCAGGCTTCCGCATGGGGCCGTTCGAACTGTTCGATCTCACCGGCCTCGATGTCTCCGCACCCATCCTCGACCTGATCTATGCGCAGTTCTATCAGGAGCCGCGGTTCCGCCCGACGCCGCTGCCGCGCCTGCGCGTGGCGGCCGGTCTCTACGGCCGCAAGTCCGGCGAGGGGTTCTACCGCTATCCCGATGGCCGGCAGGAGCAGCCGCCGGAGCCCGTGCCGCCGACGCTGCCCGACCGGCCGCCGGTCTGGGTCAGCGCCGCCGATGCGGCCCGCCGGGCGCCCGTCATCGACCTGCTGGCCGGCGTCGGTGCCGAGATCGACGACGGTGCCGAGCCGCACCGCGACAGCCTCTGCCTCGTCACGCCGCTGGGCGCGGATGCGACGACCACGGCGATCGAACAGGGCCTGGACGCCGAGCGGACCATGGCCGTCGACACCCTGTTCGACCTCGCCGGGCGCCGCACGCTGATGGCGACCATCGTGACGGCCGACCGCTATCGCGCAGCGGCGCATGCCCTGTTCGCCGGCGCCGGCGGCAAGGTCACGGTCATCCGCGACAGCACCGGCTTCATCGCCCAGCGCGTGGTCGCCACCATCGTCAACATCGCCTGCGAAATCGCCCAGCAGCGCATCGCCGCCCCCGACGACATCGACGCGGCGGTCACGCTCGGGCTCGGCTATCCGGAGGGGCCGCTGGCCCTTGGCGACAGGCTGGGCGGGCTTGTGATCCACGCGATCCTGCGCACGCTGCACGACATGACCGGCGACCCCCGCTACCGGCCCAGTCCATGGCTCAGCCGCCGGGCCGCGCTTGGGGCATCGTTGCGCACGCCCGAAGCCTGAGCGCCGGAAACCTGCCCGGCCCCGGATCTGCTCGGGGGCGGGCCTATTCGCCGCATTCGGCCATTTCGGCCGACAGCTTCCGGAAGACGGCGGCATCGGCCGCCGGGCCGTCGCCAGCCGGAACCGCCCCGTCCCCCCGCTTCAGCGGCAGGCACAGCCGCACCGTCGTGCCGACATCGACGATGCTGTCGATGGTGACTGCGCCGTTGTGCAGGTCGACAAGCGACTTGACCACGGCAAGCCCGATGCCGCTGCCGCCGGACGACCTGGCATAGGCGTTGTCCGCCTGCTCGAACGGCCGCATGATCCGCTCCAGCGCTTCCGCCGGAATGCCGCAGCCTGTATCGCTGACGGCGATCTCCAGCGCTTCCGGCTCCACCTCGCGCGCGGACACGCGGATTTCGCCGCCCGGGCCGGTGAACTTGATGGCATTGGTCAGCAGGTTGACCAGGCATTGCTTGATTGCCCGCTCGTCGGCGTGCAGCGTGGGCAGACGGTCCGGCAGGGTCACGGCGATCCGCAACCCGTTGCGGACGAGCTGGTCCGAGAGAAGCCGCTGGCAGTCGTCGATCACCGACCGCAGGTCGGCCGCACCGAAATGCAGCTGTACCTTGCCGGACTCGATCCGCGACAGGTCCAGGATGTCGTTGATCAGGGTCAGCAGGTGATGGCCGCTCTCATGGATCAGGCCGGCGTATTCGCCATAGGTATCGTGCCGCTCAGGGCCCAGCACCCGATCCTTGATGATCTCCGAGAACCCGATGATGGAGTTCAGCGGCGTGCGCAGTTCGTGGCTCATGACGGCCAGGAACTGCGACTTCGCCGCGTTGGCCGTCTCTGCGGCGATGCGCGCCCTGTCGGCTTCTTCGCGGGCCTGGGCGAGGAATTCGGCCTGGGCTTCGATGCGCTGGCGCTGCTCCAGCAGGCTGGCTTCGTACCGCTTGCGATCGGTGATGTCCTGCGCCACGCATAGGAGGACGGTTCTGCCGCCGAGCGTCATCACACTGATCAGCTCGCGGACATCCCGGATCTCACCGTTCTTGCACCTGAGGCGCGTCTCGAAATCCGCATCGGCATGGGTGAGGGTGTTGGCGATGCGCACCCTCAGCTGCTCGTCCGAACGGTCTGCGACATAATCGACAAGACGGAGGGTCGGCAGTTCCTCCGCCGTGTAGCCCAGCTGCTCGCAGGCGCGCCGGTTGAAAGCGAGCGGCAGCGTCGTGTCCGGATCGATCACGATCACCGCGTCCGGCGATCCCTCGAACAGCGTCCGGTACATCTCCTCGCTGTCCTGCAGCCGGGCTTCGGCCTGCCGCTGCTCGGTGATGTCCAGGTCTATCCCCGTCATCTGGAGGATCCGGCCGGACGCGTCGCGTTGGACCGTTCCGAAGGTCCGGATCCAGACCCAGTGGCCATCGGCGTGCCGGATACGATAGATGGTCTGATGCTGGTCCGTTCGCCCGGCCTGCGCATCTTCCAGGCTGGTCTGCAGGCGCGGCAGGTCGTCCGGATGTATTCTTGCCATCCACTCGGACACCCGGTTGGGAAATTCCGGGCCGAAGCCGATCAGCCGCTTCAGGCTCTCGGCGATGTAGACGTCGTCGGTGCGGCAGTCCCACTCCCACACATACGAGCCCACCGCTCTTGTGGCCAAGGCTTCCCGCCGCTCCGCCCGCCGCTCGGACGCCTCGGCCCGCCGGCGCCAACGGCCCTCCCACAGGCTGAGGAAGTAGATCAGGCCACCGGAGATGATGACGAACAGCACGCCCTTCGCTGTCTGGAAATCGGCAGCGCGGTCGAGCGGAATTGGGATCCGGTCGGTGAGGACAATCCACGCAATACCGAAAACGAGGTAGATGAACCCTATCCGCAATCCTGCGCCCTCGGCAGCATAGCAACCGATACTCACGTTAAGAGACATATGAGGATATTACACGCAGTGGGGGGCCGCAAGGCGCACTATTAATACACTTTACGGGTATTCTTGGGCGATTGACCGGCGACCTGCCTCGCCGCCGCGACCCTCTCCGGGACGGTGGGCGGCCGTCCGGATGCGTCGGGCAGCCGCGCCCCCCTGCCCCGGTCCCCGGCGATCCGGGCAGCGAAGATGGGGCAGATCAATGCATGCCCGCCCCGCCGCGGGCAGCTTGGGGAGGCCAGTTCGGGCTTTACCGGACCCATAGCCGGCGCATAAACAGGGGACTTTCCTGTTCCGCGCGCCCCTTTGCGCCACGCCTTGCACCAGAAGGACGTGCTGATGGCCGATCATCGCGACCACCCCGGCAACGGTTTTGCCGCCGACGCGGAGCCGCGTCACGACTGGACCAGGGTCGAGGCTCAGGCGCTCTATGATGCGCCGTTCAACGATCTGCTGTTCCGCGCCCATCTGGTTCACCGGCGGCATTTCGACCCCAACAAGGTGCAGAAGAGCCGCCTGTTGAGCATCAAGACCGGCGGCTGCCCGGAGGACTGCGGCTATTGCAGCCAGTCGGCCCACCACAAGACCAGCCTGCCGGCCTCCAAGCTGATGGAAGTCGAGCGGGTCTTGAGCGAGGCACGCAAGGCTAAAGAGGCGGGGGCCACCCGCTATTGCATGGGTGCCGCCTGGCGCAGCCCCAAGGACCGCGACATGGACGTGGTGGTGGCCATGGTCGAGGGCGTGCGGGCGCTGGGCATGGAATCCTGCATGACGCTCGGCATGCTGTCGGTCGAGGACGTCATGCGCCTGAAGGATGCCGGCCTCGACTACTACAACCACAACATCGATACCTCGGAACGCTACTACGACAAGGTCATCACCACGCGCAGCTTCGCCGACCGGCTGGATACGCTGGCGCGGGTGCGCGAGGCGGGGATCAAGGTCTGCTCCGGCGGCATCGTCGGCATGGGTGAAGGTGCCGACGACCGCGTGGACATGCTGGTGACGCTGGCCAACCTGCCCACCCACCCGGAAAGCGTGCCGATCAACATGCTGGTGCCCATCGAGGGCACGCCCATGGCGGAGGCGGAGAAGATCGAGCCGATCGCCTTCGTGCGCACCATTGCGCTGGCGCGGATCATGATGCCGCGATCCTTCGTGCGGCTGTCGGCCGGACGGACGGCGATGAGCGACGAGATGCAGGCGCTGTGCTTCTTTGCCGGCGCCAATTCCGTCTTCGTCGGCGATACGCTGCTGACGGCGGACAACCCCGGCGACGACGCCGACAGCGTGCTGTTCGGCAAGCTCGGCATCGGCGACCTGCCGCTGGCCGAGCTGCAGCGCTGCGGCTAGGCCGCGGGCAACGGCAGGGCGGTCTGGCAGGGCCGCGCCATGGCCGCGCGCTTCGTCGTCTCGGGCACGGACACCGGCGTCGGCAAGACCGTCTTCGCCGCAATGCTGACGCTGGCCCTGGGCGGAACCTATTTCAAGCCGGTGCAGTCCGGGCTGGAAGACGAAACCGACACCGAGACCGTCCGGCGCCTGACCGGCCTGGGAACCGCGCATTTCCGGCCCGAGATCTATCGCCTGCGCACGCCGGCCTCGCCGCACCTTTCGGCCGAAATGGACGGCATCGAGATCGACCCGGCGCGGCTGGCGCTGCCTGCCGCTGACGGCCCGCTGATCGTCGAGGGTGCCGGCGGCCTTCTGGTCCCGCTGACCCGCCGGACCCTGTTCATCGACGTGTTCGCCGCGTGGGACGTCCCGGTCGTGCTGTGCGCGCGCACCGGGCTGGGGGGCATCAACCACGCGCTTCTGTCGATCGAAGCCCTGCGCGCGCGTGCCATCCCCCTCCACGGCATCGCCTTCATCGGCGACGCCATGCCCGATACCGAACGGACCATTGTCGAGCTTGGCGGCGTCCGCCGCCTCGGCCGCCTGCCCCGCCTGGCGCGGCTGGACGGTGCCGCATTAGCCGACGCCTTTGCCGCCCATTTCCGCCGGTCCGACTTCCTGGCGCAGGAGGGCGCCCGATGATACGCGACGGCGCCTCGCCCGTCTGGCACCCGTTCACTCAGCATGCGCTGGTACCCCGAATACCCAAGATCGAGCGCGGCGAAGGCGCCTGGCTGGTTGCCGACGACGGCAGCCGCATCCTCGACGCCATCTCGTCCTGGTGGGTGATCACCCACGGGCACTGTTATCCGCCGATCCAGGCGGCGATCCGCCGGCAGACCGAACGGCTCGATCAGGTCATCTTCGCCGGCTACACGCATGAGCCAGGCGAAACGCTGGCGCGGCAGCTGGTCGGGATCACGCCGGACGGGCTCGACTACGTCTTCTATTCCGACAGCGGCTCCACCGCGGTGGAGGTGGCGCTGAAGATGGCGCTCGGCTATTGGCTGCACACCGGTCGGGCGCGCACCCGCCTGCTGGTGCTGCAGCACGGCTATCACGGCGACACCATCGGCACCATGTCCGTGGGCGCGCGCGGCGTCTTCAACCAGGCCTACGAACCCCTGCTGTTCGACGTCGGTACCATCCCCTTCCCCGCCGCCGGAGCCGAGCAGCAGTCGCTGGACGCACTGGAGGCGGCCTGTCGCGGCCCCGATGCGCCTGCGGCCTTCATCGTCGAACCGCTGGTGCTGGGTGCCGGCGGAATGCTGATGTACGGCCCCGATACGTTGCGCGAGATGCACCGCATCTGCCGCGCCCACGACGTCCTGTTCATCGCCGACGAAGTGATGACCGGGTGGGGGCGCACGGGCACGCTGTTCGCCTGCGAACAGGCCGGCATCGTTCCCGACATCGCCTGCTATTCGAAGGGCCTGACCGGCGGCGCGCTGCCGCTGGCGGTGACGATGTGCGCGGCGCGGATCTTCGACGCGCATTATTCGCAAGACCGCCGCAAGACCTTCTTCCACTCCAGTTCCTACACCGGCAATCCCGTGGCCTGCGCCGCGGCGCTGGCGAACCTGCGCGTGTGGGAGACCGAGCCCGTGGGCACCCGCATCGCCACCGTCGCCGCGATGCACGAGCGGCGGCTGGGCGGCCTGGCAGCGCTGGACGGTGTGGAGAATGTTCGACGCACCGGCACCATCGCCGCACTGGACCTGCGCACCGACGCGGCCGGCTATCTCAGCGATCTCGGCCCCAGGATGCTGGCCTTCTTCCAGGCCCGCGGCCTGCTGCTGCGCCCGCTCGGCAACACGGTCTACATCCTGCCGCCCTACTGCATCACCGACGCCGAGATGGACATGCTCTACGATGCCATCGCCGACTGCGTGAACGCGGTGCTGACGCAGCGGTAGCGCGGGCGACGATCCGCGCGCACTGCCCGCGGGCGCGCCGCTGGCCATCCTCTCATGTCATCGCCCGCCGGCGGGACGTCCCCCGGTCATGCCGTTCCTGCGGGGGCAACCGCTGACCATGCGCGCCCCCCCGGCCGGGATGCGCCGGGCCTGGATCACGACCCCTCAAATGCGCGCCAGGCTGACTTGCGCCCTTGAGATATGGCGCTTCCATGACAAATCCATTGCGGAACTGTATAGGTGGCTGCGTGGTGCAGCGCCGTCAGCGCATCCCAAGCGGCCCCGGCGGCCGCCATTTCGTTGCGTGCAACAGGGCATTCCCCGAACGCCCCGAACGACCACAGGCCGAACGGCCGATCATTTTCGTCCGGGGGACGGTGGAGCTAGGCAGAGGAAAAGAGAGATCTGAATGGCAAATATCAAGATCGGCATCGCGGGTGTCGGCAACTGTGCGTCCGCATTGGTTCAAGGCCTCGAATACTATCGGATTCACAGGAACGCCGCTGCGGCCGGGTTGATGCATCCCCTGGTCGGTGACTACGGACCCACCGATATCGAGGTCGTTGCAGCCTTCGACATCGACCGGCGCAAGGTGGGCCTTCCGCTGGAGCAGGCGATCTTCGCCAAGCCCAATTGCACCACGATGTTCCAGCAGGCATTGCCGGTCTCCAATGTCCGGGTGCTCATGGCGCCGGTGCTGGACGGCATTGCCGACCATATGGGCGACTACGCCGATGATCGGGCGTTCCGCGTGGCCGAGGCCCCGCCCGTCGACGTCGCCGCGGTCTTGAAGGCCAGCGGCGCGCAGGTGCTGCTGTGCTACCTGCCTGTCGGCTCCGAGCAGGCGGTGCGCCACTATGCCGAGGCGTGCCTGCAAGCGAAGGTGGCCATGGTCAACTGCGTCCCGGTGTTCATCGCCTCCGATCCGGCATGGGCCGCGCGGTTCCGCGAGGCGGGCGTGCCGATCGTCGGCGACGACATCAAGAGCCAGGTCGGCGCCACCATCGTCCACCGCATGCTCGGCCGCCTCTTCAGCGACCGCGGCGTCGCGCTGGACCGGACCTACCAGCTGAACACCGGCGGAAATACCGACTTCCTTAACATGCTCCAGCGCTCCCGGCTGGCCTCGAAGAAGCAGTCGAAGACCCAGTCGGTGCAATCCCAGCTGGACACGCCCCTGGACAGCGACCGCATCCATATCGGGCCGTCCGACTATGTGCCCTGGCAGAATGACAACAAGGTGGCGTTCATCCGCATGGAAGGGCGCGGCTTCGGCGATGTGCCGATGAACCTGGAGCTGCGGCTGTCGGTCGAGGATTCACCCAACAGCGCCGGCGTGGTCATCGATGCCCTGCGATGCGCCAAGCTTGCCCTGGACCGCGGTATCGGCGGCCCGCTGGAAGGGCCGTCGGCCTATTACATGAAGAGCCCGCCGGTACAGGTGCGCGACCACGTGGCGCGCGAGGCGACCGACGCCTTCATCGCCGGCAAGTCGCCGAGCCTCGGCCATGTGCGGCCGCCGTCACCGGCCGTGGCGGTTGCGGGCACCAAACGGGTCAAGACCGTCCTGGTACTGGCCGCGGGCGTGGGTTCGCGCCTTTTTCCGAACGCCAGCCTGCCCAAGCCCCTGGCCCCGGTCGCCGGCGCGACCATGGCGGAATGGGTGGTACGGACCCTGAAGACCAGCATCGGGGCGGAGCGGTTCGTCGTTTCCGTCGGGCACGAAGCGGACATGGTCAAAGCCCATTTCGAGTCCATCGCCCGGCGCAATGGCGTGCGCGTGAGCTTCGTCACCGCCGAGGACTGGGCCGACGGCAACGGCGCCAGCACCCTGGCCGCGGCGGAGGCCATGGGTGACGAGCCCTTCGTGCTGACCATGTGCGACCATCTCTACGACGCCTCGCTGCCCGCGCGCCTGGTCCAGGCCAGCCTGCCCGCAGGCGGTATGCGCCTGGCGGTCGACATGGCCAAGCAGCAGATCTTCGACGTCGATGATGCCACCAAGGTCGCGGTCGATGGCGACGCCATCCGCCATATCGGCAAGGTCCTGGCGGACTGGGACGGTGCGGACACCGGCGTGATGTACTGCACCGCCGGCCTGTTCGACGCACTGCGCCAGGCGTCGGCCGACGGCGAGCATGGGTTGTCCGACGGATTGCGTCGCCTGGCGGCCGCCGGCAAGGCGATGACCGTCGATGTCACCGGCTCATGGTGGCTGGACGTGGATACGCCGGAAGCCATGCGGCTGGCCGAACTGTTCCTGGCCGAACCGACGCGCTCGGCCGGGTAGGACGGCGGCCCGCACCGACCCGCTCCGATGCTCGGGGATGGGTCCTGCCGCCGGCAGGCCTATCCCCGACCGGCGGCCAGCCGCTCCCGCAACGACACCACCAGGACCAGCAGCAGGAAGACCGGCGCACCGATGCCGGCAACGGCCAGGAACCAGTCCGCCTTGCCGAAGATCGACAGGACGAAGACCAGATAGATGAAGTCGCGCCGCGACAGGTTGTCCAGCATCCTGGTCAGGCGTTCCGACCGGCGCTGCGGGCCCGCAACGGAGGTATAGACCGGCCCGCTGCCGGCCGCGCCCTCGGGCTTCCTGCGCAGCGTCAGCCAGTAGACGGCCAGCGCCGAACCGCCCGCCCCCAGCACGGCCGAGATGCCCAGGGCGATCGGCCACAGGCCCCCGCCGGCCACGTACCATCCCCAGCCCATGCAGCCGAAGATGACGACATGGACGGCGTTGTCGCTGGCGAAATCGAACAGCCCGCCGAAGCGGCTTTCGCGGAAGGTCAGCCGGGCCAGCTCTCCATCGCAGCCGTCCAGCACCGAATGGGCGACGAACAAGAGGCCGCCGATGACCTGCAGCCGGCCCGGATCGGCAAGGAAAAATGGCGCGGCGGCCAGCCCGATCAGCATGCAGACGAAGGTCATCTGATTGGGCGTCACGCCCCAATCGACGATGCGCCTGGAAACGGCGATGGAGATCGGGCGGGCGAAGTGCTTGGACATGAAGCCGTCGGTCGCCTTTGCCAGCCCCTTCAGCAGGCGCACGCGCGCCGCCGCCAGCGAGGTCGCGTCCGTCAGGCGCAGCGCATCGGCGGCATCGCCGCTGCCGGTCCGCAGCGCCGTCAGCCAGCCGACCTCCCCCAGCAGGTCCGCCGGCACCACCGTGGCGGCGCTCGCGAGCCGGCCGGTGTCGGAGGATACCTGTGCTTCGGGAATCCCCGCGACCAGGCGGCCAAGCCGCGCCGCTTCGCCGGCATCGGGGGCGACCACCTGCACCGCCTGGAAGCCGGCGCGTCGCGCCGCCAGCACCAGGCGGCGCAGCAGGCTGAGCCCCAGCAGCCGCGTCGCCGGGTCCAGCGCAGGGGCTGTGGCATCGATCAGCAGCCCGCCGCCGGATGACGCGGCCGCGGTGCTGGGGTAAGGGTCGGTGCGTGCGTCCATCGGCGGAGACTATTTGACCCACTCCGTCACCCGCCATAGAAATCCGTCCGCGCCCGCGTGCCCTGGCGTTCCGGCGCCGGCGCCAGACCCGCGCAGGCTTCCAGACCAAGGACTCACGACATCCGAACGGCGCTCGTCCTTCTCGCCCTCGCCGGCCTCGCGCTTGCGACCTATCTGGTGGCCGATGCGGGCTGGGCGGCCGTGCTGGAAGCCATCGCCGTCGTCGGCTGGGGATTGGTGCCGGTGACGGCGTTCCACCTCTTCCCGCTCGCGTTCAGCATGCTGTCGTGGCGGGAAATGGTGCCGGCCGCTTCGCGCCCGTCGGCGGGTCTTCTGCTGTGGAACCGCTATATCCGCGAGAGCATCAACAGCCTGCTGCCGGTGGGCCAGGTGGGCGGCGACCTCGTGTCGGTACAGCTGCTGCACCGCTGGGGCACGCCCGGACCGGCGGCGGCGGCCAGCATGGTCACGGACCTGACGGTCGGCCTCGTCACCCAGCTCATGTTCGTCTTCGCCGGCCTTGTGGCGCTGCTGGCGGTCTCCACCGACCCGGGGGTGCGCATGGTCGCCGGCACGGTGCTGGCCGGGCTTGCCGTCCTGGCGCTGATGGCGGGTGCGTTCGTCGCCGCCCAGCGGCGCGGCATGTTCGCCCTGATCGGCCGCGTGGCCGGCGGGCTGATCCGGGACGAGCGGGTGGTGCGCATTGCCGGGCACGGCGTGCGCATCGACGCGGCCGTCCATGCGGTCTACGCGGACAGGGCCGGGCTGGCCCGCGCCGTGCTCTGGCGCCTCACCGGGTGGATCGCAGGCACGGGCGAAGTCTGGCTGCTGATGCATTTCCTCGGCAAGCCGATCACGCCGGCGGAAGCCTTCATCCTCGAAAGCTTCGGCGCGGGGTTGCGCGCGGCCGCCTTCCTGGTGCCCGGGGCGATCGGTGTGCTGGAGGCGGGCTTCGTCGTCTTCGGTGCCCTGTTCGGCATCACCGCCAGCGACGCATTGCTGATCGCCCTGGGCAAGCGGGTGCGCGAGCTGGCGCTGGGCGTGCCCGGTCTGGTCGCCTGGCAGCTGGGCGAAGGCCGCCGCCTGTTCGGCCGCCAGCCGGCACGGTGAGGCAGACGGGCTGGGTGCCGCAAGCGCCCCCCGGCCCGACGCACCGGCCATCGGCACCACAGGGTTTCCGGTCAACGTCTGGGGTCAGGTCTTCAATTGGAAGTTATAATAAACTGTCATTACTATTTGAGCGCCGCAAGACCAATCCGGAAGTGGTCGAATACGGCAATGAAAGACCTGACCCCAAGCCGAAGTGATCCCGTTCGAAGTCGGTTGAAGGTGGCGGCGCTGTCGAAGGCGCGCCCGGTGAGGGCCGCCGGCAGGGGTTTGCCGGCGGCCCGCGGTGTTCAGATATCGGCGTAGACGTGCGTTTCCGCCAATCCGCCGGGGTGGGTGACGGCGCCGCGCTCGGCGTCGCCGACGGTCTGGGCGTATTTCCACAGCGCGCCGGACTGGAAGTCGTGCATGCGTGGGCGCCAGTCCTTGCGGCGCGCTTCCAGGTCCGCCTCGGTCAGCTCGACATCGATGGTGCCGGCCACGGCGTCGATGGTGATGATGTCGCCGTCGCGCAGCAGGCCGATGGGGCCGCCCACGGCGGCTTCCGGGCCGACATGGCCGATGCAGAAGCCGCGCGTGGCGCCGGAGAAGCGGCCATCGGTGATCAGGGCCACCTTGTCGCCCATACCCTGGCCGTAAAGGGCGGCGGTGGTCGACAGCATCTCGCGCATGCCGGGGCCGCCGCGCGGCCCCTCGTAGCGGATGACCAGCACATCGCCTTCGTTGTAGTTGCGCGCCTGCACGGCCTCGAACGTCTCCTCCTCGCTGTCGAAACAGCGGGCGGGGCCGCGGAACCGCAGCTTGTCGGGCGCCATTCCGGCCACCTTGACGATGGCCCCCTGCGGCGCCAGCGACCCGCGCAGGCCGACCACGCCGCCGGTCGGGCTCAACGGGTTCGAAGCCGGGCGGACAACCTCCTGCTCGGCGGGGAAGATCACGTCCTTCAGGTTCTCCGCAATCGTCTTGCCGGTGACGGTCATGCAGTCGCCGTGCAGATAGCCGCCGTCCATGAGCGCGCGCATGATCACCGACACGCCGCCGATCTCGAACAGGTCCTTGGCGACGAAGCGGCCGCCGGGCTTCAGGTCGGCCAGATACGGCGTGCTGCGGAAGATCTCCGCGACATCGTGCAGGTCGAAGGCGATGCCCGCCTCATGCGCGATGGCCGGCAGGTGCAGGCCGGCATTGGTCGACCCGCCGGAGGCGGCGACCACGCGCGCGGCGTTTTCCAGCGACTTGCGGGTGACGATGTCGCGCGGGCGCAGCTGGCGTTCCACCAGCGCCATCACCGCACGCCCGGCCGCCTCGGCATGCTGCCCGCGGCTCTCATAGGGCGCCGGCGGGCCGGCCGAGCCGGGCAGCGCGATGCCCATGGCTTCCGACACGCAGGCCATGGTGTTGGCGGTGAACTGGCCGCCGCAGGCCCCATCGCTGGGGCAGGCCACGCATTCCAGCTCGCCCAGGTCCTCGTCCGACATCTTGCCGGCGGAATGGGCGCCCACAGCCTCGAACACGTCCTGAACGGTCACGTCCTTGCCGTGGAAGCGCCCCGGCAGGATCGATCCGCCGTAGAGGAACACCGCCGGCACGTTCAGCCGCACCATGGCCATCATCATGCCGGGCAGCGACTTGTCGCAGCCGGCCAGCCCGACCATGGCGTCATAGCAGTGGCCGCGCATGGTCAGTTCGACGCTGTCGGCGATGACCTCGCGGCTGACCAGGGACGACTTCATGCCGGCATGGCCCATGGCGATGCCGTCCGTCACGGTGATGGTGGTGAACTCCCGCGGCGTGCCGCCGGCGGCCTTCACGCCCCGCTTGACCACCTGGGCCTGGCGGCCGAGCGCGGTGTTGCAGGGTGCCGCTTCGTTCCAGCAGGTGGCGACGCCGACGAACGGCCGGGCGATGTCCTCGGCCGTCAAGCCCATGGCGTAGTAATAGGACCGGTGGGGTGCCCGGTCGGGGCCCACCGTCACATGCCGGCTGGGAAGCTTGCTCTTGTCCCAGGTCTTGCGGCGCTCCGCTTCGTCGAGGGGCATCGGTCTCATCCGCGCTGCTAACGTTGAGTGTGAAGGCGGAGACTAGCGGGCGGTGCCGATGGTGCCTAGCACCAATGCGCCGCCCCAGTCCGTTCAGCCCGCAACGCTGGCCAGCGCCGCACGCAGGCGGTCGCGCGTCGCCGCGTACTCCTCCCGCCGCTCGCGCTGCTCGGCCACGACCTCCTCCGGCGCCTTGGCCAGGAACTGCGGATTGGCGAGCTTGCCGTCGAGCTTCTTGATCTCGCCCTCCGCCTTGGCGATCTCGCGGCCCAGGCGCGCCCGCTCCTGCTCCAGGTCGATGACATCGGCCAGCGGCAGGATGACCGTCGCCGTTCCCAGCACCGCCTGGGCCGAGCCGCGCGGCGGCGGGACATCCGTTGTGGCGAGGGACGAAAGCCGCGCCAGGCGCTTGACCAGCTCCCCG
Source organism: Rhodospirillaceae bacterium (assembly GCA_020638595.1). Lineage (GTDB taxonomy): Bacteria > Pseudomonadota > Alphaproteobacteria > DSM-16000 > Inquilinaceae > JACKIG01. The sequence continues at coordinate 6,862 of JACKIG010000025.1, read as the reverse complement.
TGCCGTTGCAGCCGGGCGGCGGCCTCGGCATCGGCATCCTTCAGCAGCAGCGGCATCTGGGCCGCCGGCGGCACGTTCATTTCCGCCCGCACCGCCCGGACGGTGGAAATCAGGGCGACAACCCAGTCCATCTCCGCCGCCGCCTTGTCGTCGCCCAGGCCGCTGGCGTAGTCGGGCCAGGGCTGCACGATCAGCTGGCCGCGGTTATGGCCGCCCGTCGCCTCCCACAGCTCCTCCGTCAGGAACGGCATCAGCGGGTTCAGCAGGTTCAGGATCTGGTCCAGCACCCAGGCTGTTGCGCCCCGCGTCTCCGCCGCCGCGGCGGCATCGTCGCCGGCCAGGATCGGCTTGGTGAACTCCAGGTACCAGTCGCAGAAGGTGGCCCAGGTGAACTGGTAGAGCGCGCTCGCCGCCTCGTTGAACCGGAAGGTCTCGATCGCCGTCGCCACGCGCTGGCCGGTCTTGGCAACCTCGCCGGCAATCCAGCGGTTGACGGTCTCGGTGCAGGACGCCGGGTCGAAGTCCTCGTCCGGCCGGCAATCGTTCATCTCGCAATAGCGCGCGGCGTTCCACAGCTTGGTCGCGAAGTTGCGGTAGCCTTCGACCCGCTGGGCCGACATCTTCACGTCGCGTCCCTGCGCGGCCATGGAGATCAGGGTGAACCGCAGCGCATCGGCACCATAGGTGTCGATCAGGTCCAGGGGATCGATGACGTTGCCCTTGGACTTGGCCATCTTCTGCCCGCGCTCGTCGCGCACCAGGGCGTGGATGTAGACCGTGCGGAACGGCACCTGATCCATGAAGCGCAAGCCCATCATCATCATCCGGGCGACCCAGAAGAAGATGATGTCGAAGCCTGTGACCAGCACATCGCCCGGGTAATAGCGCGCGACCTCCGGCATGTCGTCCGGCCAGCCAAGGGTCGAGAACGGCCAAAGGGCGGAGGAAAACCAGGTGTCCAGCACGTCGCCGTCGCGCTGCAGCGACACGTCGTGGCCGAAATGCTGGCGGGCGGCGATGTGCGCCTCCTCCTCCGTCTCTTCCACGAACAGGGTGTCGTCGGGGCCGTACCAGGCCGGGATCTGATGGCCCCACCACAGCTGGCGCGAGATGCACCAGGGCTGGATGTTGCGCATCCATTCGAAATAGGTGTTCTCCCAGGACTTCGGCACGAAGACGGTGTCGCCGTCCTCCACCGCCTTGATCGCCGGTTCGGCCAGCACCTTGGCATCGACATACCACTGGTCGGTCAGCCACGGTTCGATCACCGCGCCGGAACGGTCGCCGTGCGGCACCGTGTGCTCGTGCGCGTCGATGCGCTCGATCAGGCCCTGGGCCTCAAGAGCTTCCAACACCTTCTCGCGCGCCACATAGCGGTCGAGGCCGCGGAACGCCGCCGGGATCTCCTCCGCCTCGGCGTCGACGGCACGGCCCAGGTGATAGACCTCGAAGCGCGCGGAGTTGATGCAGGCGTTCTGGTCGAAGATGTTGATCATCGGCAGGCCGTGGCGCCGCCCGACCTCGAAGTCGTTGAAGTCGTGGGCGGGGGTGATCTTCACCGCACCGCTGCCCTGCTCCGGGTCGGCATACTCGTCCGCGACGATGGGGATGTGCCGGCCCACCAGCGGCAGGATGACATGGCGGCCGATCAGGTCGCGATAGCGCTCGTCCTCCGGATGCACGGCGACGGCCGTGTCGCCCAGCATGGTCTCCGGCCGGGTGGTCGCCACCACGATGTGCCGCGACGGGTCGTCGACCAGCGGATAGCGCAGGTGCCAGAGATGGCCCTTGGTCGGGTGCTGCTCCACCTCCAGGTCCGAGATCGCGGTGTGCAGCTTGGGATCCCAGTTGACCAGGCGCTTGTCGCGGTAGATCAGGCCGTCCTTGTAGAGGCGCACGAACACCCGCCGCACGGCGCGGCTGAGGCCGTCGTCCATGGTGAAGCGTTCGCGCGGCCAGTCCGGCGAGGCGCCCAGCCGGCGCAGCTGGCCGATGATCTGGCCGCCGGAATGGGCCCGCCATTGCCAGACGCGCTCGATGAACCCCTCGCGGCCCAGGTCGTGGCGGGTCTTGCCTTCGCCCGCCAGCTGGCGTTCCACCACGCTCTGCGTGGCGATGCCGGCATGGTCGGTGCCCGGCTGCCACAGGGCGTCGCGCCCGTTGCGGCGGTAATAGCGGGTCATCACGTCCTGCAAGGTCATGTTCAGGGCATGGCCCATATGCAGGCTGCCGGTGACGTTGGGCGGCGGCATCATGATGGTGAAGGGCTTGGTCGATGCCCCCACGTCACATGCGAAGGCGCCGGCCTCCTCCCATTTCTGATACTGCCTGGCCTCCACATCGGAGGGACGATAGGTCTTCTCGAGCATGGCAACGGTTTCCTTGCCCTCGCACGGGGGTACGGAACGGAAAGACGGAGGATGGAGACAGGTCGGATTGCGCCGGCTGTCGTCAGCGCCCCTGGCCGCGGACGACGCGTTGTACCTCGCGTTCGACGATCTCTTCGACGATGGTCGGCAGATTGGCATTCAGCCACTCGCGCAACATCGGTCGCAAGAGCTCGCGCACCAGCTCCTCCAGTGTCTTGCTGCCGTCGATGGAGCCCACCGCATAGACCGGCGCCGACCCCATTCCGGCGTTCAGCCGCGACAGCGCATCCCGCGCGGCCATACCCGTCTCTTCGGAGATCAGGTGATCGTCGTCGTCGTCCATCGCCACCGGCGGAGGCGGGGGTGGCGGCGGCGGCTCGTACTCCGGCTCCGGCGCACTGGGCGGCGTGTCCACGCGCTCGGTCAGCTCCAGGACTTCGTCGTCCTCCGCCATCTCCTCGGCGAAGTCGTCCACCGGCGGGGGTGGAGGCGGCGGCGGGGGGGGCGGCGGCGGTGGCGGCGGAGGCGGCGCCGCCTCCTTGACGGGAGGCGGCGCGGGCGATGGCGTCGGCGGAGGGGCAGCGGCCTCGGCCGGCTTCTCCTCCGTTCCGTCCTCGGAAATGATACGGCGGATGGAGGCGAGGATCTCCTCCATCGACGGTTCCTGTTGGGTCCTAGCCTCCGCCATGCGCCTCTATCCTTGCGCCGCCGCCATTTGGCCGACCGTGATACCCGATATCCGGCGTGCTGGCGAGACTAGGACACGAGGGGCCGCAAGACAAAGGGTCAAGTGGCGGTCCGGCCGATCAATCGTCAATCGCAAGGCCCCACCAAGTGTCCCGCACTTCATTATAGTGGGTGTCGAATTCGTAGTAATTGACGGGCAGAGCCAAGTCGGGTGCGGTCAGCTGGCCAATGGCCGACAAGACCTGGAAACCGGCCACCACCTCGTCCCGCTGGGCGCGCACCAGGGTGACGCGGGCGTCCAGCAGTTCCTGCTCCGCGTCCAGCACGTCCAGCACTGTGCGCGACCCCACTGCTGCTTCCTGCTGCACGCCGTCGAGCGCGATTTCCGCCGCACGCACCTGGGCCAACAGCGATTCGATCGCGGCCTGGGACGTCAGCAGGGCCTCCCAGGCCGAAATCGCCTGCTCGATCGCGCCGCGACGCGCATCCTCGGTGTCGATGCGCGCCTGACCGGCCTGTTCCCTCGCCTGGCGCAACTGCGACGTCACCGCGCCGGCCTGGTACAGGGGTATCGTCACCTGGGCGCGGATGTCGGCCACACTGCGCCGTTCGATCCCCACGGTGGGGTCGAATTCCTGCCGCACGCCGCCGGTGACGACGACCTCCGGCAACAGGAAACCTTCCTGGAAGTCGACATTGGCGGCCGCCGCCCGCTCCAGGAACTCCGCCTGGATGACGATCGGATTGTTCAGCTGCGCCAGATTGACCGACTCTTCCATGGATTGCGGCAGCCCGACCAGCGGCTGGGGCGGTTGCAGCGTCTCCGCGGCCACGCCGACCACCCGCTCGAACGCCGCCCGGCTGATCCGAAGCTGGCCCTCGGCGTTGATCCGGTCGGCCACGGCGCCGGCGACACGGCTTTCGGCCTGCGCCACGTCGGTGCGCGTCACCTCTCCGACGGCAAAGCGATCCTGCGTCGCCTCCAGCTGGCGCTGCAGCACGCGCTCGTTGTTGACCGTCAGTTCCAGCACAGCCTGGTCGCGCACGACGTTCATGAAGGCGATCGACGCGTCCAACAGGACATTCTGTTCCGTCGCCACCACTTGCGCGCGGGTTGCCTGGATCTGGAATTCGGCCCGCCGCACATCGGCTTCGGTCCGCCCGCCCTGATAGATCGGCTGGCTCACGTCCAGCCCGATCGATGCCGGGTTCAAGGCGGTGTTGACGTCGCGGGTGGTGCCGAACGCATCCTCCTGGTCGGAAAACGTCCATTGCCGGCCGATCTCACCTGAAGCGCTGACCGTCGGCCGGTAGCCCGACAGGGCCTGGGCGATCTCCTCATCGGTCGCCCGCAGGCCGGCGATGCTGGAGGCCAGGACCGGGCTTGTCTGATACGCCAGGATCAACGCTTCCTGCAGCGTCGTCACCGCGCCCGCGCTTGCGCAAGGCAGCATGGCCAGGCCCAGCACAACCGCCGCAGCCCCGAGGCGTCGCCTTCTCTCCGCTCGGCTCATTTCACAGCGTCCCATCATTGGCTCATGTCCCATCGCCCAACCACCCGTGCTGAATGCGAAGGCCGAATGAAACGTGGCGTCGCCCCGTGCCTACACCAAAAGCAAGCTAATGAATCCAGAATGCGTCTATGCCACAGAATGACTAGCGCACGAACCTTATGCAAGGTCTCAATATGCCGCCAAGGATGTGGGGGCGGAATATGAACATTGCCTTAAGACTCGGGGCGGGCGGGTTCCCGATCATTTCCATTCTGCCCGCCAATCCGCCCGCGGGCCATTGCGTATCAGAACTGGAACGTGGGCAGCGGCTCGAATCCCGGCAGCATCGGCGTCCCCGCGTCGAACAGCGGCCGGCTGGACACATGGCCGTGGATGCGCCTGAACAGGGTCGCACAACCCATGGCCGGGCGTCCCAGATCCGGCACGATCACCGTGACCAGCCGTCCCCCTTCGTCCAGTTGCGCCAGGATGCCGTCGGGCACGTGGTCGACGGCACCGCCGAGAACGATGACCTGATAGGGGGCCTGCGCCGGGTAGCCTTCGGTCAACGGGCCTTCGACGATGACGGCGTTGTCGACACCCAGCCTGACCAGCAGTTCGCTCGCCCCGCGCGCCAGCTCCCCGTCGCTTTCCAGCGCCACGACGGTGTTGGCCAGCCGGGCCAGGACGGCGGTGGAATAGCCGGTGCCGCAGCCGATATCCAGGACGATGTCGTCGCGGCGCACCGCGGCGGCATCCAGCAGGCGCGCCAGAACCATCGGCTCCATCAGGAAGCGGCCGTCGGCGATGCGGATGTCCTCGTCCACATAGGCCACGCCCCGCGCTATGGTCGGGACGAACAGCTCCCGCGGTACCTCGCGCATCGCATCCATGACCGCGGCATCAGTAACCCTGTTCGGCTTGATCTGACCTTCCACCATGTTGTGGCGGGCCGTCGCGTATTCCTGCATCTCGCTCGTTCCCAAGAATTGACCTGCCGAGGACGGACGATGCGCACACCCGATGCACCGCCGGCGCTGCCGACCGCTGCGGCCGACGTCACGTCGGTCGCAGGCGAAGCCGACGACTTATAGCGCCGCATCGTCCGCCGGGACAATCGCAAGGGGCACACCGGCCACGCGGATCGTTGGCCCGAACGGCACCACCCCCCCGGCGGGGGGTTGTCGGCCGACGCGCGGGTGGCCCACGCCGGCTGGTGCGGGGCGCTTGACCCCATCGGAAGCGGGGTGGTACGACCCCGTCGACAATCCGACCCCGGCGCGGTGGCGGAGTGGCTACGCAGCGGCCTGCAAAGCCGTGTACACCGGTTCGAATCCGGTCCGCGCCTCCAAAGGGCCCCCGAGGCCGGCGGCCACAGGCCCGGGCGGATTGCACGCGCCGTGGTGTGCCTGGACCTGCCGCCCCCGTCCGGCGGGTTAACGAGAGCTTCATCGATCCGGATTATAACTGTTCGAATGATCCGGCCGCCCCCGCGGCCCGGACAGGCCCGCTTTCGCCGGCGCGCGCCGGACGCATCATTGGGTATCTCCAGGACAAGACCATGAAGGACAGCCTGCTCCATCGGCTGCTGCTGGGACCGGACGAGAGCGCATTGACCGGCTTCTTCCTGTCGGCGATGGGCCATGCCGACCGGATCACCTTCAACCACTCCGTCATGGTGGCCCAGCTGGCCGAGACGCTGTGCGATGCGATGCGGCTGAACGGCAAGACCCCCGAAATCGTGCTGGCGGCCCTGCTGCACGACATCGGCAAGATCGGGATCGAGGGGCGCTTCCTCGCCCATAACGGACCGCTGGAACCGGACGAACAGCAGGCCCTGCGTGCCCACACGACGCTGGGCGGGCAGGCGCTGGCGCGCATGTTCGAGCGGGACACGGTGACGCTGGTCGCGCGCCACCACCACGAACGCTATGACGGCAAGGGGTACCCGGCCGGCCTGTCGGGTGGTGAAATCCCCCTGGCGGCCCGTATCGTCGGCCTGGTCGACGCCTATGACGCTATTCGTGCCAGTCGGCCCTATTCGCCGCCCTGCACGCACGACGACGCGGTGGCCCGCCTGGTATCCGGGCGCGGCACCCATTTCGATCCCGTGGTCATCGACGCGTTCGCCAAGTCCGACCGTCAGGTGGCTCAGGCCTACGACCAGATCCGGACGGAGCCCGCCTATCTCGGCGCGCGCACCGACAGGCGCGCCCCCCCGGCCACCGGCCCGCTGAACTAGCCCGCATTTCTCAAGCCCTCCATGGTCTGCGTCGCGGCCAGGCGTTCGCCTGTTAGGAGCAAGCCGAAAAG
>JACKIG010000024.1 GCA_020638595.1 Rhodospirillaceae bacterium | reverse complement strand
GTCGAGGGAATAGCCGCCGCCGCCCCGGACCGCGTAGCTGAGCGCGACCACCGCCCAGAACAACGGGTACTCGAAGCCCATGTCGGTCCAGAACAGGCCATTCGGCCAATGCACCGTGATCGTCACCCCGAGCAGGACCGCGACCGCGACGGCCGCCGGCCGGGTGAGCAGGCCAAGCGCCAGCAGCGCGCCGCCGACGAATTCCACCAGCCCGGCCGCCAGCGCGAACAGCCAGCCCGGCTCCAGCCCGATGCTGGCCATGAACTGGCCGGTGCCGTCGAGCCCATAGCCGCCGAAGGCGCCGAACAGCTTCTGCGCGCCATGCGGCATCAGCAGCAGCCCGGCCGCCACCCGCGGGGCTGCTGCCGCCAGCGGCGCCAGGCCGGCATAGAGCCCGGACAGGGCCGGGATGAACAGATGGGGCGCCCGCCGTCCTTCAGCACCGTCAACCATGTCGATCTCCTTGTCCGGCCCCGTTGGCCGCCGTTGTCGATGCGCCAGACTTGGGCAGACGCTGGTCCGTCGGGTAGCGGTCTAGGCGGCACATGATTGTTTCGCTCTGGGCGACGATGTCGCGCTATGTCAGGCTGATTAGCCGAAAGGATTTGCGGGTGTCATGGCGAAAGAGTGCTATCGATTCTGGAAGAGAAGTGGATGAATCCACTTAAAAAAGCAGTGTGACACCTACCCCAACGAACTTGAGTCGACTCTAGGCGAATGGAGAATCCAGAGAACGACGAACACTGTCGCGATTTCAGAGGGTGCCGCCATCGCCGCCTTGATGGGAGATTTCTCCTATTCTGTCGAGCGTTACCTCATCGACAATCGGAGTTGAGAACTCTATTTAGACCAGGACATTGGAGACCATGGGAAGGCCCGATATGCCTTTCGATGACAGATTCGTCGATCAACTCGCCCAGAAGCTCGCCGCGCCCATTGCCGCGCTGGAACAGCGGCGGATCACCCTGCGGAAACAGCGGCCGCAGCGGATCCTCCGCGGCATCCTGCGGGTCGTTAGCGCGATCGCGACCTTCGTTGTCGTCCTCGTCGTCATGGCCAAGCTCGGTATCGGCGGAGGCGCTTGGATTCTCCTGCCCCTGGTGCTCGCGGGCCTCGTCAGCACGCTGTTCGGCTCCGGCCCGCAGCGCAGCCTGAAGGACGAGGCTGCAGCGGCGCTGATCCCGCCGATCCAGGATGCACTCAAGGACGCGGGCCAACCCTTCGACTACCACCGCGCACCCCAGTACAAGCAGGATGCCGAACGGTTCCGCAGCTTAGGCGTGATCGGACGCTTCAATCGATCGAGGTTCCGGGATCTGATATCCGGCACCCATCGGCAGGTCGACTACCGGATGGTCACCGCCAATTTGTCGCTGCACCGCTCCAGCGGCCGCAGGTCCAGCGGTGCCCACCTGGGCGGGGCGGCGGGGAGCAGCATCGGCACAAGCGAGACGTTGGGCGTATTCACCGGCCTGCTGCTGGAGCTTTCCGTGCCATCCGAGATCTGCGGGACCGTCCTGATCACCGCGGATTTCGGGCGCATCGGCAACGCGTTGGCCGGGTTCGCCAAGGGAATCCGGTCGATGCAGCGCGTTCGCTTCGACGACCCGGCATTCGAGGCGCGGTTTGCGGTCTATGCGGCCGACCCGCAGGCGGCCACGGCTGCGCTGCCGCCCGTCATCCGGGACGGGTTGCGCCTGCTCGACGAGCGTTTCGGCGAGAAGACCGCAGCAGGGGTACAGGGCGCCTTCGACGGCGGAACCTTCTTCCTGGCGCTGCCGACCGACCGCACCCTGATGCAGCCGATCGACTACGGCACGCCGTTGCAGGACCCGCAGTGGATCGTCGAACGGCTGCTGGAGCGGATCCTGATTGCGACCGAGGTCATCGACATCCTGCACGGCGCCGATCGGGCTGGATCCACGTCCCCTTAGCGCTCTTGTGGCGGTGGTTCGGGGCGATCGGCCCAGGCCGGCTCCGTTGCAATCTGCGGTGGCCTGGGCCACGATGATTGGCCTGGGAGGGGCGCGCATGGGAAAGCGTTTGCAGATGCGCGCTGCGGCCGTCGTCGTCGTGGCCGCGTGCATCCTCGACGCTGCGGTCGCGGGGGCGCAGTGCCCGGAACAGTGGGCGATCCTGCGCGGCAGCCAGGTCGTCGGCCCAACGGCGCAGCCGCTGCCGCCGCAGACCATCGCTACGACCTGGTTCATGCGCCAGACCGGCGGCGGCGGACCTTATGGCACCTGGCGCCTGGTCAGGCAGGTGACGGAGTTCAGCTTCCAGACGCCGCTGCCGATGGTGCCGCCGTCAGGCCCGACCACCCTGCCCATCGGCGATCAGGTCCATCCTTGCCTGATGTCCTACACGGCCACCAGCGCCGGGATCGATTGCGAGAGCGGGATCGACTATCAGGTGACGCAGCAGGGCATCTTCGCCCCGGGCGGTATCCACGCCGGGCAGGTGCAGAACGGCCAACTGCAGATCGAGACCGTGCCCGCCGATGTCGGTCTCGCCACGGCGCCGGGCCAGCCGACCCCCGGCGCGATGACGATGGTCGGTCGGCCGGGCGCCCTGGCCAACCAGGTTCGGATCGATCTGGCAGCCAACCGCAACTCCGCCCAGGCGCCGTCGGCGTTCCGCGTGTTCTTCACGGTCAGGATCGACCCGGCCGCGCTGTTGGACCACGTGACCCTGACTTACGACTTCCCCGGGGCAGCGCTGACCCAATATGGCGTCAGCGCCGACGGCCTCTCTCGGACGGCGGTGTACAGCCTTCCCGGCACCAGCCGCCTGACCGACGCGATGCTCGATCACGCCGTCAAGGCGGAACTGGTGCTGGACACCTGCCGGTACACGGTGACGGCCAGGTTGCGCGATATCCTCTAACCCACGCCCGGCCTGGCGAGCGCCCGGGGGATTGCTGTTACAATCCTTACCGACGTTGCGATGTGCCATCAAAGCGTCCGCATTGCGTACGATATCCAACCGTAACTACGCTGGATGCCGCGCCGCGAGAGACTGGCGCCCAGGACTGTCCGCAATTGTTCTCCTGAACCGGGAGGACCGCCTTGGAGGATCCATGACCAGCTTGAGCTGTGCACGACAGGGGCTTGCGGCAAACCGGCCAGCCGGGGTCGCTGGCCGCGCATTGCGCGAGCGATGTCGCGGCTTCGACAGCCTGGAGCGGCAGAAGGCGGCGGCAATCCTGCTCGCCGCGTGCACGGCAACCGTGCTCTGGCTGGTGCCGCATATTGCGCAGGCCCACATCATCCACGGCAACGCCGGCGGCTTCGGCAGCGGCTTCGAGCATCCGCTGACCGGGCCCGACCATTTCCTGGCGATGTTCGCGGTCGGCCTGTGGGGTGCCCAGATGGGAGGCCGGCCGGTGTGGACGCTGCCGGTCGCCTTCCCGCTGATCATGGTCGGCGGCGGCATCCTCGGCATTCTCGGCATCCCCATCCCGGGCATCGAGACGGGCATCGCGCTGTCGGTCATCGCCCTCGGAACGGCGATCGCCTTCGCCTGGCATCCGCCGGAATGGGTCGCCCTGCTGCTGATCGGCATCTTCGCCGTCTTCCATGGTCATGCGCATGGGACGGAACTGCCTCGGGCCGCCGACCCCGCGGACTATGCGATCGGCTTTGTGGTCGCGACCGGCATGATCCACGTGATCGGCATCGGCGTCGGGCTGGGGCTGAACCGGCTGCATGGCGGCAAGCTGGCCCGCGCGCTGGGTGCGGCGATCGCGCTGGGCGGCGTCTATTTCCTCGTGGCCTGAGACCTGTGCAGCCGGTCCTGCAGAGATACAGCCCCTGGGCCGGGCCGGCGCTGCTGCTGCTGGGCGCGGCCGCGGTGGCGGCACTGGCCGCGCTGCCGGATGCGGGCCAGGGCAAGCTCGATTGGTGGCTGCAGTCCAGCGCCCTGACACCGGAACGGATCCTGCCGCTGGTCGGAATGGGCGTCGGGCTGATGCTGGCCGGACCGCGGTTGTGGATCGCGGCACTGGTGGTGTTCGCTGCCGGGATTGGTGCCGGTTTCGTCGCCAAGGACCAGATCCTGGCGACCCTGGGCATGATCCCGAATGCGCCGATCCGCCTCTACTATGTCGGCCCGATCGGCTGCATCGCCGCCGGTCTGGCGCTGGTGCCCGGCGCCGGGCTGCGCCCCTGGCTGTTGCCGGTCGCCGCCTTCGTCGTCGGGGCCGCCCTGGCGCTGACGATCAGCCTGACCGACCCGAGCTTCGACGACGCGACCATCCGATGGACCGGCGTGCTGATCGGCGTCTGGATCACGGCCGGGATCGGCTTGACCGGGCAGGCCTTCCGCCGGCCGTGGGTCACCATCGCCGGCCGCATCCTCGGCAGCTGGCTGATTGCCATCGGCGCGCTCTACGGCGGCGCATCGCTGGTGCCGCCGCCCGACCCCCCGCCCGAACCGGCGGCGGTGCCGCAGACCGCCGCGCCGGCCCCGTCCCGCGGCCCGGCATACTCCGGTCCCAGCTACCCGGGCCTCGCCGACCCCAGACTCGGGCCGCCGCCCGACAACCCCCTGCCCGGCTTGCCTGACCAGCGCGGGGGGATGCCGTAGATGCGCCGGAAAAGGATACCGTGGCTTTGACACCGGAACGAGAAGGCGGCGCTGGGCTTGCCGCCTGCCTGCTGTGGAAGGACCCAGAGGCGGCGATCGCCAAGGGCCTTCGCGCCCAGTTCGAGCGCCTCGAGACCTTCGTCGAGGACAGCCACTGGTGGCGCTATCTGCTGCAGTGCCGCGGCTGCGGCCAGCGCTATGTCTTCGAGTTCTATGAGGAGGTCGATTGGGCCGGGGGACAGGACCCGCAGTTTTCGACCTGGGTGCCCGTGGACACGGACGAACAGATCGCGGCCGTCCGCGCTGCCGCGCCCCGCCAGCTCTCCGCCTTCACCCCCCGCCTGTGCAGGGACTGGCCGAAGGGCCGGGACGCGGCGTCGGTGTACTGGGTGCGGTGACGCTAATCCATGCGTTCGAACCGCAGCCCCTCGATCTCGCTGTAGACGTCATCGTCGGTGATATAGACGGCCTCTTCGCAGACGAAGGGCGCCGCGGGGCCGGCATCCGGCAACTGCCAGAGGCAGTGGTATTCCCGGCGCCAGAGGGGCTCGACCTGCCCGTCCCGCATGCACGCATCGGCCTGGCGGGGCACGGTCATGGCGAAGCTCAAGCCGGGCAGATCGGTCAGGTCGATATCGCCGCCGCAGCTGCCGGACGTCGCCGGCATATCCGCGGTCGGCGGCTCGTCCCAGCTGAACGCGATCGTGTGCAGGCCGCTGTCGGCCACGCAGATGCGCATCTGAAACGTCGCCGTTCCGTTGGTCCAGCAGCCGGTCATCGGCAATCGCGCCGATGCCGGCGCGATCGACCCGGCAGCGCCGGCCACCAGGACCACGAAAGCCAAGAGCCTTGTCGGCACCACAGCCACCCCCCAAACGATGTAAACCCGAATACCGGATCACGAATGCAGCGAAGATAAGGTCGCATCCCGAACCCGGAGATTCCGGCCGGATCCGGCGCGCGTCGGGGGGAACCATGGTCGGCGGGAAGCCCGCCCCTGCCCGTGAGGACGGCGGCAATCGCCCGCCGCTGCACGGGCATCTCGGCTGAACGGCGGACAGGTCGTGTCGGCTGCGGCTACGGCACCGTGAAGCTGTTCATCCGCAGGACATAGTTGACCTCGTGCAGGTGCCCCTTGTTGCTGGGGGTTGTGGTCACCGCAGCGCCGGTGGTCACCGGCTCGGTTCCGAAGGGGACGACCATCCCACGATGGTGATTGTAGCGGTGCATGGTTGCCGGTGCGGCGCCGCCGGCATAGACCATCTTCTCGTTGCGCTTGTAGTAGACCCGGCATTGCCGCTGCAGATATTGGGGATGGTACTCGACATACGTGCCGTCCTTCGGCGCAATGATCGACGTGCAGAACCCGTAGATCTTGCCGGCGAAGCCGAGGATCGCGGCATACCCGGCCATCTCCGCCTTCCAGGCCCTCTTCTTGTCACCGGCCGCCTGGAACCGGATCTCCCGATTACAGCAGCCGTAGAGCGCCCTCATGTCATCAGCGACACCGTCGGCGGCGATCAGGTTGGCGAGCTCTGCGATCAGCACGTCGGAATCCCCGCCCGGCCAGCCGAGATGGACGCCGTAGAGGTCGTTGCTGGTCATCACCACGACCCCCATGCACAACAGGATGTGCGGGAAGCCGATGCAGGCGGCATCGTTGCCGAACTCGTCCTCGTTCAGATAGATCGCCATCATGCACGTCCTTGTCGTCAGCAACGGCGGGTCGTCGCCGGATCACCCGGTTGTATGCCAAGCCCCACATACTCGGCCGCTGCCCGAAGCGGCGCACCAGGCTGGGCCGGCCGCCAAGCCCGTCCCAACTGGACGATGGCCAGGACCTATGGCGCGACAGGGTATCGGCGCTCAACGTATTCCGACACCTGAATCTACAACCGTAGGAGCCATGTCATGACCACACGGGGACACATCGGTGCCGTCATCGGATCTGCCATCCTGGCTCTCAGCGTCACGGCCCTGGCCCAGCCGGTGCCGCCGCTTGGTGAGTGGGCGGAAGCCGGCGACTGGTGCGTCGGCGGCGTAGCGGTGACAGTGCCGGAGGGGGTGGAGGCCATCTCCTACGGCGCCGGTGTCGAGCTCCGCACCGTCGACGGCATCGAGCTCGGCGAGCTGATCGGACCGGCGACGAACGGCGTGCCGACGCTGGAGGGCTTCGCCGACCGGCTCAGCACCGGCCTCGACTGCGGCGGCGAGGACAGCCCGCAGGTGTCCGGCCCGTCCCCGCTGGCCGACGCCGCGGTGGTCGCGCAAGCGGTCACCATCGCCTGCCGCGGTGCTGCAGGCACCCACGGCGCCGCCATCGCCGCCGCCCCCATCCCGCTCGAGGGGGAGGAGAAGACCGCAACCCTGTTCATGCCGTTCGGCGACGCGGCTTTCACCCTCGGCCGCCATTCGATCACGGCCGGCGCGGCGCTCAGCGAAGACCGGCTGATGCCCGTCTTCACCGCCATCGCCCAAAGCCTGAGGCCGTGCCGCGAGACCCCCTGATCCTGGCCCGGCGGTGCCGGCCCGGCGCCGCCGTCAGAACGGGGCGTCCATCGACCAGCGGGCCGCCATGTCCGTATTCGGTCCAGGGTACCGCGCTTCCCGATGGCTATGTCCGGATCCTGCGCCACCGCGCTTCAACCAGGCTGTAGATGCCGAAGGCGAACAGCCCGAACGCCATGGCGGCATAGGTTGCCTGGCCGAAGGGCTGGCGGCGCAGCCACGACATCGCCTCCGGCATGCCGCCGGCCTGCTGCGGATCGGCCTTCACGGCCGCGAAGCAAGCAAGGCCGCCGATCAGGCAGAACACCACACCGCGCGCGATCAGGCCGAAGCCGCAGATCCACGAAAGAACCGGATGCTCCGCTCGGGAGAATTCGAGATATTTGTGGAATCTGCGCCGGGCACCCTTCCACACTTGCGCGCAGCCAGCGCCGACGATCAGCAATCCGACCAGCCCGACCAGATAGGGCCCGAAGCTCTGCTGCATCAGCCAGGCGATGGCGCCCTTGCCTTCCCCCTGGGAGGCCATCGCCGCGACGACCAGGGAGAGCGCGTAGACGCCCAAGAACCCGTGGGTCGCCGCGCTGACGAACAGCCCGGCCCTGATGACCAGGCCCTTGGCGCCGGTTCCGTGTTTCTCTGCATCGAACAGGCTTTGCATGACCCGCCACCCGGCATAGCAGAACAAGCCGAGGCTGATCGCGATCACCAGGACTTCGCCGAACGGCTGGCGCAGCAGCTCCCTCACCGCGCCGCGGCTGCCGACCGTCTCGCCGCCGCCGGCGATGGCCGTCAATGTCGCCAACCCGCCGATCATCAGGTAGACCGCGCCCCGCGAGCCGTATCCCAGCCTCGCCATCAGTTTCAACCCGCGCGTGCCCATTGCCCGGCCTTCCCACGTGAGGACCCTCCCCGCGTAGAACGGCACAAGGGATGGCGTGTTCCGGGGCCGGGCCGGCGGCAACGGATGCTGCAAGGCGGCGGCGCTCGCCCTGCACACGGCATGGGTGCCCACCGGCGGTGGCGGCCGGCCTTATTGGGGATGCGGCGCCTTCTTCGCCAGATAGCGCAGGCATTGCTGCTCCCCGTCATAGCCCAGCAGGGTGCCGAGGATGAAATCCTCTTCCGGCGACAGAAGGTTGAGCGGCTTGGTCACGATCTGTTGGGCGGTCTTCACCAGCGCGGCGCGGCCGAAGAAGAGGTTGACCTTTTCCGGCGAGATTTCCTGGCGGTAGTGGTCGATGGATGCCGCGTCCAGCCGCTCGACGAGGATCGCGGCCTCGGCCGCGGTCAAGGTCATCATCTGCAGCTTGCGCACACCCTTTTCGTACTCATAAAGGCTGTGCTTGAAGAGCTGCAGCGTGGTCGGTTTCACCCCAGTCGAAAGACCCACGATGCTATCCGCTTTCCCTGTCTGCCCGCCCTGCTTTTCCCCATTGATGGCGAGGTCGGTGAACTTGTCATCCCGCGCAGCAAATGAGCCCAGGTGGTCATGGCCCACCGTCCCCGTGAACCCGTTGACGTCGGCACCCTGCTCGACCACGTGATCGTACAGAATGCCGATCGCGTCAACGAAGCTGTCGGGGGAGGACTCCTCACCAATTAGGCAAGGGGCGGATGGGTGGAGCAGCCCAATTCTATCTCACCCTTAGTGATGGGGAGTACCCTCCCTATCTAGATTTCAGATAAATGGGGCAGATGCATGCCCAAAGCTGCCGCAGTCATGCTGCCGACAATTCCATCGTCAGCATAGTTACCGAATTGGTCCTCTTGGAATTTCAGGACGCCGCCAAGTGTTCGTTTGCCAAATTCACCGTCGACCACGCCGACGTCGTATCCCTTTTCGTTCAGCCGTTGCTGCAGTTCATTGACCAAGTCACCCCCGGATCCGAATCGAAGCGAAGCAAACATGTTGCTCATGTTGCCTGTTGCAATCTTTATGACTTCGCTTGCGCTGAACAACGCATAATGAAACGTAGTCTGCGGTTCGGAATAAGCAATGTTTCGAAACTTGGCCCAAGGCCCAACGTCTTTCGAGTTCGGGCCTCTTTTCTGGCAAGCTGGATAGCCGGCAATCACTTGGCATCCTGCCGATGAGAAGTTTGTCTGAGTTCTGTCCGCACTCCAAGCGGCATGGATGTTGTCATAGACTGCATCTATATCGACAATGTCCCCCTCGTCGTAGATAAGATTGTCAGCCGTACGACGGACGGGCAATATTCCAAGTATCGTGAATGCCGGATGACCTGTAGGCCTGTTGGCTTTGTGCCATGCCTGCGTGTACCCGCGGATTCTAGATAGCATCAGCTGGTTGACGCCAGCTCCGTGCTGCGACAGGCCGCCGGCAACATATCTCTCGTGCGGCACTGTGCTTCCGAGGAACAATGCAATACCTTGACCTCGCTTCCATTGACCGATGCTGCAGCTCATGTGCCGATGGTCTGGCGGTGTGTCCAAGATATCGGCACTTTCAGTAAACGAGTCAGCGGCTTCGTAGACGGGAGCACACCCCCGCAATCCGAAAAACACCATGGCATCGGCGATCTCGCCGAAGCAGCACCTCTTCCACAGTGTTAGGAAATGTTCTTCGTTGAAGGTAAACATGCTGTCACTCCTCTAGTTAAGATGGCGGATACGGAAACACAGCGGTTTGCATGTTATAAGTATACTCGGTTTCCTCCCCAGATAATTGATCGATGTATCTGCAGAACGGATCCTGGGTCCCTGAAGTCCGAGTCACCGGAAAATTCTGGTCTGGATGGCCACGATCAATGCCTGGTACATCTCTCAACAAAACTGCCAATCCATCGTTGTTGTCAATATCAGCAAAATAAAAGAAACCAGACAGGCCTCCCGAGTAAGAGTCGTTTCAATAGATATCGGATCCGCAGATTATAGCCTACGAAAAGGTGGCCACGAAAGACTTCAGCCCGGAGGCAAGCTTGCCGTAGCCGCTGGAACCCCAGGCAAAATGAACATGATCCGGCGCGCGTTGGGCGCCGACCGTGTCAAGATCGAATAGTTGGTCCCGGTGCTCTTGGGCAATTGCCGAAACATGGAGGATCGTATTTTGCCGTCGCACTTCCAACTCGGCCGGCATCACCGGCGGCAGAAACCACACGACGGTTCGGCCGTCGATCTCCTCCCGGATGGCTGCGAGTTGGCCCGGGAACCTCGAAAACTGGCTGTGGTTCATGCCTAAGCTGACCACAACAATAGAGGGGTGGTAGTGCTGGACTAGCGGGCGAACCTGGCCAACCCAGGAATTTGCCAGAGATCCATCGATGGCCTTGTTTGTAGCATTGCCATCGCTATAGTGAAGGCCGACACCATTTGCCAAGCTATCACCGATGAATAGAAGATGTCTGATCGTCATCGGCTAAGCTCTGCAGCAATCCTTGCATCGGCTTCAGCCAACTTTATGTCGAATTGATTTTCTTTATACGCAGGCCCATTCCATTTCTTTGCCACTTTCGGCCAATTGGCGGCTCGCAAAGGTTCGAGTAGATTGTTCGCGACAAGGTACTGGACAGCTGCGCGAAGATGATTAGCGGCGCTATCGCACATCTGCTCAGCAAAGACGCCGTAACTTTCATAGCCTATCGATAACGCATTCTCGCCTAAAACTTGAAATAATTCCCACGATGCTGCCTGAATAGCAGCATCGTTGTCAAGATCAAAGGCAAGTTGAAAGCGAGTCCATTGCCATTCACCAGCCTTCCCATATGTTGTCTTGTCCCAGTTGACAGTCGATATTGGCTTGCCCTTCGGATCCGTGACGCCATCATGCCGTCCCCCGGAGTGCTTTCGGAAGACATGACTTTCGAATAAGATCGTTGGTCGCTTACTCGCTAGGAATGCTCCCAGATATCCACTTTCGATCTCGGCAAATGCGCGTAATCGGGATAGCGGCAAGCTCAAGCGCCGGCTTCCTCATCAATCTCTTCCACGCCCAGTGGTTTGGCGCGTCCGACAAAACCAGTAGGAATCATGTGGCACCCTCACTGGCTGAATAGACTAGATAGATTCGAACAATAAATGCAGAGTGCAAAATGCAGTCTCTCATAGAGACATATTTGAGTCAACATGTTTGCTTCTATATAAAACTCTATTGATAAACAATGCGTTAGGAAGTTGCTTCAGAGGCGGAATGGATGTACTCTATGCGTATTTACGATAATAACATGAAAAAATATCAATATTAATGACGTAGAGGTGAACTTGCTGTCGTGATCGCGGTCGAGGCAATACACTCTCGATGGGCGCTTTTATCGATCGTCGTGCAGTTGCCTGGTGCTTGCTCCTGAATCCCGACGAGGCAATCTGCGCCGTGTCTATGCGAGCCTGCCAGCCTTTGCCGGCAAGCTTGAAATCGTCGATCACTCGAGGAGTGAGGCGGATCGACGTCAGGCTCTTGTTCTTGCCGCCGAACAGGTGATGCCCCGGTACACCAGACTTCCCAAACTTCGGGGGTTGCGAGCTCCGTGTCGTCGGCTATTTGGTGCTCGAAGTATCCCGACGACCCCTTGCCCGTTAGAACAGCAGTATTGAATCCGATCAGGCCGAAATAATGCGGTTCGTCCTGGGAATTGTGCTCCGCAGCTCCATTGATCTTATCCGTTTCGTACGTGGTGATCTCGCAAGTCCCTCTCTCGAAATACAATAGCGGTTCGCGGGATGCGACATCGTCAAACACCGGCAAGGCAATGCCAAGATAGATGTCCCCGCTACGATAACAGGACAAAATCCGAGGAATCCGCGGATGGCAAGAGGCCACCCAATAGACGACTTATGACGTGCCAGCGCCCGTATTACTGTTACGAATAGGGCAAACGTACCGCGAGCTTGCCCGGCGAGCCGCGGTACGTGCCCCAACCGTCAGGTCAACCCCGCCCCCTCACACCGGCTGATAGATCTCCCCGCCCGCCTCGCGGAACTCCTTGGCCTTTTCCGCCAGCCCCTCCTCGGCCGCCTTGCGGATCTCCTGCGTGATCTGCATGGAGCAGAACTTGGGGCCGCACATGGAGCAGAAGTGGGCGGTCTTGTGCGCCTCCTTCGGCAAGGTGGCGTCGTGGAATTTTTGCGCCGTTTCGGGGTCCAGGGCCAGGTTGAACTGGTCTTCCCAGCGGAACTCGAAGCGGGCACGGGACATGGCGTCGTCCCAGGCTGACGCGGCCGGGTGGCCCTTGGCCAGGTCGGCGGCGTGGGCGGCGATCTTGTAGGTGATGACGCCGGTCTTCACGTCGTCGCGGTCGGGCAAGCCCAGATGCTCCTTGGGCGTGACGTAGCAGAGCATCGCCGTGCCGAACCAGCCGATCATCGCCGCCCCGATGGCCGAGGTGATGTGGTCATAGCCCGGCGCGATATCGGTGGTCAGCGGACCCAACGTGTAGAACGGTGCCTCGCCGCAGACCTTCAGCTGCTTGTCGATATTGACCTTGACCTTGTGCATGGGCACGTGGCCGGGGCCTTCGATCATCACCTGGACGTCGTGGTCCCAGGCGATGCGGGTGAGCTCGCCCAGCGTCTCCAGTTCGGCGAACTGGGCGGCGTCGTTGGCGTCGGCGATGCTGCCGGGGCGCAACCCGTCGCCCAGCGAGAACGCCACGTCATAGGCGCGCATGATCTCGCAGATTTCGGCAAAGTGGGTGTAGAGGAAGCTCTCCGTGTGGTGGGCCAGGCACCACTTGGCCATGATCGAGCCGCCGCGCGAGACGATGCCGGTGACGCGCTTTGCCGTCAGCGGGATATAGGGCAGGCGCACCCCGGCATGGATGGTGAAATAGTCCACCCCCTGCTCGGCCTGCTCGATCAGGGTGTCGCGGAAGATCTCCCACGTCAGGTCCTCGGCCACACCGCCCACCTTCTCCAACGCCTGATAGATCGGCACGGTGCCGATCGGCACGGGGGAGTTGCGCAGGATCCAGTCGCGGATGTTGTGGATGTTGCGGCCCGTCGACAGGTCCATGACCGTGTCGGCGCCCCAGCGGATCGCCCACACCATCTTGTCCACCTCTTCCGCCACCGAGGAGGTGACGGCGGAATTGCCGATATTTGCGTTCACCTTCACCAGGAAATTGCGGCCGATGATCATCGGCTCGCTCTCCGGGTGGTTGATGTTGGCGGGGATGATGGCGCGGCCGCGCGCGACCTCGTCACGCACGAATTCCGGCGTGATCTCGTCCGGGATCTCCGCCCCGAAGGGCTCGCCGTCGCGGGCGCGGGCCTCGCGCCCCGGGTTGGCGCGGCCCAGGTTCTCGCGGATGGCGATGTATTCCATTTCCGGCGTGACGATGCCGGCGCGGGCATAGGCCAGCTGCGTCGGGGCGCAGCCGGGCTTGGCGCGCAGGGGGCGATGCTTGGTCGGGAACTCCGCCACCAGGTGGCGGCCGCTGGCGAAGCCGTTGTCGGCGGGAGCGACGGGGCGGGCGTCCGCCGGCTCCACATCGCCGCGCGCCTCGATCCAGGCCTGGCGCGGGCGCGCAAGACCAGCGGCGATGTCGATCTTCACCTCCGGGTCGGTGTACGGGCCGGTGGTGTCATAGACGCGCAACGGCGGTTCACCGGAGCTCTCGTGCAGCGCGATCTCGCGGAAGGGCACGCGAACGCCGGCGTCGGTGCCGGCGACGAACACCTTGCGCGAGGCGGGCAGCGGGCCGGTCGTCACCTCGAAATCGGCGGGCTTGGGGGTATGGGTCATCAGGCGATCTCCTTGGGCCACAGGGGGCAGGAGATCCGGGCGTCGATAGCTTGGGGGGTGTCCGCTTCTGGCCTTGGCCGACGCCGCAGCCGCGTATCCGTTCCCTTCGCCGGCATAACCCGGATCAGGTTCTAAGGGTCATCGCGTCGGCATCGCTGCCCGTCGATATCTCAGCCCCCTACCGGGGCCCCCCTCGGAATGCTTCCAATCTGCGGTGCGCCGGGCGCAGCGGTCAAGGGCGTTTGTGGACCGCGGCTGCGGCATCGCGCCCCCGTGGGGCCGCGCTTGTGGCTGGTCCGTGTGCAGCTGCGGGGAGATCCCCGCCTGCGCGGGGATGACGGGTGTGGATGGATGCCTGCCATTTACCGTCGGTCCCGCGCAGGCGGGACCCTCCAGGGACGATGTGCGGCCCCGGATCCGGGGGTCGCGGAGAGTGCTGCGGACCGGCAATATGGGGGATCGACCCCATGCCCGGCGGGCCGGCGATCGGCGATGCTCAGGGTCATGGAGCGGCGGGACACGGCCCGGCCGCAGACGCCAAGACCGGGAGATCCGCCATGAAGTCCATCCTCACCGCCATCGGCTTCGGAACCGCCGCCGCCTTCACCGCCGCCGCCAGCCTCGCCTATTCGACCACGTCGGCCCATGCGCAGGATTTCTACTCCCTCCACCTCACCGGCGTGCAGGTGGTGCAGGAAGGCCCGCGCGGGCACGACGACGACGCCTTCGTCATCGCCTATGTGGTGGAAGAGAACGGCAACGTCACCCAGCCGGTGTTCGCGCCGGGCGAGAACCGGCCCTGGGAAGGCCTGAATGCCGGCGACATCCTGCGCCTGGACCAGACGGTCTGGCGCGGCCCGGCGCAGAGCATCGTGCTGCAGGCCCATGTCTATGAGTATCACACCGGCCTGGCCGATTTCATGCGCGGCTTCGTCCAGGTGACGACAGCCGTGTCCGGCGCGCTGATCGCCGTCGGCACCGGCGGCACCGGCGCCGTCGCCGGGGTCGGCGTGGCGCTGGCCGGCCAGCAGGCGGCCCAGGCCGTGCACGACACCATCGGCCCGGACCATGTGCCGCTGGGCATCGCCAACCAGACGGTCGAGCTGCGCCGCGTCGGTGCGCTGGCCGACCGGCCACAGCACGAGCACCAGGGCATCTACTACGACTTCTACACCGAGCATGCCGCCAACGGCGCCCTCTACGGCCTGTTCTGGGAAGTGCGGCGGTAAGGATTGTCACCGCGGATGAGGAGGAACGAGGGGCCGGCTCGCGCCCCTCGTTTACCGTTTGCGGTCGCGGGCGTCAGAACAGGAAGTCGCCGCTGTCCAGTTGTCCGGGCAGCACGCCTTGCAGGAGGATGGTGTCGCCGTCCGGCGTCGCGATCTGGGTGTCGCCGGCGATCTGGGTGATCACGAGATCGCCGATGGTGATCCCGAGGGTGGAGAAGTCCAGCACGTCGCCACCGCCGGGTCCGGCCTCGAAATCCTCGATGGTGTCGTGGCCGGAGCCGGCCTCGAAGATGAACCGGTCGGCGCCGCTACCGCCGTTCATCACGTCGTCACCGCCATGACCCAACAACCAGTCATTGCCGTCGCCGGCGGACAGATGGTCGTTCGCAGCGCCACCCGACAACAGATCCGCGCCGCTGCCGGTCTGGAAGATGTTGGTGCCGTCACCGCCGCTGACGTTGATGCTGCCCGTGTGGTCCGTGGCCGTCAGGGTGTTCTGGCCGCCACCGAACAGAATGGCCATGCCGCCGGAGAATTCGCCGCCGAGATCGCCGTTGATGACGACGCTGTCGTCGCCGCCGGCAAGCTCGAAGGACATCCCGTCGACCCCCGTCATCGTCACGGTGCCGGTGGACTTGCCGCCGAACAGGCCTTCGGACACCTCGACGACCCCGCCGCCGGCGGAGAGGGTGAGGTCCATGTCCTTGCCGTCGTCCTCGACGATGACGGTGAACCGGTCGAAACCGCTGCCGAAGTCGACGGTGCCGTCGCCCGGATGGCCGTCGCCAGCGAACCGCCAGATGTACTCGATGCTGGTGGTGGCGAACGCGGCGTGCACGTCGTCCGTCCCCAGCCCGCCGTCGAAGACGATCTGCCCGGCGCCGAGATCGGTGCTGGAGATGTCGAAGACATGCAGCGCGTCGTCGCCGTCGTTGCCGTTGATCTCCAGGCGCTCGACATTGTCCAGCGTCGCTTGCGTATGCGGCAGCCCGTCGCCCTTGCCGCCCTTGCCGTCGCGTGCTGCGCCCATGCCCAGGCTCACCGACGGGTCGCGGCCCCGGGTGGCGCCGACGGTGATGACATCGCCCGTGGAGGAGCTATCAAACCCGTGGTGGGCCACCGTGTCGAAGCCGCTGCCGCCGTCGATGGTGTCGTTGCCCTGGCCGGCATGGACGATGATCAGGTCATCATCGGCGCCGGCATCGATGATGTCGTCGCCGGTGCCGCCGTCGATGACATCCTCGCCCTGACCGCCCAGCAGCGTGTCATGGCCGCCCTTGCCGTAGAGGCGGTCGTTGCCGTCGAAGCCCGACAGCGTGTCGTCGCCGTCATGGGCGAAGATCGCGTCGTCGCCGGCGAACAGCACCTCCCAGAAATCGCTGCCGCCGTTGGCCAGCAGGTCGGCCAGGTCGACGGCCGCCAGCGTAAAGCTGGCCACCTCGTTGCCCAAGCTGTCGTGGATGGTGATCACCGAGACGTCGCCGCCCGTCGGCTGGCCGGTGCCGTCATAGCTGAAGCCGGAGCCCCAGATCGACACGGTGGTGCCGGCCGAGGTCTCGTAAACGAAGCCGGAGGCCCCGGCGGTGATCACCGTATCGATCAGCAGAAATGCCGGATCGAAGACGTCGAGCGGGAAGCCGTTGCTGGCGATCATCTGCGTCATCGGCCGGTCCTTTCACGTCGGAAGTGCGGGGAGCGGATTGCTGCGCGCGTGCTGCCGGTGGGCTGTCAGAACAGGAAGTCGCCGGCATCCAGCTCGGCCGGCAGAACGCCGGCCAGGTAGAGGGTGTCACCGTCGGGCGTGACGATCTCGGTATCGGTGCCGTTGAACGCCGAGATCGCCAGATCGCCGAAGGTGATGCCCAGCGCGGTGAAATCGAGCACGTCGCCGCCGACGGGACCGGCTTCGAAATCGAAGATGACGTCGATATCGAAGCCCGCCTGGAAGACGAAGGTGTCGGCGCCGGTGCCGCCCTCCATCTCGTCATAGCCGGCGCCGCCTTCGATGACGTCGTCGCCGTCGCCGCCGAACAGCTCGTCCTCGATGCCGTCGCCGCCGACGATGGTGTCCGCGCCGCCGCCGCCGGCGATGTAGTCGGAACCGGCGCCGCCGGTCAGGGTGTCGTCGCCGTCGCCGGAGGTGAAGTCGTTGTGGGTGTCGCCGCCGGTGGCGACGATGTCGCCCTGGTGGCCGACGACCACCAGAATGCCCTCGCCGGCGCCGTAATCGATGACGATGTCGCCCGCATAGACGGCACTGAGATCCTCGTCGATGGCAACGCTGTCGTCGCCGTCGGCGAAGTCGAAGACGATTTCCTCCGCATCCCAGAGGCTGATGTCGGGGCTGACGCCGAAGCCGGATTTGCCTTCCCAGATGTCGACGCCGGCGGCACCGGCCTGAAGGGTGATCGTCAGGTCGGCAACCTCGCCTTTGCCCATCGGATCGTCTTTGGCCGCCGCAATGTCTTCGACCAGCAGATGGAAGAGATCCCCGTCGCCGGCACCGAAATGGACGTCGCCGCCACCGGGATCGCCGTTGCCGATGAAGTGCCAGAGATAGGTGATGTCGGTCGCGGTGCCTTGGGCGTTCAGGTCGTCGTCGCCCAGTCCGCCGTCATAGAAGATGCGGCCGTCGGCGAGATCGGTGTTGGCGAGGTCGTGGACATGCAGTTGATCGTCACCCTTCCGGCCGTAGATCTCCAGCCGCTCGACATTGTCCAGCGTCGCCTCGCTCTGCGGCGGCTCGTCGGGCTGGCGGGTGTTCTTGAACGACCCGACTTCCAGCAGCACCTGCGTGTCGCGGCGGCCGGTGGCCGAGACCTCGATGATGTCCGGCCACTCGCTGTTCAGTCCCTGGTGGACGACGGTATCGAAACCGGACCCGCCGTCGATGGTGTCGTTGCCCTGGCCGGGGTGGAAGATGATGGTGTCGTCGTCCGCACCGGCATCGATGACGTCGTTGCCGGTGCCACCGTCGATCACATCGTTGCCCTGCCCGCCGAACAGATGGTCGGCACCGCCGTCGCCGTAGAGATGGTCGTCGCCGTCGTAGCCCATCAGCGTGTCGTCGCCCTTATGGGCGAAGATGGTGTCGTCGCCGGCGAACAGGACCTGCCAGAAATCGGCGCCGCCGTTGGCCAGCAGGTCGCCCAGATCGGCAGTCACCAGCGTGACACTGGCGATCTCGTTGCCGAGGGCGTCATGGATGGTGATGACGGAGGGGTCGCCGCCGATCGGCAGGCCGTCATCGCCATAGGTGAAGCCGGAACCCCAAATCTGGACCGTAATACCGTCAGCCGTCTGGTAGATGAAGCTGCCGTCCTCGGCGGTCAGCACGATATCGATCAGCAGAAATGCGGAATCCGCAAAATCAAAAGGGACACCGTTGTCGACGATTATTTGCGCCATCGTTCAATCCTTTCGAACGAATGCATGCAAGTGTGAACTGGTTAACAGATCTCGGTTTCCATGCATGTG
The DNA here is from genome assembly GCA_020638595.1 of Rhodospirillaceae bacterium. GTDB lineage: Bacteria > Pseudomonadota > Alphaproteobacteria > DSM-16000 > Inquilinaceae > JACKIG01. Next base: position 39,749 of record JACKIG010000024.1, on the reverse strand, counting down.
ACGGCCGTCATAGGGTTGCCCCGATTTGAAGCGACAGTCGCGGACCGGTCGGCAGTGGATGATCCCTGCTGCGGGACGTGAGTCGGGACGGACAGGCAGAGACGGACAGGACATGGCCGCGACATTGCGCACGCTCGCCTGGCTGACCGCCACCGCCCTGGCACTGGCGATCGGCCTCTATGCCCTGCGCTATGTCGAGGGCGACCCGCGGCTGTTTCCGGCGGGACTGCGGTCCAACTTCCAGGCGCATCCGATCGCCTTCGTGGCCCACACGACGGCCGGCGGCGTGGCGCTGCTGTGTGCGCCCTGGCAGGTCTGGGCGGGGTTGCGCCGGCGCCGGCCGCGGCTGCACCGCTGGATGGGACGGGTCTATGTCACCGCCTGCCTGATCGGCGGGGTGGCGGGCCTGCGCATCGCCTTCGGCACCGCCTACGGACCGGTGGCGGCAGCGGGGTTCGCCGCGCTGGCAGTGATCTGGCTGACGACAACGACGATGGGCTTCCAGGCGGCGCGGGCCGGCGATTTAGACCGGCACCGCGCCTGGATGCTGCGCAGCACAGCACTGACCTTCGCCGCGGTGACGCTGCGGCTGGAGCTGACCGCGGCGGTGATGCTGCGCCTGGACTTCGACACCGCCTATCAGGCGATCGCCTGGGCCTGCTGGCTGCCCAACCTGGTGGTGGCGGAGTGGTGGATCAGGACACCGGGGCGGCGGCGCAGGGCTCGTCGGGCGGCGGCACCGGCGACCACGCCATCATCAGCGGGATGATGCGGGCGAGCAGGATCGGCCCGGTCGACCCCCAGACCTCCAGCCGGCCCTGGTCATCGATGTGCACGGACACGCTGTAGTCGGTGCCGTCTTCGGGGTTGTAGAAGCGGCCCGTCCACTGGCCGCCCAGTTCGCTGACCTGCAGCACCTGAAGGCGGCACAGCGGGCGGCCCGCCAGCCCGGGGTCGGGGTTGCGGACATCGACCGCTGCGGGATCGGGCAGGCCGACCAGCCGGCCGCAGACGGCGTCGTCGCACGCTGCCAGTTCGACCACCACCGGCTGGTCCCAGGTGGTCTGCCAGTGCCCGACGATATCCGGGTCAGCCATCGCCGCGCCGGATGACAGGGCCAGCAGCCCCGCCGCCAATGTCCAAGTCCGCCGCACGCCAGTCCTCCTCGCAGGTCGCCACAGTGCCGGGCGTGGATAGCCCGGCAATATGGCGCGGCAGCGGCGAACCGGTGTCAGTATGCGGCGTCCAGCAGCTGGCGTGCCACCTGCGGGGTGATCGGTATGGGGTTGCCCCCGGCGGTCGGGTCGACGGCGGCCATCTCCGCCATCTCGTCGAACCGCACATCGTCGACGCCCAGTTCTCGCAGGCCGCCGGGCACACCGACCTTGTGGCGCAGGTCGACGACGAATTGCAGGAAGCCGTCGAAGGTGGCCGGCGCCAGGCCCAGCCAGCCGGCCAGGCGCGAGATCTTGGTCTCGATCACCGCGGCGTTGAAGCGCAGCACCGCCGGCATGACCACGGCATTGGTCATGCCGTGATGGGTGTCGTACAGCGCGCCGATCGGGTGCGAGATCGCATGGATGCCGCCCAGGCCCTTCTGGAAGGCGACGGCCCCCATGGCGGCGGCACTCATCATATGGGCGCGCGCCTCGATATCCGTGCCGTCGCGGCAGGCGCGGGGCAGGTATTCCTTCACCAGCCGCATGCCCTCAACCGCGATGCCTTCCGACATCGGGTGATAGGTGGGGGCGCAATAGGCCTCCAGGCAGTGGGCGAAGGCATCCATGCCGGTTCCGGCGGTGATCTTGGGCGGCAGGCCCACCGTCAGTTCCGGATCGCAGATCACGACGGCGGGAAGCATCTTCGGATGGAAGATGATCTTCTTGGTATGCGTCTCTTCGTTGATGACCACGCCGGCGCGCCCGACTTCCGAGCCGGTGCCGGCGGTGGTCGGCACGGCGACGATCGGGGCGATGCCGTCGGGGTCGGCGCGCGTCCACCAATCGCCGATATCCTCGAAATCCCACATCGGCCGGGTCTGGCCGGACATGAAGGCGATGACCTTGCCGGCGTCCAGGTCCGAGCCGCCGCCGAAGGCGACGACGCCGTCATGGCCGCCGTCGCGGTAGACCTTCAGGCCCGCCTCGATATCGGCCGCGACCGGATTGGGGCGGACATCCGCGAACAGCCCGCAGTCCAGGCCGTCGGCACGGCAGACCTCCATCGCGGCGGCGGTCATCGGCAACGCGGCGACCCCGGCATCGGTGACGAACAGCGGCCGGCCGATGCCGGCGCTGCGGCAGGCCTGGGCCAGTTCCTTGATGCGGCCGGCGCCGAAGCGGATGGCGGTGGGGTAGCTCCAGTTGGCAGTGGGGGAAGTGGACATGGGATGCCCTGCGGGTTCACGCGCCGAGGCGCAGGTGGAAGGATTTGGGGCGCGTCAGCGTTTCGTAGCCGACACGCGACAGGGTGGCGCCGCGGCCGGTGTCCTTCACACCGGTCCAGGTGAGCGCCGGGTCGAGATAGTCGCAGCGGTTCATGAACACCGTGCCGGTGGCGATGCGGTCGCCCAGCGCCTCGGCGGCGACGGCGTCGCGCGTCCACACCGAGGCGGTCAGGCCATAGGGGCTGTCGTTCATCAGCGCCAGCGCCTCGTCGTCGCCCACGACCTTCATGATGCCGATGACGGGGCCGAAGCTCTCTTCCATCATCACCCGCATGGAATGGTCGACACCGACCAGCACCTGCGGCGCCATGTAGGCCGACCCCGCGGCGTCGCGCGGGAACTCCGCCGGGTCGACCAGCGAACGGGCGCCGGCGGCGACCGCCTCCGCGATCTGGCCGCGCACGAAATCCGCCGCGGCGGGACGGACCATCGGCCCCAGGGTCGTCGCCGGGTCCAGCGGGTCGCCCAGTACATAGGTGCGGGTCAGCGCGACGAACTTGTCGACGAACTCGTCATAGAGGTCGGCATGGACATAGATGCGCTCGATGCCGCAGCAGCTCTGGCCGGAATTGAAGAAGGCGCCGTCGACCAGGTTCTCTACCGCGAAGGGCAGATCGGCATCGGCGCGGACATAGCCGGGGTCCTTGCCCCCCAGCTCCAGCCCCACGCCGATGAAGGTGCCGGCGGCCGCCTGCTCGATGGCGGCACCGGCGGCGACGGATCCGGTAAAGTTGACCTGATCGACCGAGCGTGAGCCCAGGATCTTCGCCGTCGCCTCATGCGTCAGCACCAGGGTGCGGAACAGGCCATCGGGCAGGCCGGCGGCATCGGCCGCCATCTGGAAGCGCTCGCCCACCAGCAGCGTCTGGGCGGCGTGCTTCAGGATCACCGCATTGCCGGCCATCAGCGCCGGCACGACGGAGTTGACGGCCGTCAGGAACGGATAGTTCCAGGGCGCGATCACCATGACGACGCCCAGCGGCGTGCGCTTGATCATCCGCTGGAAGCCGGGCTTGGCGGCCGGCACCACCGGGGCCAGCGCCTCGGCAGCGATGGCGATCATGTGGCGCGCGCGCTCCTCGAAGCCGCCCAGCTCGCCGCCGCCATAGCGCACCGGGCGGCCCATCTGGCGCGCCAGTTCCGGCACGATGTCGGCCTTCATCGCCAGCATGGCGTCGACGAAGGCGGTGCACAGGCGCGCCCGCTCGTCCAGCGATGTTTCCGCCCAGGCGGCCTGGGCCAGGCGCGCCGAGGCCAGCGCGGCCGTGACGCATTCCGGCGAGGCGGCTTCGCGCTCGGCACACACGCTGCCGTCGATGGGCGACAGGCAGCGGATCACTGCGGTCATGCAATCCCTCCGTTCATGATCGCTCGAACCCGCGCATCAGCTCCCAATCGGTGATGCGACGGTCGTATTCGAACTGTTCCCACTCCGCGGTATGGACGTAGTGGTCGATGGCGGTGTCGCCGAAGGCCTGGCGCAGCATCTTCGAACGCCGCAGCGCCGCGGTGGCGTCGCGCAGGGTCTTCGGGATTTCCGGCAGGCGCCGGCCCAGATAGGCATCGCCGACATGGGGCGGCGGCAGCTCCAGCCCATCCTCGATGCCCTTGATGCCGGCGGCCAAGAGGGCGGCGAAGGCCAGATGCGGGTTCAGGTCGGCCCCGCCGATGCGGCATTCGGTGCGGATCGCCTTGGAATGCTCGCCGCACAGGCGGAAACCCGCCGTGCGGTTGTCGCGCGACCAGACGATGCGGGTGGGGGCAAACGTGCCGACCTGGAAGCGCTTGTAGGAATTGATGAACGGCGCCAGGAAATAGGTGACGTCGCGGGCATAGGCCAGCTGCCCGGCCATGAACTGGCGCATCATCGCCGACATGCCGTATTCACCGTCGTGGTCGTAGAACAGCGCCCGTTCGGCCGCCTTGTCCCACAGCGACATGTGCACATGGCACGAGCTTCCGGCCAGCTGGTAGTCCCACTTGGCCATGAAGGTGATGGATTGCCCGTGCTGGTGGGCGATCTCCTTCATGCCGTTCTTCATGATCACATGGCGGTCGGCCATGGTCAGGGCGTCGGCATAGCGGACGTTCAGCTCTTCCTGGCCCGGGCCCCATTCGCCCTTGGAATTCTCCACCGGGATGCCGGCGCCCTGCAACCCGTTGCGCATGGCGCGCAGCACCGGCTCTTCCTTGGTGGTCTGGAAGATGTGGTAGTCCTCGATGTAATAGCCGGCGGTGGTCATGCCGCGATAGTGCTTGTCGCGGACGGCGCGGTAGTCCTCCGCGAACAGGTAGAATTCCAGCTCCGACGCCATGAAGGCGGTCAGGCCCATGGCCTCCAGCCGCGCGATCTGCGCCTTCAGGATGCCGCGCGGGCAGTGCGGCAACGGTTCGTGGCTGTGATGGTCCAGCAGGTCGCACAGCACCAGCGCCGTGCCGTCCAGCCAGGGGATGCGCCGCAGGGTCGAAAGGTCGGGCCGCATGACGAAATCGCCGTAGCCCTTCGCCCAGTTGGCGACCTCATAGCCCGGCACCGGTTCCATATCGATGTCGTTGGCCATCAGGTAGTCGCAGGCATGCGTATCGCCGAAACCGCTGTCGACGAAGAAGCGGGCGTGGAAGCGCTTGCCGATCAGCCGCCCGAACATGTCGGCAAAGCACACCAGCACGGTGTCGATGTCTCCCACATCGACGGCGGCCTTCAGGTCTTCTTCTGTCAGCAGGACGGTCATCGCAGGCGATCTCTCCCGGCTGGGGGTCAGGTGAATTTCCGGAACATCTTCGTCTGGTCGAACATCTCTTCCAGCGTCTTCATGCGCTCGCGCGTCTCCTGCCAGGTTGCCGTCTCCACCGCTGCAATCAGGGCCTCGACGATGAACAGGGTGACGACGGAGGAATCCCACGCCGACGGCGCCTCGATGCGCGATCGGAAGCTGTATTCGGCATGCTTGGCGGCCGGCGAGCCCCATTGATCGGTGAACAGCACCAGCACGGCGCCCTTTGCCCTGGCCATGTCGGCCAGGCGCAGGATGTCGTGTTCGTACCGCCGGATGTCGAAGGCCACCAGCACGTCGCCTGCCCGCATGTTGAGCACGTAATGCGGCCAAGTGCTCGCGTTCGACGCAATCAGCGTGACGCCGTTGCGGATCACCTGCATATGGGTGAACAGATAGTCCGCCAGTGACCGGGTGATGCGGCCGCCGGCGACGTAGACGGCACGCTCGCGGTCCGACAAGAGGGCGGCGACGGCGTTGAAGACGTCCGCATCGATGCGCTGCAAGGTCTGGCGCATGTTGTCCATCACCGCTTCGGCGAAGCGGTTGAGGATGTGCGTGTCCGGGGCATGCGCGGCCCAGCGGTCGTGCTTGGCGATGGGGCTGGAAATCGTGGCCTCCAGCTCCGCCCGCAGCGCGGCCTGAAGCTCCGGAAAGCCGGCGAAGCCCAGCTTCTTGGCCATGCGCACCGCGGTCGGCGTCGAGACGTCGGACGCCTCGGCCACGGCGGTGATGCTGCCCATTCCCGATACGGGGTAGTTCTCCAGCATGGCGTTGGCCAGCTGGCGTTCCGCCCGCGTCAGGCTTTCGAAGCGGTCGCGGATCCGGTCCGCCACGGTGAGGTCTTGCGCAGCGTCCATTGCGCCTCTGGTCCCTGGTGGACATCGCCGCAGAGACCGCGAGTGTAAGCACGGTTGAAGAAATTTCGCCACATAGGAATGGAGAGAAAAGAACCTTTCAAATTGGGCTTGACTGCCCGGGCGTTTCTGGAACCATGGGCGATGCCAGCCGGGATAAGGGGACGCCCTTGGCCATGAAGGTCGACGCCGCAGCGAACGATCCGTCAACGGGGGCGGTCGTCGAGGTAACGAACCCTTCGGGCGCCGGCGACGTCCTTCTGGTCTGCGAGCACGCGTCCAACTTCATCCCGCCGGACCTGGGCAATCTGGGCCTGGACGATGGCGCACTGGCCAGCCACATCGCCTGGGACCCCGGCGCGCTGGCGGTGGCGCAGGCGATGTCACGGACCCTGGACGCACCGCTGGTGGCCATGCGCGTCTCGCGCCTGGTCTACGACTGCAACCGCCCGCCGGAAGCAGCCAGCGCCGTCGCCGAAGACAGCGAGATCTACCGCATTCCGGGCAATACGGGCCTGGACGCCGCGCAGCGCCTGGCGCGCGCCGACCGGCTCTACCGCCCCTTCTGCCGGACGCTGGCGACCTGCCTGGACTCGGCGTCACGCCGCCGCCCGCCGGTGCTTGTCACCATCCATTCCTTCACGCCCGTCTATCACGGCACGCCCCGGACGGTTGAGATCGGCATCCTGCACGATGCCGATGCACGGTTCGCCGACGCCATGCTGCGCCTGGCGGCCGCCGACGGCGACAGGCTGGTGCGCCGCAACGAGCCCTATGGCCCCGAGGACGGCGTCACCCACACCCTGGCGGCGCATGCGCTGCCGCGCGGCCTGCTGAATGTGATGATCGAAATCCGCAACGACCTGGTCGCCAGCAGCGGCGACCAGCAGGCGATGGCGGCCCGGCTGTCGCGCTGGGTCGCCGGCGCGCTGGCGGCCCTGCGCGGGGCGGCGGATGGCCCCGATCGTGCATGACTGGCCGGCACGCCCGCCGCCATGCCCCCGGGGTGCCGGTCAGTGCCGCCCCCGCGACGCCCTTCCGACAATGAGACCCGGATGATGCCGAAGCCGATCAGGATCTATGTACAGGCGATCGACGCCGTCAACCGGGTGCTGGGCCGGCTGGTCATGTACATGATCTTCGTCATGATGGGCGTGCTGCTGTTCTCTTCCATCTCCCGCACCGTTTTCAACGAATCCTATATTTGGATTGTCGAAATCGCGCAGTTCATGCTCGCGGCCTATTACCTGCTCGGCGGCGGGTATTCCATGCAGCTTGATGCCCATGTGCGGATGGATCTTCTGTACGGCCGCTGGTCGCCGCGAAGGAAGGCCATCGTCGACGCCGTGACATCGATCTTCCTGATCTTCTATCTGGTGATCCTGCTGCGCGGCGGCATTTCCAGCACCGAGTATGCGATCGAATACGGGCAGAAGAACTATTCGTCCTGGGCGCCGCAACTGTGGCCGATCAAGGTCATCATGTGCACCGGCATCACATTGATGCTTCTGCAATCGCTGGCCATGTTCTTCAGGGACCTGGAAGTGGCCCTGAAGGCGGAGAAGGAGGTCGTCGAATGAGCTATGAGCTCATCGCCCTCCTGATGTTCTCGTCCATGCTGGTCCTCTTGATGACGGGCCAGCGCGTCTTCGGCGCGATCGGCTTCGTCGCCGCGGTGTCGGCGCTTCTGCTCTGGGGCCAGGGCGCGGCGGAGATGCCGTTCAACGCCAGCTTCGTCCTGCTGAACTGGTACCCGCTGCTGACGCTGCCGCTGTTCATCTACATGGGCTACATGCTGTCGGAATCCGGCATCGCCAGCGACCTCTACCACATGTTCCATGTCTGGGCCGGGCCGGTGCGCGGCGGGCTGGCCATCGGCACCATCGGCCTGATGGTCGCGGTTTCGGCCATGAACGGGCTGTCGGTCGCCGGCATGGCCATCGGCGCCAGCATCGCCCTGCCGGAGATGCTGCGCCGCGGCTACGACAAGATCATGATCACCGGCGTCATCCAGGCCGGCAGTTCGCTGGGCATCCTGGTGCCGCCCAGCGTCGTCCTGGTGCTGTACGGCATGATCGCCCGCCAGCCGGTGGGACAGCTGTGGCTGGCCGGCGTCTTTCCGGGCCTGCTGCTGGCGGGCTTGTTCGTCCTCTATATCGCCGTGCGCTGCCTGATCCAGCCGAAGCTGGGGCCGCCGCTGCCCCTGGAGGAACGGCAGATCAGCTTCCGCGCGAAGCTGCGGCTGTTGCAGGCCGGCATCCTGCCGCTGCTGATCTTCTTTTCCATGACCGGGCTGTTCCTGATGGGCGTCACCAGCCTGGTGGAAAGCTCCGCCGTCGGTGCGGCCACGGCAACCCTGGCCGCGCTCATGAAGGGACGTCTGACCCGCCAGGTGCTGGAGGAGACGGTCCGCAAGACGCTGAGCGTCAGCTGCATGTTCATGTGGATCATCCTGGCCGCCCTGTGCTTCGGCGCGGTGTTCGACGGCCTGGGCGCGGTGCATGCGCTGGAGTCCATCTTCATCGACACCTTGCAGATGGGGCCGTGGGAAATCCTCATCATGATGCAGGTGTCCTATATCCTGATGGGCATGTTCCTCGACGACACGGCGATGCTGGTGATCGTCGCCCCGCTGTATGTCCCGCTGGTCATCCATCTGGGGTTCGATCCGGTCTGGTACGGCGTCCTCTACACCATCACCTGCCAGATCGCGTACATGACCCCCCCGTTCGGCTACAACCTGTTCCTGATGCGGGCGATGGCCCCGCCGGAAATCTCGCTGGGCGACATCTATCGGTCGATCCATCCCTTCGTGCTGGTCATGATCTTCGGGCTGGGGCTGGTCATCGCCTTTCCCGAAATCGCGCTGTGGCTGCCCAGCCTGTACTACGGGGACTGAATTCGGACACCCGCACGCCAGGCCGCCCCCCTTACACGAAGCAAACGACAAGGAGGCATAAGACCAAAGAGAAAGACATTCGAAACGACGAAAACATGCGGTCGCGAAAATCGTTGATTGCAATCCAGCAATAGCACCTGGAACGGAGAGGTATCATGGAAAAGAGACGCGATTTCCTGAAAAAAGCGGGCGTGGCGTCGGCATCGGCCGTCACCGCCTCGACGCTGGCCGCCCCGTACGTGAAGGCGCAAAGCCCGATCCGCTGGCGGATGCAGACCTATGCCGGGCCGGCGCTGGCCGAACATGTGATCAAGCCGCAGATCGATGCCTTCAACGCCGTCGCCAACGGCGAGATGGTGATCGAGCTCTACAACGCCGACCAGCTGGTCCCCCATGGCGAGCTGTTCCGCGCGCTGCAACAGGGCACCATCGACGCGGTGCAGAGCGACGACGACAGCATCGCCGCGCCGGTCGACGTCTCGGTGTTCGGCGCCTATTTCCCCTTCGCCTCGCGCTACAGCCTGGACGTGCCGACGCTGTGGCACTGGTACGGCCTGAAGGAGATCTGGGAAGAGGCCTATGCCGAGGTCGAGGGCGTGAAATGGCTGAGCACCGGGTCATGGGACCCCTGCAACTTCGCCACCACCAAGCCGATCCGCAGCCTTGCCGACCTCAATGGGCTGCGCATGTACATGTTCCCGACCGGCGGGCGGTTCATGTCGCGCTTCGGCGTGGTGCCGGTGGCGCTGCCCTATGAAGACGTCGAGGTGGCGATCCAGACGGGCGAGCTGGACGGCGTGGCGTGGTCCGGCATCACCGAGGACTATACGGTCGGCTGGGCGGACGTCACCCAGTACTACCTGACCAACCCCATCTCCGGTGCCTGGGCCGGTTCGTACTTCGTCAACGCCGACCGCTGGGCGGAGATGCCGGACCACCTGAAGAAGCTGTTCGAGCTGACCATCGAAAGCTCGCACTACTATCGCCTGCACTGGTACTGGTGGGGTGAGGCGCACTACCGCACCACCGGCGGCAAGCTGGAGCTGACGTCCATCCCCGAGGAGGAATGGGCGACGGTCGAAGCGGCCGCGATCGAGTTCTGGGACGAGATCGCCCAGGAAAGCGACCGCAATGCCCGCGTGGTGGAGATCCTGAAGAACTACATCTCCACGATGGAAGCGGCAGGCCCGCCCTACCGCTACCGCTGAGCCGGCCATCCGACGGCCCCCGGGGGCTTGCCCCCGGGGGGACGGGGTTGGCGCCGCGGGCCGTCTGCCTGAGGATGGGGGCCGGTCAGTCCTGCGGGCGATCCGACGACGGCTGCGGCAGGGCGATGTCGTCCGCCGCCTGGCGGCCCCGCAAGGCCGCGAAGGCGATCTTGCGGCCGGCCTGCTTTTCGTCCGCTTCGGTGCGGGCACGCTGGTAGGGGGTCAACCGATGCTCCAGCCGGCGGACGGCGCGCGTGACCACGAAGTTGATGGCAAGATAGATCGACCCGGCGACGATGAAGATCTCCACCGGCGCATAGGTGCTGGAGATGATCGATTTCGCCTCGCCCGTCATCTCCATCACCGTCACCGTACTGGCCAGCGCGCTGCCCTTGACCATCAGGATGATCTCGTTGCCGTAGGCAGGCAGTGCCTGGCGGATCGCCACCGGCATGGTGATACGCCGGAACATCAGCACGCGCGACATCCCGCAGGCCCGCGCCGCTTCGATCTGCCCCCACGGCACCGCCAGGATGCCGCCGCGGATGATCTCGCTGGTATAGGCGGTGGTGTTCAGGGTCAGCGCGATGACGGCGCACCAGAACGGCTCTTTCAGAACCGCCCAGAACACCGTGTCCTTGACGAAATCGGCACGCCCGAAGCCGTAATAGACGATGAACAGCTGCACCAGCAGCGGTGTACCGCGAAAGAAGAAGACGTAGGCGTAGGCCGGCACCGACACGAGCGGGTTGCGCGACAGCCGCGCCAGCGCCATGCCGATGCCGGCGAAGAAGCCGATGGCGATCGACGTGGCCACCAGCATCACGGTGATCTGCGCGCCCCGCAGGATCGGCAGGATGCTGTCGCCCATCAGTTCGAAATTCATGGCGCCGGCTGCCCCGACGCCGTGCGCACGCTGCGGCTGAAATGCCGCTCGGCCCGCTGGAAGGCGGTCTGCGAGAAGGTCGTCATCACCAGATAGAGCGCAGCCGCCGCCAGGTAGAAGGTGAAGGGCTGGTGCGTGGCCCCGGCCGCAACCCTGGACATGCGCATCAGCTCCGCCAGGCCGGTGACGGAGATCAGCGCCGTGTCCTTCAGCGTCAGCTGCCAGATATTGCCGAGCCCCGGCAGCGCCAGCCGCAGCATCTGCGGCAGCTGGATGCGGTGGAAGATCTGCCAGCCCGTCATGCCGACAGCGCGGCCGGCCTCGATCTGCCCGTTGGGGATCGCCTGAAGGGCGCCGCGGAACACCTCCGTCGAATAGGCGCCGGAGATGAGGCCCACGGCCAGCACGCCGATGACGAAATTGTCGACCTCGATATAGCCGGTGTAGCCGAAGACCGAGGCCACCTTCATGACGGCGCTGGAAAGGCCGAAGAACAGCAGGTAGATGACCAGCAGCTCCGGCACGCCGCGGACGACGGTGGTGTAGACGTCCAGGACGCCGCGCAGCACGCTGCCGCCGCCCACCTTCCCCGCCGCCCCGGCCATGCCGACGACAATGCCGAACGCATAGGCAAGCAGGGCAACGGCCACCGTCATGCCGGCGCCGCGCAGCATCTCGTCGCCCCAGCCCTGATCGCCGTACGTCAGCAGCTCGATCATCGGCCGGGTGCCGGGGGTGCGGAGCCCGCCGCCGCGACGGCCGCGGCGGCGGATGCCCGATCCGGCCCTACTGCTCGCACGGCGTCGAGGTATCGACGCCGAACCACTCGGTCGTCATCGCCGCCAGGGTACCGTCCTCGATCATCGAACAGATGGCATCGTTGAACATGGCCATCAGTTCGGTATCGCCCTGGCGCAGGCCGACGCCGACGCCCTCGCCGAACACAGGGAAGTCCGCACCGGTCAGGCCGGGGCCGAAATGCGCGAAGCCGGCACCGTCCTCGGTGTCCAGGAAGGCCTGCCAGCTGGTGGCGTCGGCCAGGCCGGCGTCAAGGCGCCCGGCGACCAGGTCGAGGTTCAGGTTGTCCTGGGTGTCGTAGACGCGGATGTCGACGCCGTCGCCCAGTTCCTCGCGCAGGAAGTTCTCGTGGATCGTCGCGGTCTGCACGCCGATGGTCTTGCCTTCCAGCGCCGCCATCGTCTCCTCCAGCGTCTCCAGCCCGGCAAGGTCGGACTCCGCCGAGGCGACGAACCAGGCCGGCGTCACGGTATAGGCATTGGAGAAGGCGATCTGCTCGCGGCGCTCGTCCGTGCGCGACATGCCGGCGATGATGGCGTCATAGCGGCCGTTCAACAGGGCCGGGATGATGCCGTCCCAATCCTGGGCCACCCACTCGCATTCGACCTCCATGCGCCGGCACAGCTCGTTGCCGAGGTCGATCTCGAACCCGATCAGCTGGCCCGACGCATCGTAGTAGTTGTAGGGCGGGTATGCCCCTTCGGTTCCGAGCTTGATGCTGTCGATCTGCGCATGGGCCGACGCAGCGGCAAGAACCACGGCCGCAGCGCCTGCCAGGGACGTCCATAGTTTCATCGGAAAAGCCTCCACCGAATTGCACGAGGGTGTGCGCCACTTGACCCTGTGGCGCTTGCCCGGATTTCGGCGGGTTTCGACGGCAAGGTCAAGCCTAATGCCGTCGGGCGGCTCTCTTGGCCCGTCACTGCTCGCAGGCGATGGGCGAATAGAAGCCCAGATACTCCTGATGCAGCGCCTCCAGCGTGCCGTCGGCGATCATACCGCAGATCGCCGCGTTGATCCGGGCGAGCAGGTCGGTGTCCTCTTGCCGCAGGCCGATGCCGAAGCCTTCGCCCAGCTCGGGGAAGTCCTGGCCGGTCAGGCTCGGCCCGAAGCGGGCGAAGCCCTGCCCGCCCTCGCTGTCCAGGAACGCCTCCCAGGCCAGGCTGTCCGCCACACCGGCATCCAGGCGGCCGGCACCCAGATCCAGGCCCAGATTGTCCTGGGTGTCGTAGAGGCGCAGCTCGACACTGTCGCCCAGCTGCTGTTCGACGAAATCCTGGAAGATCGTCGCCGTCTGCACGCCGACGGTCTTGCCCTGCAAAGCCGCCACGGCGTCCTCGAAGCTCTCCACCCCGGCGAATTCGTCCGCCCGGCCGACCAGCCAGACGGGCGTATCGGTATAGGCGTTGGAAAAGGCGATCTGCGCGCGCCGCTCGTCCGTGCGCGACATCGCCGCAACGATGGCGTCATAGCGGCCGTTCAGCAGCGCGGGAATGATGCCGTCCCAGTCCTGGGCGACCCACTCGCACGTCACCCCCATGCGCTCGCACAGCGTGTTGCCGAAGGCGATGTCGAAGCCTTGCAGCTCGCCGGACGCGTCGATGTAGTTGTAGGGGGGATAGGCCCCCTCGGTGCCCAGGCGCAGGTCTTCGGCCTGCGCCGGCGCGGCGGCGACGGCAAGGGCGGCCAGGGCCAGCCAGGGGGCTGCGGGGCGATGGCGGCGCATGGGCGGTCTCCTCCAGGGTCGGGCGGGCGGTCAAGGCCCGATGCAGAACCAGGCACCGGCGCCCATGGCGACCGGCAGGCCCCATTGCCACCACAAGGCGAGGCCGCCCGCAAGGGCCGCGGCCAGCCCCGTCCACGCCAGCAGGCGCGTTGGGCCGCGACCCAGGGTCACGTCCCTGCCTCCGCCAGGCGGGCCACCGGCGCATCGCGGATCGGCAGGTGGACCAGTGCGGCAAACAGCGCCAGCGCGATCGAGGCCAGCCAGATCAGGTCGTACGACCCCAGCGCGTCATAGGCCCAGCCGCCGCCCCAGGCGCCCAGGAAGGCGCCGATCTGGTGGAACATGAAGACGAAGCCGTACAGCATCGACAGGTATTGTACGCCGAAGACGCGGGCGACCAAGCCGCTTGTCAGCGGCACCGTGCCCAGCCACAGGAAACCGATGCCGGACCCGAAGGCGATGGCCGTGAACGGTGTCAGCGGCAGGACCAGGAACAGGCCGATCACCCCGGCGCGCGCCAGGTACAGCACGCTCAACAGGTATTTCTGGCGAAAGCGCAGGCCCAGCGCGCCGAACAGGTACGATCCGAAGATGTTGAACAGCCCGATCATCGCCAGCGCCCAGGCGCTGACCGCGGGGTCCATGCGGTTGTCGGCCAGATAGGACGGCAGATGCGTGGCGACGAACGCCACGTGGAAACCGCAGACGAAGAACCCGGCATTCAGCAGCCAATAGCCGTCGTGGCGGCCCGCCTCGCGCACCGCCGCACCCAGGGTCTGGTGCTGCTTGCCGCCGGCGGAGCGCGCCAGCGCCCGGTCGGCCGGGCGCATGCCCAGCGACAGGCCCAGCAGCACGCTCATCGACAGGGCCAGGATCAGCAGGGCGTTCTGCCAATCGAAGCTGTCCAGCAGCCATTGCGCGCCCGGCACCACCGCGAACATGCCGAACGACCCCGCCGCGGTGCACAGGCCGAAGGCGGTGCTGCGCCGTTCCGGCGGGACGATGCGGCCCAGCGCCCCCAGCACGGTGACATAGGTGCAGCCGCTCAGCGCCAGGCCGATCAGTACGCCCAGGGTCAGGTCCAGGTGCAGCGGGCCGCTGCTGACCGTCGTCAGCACCAGTCCGGCGGCATAGAGGACGGCACCGGCCGCCAGCACCCACGCCGCCCCGAAACGGTCGGCGATGGCGCCGGTGAAGGGCTGGGCCACGCCCCACAGCAGGTTCTGGATGGCGATGGCCAGGCCGAAGGCCTGGCGGCCCGTCTCCAGATCCATGGTGATCGGGGTCAGGAACACGCCGAAGGACTGGCGCACGCCCATCGCCAGGACCAGCACCAGCACGCCGCTGACCAGCACCGTCATGGTCGACCTGCCCATGGCCCCTCGCTTTCCCTTGCCGGCGGCCGCGACGGCCGATTTCCGTGCATATACATCGAACATAGGGGATATTGCCCGGCGCAGCCACCGGCGCGGCCATTCCGTCCGGGCAAGGGTGCTATTCCTGCGCGGATGAAGTGCATCCTCCGCCGGGGACGGACGAAACTGAAACTAACGATTGATCCGACCGGCGCGGGGCGATAGGTGCTGGCCGTCCTCAACCCTCTGCCCGACGAGGCGTGATGCGCGAAGACCGCCGCAGATGGCTCCGGCGCCTGTTGATCCTGCCGCCGCTGGCGCTGGGCGTGGCCCTGGTTGCCTGGCAAATCGGCGGGCGCCAGGCGCCGGAGGTGCTGCCGGAGCGGGAGATGGTGCGCCCGGCCCGCGTCGTCACGGTGGAGGCGGTCGACTTCACCCCGCGCGCGCTGGCCTACGGCACCGTTGCCCCGGCCACGGTGACGAATGCCGTGGCCGAGGTGTCCGGGCGGATCCTCTACCGCCATCCGGAGCTGGAGAGCGGCAACGTCCTGCCGGCGGGCACGGTCATCTTCCGGATCGACCCCGCGACCTATGCGCTGGCCGTCTCGCGGCTTGAGGCGCAGGTCGCCAGCGCCCAGGCGGACCTGGCCGAGCTGGAGGTGCGCGAAGCCAATGCCCGCGGCTCGCTGGCGATCGAACAGCGCGCGGCCGCCCTGGCGGAAGAAGACCTGCAGCGCCAGCGCACGCTCTT
This sequence comes from Rhodospirillaceae bacterium, assembly GCA_020638595.1. GTDB lineage: Bacteria > Pseudomonadota > Alphaproteobacteria > DSM-16000 > Inquilinaceae > JACKIG01. The sequence goes on along the minus strand of JACKIG010000024.1, from coordinate 24,049 downwards.
GGCACGCGGCACCGCCAGCCAGGCATCGGTCGACGCCGCCGAGCAGCAGGCGCTGACGACGCGCCAGCGCGTCCAGGACCTGGAGAACACGCTGGCGCTGATCCCGGTCCAGCGCCAGGCGCTGGACGCAGGGCTGGCCGTCGACCGCGCGCAGCTTGAGGAGGCGCGGCTGGACCTGGAGCGAACCGAGCTGAGCCTGCCGATGGATGCCCGCATCGCCGAGGTCAATGCCGAGGAAAGCCAGTTCGTCAGCGTCGGCGAGACGCTGGCCGTCGCCGACGGCATCGACCGTGCCGAGGTGACGGCACAGATCGCGCCGGACCAGTTCTATCCGCTGATGGCCGGGCTGGACATCGACGTCAGCGAGATGACCGTGGAGGAGATGGGCGACCTGCGCGACCGCATCGAGATGACGGCGGAGGTGCGCCTGGCCATCGCCGATTTCGTCGCCCGCTGGCCGGGCCGGGTCAACCGCATCCGCGAGACGGTCGACCCGCAGACGCGCACCATCGGCGTCGTCGTCACCGTCGACCAGCCGCTGCGCAACGCCATTCCGGGGGTGCGGCCGCCCCTGACGAAGAACATGTATGTGGAGGTGGCGCTGACCGGCATGACGCTGCCCGGCCGCATCGTCGTGCCGCGCGTGGCGGTGCACCTGGCGGCCGACGGGCAGGAGACGCTGTACCTGGTCGGCGAGGATGGCCGGCTGACCATCCGGCCGGTGGAGGTCGCCTTCGTCGAAGGCAACCTGGCACTGGTCGCCGACGGGCTGGAACCCGGCGCGCGCGTCATCGTCTCGGACCTGATCCCGGCCATCGACGGCATGCTGATCGACGCGGTGGAGGATGAGGCCCTGGCAGCGGAGCTGCGCGACGCTGCGGCCGGCGAAGGCCCGATCCGGTGATCCGCTTCTTCGCCTTCCATCCGACGGCCGCCAACCTGCTGATGGTGATGCTGTTCGCGCTGGGCATCGTCGGCCTGCCGAACCTGCAGCGCGAGACGTTTCCCGACTTTTCCGCCGACCGCGTGCAGGTGCGCATCCCCTATCCCGGGGCCAGCGCGGAGGATGTGGAGGAGGCGGTCTGCCGGCGGATCGAAGACGCCATCGACCACCTGACGGATGTGCGCCAGCTGACCTGCGAATCGCGCGAGGGCGTCGGCACGGCCATCATCGAGATGGCGCCCTCCGGCGAGATCGGCCGGTTCCTGACCGACGTGAAGACCGAGATCGACGCCATCGACGGCTTCCCGGACGAAATCGAGACGCCGATCGTCAGCCAGCTCGACATCACCGACATGGTGGTGTCGATCGCCGTCACCGGCCCGATGGCCGCCCCCGACCTGAAGGTCTTCGCCGAGGAGATCAAGGATCGCCTGACCGCCCTGGACGAGGTCAGCCAAGTCACCGTCAGCGGCTTCGCCGAGCGGCAGATCCGCATCGAACCCTATGCCATCGCGCTCCGGCAGTTCGGTGTTTCCGTCTCCGACATCGCCGCGGTGGTGGAGCGCCAGAGCGTGGACCTGCCGGCCGGCGTGATCGAGACGCGCGAACAGGACGTGCTGGTGCGCTTCACCGAGGAACGCAGCACCCCCATCGACTTCGCCGACCTGGTCGTCGCCGCCAGCGACACGGGGGCGGAATTGCGGCTGGGCCAGCTGGCCCGCATCACCGACCGGTTCGCCCTGGACGAGGCGCGGGTGGAGCTGAACGGCCATCGCGCGGCCCTGCTGGAAGTCACCAAGACCTCCGACCAGGACACGCTGACCGTGATGGGCGCGGTGCGCCGCTTCGTCGAGGCCGAGCGCGAACGGGCGCCGCCGGGCGTGCAGCTGGTGCTGACCCGCGACATCGCCTCGATCGTCGAGGACCGCCTGGACATGGTCGGGCGCAACATGCTTCAGGGCCTGGTGCTGGTGGCCGCCGTCTTGTGGCTGTTCTTCTCCGCCCGCTTCGCCTTCTGGGTGGCGATGGGGCTGCCGGCCTCGTTCCTGGGCACCGTCTTCGTGCTGACGCTGATCGGCTATTCCATCAACATGATGACCATGGTGGCGCTGCTGATCGCCATCGGCCTGTTGATGGACGACAGCATCGTCATCGCCGAGAACATCGCCAGCCACCTGCACCGGGGCGAGAAGCGCCTGAGTTCCGCCGTGGCGGGGACGAACGAGGTAGCGATGGGCGTCGTCTCGTCCTTCATCACCTCGGTCTGCGTGTTCGCGCCGCTGGCCTTCCTGGAAGGCGATATCGGCGAGGTGCTGAAGGTGGTGCCGGTGGTGCTGATCGTCACGCTGGCGGTCAGCTTCGTCGAGGCCTTCCTGATCCTGCCCCATCACCTGGCGCACGCCATGGAAGGCAGCCGCCGCTGGCGCTGGCGCCGGCATTTCGATGCCGGCTTCGAATGGGTGCGCGAGCATGTGGTCGGCGGCGTGGTCGACCGCGCCATCGCCTGGCGGTACTTGACCGTCGGCCTGCTGTTCCTGGCCTTCCTTGGCGCCGTCGCCACGATGGCCGGCGGCGCCTTGAAGTTCCGTGCCTTCCCCGACCTGGACGGCGACGTGGTGGAAGCGCGCATCCTCCTGCCCCAGGGCACGCCCCTGGCCCGGACCGAGGCGGTTGTGGAGCAGGTGAAGGCGGCGCTCGGGCGGGTCGACGAAGCGTTCACCGCCCGCCAGCGCGAGGACGACAACGGCGACACGCCCCATCTCGTGCGCACGGTACTGGTGGAATACAACCGCAACGACGATGCCTATGAAAGCGGTCCCCATGTCGCCACCGTGACCGCCGACCTCCTGACCGCCGAACAGCGGCGCGGACGGGTCGACGAAATCCTGGCCCTCTGGCGCCAGGAGGTGGGCGTGGTGCCCGACGTGGTGTCGCTGACCTTCAAGCAGCCGCAGATGGGCCCCGCCGGCGTGCCCATCCAGGTGCGCCTGGACGGCCCCGACCTGGACGAAGCCGCCGCCGCGGCGGAGGACCTGATCGCCTGGCTCGGCCGCTATCGCGGGGTGACGGACCTGCAACAGGACCTGCGCCCGGGCAAGCCGGAAATCCGCCTGCATCTCAGGCCCGGCGCCCTGGTGATGGGCCTGGATGCGGCCGCCATCGCCGGCCAGCTGCGCACGGCCCTGCAAGGCCGGACCGCGGCGGAAATCCAGGTGGGCGGGGAAAGCTTCGAGATCGATGTCCGCCTGTCGCGGACCGACCGCGATTCCCTGGGCGACCTGGACTATTTCACCATCACCCTGCCCGACGGCGCCCAGGTGCCGCTGTCGACGGTGGCGACGATCGAGCGGGGCCGCGGGGTCGCCCGCATCAACCGCATCGACGGGCAGCGCACCGTCGTGGTCCAGGGCGAGGTCGACGCGGAGATCGCCAATCTCGCGGAAATCCTGGCCGACACCGAGGCGCAGTTCCTGCCCGGACTGGCCGAGCGCCACCCCGGCGTGACGGTCGTGCTGGAGGGCGAGGCCGAGGCCCAGGCGGAAACCGGTGCCTCGATGCAGCGCAGCCTGCTGCTGGGATGCCTGGGCATCTTCGTGTTGTTGAGCCTGCAGTTCCGCAGCTATGTCGAGCCGGTCATCGTGATGATGGCGATCCCCATGGCGCTGATCGGCGTGGTCTTCGGCCATCTGGCCATGGGGCTGGAACTGAGCATGCCGTCGATCATGGGCTTCGTGTCGTTGGCCGGCATCGTCGTCAACGATTCGATCCTGCTGGTCCTGTTCGTGAAGATGAACGCCGCCGCGATGGAGATCGAGGATGCCGCCCGCCAGGCCAGCCGCCGGCGCTTCCGCGCGGTCCTGCTGACGTCACTGACCACCATCGCCGGCCTGGTCCCGATCCTGTTCGAGCGCAGCCTGCAAGCCCAGGTCCTGATCCCGCTGGTGGCCGCCCTGGCCTTCGGCCTGATCGCATCGACGATCCTGGTGCTGATCATGATGCCGTGCTTCTACGCCATCCTGCACGACCTGGGCCTGAGCACGACATCCCGCGAGGAACGCGACGAGGCCGCCGTCGCGGCCCAGTGACAAACCGGAGCGTGCCGCAAGCCCGCACGCCGCCCGACGAGGTCCCCGCCTGCGCGCTACAGGATTCACACATCGTGGATGCTGAGCCCGTATGCGATATCGCGGAATCGTTTGAGGCCGTGTTGGAAGGTGATGGGTCCAGGCGGTCGAAAGGAGGCGTAGTGAACCGCTCCGAGTTTGCCGGAGGCTCCAACTCTTAAGAGGATGGTGCAATGGCAGACAGGAAGACGGTGACGCCGTACCCGCCCGAGGTTCGGACTCGTGCGGTTCGGATGGTGCAGGAAGGCCGATGCGAGCATGGCTCGAACTGGGCGGCGATCTGCTCGGTCGCGGCGAAGAACGGTTGCACAGGCGAGACCCTCCGCAAATAGGTGCTGCAGGCTGAACGCGACCAGGGGTTGCGTGCCGGTCCGACCAGCCAGGAGGGCGACGCGATGGTGGCGTAGGACTCAGACAACGAAGCCTCCGGCAAACCCGGGGCGGTTCAGTCCCCATCAAGCGCTTCTGCCTGCGCACCCTCGAAACCGCTGAAATCCAAGCCAAAAGCATCAAGACTTCTGAATTGGGGCACTAGCCGATCGGCGATTGCGGAGCGGTCATCGGGCGTCGGCCCTACGGCTTCGCACGGGCGCGAAGGCCGATCGCCCGCGCGGTACACCGCGGCGGCAGATCCGCCATCCGCCGTCCACGCCGTCGGTGGGACACCTTGGTCGGTCAGCCCATGGGACGGTGGGTGTCCACGCAGGGAATGGCCACGATTGCCCGCCGCAACGCTCCGGAGCAAGCGGTGCCGGAGCGATCGCATTCAGGGGTGCCGTTCGATATTTCCCGGTCGGGCACCCGGTCTATGGTCCATCCCGATCTCGCCGTATCCTTGACGCTTTCGGGACGGTGCTCCGGCAACCGTCCGCATGGAGCGTTCCCGGCTGGGCCTTGCCTCTGTCTCGACGCAGGGCGTTGCGGGGGGCGAATGTGTCCCTGCCAGATCAGGAACCATAGGTTGCCGAATCTCGGTTGCTTTCGAGATCCGTGTTGCGTTACATCAGTCGCCGTACCCCCCCTGCACTCACTGCTGGAAAGCGCAGCATGAGACGCATATCTCTCGTAAATCTAGCAATCAGGTCAGTTTCTGCGGCTTCGGCCTGCCTCATCGGTATTGCAGCCTCGGCCGATCCTTTGGACGGTCAAGGGATTCCTTCACCGTCGATACCAAACACGATCGAGGCACTCGATATCGGCCTGGATCGGCTCCGGGAGGCTGCGCACGGCTCGCCGTCTCGCGTAGTAACAGCAACTGTCGAGCACACAGAACCGGCGGCGCCCATTGCCGGCGACCAAGCCGCGCCGGAGCCCGCTGTTGCGCCGTCAGCGGCCACGGACCCTGTCCCATCGGTCTCGATCCAGGCGGATCCCGCCGTTCCGACACCGGCTGCGACCGTGCCGCCGGATCCTGTGGCTCCGGCCCCGGTCGCCACCGACCCTGCCCCGGCGGTCCCGATCGCGCCCGGTCCGGTGGCCGCGGCCCCTGCCCTCTCGGACCAACCGGCGACGGACCCGGTCACATTTCCACCGGCCGACGTGGTGAACCCGCTGCAGCCCGGTGCGTTGTCTGACGCTCCGCCAGATGTGGAGAGCCCCACGCCCGTCGACCCGACCTTGCCTGGACAGTTAGCCCAGACAGATCCGCCGGTCATCCCGGACGATGCCTGCAATGTTGAGGCGGTCCAGTTCCTGCAACAGTTCGCCGAACTGTCTCCGCGAGCGGAGGAGATCAAGACCCAGGTGGCCGAGATCGACGAGTTCGTTGACAAGACTAATGAATTGATCACCAACCTGATGAACCGCGCCATGGAGGCCTCGATCGAATCGCTGCAAGGCGACACGGACTCCGGGGGCCGCGGCTCCGACACTGGTTCCGACGCGTTGCGTTGCGATGACGATCTGGTCGGGGAGATCCAGGCCAACATTCAGTTCCTGGAGGACTCCGATTTTCGCCAGATCTATGAGGAGTCGTGGTTCATCTTTTGGTGTGCGGCACCGATCATCGACTCCGTCAGAGAAAGCGCCGAGTCTGAAACCAACCGGTCGATGCGCTCACTGCTCGGCGTTCAGGTCAACCGCCTCCTGCAGGCCCAGCGTTACAGCGACGCCATGGTACGCGACACCGGTGCTATCCTGCGGCATCAATCCATCGTTCTGTTGAGAGCACTTCATGGCTTCGACGAAACTTGCCGAAGCATGGAAGCGATGTAGTCAAGGTTGTTATACGAAAGACGCAGCGGTCATCCCTAAGTCGCTTGTCTGAGTAACGTTGTATGGAACGGAGGTAAGACATGAGGATCGTTGGGCGTATTGTGGTCGTTTGTATTGCGAGTCTTGTTCTGTGCAGTATCTCCGACGAGCCCGCTTTTGCGCAGACGCAGGAATCGGACGATCCCTATGATCTATTCGACCAGAATCTCCGGGAAGTCTCGTCGCGCAGCCGTCGCTTGTCGGACACGGTCGTCAGCGCACGGGACCGTCTGACGGAATTGGGCACGATCCTCGCCGCCGATCCCGATGAGCTCTATCACGCCATGGACGAGCAGTTCCGTTCGATCAGCACGGAAGTCCGTGGCGTGCTGCTGTCCCTCGACGAGACGAGCCCGCTCAACGACAATCTCATGCGTGTCCGGGAACAGGTGTCCGCATTGCGCGTCCGGTTGGCGAGGCGACCGACGGAAAATGCCGATCTGATCGAGAGCTTGGAAAGGGACATTGAAAGAATTGCCCTCATTCAGGAGAGAATACGTGAGGGACGGGTGGCAGCCGACCAGAGGCTAGGCGAAATCGAAGCGCTGCGCATTCGTCTCAGCGACGAGCTGCTTGTGAATAAGATCAACGAAGTCCTTACCAGTGTCGAACGAGATGTCTTGGGTGACTTGGATCATCTGGTGCAGAGCTTGGATGAGCTTGCGCAAATGGGGCTTGAAGAACCCGAAACCGTTTCGGAGTGACGACTTGACGATCCCGAACCACCAGCGGCCGCTGTCCCGCATCTTCGCTGCCGCTGATTGAATTTTCCCATCGGGTCCAAGTGGCTCGACGACAGGCAACGATGAAACCGGAGGACCACCGATGAGGCTTCACTTCACCCTGGCAGCCATGATTGCGCTGCTCTTCAGCATCCCAGCTTGGGCGCAGACCGACACCAGCGCAGACACCCCGCCGGAGGCGGACGCGCCGCCGGAGGCGGGAGCGCCGCCGTCGGTCAGCGAGCTGTTCTCCAATGTCGAGGATCTTGCCCAAGAGCTGCAGAGCCAGCTCGACACGCTCGACCAGCAGATCGCCGAGAGCGAGAACTCGCTGGAAGCGGCCGACCAGGCTCTGTCGGACACGCTCGCGACGGTCGCAGCGCTCAACGGACGCTTGGCGGAAGACAGCGAGATCTGGACGGATCTCAGCGCCCTCTTGGACGAATGGGAAGAGCGGCGGCGCCAGAACATCGAGCGCGCGGCATCCGACGCCCGTTATCAGGCCACCGCCGATGCCTGGGGTGAGCGTATCGAGCATGCGATCGCGGCCCGCGGCCAGATCTCCGAACAGCGGATACGGGCCCAGAGCCTTGTCGCCCAGATCGAAGCCGAGCGCGAAATCGTCGCTGAGTGGATTGCGCTCGGCAACGCTGACGCCGTTCTCCAAAGCCTGAACCTGGTGCGTGATCAGATTACGGCCATGAACGAGAGCATGACGGCTGTGGTGGAGAGTGTCGGCCTGGCCGGCGGGCAGGAAACCGTCGCGACCGAGTGACGAGAGCAAGAGGCGCCGGGGGAGCGGGAGCCGAGCGATGGCGGCGTCGCACTGGCTGCGCCTGGGATGTGCGGCGTGGTTCGCGCTGTCTGCAACGACGGCGTTCGCACAGTCCAGCACCGGTGAAGGCGCCCCCCAGGAGCAAGCCGCTCCCCTGCCGAGCACGATCGAGCAGAACATCGAGCGTATCGATGGGATGCTCAGTGAGCTGGACACCTTGATCGCCACGACGGAAGCGGATCTCGACGATATCCTGGGCAGGCTCGCAACGGCGACGACCGACGACGAAGCCGACCGATTGGAGCACCTGTTGGGCGCGCGGAATGAGCAGCTAGGCGCAATGATGACGCTGCGGGAGGAGATCCTGGAACGGCGCGCGACGCTGCAAGAGGCTCTCGATGGCCTGTTGGAGGCGACGGGCGACCAGCCTGTGGACTGAGGACGAGCCGGGAGTTGTTGGCCGGATGACCGAAAACCGCTTGACGATGACGCCCGCCGACCCAGACACGAACGAGGGCGCAGCGACAGTCGACCGCCGCCCCACCGCGCGCGGACAGGTCATCGTCGCCCCGATGATCATCAGCATGCTGGTTTCCGTGGCGGTGCTCGCGACGTTCAAGCAGGCCTACGTCCCGGTCGAGGAGCGTGCGATCGACCGCTATCTGGCCAACAACTATTGCCTGGGGATCTTCACTCTGTTCGTCGGGGCGACGGTCTATGCGGCCTTACAGGCCTGGGGATTGCGGATCGATCGCCGATTGCGGCAAGAAGCGAAATCGGGCAGCCGCATGGTCTGTGCCGTCACCGGCCGCGATGGCAATCGGGCGACGGACCCAGCCAGCATCGACCATGCACTGTCGCTTCTCGGCTATGTGGCCTGGGCACTACCCCTGCTCGGGTTCATCGGCACGGTCATCGGCATCAGTGCCGCCATCGGCGACCTGGGCGGCGTCATGGCAAGCGGCGACAACGCGCTGGGCAGCGTGATCGACGGCCTGGAATTCGCCTTCGACACGACTCTGGCCGGGTTGATCAGCGTCATCCCGGTGATGCTCTACACCTACCCGCTGCGGATCTGGGCGGACCGCCTGTCCACCGATCCGCAGAGCGGACAACCATGAGCGGGCGGGCCGCAGCGCGGGCCGGATCCGGTTTCCCCCGCCTGCTGCTGCTCCCCTTTCTCGATATCGTTTTTTCGACGATCGGCATCATCGTCGTGTTCATCGCGGTGCATATCACGCGGTCCGAGCGGCCCTTCTACCCACCGGACACGGACCATATTGCCGTGTGCGTCGAGCCCTCCTCCATCGATCTCTACGTGTCGCGGCAGACTGATCCCGTGGCGATTTCCGTCGATCAGATCACCGAGGTGATCGAGACGGTGGCGGCGGAGGCGACGGGCGTTACCAACATGGTGTTTGCCTTCAACGAGAGCTGCTTCGGCCTACGCAGGGCGCTGCATGCCAGCTACCGCAACGCCATCCGCCTACAAGAGGACGTGGAGGCCGCCGATGCGCAGACGGCGATGCCCGTGTTCCGGCTGCGCGACTGGCCACTGGAGTCCGACACGGCGGCGGCGGACCGGCTGATTGCCCGGTGGCGCGGCGAGACGGAGGGCGGGGCGCCATGACGGCGAGGGCAACCGAAGCCGTCGGACGGTCCAACGATGCCGCCGACGGGGCATTCCTCGATATCGCGACCAACACCTTGGCCGTGTTGATCGTCGTGTTGGCGACGCGACTGCTGTCGCTCGAAGCGGCGCCGACGGACCAGTCCATCGAGCCGGCGGACAGCCCCCCCACCCTGGTCTTCCCGGTGATGACCGATCAGCTGTTCCGCCCGTTCACTAACGTCTACCTCGCCGCGGAAGACCGCATCGTGCTGCTGGACCTCGGCCCCGCGGTCTCGGCGCTCCAGGAAAGGGGGCTGCGTACCGGCACCGTGCCGCAGGGCGACTTCGAGCTGAAGGTCGAGCCGCGTGTCATACGCGACATCAATACCTTCCACTTCGAGCTGACGCCCGATGCGGACTACGTCCGTACGTCAGGAATCGACGTCACCCCGGACACCCTGCCGGAGATCGTCGCCGGCCTCGAGCACGACTTTCGGGAGCGCAGGGTCGCCCCGACCTTCGCCGTGCGGACCTCGGGCATGGACGCCTTTGCCAGGCTTTATCCTGCGGTTCTCGAGCGCGGCATACCGATACGCTGGATCCCCTTCGACGACAATCGCCCGATCGCGTTCTCGCGGAGTCACGGGAATCTCCAGCATCCGTCGTTCTATTGGTGAGGCGCAGCGATGATATCCGGCCCTCCCCACAGTCTTCGCGCCCTGGCCGGCCGCGTGCTGGCGAGCCTGGTGGCGCTGGGGCTGCTGGCCGTCGCTGCCCTGCCCGGCGGGATGAGCTGCGAGCCGTCCGAGACGACGGCGCTGGCAGACGTGCTAGCACAGCTGACCGAGTGCCCAGAGGGCCGGGACGGCTGCACTGAGGCGGAGCGCATCCTCATCGTCGACGCCTCGGAGGTGCAGCAGCGCATGCGCCCGGAAGAGCTGCAGCCGACGACGCTGCCCGCCGGCGATCGCGCGGGGATGCGACACCTCGCGCTGTGGGGGACGCCGTCGCCGGATGTCCGACAGCGCTTCCAGCTGGCCGCACTGGCCGACGATCCAGCCCTGAAGCGGCAGGTTCTCGAGCCGCTGCTGCAGGACACCAGCCCCGAGGTGCGGCTGCGCACCCGGGTGGAGCTGGGGACGATCGCGTTGCGGCTCGGCGACCCCACCTTGGCGCTCACCTACGTCGCCGACCGTGCTGAGGACGTGGGGCAGCCGGCGATGCGGGCGGACGCGGTCTTTCTCGAGGCCATGGCACGGCAGGCCCTGGGCGAGCGCGAACGATCCTGGGCGCTGCTGGCCGAGGCCGTGGAGCTGGACCCGACCTACTGGGACGCATGGCTGCAGCTCTTGTCCGCCAGTCTGCGCGAGCTGGCAGGTCCGCGGCTGACCGCCCAAGCCTGTCAGCGCTATGCTGCCACTGTCTTGCGATCGGTCGCCGTTCTGCCGGCGCTGGCCGACAACACGAGGTACTTCAGGCAGATAGCCGATCATGTGACCGGCACCGGCGGGGCGCGGTCGGCGGCCGGCGACTACGCAGCGGCGCTGGCCTATGCCTGGGTCAATGACCGCGATCTGGCGCTTGCCTCCATGGAGCAGGCGGCAGCGCATGTCGGCCGCCTGCCCCGCGGCTGTGCCCAGGTGATCGCGGAACGGATCGCCCGAGATCGCGCCGTCATCGCCGCCTTGTCGACCGCGGAAGGATCGCTGTGATGGCGGACTCCCTCGGCACCGCCGTCCCCCTCTGCCTGGAGGTGAGCCTGGCAAGCCTGGTGACGGCGGGCGTAGGGGTTCTCGTGATGATGTGGAGCGGCTTGGCGACGCGCCTGCTCGGCGCGAAGGGTCATGTCACGCTTTGGACGATCGGCGGACTGGCAGCCCTGGTGGGCAGTCCGGTGTGGCTTGCGGTCGCCGACCGGGTGTGGCTGGAAGAGGCCCTACCGCTTGCGCCATGGCACGAAGTGCCTGCGATATTCTGGCTGACGGTCGGCGTGGCCGCGGTCTCGCTGCGGGTCGGCGGCACGGTCGCCGGACGTCTCGCCGGCTCGGTCCTCGCGGCCGGGGTCGCCGCCGGCGTTTCCGTGTCCGCCGCGCTTTCACCGGTCTCGGGCGGCGATCCCTGGCTGGTCCTGGGGATACTGCTCGCCGGGCTGCCGCTGGCGCTTATCCTGGCGCTGGTCGGCGTGCGGGACACGCGGCCCGAGGTGACGGCAGCCCAGACCGGGGGGCTGTATGCCGCCGCGCTGCTGCTGCTGGAGGTTGGGTTGCCGTCGCCCGCCGCCGGCCTGTCCCAAGCTGCGGCCACGGCGGTGGTCCTCACCATCGCCATGGTCGCCGTGGGCATCGTCAGGATATTGCACTCCCTATCGCTTTCCGGAGGCCACTAACATGAGGCTACGACTAGGCAAACGGATCAGCCACGCCGCCTTGCATCGTTTGGCTGCTGCGTCCCTGTTGGTCGGCGCGATGGCCCCCTGCGTACCGGCTGCGTGGGCGCAAGGCAGCGCCGATCCTATCGATCGGCCGACGCAGGAACGGCTGCTGCGCACACTGACCCGGCTTCAGCAAGCGCGGGACGCTCTCAATGCGGAAGAGCTCCGTCTTCAGGAAAGGCAGCAGCAGCTCGCTGCGGACGAGCTGCCGTCGGAGGACGCGCTTCGTGTGCTGGAGCAGCTGAGGGCGCAGGACCCGGGACCGATCGACCCGACAGCCCCTGACGTCGAAGAGTGGAAGGTAGAGGTCTTGGCCTCGCTCGATCCCTTGCCGCCATTGCCGTCGGACATGCTCGACCAGATGCGGGGCCGCACCTTCACCCCCGCCATCGACGTCGTGCGGATGCCGGTTGCGATCACATTGATGCAGGGCCCCAGCGGAACGAGTGGTGTCGCCGGGACTTTGAGCGATGACTCCATACTGGTCACGCTCGCCATCAGCGATGACAACGCATGGGTTCTTGTCACGACAACGCCGGAGAACGGCCAAACCCGCGGGTTCGTCGAGGCGAGCAATCCGTCCTTTGCCCACCTGCTGCAGGAGCCGGCACAATGACTGGCATCGACGCAATCCGATCGCAGACATCGGCGCGGCCCATTCGCAGCGCATGTATTGGATTGGCTCTTAGCTTGTCCTGCGGCCTCGCCACCCCAGCCGGTGCGCAGCAGACGGAGGCGCCGGTGGCGTCTCCTCCCGCCCAGCCTGCGTCCCCGGCCACCGATCAACAGCCGGCGGAGGTGATCCGCGGTCTGGAAGACGGCCAGATCGGCGACTTCCCGCTGCTTCAAAGGGCCCCCCAGACCAATGGTGAGGCCAGCGAACTTATCGAGCTGATCGAGAACATCATTCGCCAGAACCAGATCCGGCAGTATCTGTGGGACCAGCAGCTGACGGAGTGGGAAGCGACTTTCGCGGAAACCGGGTCGGCGGAAGAGGTGGCGGCAGAGATCGCGGAGCTGGATGCCCGCATCGCTGCGGCCGCCCTGCGGACGGCCTACGAGCAGCAAGAGAGCCGCCTCGCCGACGCGATGACCGAGCAATTGGCTCTGGTGGTGGCCGATCCCCAGCCGACCGCCACGCCAACACCAACACCAGCACCCGCTCCAGAAACCGCGCAGCCGCCGATCGTCGTGGCCGGCCCGAGGGAGCCGGTCGGGGATCGGGTGCCTCTGCGCCAGGAAGAGATACCGGAGCTCTTCCGGAGGGTTCTGACTCTTCCCGGCGCTGTTCTGCACGATGCGCCGGGTGGCCGTGAGAGCGACGGAGCGCCGCTGCCCACGTTCACCGTCCGCTATGTCTATTCCGATACCGGCGATTGGGTGGAGGTTGGGCCGGATCCCTATGGGGGGGTGAGCGGCTGGCTGCCCCGCGGAGATGTGGAAGACTGGCGCAATATGCTGGTCATGCAGTTCATGCCGCCAGGTGGGCGGACCCGTGTGCTGTTCTTCAACCAGTTGCAGGATCTGGTCCGACAAGTTCGCGCGCACTACGGCACCACTCCGGGTGTCCTTCGCGATCTGGAGGAGATCGAGCTCGGGATTCTGACCGATGAGCTCGCCGCTCGCTATGCCGCCATCGAGCCGCGGACGTCAGTCGAGTTCGAAGCCAACCCCTATCTCCTGCCGATCCTGGATTGGCAATTCGAGACGTTTACCGTTACCGGAGAAGAGACGACGCTGGTTCAGGTCGCCGGACTGAATTCACAAGAAAGCGCTATACCAGAAGATGACGAGAGAGCGATCCGCCTGGTCGATGACACAGGTGTCGGCAATATATCAGATGATCTAGGCGAATTCGGCATTGGCGTTGTGTTCGTAGTAGACACGACGACATCGATGACGCCTTACGTATTGATGGTGAGGGAGACGATCATTTCCCTCTATCAGAGTCTCGGCCGCAGCGGCTTGATGGATCAGGCCGCTTTCGGCCTGATCGGATTCCGTGACGACGTCAGCCTCGACCCCCGCATCGGGTATGTGACCCGGATCTACCAGGACCTGCGGATCGGTGATCGGCCGGAACGGCTGCTGATCAACCTGGAGAACGTCTCAACGAGCCCGGTCAGTACGTCCGGATGGAACGAGGACGTGTTCGCCGGGCTGGTCTCCGCCATCGAAGACTTGAACTGGGAGCCATTCGATCTGCGACTGATCGTCGTCATCTCCGACGCCGGCCCCCGTCCTTTCGGCGACCCAAGGTCACTGTATCCGCTGATTGGGCCCGCATCGATCGTCGAGATGGCGCAACGCAATGACATCGTCATTGTTCCCATACATCTGCTGACGCCGGAAGGCGCACGCTTCAACAATCACGACTATGCACGCGCGCAGTATATTCAGATCAGCGACACGGGGATTCTAAGCCTCCACAAATACGTCGGACTGTCGACGGACACTCTCGGCGGGTTCCGCCTGCAACTCGCCGGCTTCACCGACAACTTCGAGAGGGCGGTGCAGGACATGGCGCTCGGCATCCGCCAGCAGCCTAGTCCTTCCTTGCTTTGCGACAACCGACAGCTGCCACCTGCGCTGTTCCCCGAGCTTGCCTGCGCCGAAGCGGACCAGCCGGTGCAACCGGGCACCAACGTGCCGCCGCCGACCGCGCAACTGGGGGAGATCTTCACCAACGAGCTGTTCCGTGCGCAGCTGCAATTCCTCGGCGCGGAAGGCGATGTCGCCGGGCCACGCTTCCGCCGGGCCTGGTCGGCTGACAAGGATCTCGCCAATCCCAGCGTCGATTCGATGGAGGTCCGCGTTTTCCTGACGCGAAATCAGCTGAACGAACTGGCACTGCGGCTTGAGGATATCCTGGCGATCTGGCGCCGCGCCGACCAGTCACCGCAAGACGTCTTCCGCACCTTGCAGGAGCTGGCGGCAAGCACCGCGAACTACGGCGAGGTGGTGCAAACCCAAGCCAGCGATGTCGCGCGGCCGATCGGCGAGCTGCTGCCGGCCTATCTGCGAGCATTGCCGTATCGTAGCCGGATCCTCCAGCTGACCGAGCAGGATTGGATCAATCAGTCCGAAACGGGGCGGGCAAGTCTGATCGCTGAGCTTGAGCGCAAGCTGGAGACGTACCGCCGCATCAATGCCGATACGGACCACTGGGAGGAACTGGGCGCCGACGATCCCGGTCTTCAGGTTTATCCGCTCCCGTTGCGCGAACTCCCATGACCACACCTCTTGTCATGGATGTAGGCCCGCTTCATCTTGTTCGAGAGGCTGGGGGGCAGCGGTTCGAGGTGCAATGCGCGCAGATCCTCGTTCAGCCTGGCGATCGCATTGCTGTCGTGGGGAAGAGCGGGACCGGCAAGAGCATGCTCCTCGACGCTCTCGGACTGGTTTCGCAGCCCATCAGGGTCGATCGGTTCACCGTTTGGCCCAACGACGCGACCGCCGCGGTCGACGCTGCTGCGCTCATGGTGAAGCGTCGACATGATGAGATAGCCCGCCTACGCGGGGCCATCATGGGTTACGTTCTTCAAGTTGGTGGCTTGTTACCATTTCTCTCCGTTAGTGAGAATATTCTCCTTCCGCTGTGGTTCCTGGGGTTCAATCCGTCGATCGCTCGACAGCGTATGCTCGAGCTGACCGAGTATCTGGGAATCGCGCATCTCCTCCCCCGCAAGCCACACACCCTGTCGGTGGGCCAGAGACAGAGGGTCGCCATTGCACGTGCTGTGATCCACAAGCCCAGGGTCCTGCTGGCAGACGAGCCAACGGCCGCATTGGATCCGGCTGCCGCGAATGATGCCGTGAACCTCATCACCCAGATCGCGAGCTTTGCCGGAACGGCGGTGATCGTCGCCAGCCATGACCAGGACTTGCTGGACCGCTTCGAATTTACGGCTCTCAATCAGGACCTGGTGAGGACGGATGCATCGGCGACAGCGCATTTCTGGCAGTAGCGCCGGACAGCGCCGGCGTCTCGGTGTGGCGCTGGCGCGCATGACGCTGTCCGCCTATCTCCATTCGTGGCGGTTCGGGGTCTGTCACATTCTGGCAATCACGGCGGCCTTGGCACCGCTCTTGGTGCTTCTGGCGCTGAAGCAAGGCATCGTAACAGCGCAGCTGGATGATCTGGCCCGATCACCACACAATCTCGAGATCCGCCATCTTGACCAAGGTCTGTTCGACGACGCCTGGTTTGCAGCGATGGCGGCAAGGGATGACGTCGCCTTCGTTGTGCCGCGGACCCGGTTTCTGGCGGCGACTCTGATCTTACGGGATCCTGAGGATCTCGGCATTCCGTCGCTGCAGGTCGAGATGACGCCGACCGCGGCAGGCGATCCGATCCTTGAGGGTCACGCCCTCTCGGAACCCGGGGCGCCCGGGACGTTCAACCATATCGTGCTGTCCGAAAGCGCGGCCCGCAGGTTGCAAACCCATCCGGGCGAGAGTGTCGAAGCCGTGCTGCAGCGCACGCGCAACGGCTCTCCGGAGGCTGTGGTCTTTCCCCTCTTCATCGTTGACGTGTTGCCGGCAGATCGCGAAGAACGCGATGTCGCATTCGTGACTCTCGATCTCCTAAACGAGACCGAAGCCTATCGCGAAGGGTTTGCCGTCGGCACCTTGGGTGCGGACGGCGATAGCCGGCCCTCAGCGGCCCGCACCTATGCCTCGTTTCGTCTCTACGCCCGGCGCGTGGACGATGTGCCGCGGCTGCGGGAGTACTTCGTAGACCAGCGCATTGATGTGCGGACGCGGGCGTCTGAGGTCGAAGAAATCCAGCGACTGGAGCGCAACCTGACGACCGTGTTCGTCATCATTGCCAGCCTGGCCGTGGGTGGTGCGGCGCTATCGGTCAGCGTCTCCATCCTCTCCAACACCATGCGCCAGCAGCGCGAGCTCAGTGTGCTGCGGCTGATCGGCCTCCCGCGCTCGGCGGTCACGATGCTGCCCATGGGACAGGCGGCAATCTCAGGTATCACCGCCGCAGGACTGAGCGTCGCCGTCTACACCGGCGCCTCCGTCCTTCTCAACGACCGGTTCGCCGGAACGCTGCCCGGTGAGGCGTCGGTAACGCTCATTACTTCTGGTGACGTGGCGATTGCTTGTGTCGCCACTGTCGCCGTCGCCCTGCTGTCGGCGGTCGGTGCCAGCGTATGGGCCGTGACGGTTCGGATAGATGAGGGGCTACGTGATGAGTAAGACGAGACACCACCGCGGCGGGATCTTCTTCCTCTCACTGTTCCTGGCTGCATTGGCGGATGCGGGACGCCCATCCGCCAGTGATTTCGCCGAATCGTGGTGCATCGCCAACGACCCGGCGAGCTTTCGCGATGGGCTGCGTGCTTTGGAGGAGGGCTCCCCCTCGGGCGCCATCGACATTGGCGATGTCGCGTGTCCTGCGTTGGTCTCGGCGGTCGAACGTCCGCAGATGCTCGTGCTGCCGATGCCCTGCGGACATGCCATGGTCTTCCAGCGCGTCGACGTGCGCGTCGATGGCGTGCTCGACCAAGTACGCACCGCCTTCGGCCACGTGGATGTGGCGGCCAGCGGCAACGATCTCGATCTTCTCAGCAGCGGTCCCCGCGACGACGTTATCGCCGGCAGCTTCAGCGGGGTCCCGGGGGGCTCGGCACGCCCGGCGCGCTCGTTCTATGTCGGACGCTATGAGGTGCTGGAACATCAGTACGCGCTGTTCCACCAGCAGCTGTCGAGCCCCGGTGCCGCCGGCGGTGCTTCGGCCGACGACGCCTGCGCGGGGGGGCAGGCCGGCATCGACGATGCCGCCGCACCCGTCGCCTATCCGGCGACGGAGGTCTCCTGGTACGACGCGATGAACTTCGCACGCGCCTACAGCGAATGGCTGCTGGCGTACGACGAGCAGAGAGTTGCCGCCGGCGACGCGCCGTTCATGCCTTGGGAGGAAGGATCGCCGGGATACTTCCGGCTGCCGACGGAATCGGAATGGGAGTTTGCGGCGAGGGGAGGCATGGCGGGTGTCGGTGCGGAGGACCGCTTGCGCTCTCAGTTCTACTCGGTGGCCGTCCCGGGATCCGACGATGTCCGGGATGCCACGCTGGACGAGATCGCCTTTACGCGATCCACACGGTTCGGCGACCGCTTGGTTGGGGCGGTCGGACTGCGCTTGCCGAACCTTCTTGGCATCTATGACATGGTCGGAAATGCGGACGAATGGGTGGACGGCCTTTTCCAGCTTGTCCGGCCGGACGGCATGCATGGCCGCCGTGGCGGGCTCGTCGTTCGGGGCGGCAATGCCACGACACCCCAGCAGGAACTGGGCGTTGGGCATCGCCGAGAGGTGCCGGCCTTCATCGGACCATCGCCGACGCTGTCGCGGGTCACGGGATTCCGATTGATCATCTCCGCACCGATCTTCGTGGGCGGGCAAGGCGACTGGGAAACGGGCTTGCCTAATACGGATCTCTATGAGGAGCTGCGCAGGGCGCGATCCGAGATCCTAGAGCAGGGAATTCAGGCTTTAGATCTTGCGGACGACCTCACGGGGAAGGTAGAAGAGCTGCAACGGATACGTGCAAACAGCGATCAAGATCCCAGCTCGCTCGATAGCCAGTTGATCGATCTGCAACGTGCGCTCGAGCGAACGTTCGTCCGCTTGCGCGAAGCGGAAAGAGAAGCGCTTCGCGAACGTCTCTTGTCCGCGACGGCGATCGGTCTCGGTGTGGAGAACACGGGGCGGCAGATGTTCCTGGGGGCTGACCAGCTGGCACGACTGCGCCGAGAATTCCAAGCCGGGTCTTTCGGAGAAGCGCAAAGGGCCGAGTTCCTTCAACGGGCTACAATGGCGGAAGCCCGTCTTGGGGAAATGGACGATGCACTGAATGCGCAATTCGACCAATACGTTCAGATCATTCTGCATCTTGCCGAAGCCGAGACATCGGAATTCGACCTGGCGCTCGAGGGCCTTGAGGCCGAGTTCGAAGAGCTGCGGCTGACGCAGATGTTTTCGGTCTTGAATTCGGTGCAGAGCCAAGTGGAAGAAGCGCGCGCTGTCAGCCTGCTGATTGACAGCGGCACGCGGGAACGCTGGCTCTACGAGGTCGACGAGATGCGCGAGAGGCGAGAGCTTATCACGCAGTAGTATGGGCGGGGCATTCCGAAACGAGGGGGCTAGACTATGGGGCATTCAACAACTGCGGGAACCGCATTCTGCCGGCGTGCGGCGGTCGTCGGCGTCGGGATGCTGATGCTCGTAAGCTGCGCGAACACTGCAGCGCGATTCAACGACCCAACCGATGTCTGCAATGCGCAGCGTCAGCCTTTGATCCGGGCCAAGGAGCAGTTCAGCGAGTCGATCGTCGCCACTGCCGGAATAGGCGCCGCCGCCGGTGCTGCCGCCGGTGCAGGGATCGCCTTGGCCGCAGGCGGGAGTACCGGGGAAGTGATCGCCGGCGCGGTCATCGGCCTTGTTGCTGGTGCTGCCGCCGGTGCCGCCGCCGGCTATGTGAGCGAGCTTGAGCAGCAGACCCAGGACC
This sequence comes from Rhodospirillaceae bacterium, assembly GCA_020638595.1. GTDB lineage: Bacteria > Pseudomonadota > Alphaproteobacteria > DSM-16000 > Inquilinaceae > JACKIG01. The sequence continues at coordinate 4,665 of JACKIG010000024.1, read as the reverse complement.
GCCAGGAGTTGCTGCAGCTGGTCAACCGCGATGTAGCCGCCGACGGGCAGCGGATCGGCGCCTTCTCTAGCACGGTCATCAGCCTAAACAATTGCCGGGCGCAGCAGCTCGTCCAGCTGCGGTCACAGTACGAAAGCGGCGCCATTGACGCGGCGACAGCGAGAGCGCGCCTCGCCGGGATCCGCGCCAATGTTCAGGAAGACAACGATCTCGTGCGCGAGGTGCTGAGCGAAGTCAGCGAGCGCACCGACGACTATATCGAGGCGTCGGCGACGGTTCAGGGTCTGGAAGCGGATATTGTCCGCGGCCGGTACGATGCGTACACGCCGTCCGTCACCAATCGGGGTGGCTTCGGCTCCGGCACCACGGGCGGCGCGACGACGGTCAGGACGATCGCCAATCTGCGTGCCGGCCCGACGACCACCTCTGCCGTCCTCGGGGTCGTTCAGCCGGGCCAGCCCGTGCAGATCCTGGGCGATGCTGGCGGTGGCTGGTCGCAGGTTCAGGTCGGTGGCCAGCAAGGCTACATGGCCAGTTCTCTGTTCGGCATCGGGGGACGGCCCGCCGGACAGCAGGCATTGCTTCCGGTGGTCAACGCATCGTCCCGCCCGACTGGTGCGACGCCGGTCCAGGAGAACCTGATCCAGACGGCGGAGGTGCGCGTCACTCAGGATGCCCAGTTCGATGCACTGAACGCAGAGATGGATGCGCTGGAGGCCTTTCTCGCGCCGTCCGGCAGCGAACGCGACGAGGAGGCGATATGATTGGGTTCGTGACGAGAACGCCGCCAGGGGGTCGTGCTGGCTTCTTTGGGCCGTTCCGTCAGCCTGGACAGGACTGTCAGGAATTCCGTGTAAGGGCGGGCATGATGGGGAAAGGAAAGGAGCCCCGACATGCCAAGACGCAAAGAGCCCCGGATTCCTGACGCCGTTCTCGACCAGCTGCTGGGCGGCGCCGACCCGAAGACGGTGTTCGAGCCGCACAGCCTGCTGGATGACCTGAAAAAGGCCTTCACCGAGCGTGTCCTCAGTGCCGAAGTCGATCACCACCTCAGCGGTGACGAGGAGACCGGCAACAGCCGCAACGGCTATGGCCGCAAGACCGTCATCACCGAAACCGGCAAGCTGGAGCTGGCGATCCCGCGGGATCGCCACGATATTGCTCCGGTGGTGAATGCGCCCGAAAGAGTTGCGGTTGCGAAAAGAAAACTCGACCTAAAGAAATATTTTGCAGTCTTGTTTCAATCTGTTGATGTTATTGAGAGAGATGTGCCGGATAGTATTCTGATAAGATTGGCGGAGGCGGCGTAAATGAGTGAATTGGACAGATTACTTGATGGGCTGTCATGCGCCCAGCTTCAGGTTTCCTCATACGGCTGCTGCATCGATTGTGGTTTTCTGGATCCGTTGTAATATTATTAGATTCAAACTAATCCCAGACAGCTGAGCCGCTGGCCACCATGTGCAAGAAAAAGGCCCCCGCCGGGGCGGGGGCTGAGTGGCACTTGGGGAGGTCTGGGGAAGGGTTACGCCTTGGCTGCCTTCCCGAGGCTGACGCCTGCCTTCGGCCGTACCAGGCTGAAGAAGGCCACCAGCGCTACGACGGCACCGCCGATGCCGATCGCCGTGGCGATGTCGATCGACAGGCCGAAACCGATTTCGGCATAGGCCAGGAAGCTGACGGTCACGGCCGTCATGAACGCGGCCGGGATGGTGGCGATCCAGTGCAGCTTGCGTTCGCGCAGCAGATAGGCCGCCGCCGCCCACAGCATCACCGCCGCCAGGGTCTGGTTGGCCCAGCCGAAATACCGCCAGATCACCGCAAAGTCCGCCTGCGACACCGCAATGCCGACGGCGAACAGCGGGACCGCGACCAGCAGGCGCTTGACGACCAGCTGCTGCGGCAGCTTGACGTATTCGGCGATGATCAGCCGGGCACTGCGGAACGCCGTGTCGCCGGAGGTGATCGGCAGGATGACGACGCCCAGGATGGCCAGGATGCCGCCGATGCCGCCGCCCAACAGGGTCGTGGACACCTCGTGCACCACATAACCGGGGCCGCCTTCGGCGAGCGCCGCGTTCAGCGCGTCGGCATTCTGGTAGAAGGACAGGCCCAGGGTCGCCCACACCAGCGCGATCACGCCTTCACCGATCATGGCACCGTAGAAGATCTGCTTGCCGGCGCGCTCGTTGCGGATGCAGCGAGCCATCAGGGGCGACTGGGTGGCGTGGAAGCCGCTGATCGCGCCGCAGGCGATGGTGATGAACATCAGCGGCCACATGGGCAGGTCGGTCGGGTGCGTGTTCTCCAGCGTCATGACCGGATAGAAGTCGAACTGGTCGCTGAAGCAGAACGCCACCGTCAGGCCGATCGACATGAATGCAAGCAGGGCGCCGAAGACCGGGTAGAGGCGGCCGATGATCTTGTTCACCGGCAGGATGGTGGCCAGGAAATAGTAGGCGAAGATGATGCCGACCCAGGCCATCGCCGCCATGCCGGTCATGCTGCCCAAGAGCCGTGCGGGGCCGAGCACGAAGACGACACCCACCAGCAGCAGCAGGATGATCGCGAAGACGTTCATGAACTGCTTGAAGCCGTTGCCCAGATGCTGGCCGACGACATTGGGGACGCTGGCGCCATTGGCGCGCACCGACAGCATGCCGGAGAAATAGTCATGCACACCGCCGCCGAAGATGCAGCCGATGACGATCCAGATCAGCGCGTCGGGGCCATAGAGGGCGCCCAGGATCGGGCCGAAGATCGGGCCCAGCCCGGCGATGTTGAGCAGCTGGATCAGGTAGACGCGCTTGTTGCCCATCGGCTCGTAGTCGACGCCGTCGCGCAGGGCCTGCGATGGTACGGCGCGCGCCGGGTTGGGCCCGAACACGCGGTCGACGAAGGTGCCGTAGATGAAATAGCCGGCGATCAGCGCGGCAACGCAGAAGAAGAACAATTCCATGGCGCGGTTCCTCCTGTTGAACGTTGCAGCCATGGTACGCCGCGACATGGGGTCGCGGCCGGGCCGATCGGGTCAGCGGCTCCGTCGTCTTCGTAGCGGTCGGGAACGGGGGGTGAGCGGCGGTCGGGCCGGCGTGGCGGCCGGCCGACGGGCGGCTCAGACGTACATGTCCACCAGCATGCCGCGGCGGATCGGCTGGCCGGGTTCCGGCTGGCGGAAGGACCCGTCGGCCGCATCGTCGCCAGCCAGGGCGGAGACCGCGTTCTGCGTCTGCGGGGTCGCCGTCGGCTTGGCGGCGGATTGGGTCTGGCTCGCCGCCTCGATCGGGCGGGAGCCGATCCCCTGCCCAAGGTCGGACAGCGCGTGCAACAGATTGGCGGCGGGGGGTATCTGCATCGGGGACGCTCGGGCTGGTGAAACCTCACTCGGCCGCCACGTTAGGCGGGCGGCCGTTAAGGTCCGATTACCGAGATCCCTCAAAAGCGACGCGCCAGACCGTGCCGCCGGTGTCGTCGGCGATCAGCAGCGCGCCGTCGGCGGCGACGGCAACGCCGGCGGGGCGGCCCCAGACGCGGGCACGGCCGGTGCCGCCGATGCGGAAGCCGCTGGCGAAGACCTCGTATCCGCCGGCCGGCCGGCCATCCTCGAACGGTACGCGCGCGACGAAATAGCCGGCGGGGTCGGCGCGGTTCCACGATCCGTGCAGGGCGACGAAGGCATCGCCGCGGTAGTCGGCCGGGAACTGGTCGCCCTGGTAGAAGACCAGACCCAGCGGGGCCGAATGGCTTTCGAACAGCAGGTCCGGCACCACGGTCGCCGCGACCAGGTCCGGGCGCCGGTCGGCGAAGCCCGGTTGCGGGTTGGGGCCGATATAGGCATAGGGCCAGCCGTAGAAACCGCCGTCGGCGACCTGCGTCAGATAGTCCGGCACCAGCCGGTCGCCCAGGCCGTCGCGTTCGTTGACCACGGCGAACAGGGATTGCGTGCCGGGCTGGAAGGCGATGCCCACCGGGTTGCGCAGGCCCGCGGCGAAGGTGCGCTGGCCGCTGCCGTCGGCCCGGAATTCCTGGATGGTCGCGCGCGGTTCGGCTTCCTCCTCGATATTGGCCTGGGAGCCGATGGCGACATAGAAGCGGCTGCCGTCGGGGTGAAAGACCAGCGTGCGCGACCAGTGCCCGTCGGGAATGCCGAAGGCGCCCCGGGGCGTGATCTGCTGCGGCGGCCCGCCGGCCGCCGTCGCGCCCGGCCGGTAGGCCAGCCGCCACACCCCGACCAGGTCGGCGACGTACAGCCCGTCGGGCCGCAGCTCCATGCCGTGGGGGGCGCTCAGGCCCGCGGCGAAGGTTGAGATGCCCTCCGCACGGCCGTCGCCGTCGGCGTCGCGCAGCAGCGTGATCCGGCCGGCCCGCGGTTCCGCCAGCAGGACGTCGCCGCTGGGCAGCACCTCCATCTCGCGCGGATGGATCAGCCCTTCGGCGAAGATCGATGCGGTGAACCCCTGGGGCACCGCCAGCACCGTGCCCTCCGGCCGCCCGACGGTCTCGGGACTGTTGCCGACCGACTGGCTCTGGTACGGCGCCGGCAGGTCCTGCGCACGAACCTCGATCCCCTCGCCCGGTGCCTGGGCCGCAGCGGGACCTGTCGCAAGCATGAGCACGGACACTGCGGCAACTGCGGCGCGGATCATGGCGATGCCTCCTCGAAGC
>JACKIG010000023.1 GCA_020638595.1 Rhodospirillaceae bacterium | reverse complement strand
GCAGCCGGCCGATCGCCGGACCTTCGCCTGACGGAGATCGGCCTGACGGTCGCCGTCCTGGCGACGGCCGCCGCCGTCCTGGGTGCGGGTGCGCCGGCCCATGCCGCGGCGTTCGGCCTCTGCGGGCACCTCATGATCCGCCTCCTGTCACGGTGGGCCCGCGGGCGCCTGCCGCGCCACGTGCTGTCGCCGTACGGGCGCGGCCAGGAAATCGCACCCCTCGTCCTCGCCGCAAGCTGGGCTCTTGCCCTCAGCGGCGGTTGAGGGATGGCCCCGACCCTCCGCAGAGGGGGCGGGGCGCAGATGGCACACCCGGGCAGTGAACCGTCCCGATCAACAGCAAAGATCCGACAGGAAAGGAAAAGCATCGATGCCCGAAGACACCGACGAGACCGTCAACCGTTCCCGCCTCGCCCTATTGGGCGCCCTGGCGGCCGGCGCAGCCTCCGGCGGATGTTCCTCGCCGTTCGATACCAGCGTGGGCGACAACTCCAGCCCCTCGACCATCACCATCGGAAGCCAGCAGTATACCCTGTTCGGCGACGATCGCGGCAATCACGGGGCCGATGGCCGGGACGACTATCCGGGGTCCTCCCCATCATCGTCATCGTCGTCATCTTCGTCCTCGTCTCCCACCTCCTCCTCCCCCTCGTCTTCGTCTCCCTGATCGTGCCGACGGCACGGGGGATGCCCGTGCCGTTACCCGGGGCCGGCGGCTTGCCGGACCGCCGGCCCCGGGACACCCCTTTGATATGGGCGAGAACGACCAGCCGGCTCAATTATTACGGAGATAGTGTGTAGAATTAATCATTGATATTCTTCAGATTTAATACAACCCTTTGTTAATCGATCGGGTGAGAGAGTCGGCGTCGAGCTGACCCGGGATCACCGGCAGGACAGGCCCTCAACGACAGCGACCGCCCTCAGGCGACCCTTGCCGGCGGATGCCGTCATATCGCCTGCCGGCCTGGTCCGCGCGTCGGCGTACCGGAGAGACTTCGACGGGGAATGGCGCATGGAAAGAGGCGGAAAGACCCTGACCGGTGTGGAGCGCCATTTTCCGGACAGCGAGATCATCGTCACCAAGACCGACACCCGGGGCTGGATCACCTACGCCAACGAGGTGTTTTCGGCGATCAGCGGCTACGCCGAAGCCGAATCCTTGGGGCAGCCGCATTCCCTGATCCGCCATCCGCACATGCCCCGCTGCGTCTTCAAGCTGCTGTGGGATACGATCGAAGCGGGGCACGAGATCTTCGCCTACGTGAACAACCGCGCGAAGAACGGCGACCACTATTGGGTCTTCGCCCACGTCACCCCCACCTTCGCCAGCGGCGGCAACATTGTTGGCTATCATTCCAGCAGGCGCAGTCCCAAGCGGTCGGCCATCGACGCCGTCGTGCCGCTCTACGACCGGCTGCTGCGGGCCGAACAGGCGGCCGCCGACCGCAAGACCGGCCTCGCGGCCTCGACCGCGATGCTGCATGACCTCCTGGCACGACATGGCAAGTCCTATGATGCGTTCGTCCTCTCTCTCTAGCGTCAAGGCCGCGGTCTGGGTGGCCGTGGCGATGCTGGCGCTTCAGCTGTGCGTCCAGGTCGTCCTGAACGGCTGGGTCGGCGCCGGCATTGCCGTGGCCGGACTGGTTGCCATGGGGGTGCTTCTTGCCCGGATCCGCCGAATGGCCGCCAGGATCGGGCGCTGCATCGCCGTCGCCCGCGCCGCGGCGAATGGGGAGCTGGATGCACGGGTGGTCGGCCTGCAGGCTGAACGGGGCGAGATCGGCGATCTCGCCAACGGCTTGAACCGCCTGCTCGACCTGACCGAGGCCTTCACGAAAGAGGCCGAAGCGGCAATGGACTGCGCCAATGGCCGCAGGTACTACCGCAAGATCATCCCCGCCGGCCTGCGCGGCGCGTTCGTCCACTATGCCGGCACCATCAACACCTCCCTCGACCTGATGGCAGAGCGCGATGCGGAGTTCTGCGAGTTCGTCGGCCGCGACGTGGTTCCGGTGTCCGAGAGCGTGTCGTCGGCAGCCGGCGACCTCACCAGAAGCGCCGGCACCATGGCCGGCCTGTCGGACCAGGCGAGCCGGCAATCGCAGACCGTGGCCGCCGGCGCACACCAGACTAGCCAGAGCGTCCAGGCGGTGGCCGCGGCGATGGAGGAATTCGCCGCCTCGATCCACGAAGTGACCGGCCAGGTCCGTCATGTCGCCCGGATCGCGACCAATGCGGTCGCCACCGTCACCCGCGCGGATACGACGGTGCGCGGGCTCAACGAAGCCGCGGACAGGATCGGCTCCGTCGTCGCGCTGATCGGCGAGATCGCCGGCCAGACCAATCTTCTGGCCCTGAACGCCACCATCGAGGCCGCCCGCGCCGGCGAGGCCGGAAAGGGCTTCGTCGTGGTCGCGGGGGAGGTCAAGGGCCTGGCAAACCAGACCGCACAGGCGACGCGCGACATCGTGGCCCAGGTGGAGCGCGTGCAGCAGGTGGTCGCCGAGACGACCAGCGCCATCCGCGAGATCGGCGAGACCGTTCAGAGCATCGAGGACGTGTCGGCCGCCGTGTCCGGTGCGGTCGACCAGCAGCTTGCCGTCACGCAGGAGATCGCGCGCAACGTCACCGAGGCGAGCGGCGCTGCGATCTCGGTCTCCGAAGCGATCGCCGAGGTCGACGCGGCCACGCAGAAGACGTCCCTCAATACCGAACGGGTCGCCGCGGCGGCCGCGGCCCTGTCCGGCCAAGCCGAAGCGCTACGCGATCATATCGGTGCGTTCCTGTCGAAGATGGGCCACGAAGCACCCGCCGGCGCCGCAACCCGCACGGCCGCGTAGGGTTCGATGCGCCGGACGGTCGATCCGATTTCACTATCTAGATCAAGAATATGTCATAATATATTATTTCTATTATATAATTAGCCACTATCAGATCCATTCCCTCCGTTGGGATGGGCATCATTGGCCGGCGGTAAATCGGGTGGCGCGCTCAGTCCAATTCACTGTCTCGCCCAGACCAAGCCATGGCGGATCGGAACCGGTTATGTGGATCCACGGACAGCCACAGCGCTTTTGAGAGGACCCACAATGGACATCACCCGCACATCACGGATCGCTGCCCTGGCCGGGGCACTGGGCCTGGCGCTGGCGTCCCTGCCCGCCGACGCCGAGACCTGCAAGCTGTATCCGGCGAGCGAGATCATCGACGGGTCGTACGAACTGGTCGGGGCCGAGGCCTGCGAGCAGTGGTGCGGAGAAACCGAAGGCTGCATCGCCTGGTCCTACACGCCACATACCTTCAATCCCGATACCGGCCCGGGGCATTGCCGGCTTCTGTCCGACGTGGGCGAAGAGGTCGAGGACGCCCGCGAGATCTGCGGCTATATGGAAGAGTAGTCCAGCGCGGGGACACGGGCTGACGGCCGCGCGAAGGGGGCTGCGGCCGTCAGCGCGCCCCCCCTTCGCGCATCCGGGCCCGCAGGTCCGACGGCGTCGCGCCGAAGCGGCGCCGGAAACAGCGGTTGAAATAGGATACGTCACCGAAGCCGCTGTCGAAGGCGATCGCGGCGATACCCAGCCGGTCATGGCGCGGGTCGGCCAGCAGGCGCCGGGCGCGCTGCAGCCGCTCCTCCAGCACCAGGTCGGAAAAGCGCGTCCCCTCGGCCGCCAGCAGCTTGCGGACATAGGCGGGCGAGATGCCAAGGTGCCCGGCGGCCCGGACGATGGAATAGTCGCCGTCGACGGCATGGCGGGCGATATCGGCCCTCACGGCGCGCAACCGGGCGGCGCGCAGGCCGTGGCCTTCGGCCTGCGCCAAAGCCCAGCCGTCCCGCGTCGCCCCGATGGCCAGCGCCGCAAGCTCGTGCACGTGGCGCGCCGCCAGATCGGCCGTTGCCGTACGGACACCGCTGCCGGCCCCGGGATCCTGCGTCATCAGCAGGTCCACATAGCCTGACAGCAGGCGCAGGGCGGGATTGGCCCCCGGGATCACGGTGAAGTCCAGCCGGTCGAAATCCGCGACCAGAGGCGACAGCGCCTTTTCGGGTATCACCAGGGTCAGGTACTCGCCGCTGGTGGACATCGTGCGTCCCAGTGCGTCCGACCGGCGCACCAGCGCATCCCCGTGGGTCAGCACCCCCTGTTTTCGCCCCTGATCCACCTGCATCCGCCCCGCGCGCGGGATCAGCAGCAGGATGTCGTCCTTTTCGTCCGCAAGCAGGGCCCGCGTGCGGTTGCAGGCGATGGCGCTGACCGTGCCCAGGCCCAGCTGCAGGTCGGGCAGTCCGACGAACTCGGCATCATAGCGGAAGGGAGTGTCGTCCAGCGGCGCGATTTCCAGCCGCAGGACATGGCGGCCGAAGGTTTCCCGCCAGGCATCCACGCGTTCCCGCTCGGGGAAGGCCGATGCCGAGACGCGCAGGCGCATCGGCGGGCCAGGCCCGCCGCCGGTCTGATCGTCCATCTGCGCTCCGCCACCAGGGATTGAACCGCGCGGCCGCGACTGTACCAAACGCCCGCCGTGGCCGTAACCCACTTGGGCGCAACACAGGACCGTAGGAAGAAATGGTGGGCGCGACTGGGATTGAACCAGTGACCCCTACGATGTCAACGTAGTGCTCTCCCGCTGAGCTACGCGCCCGCCTTGCTTTCGGTTGCGGCGGCCTGTTGCGGCCACCAGTCGCCCCTAAGCTCTTGACATCCGGCGGGAATCGGCAGGATGTCGCGGTATCGAAACCAAGGGACGACAACGGCGGAGACCAAGGATGACCCAGGGCCGCCTACAAAGCTTGGGGCGTTTAGCACCAAAGCCCGCCACCTGGCAAGCATGGGCACGCACCGGCATGGCGATTGCCGCCGCCGTGGCGATTGCCGGCCTGTCGCCCGCCCCCGCGGCGGCCCAAGCCCCCAACAGCGATGCTTTCTGGGCCACCTTCACCCAGCCGGTGGCCGGCGCGCCGCAGGTGATCGGCGGCTATTCCAACGGCTGCCTGTTCGGCGCACAGCCGATTCCGCTGGAAGGCCCCGGCCATGTGGTCATCCGCACCCAGCGCAACCGCTATTGGGGCCACCCGCGGCTGGTCGCGTTCGTGGAATGGCTTGGCCAGCAGGCCGCGCAGGAGCAGCTGGGCCTGTTGATGGTCGCCGACGCCGCCCAGCCGCGCGGCGGCCCGATTTCCGGCCACGCCAGCCACGAGCTGGGGCTGGACATCGATATCTGGCTGCAGCTTCTGCCGTCGCGTGCCGCCCTGTCGGAGGCCGCCCGTGCCGAGCCGCAGGAGGTCTCGTTCGTCGACGAGGCCGCGGGCCAGGTGCGCCAGGACCTGTGGACACCCGCGCACACCCGGCTCTACCAGCTCGCCGCCAGCTATCCTGGCGTCGCACGCATCTTCGCCCATCCGGCGATCAAAGCCCAGCTGTGCCGTACCGCCGGACCCGACCGGGCCTGGCTTGCCCGCGTACGCCCCTGGTACGGGCATACCGGGCACATGCATGTGCGCCTGGACTGTCCGGACGACAGCCCCGCCTGTCAGAACCAGACGCCCGTGGCGGCGGATGACGGATGCGGGGCGGAGGTGGCGTCGTGGCTGGTCGAGGTTGCACGCCCCCCCAGCCCGGTCGTGGCCGCTGCCGGCCCGCCACCGCCGCTGCCCGCAGGCTGCGCCGGCGTCATGGGCCGGTAGGCCCCGGCATCACGCGAAGATCGCGCCGCCGAAGGCCAGTGCCAGCAGCAGGCCGGCACACAAGGCCGCAGCTTTCCACATCTCAAACCACTCCCTGGGGGACGGTGCGTCCCGTCTCGGCCCACCATATAGGCGGGGCGGGACCAGGCGGGTTATGCAGACAGTGCGGCCCGCCCTGCGAACGGGCGCATGGCTTCACGCGTGTGGAAACGGCCGATCACGATGCTGCGAGACGGCCGGCAAGACCCTGAATCCGGGGCATTCCCCCCGGCTTGCGACGATCACGACTGTTGGCCTCGCGTCCCCGCATCGCCATATTGGTGGACGGCCCGGCCCATTCCCCATGGGCCGGTAGGGCGTCGAGGGTGCTGGAGCCCCGCGGAGACATGATCAGCAGGGAAGCCAAGTTCAGGATCGGCCAGGTGGTACGCCACCGGTTCTACCCGTTCCGCGGTGTCGTTTTCGACGTCGACCCCAGCTTCAACAATACCGATGAATGGTACGAGTCCATCCCGCGCGAGGTGCGCCCGCGCAAGGATCAGCCGTTCTATCACCTGTTGGCGGAGAACGCGGAGACGACCTACATCGCTTATGTGTCGGAACAGAACCTGCTGACCGACGACAGCGGCCAACCGGTCAACCATCCCCAGCTGGCCAAGATGTTCGGGGAAATGAAGGACGGCATCTACCGCCTGCGGACAAGCCAGGCCAACTGACCGCACCCATGGCCCGAACCGCCGGCACCGCCGGCCCGGCCCCGGCGCGACGGCTGCCCCCCGGCCCTACCCCTCCCCGGCGGCCACGCCGGCTGCGGACACGAAAAGGGCAAGGTCGGTCAAGGCTTGCGACGGCCCCCAATCGATGAACCCGCGCCGTTCGAACAGGGCGATGGGCTGGTCCCGCGTCGTGTGCAGCGACAGCCGGTCGGTCGTCCCATCCAGCAGGCCGACGATGGCGGCGGCCACAGCCCCCGCCTCGCCCCCCTCCGCCGCCGCGGCCTGGAGCCGCTGAAGGCTGCCGTCGGCCGCCAGCCGTGACCGCAGGCCGTCCAGGATCGGGCGCAGCCCGCCCCGGTCCTCGATCGACACGCTGAGCTGCGCCAGGGCCAGGCTCGACAGCATCGGCATGATGGTGGCGATGCTCTCGGCAGAGGGCGGGTGCCCGGCCGCCACGGCAGCGGCAGCCTCCAGCCCGGCCTCCAGCATGGCACGGGACACCCCGGCAATCGACATGTCCACGGCGACATGCCCGAACGCCTCGCCCTCGATGCGCCACGCAAGGTCGGCCCGTTGCGCCTGGGGGTCGTGCCGCCAGTCGACCGTCACCGTGTCCGCCAACGCCTGGCCGCCGGTCAACGGCGACAGCCAGTCCGGCCCCGATTGTGCACCCAGGCGCAGCTCCGGCCTGTCCAGCCGCACGGACAGCCGCTCCATCGGGTCGGGCGACAGCGGATCGACGCCGCCGATCGTCGCCCCTTCGGCCGCCAGCGCCATATCCGCGCGGCTGACCGTCAGCGACGACAGGCGCAGCGTCGCACCGTCCAGCGACAGCCTTGGCTGCGCTCGCCCGAACGTCACCGTCTGGCCAAGGCCGCGGTCGTCCAGCTTGTCCCGCAACAGCGCCCCAGCCGACACATCGACGGCCACGACGCCGACGGCGACCACTGCCACAACCAAGGCCGCGCGACGCAGCCATCGCGCCCAGCCGCTCGTCGTCCGCTTCTGTGCCATATCTGCGCCCGAATAGGTCCTGAGATTGCCGATGGAGGGTTGGCTGTCCGTTGGTGTGCGAAATGTCAAGGCCAAACGCAAGGCGGCAGAGATGCGCACCGGTGGCAGGCCGCCGCAGGTCCAAAGTTTCGCTGGACCTCCGCGAACGCTGAAGGCAGGCTCTCGCCTCTTCCCTGGGGTGGATTAATTGCGCGCATGTTCTCTGGGTTGTTGACGACGATCGTCACCACGGTCGGGGCGGTGCTTGCCGGACCGTTGGGGCCGCTGGACATTCCCGACCACACGCCTCTCGCCGAATACCAGCCGGCCGAGACGACACGGGTGTTCCTGTCGGACGGCTCGCTGCTGGCCGAACATTACGTCGAAAACCGGACCTTCGTCCCCATCGACCAGATCCCGCCGCTGCTGGTGCAGGCCTTCGTTTCGGCGGAAGACCAGAACTTCTATGACCATCACGGCATCGATTTCGGGGCGACGCTGCGCGCCATCGCCGTCAATCTGCGCTATGCGATCTCGGGCCAATCCCGCCTGTTCGGCGCATCGACGATCACGCAGCAGCTGGTCAAGAACCTGCTGCTCAGCCGCGACGTCACGCTGGAGCGCAAGCTTCGCGAGGCGATTCTCGCCGCCCGAATCGAATCGATGCTGTCGAAGGAAGAGATCCTGGAGATCTACCTGAACCAGATCTACCTGGGTCAGGGTGCCTATGGTGTCGCGGCGGCCGCGGCGGTCTATTTCGGCAAGCCGCTGGAGGCGCTGACACTGGGTGAGATGGCGTATCTCGCCATCCTGCCGAAGGCACCCAGCTACTACCACCCGACACGCCATCCGACGGCCGCCTTGACGCGGCGCGAATACGTGCTGGCGCGGCTGGTGGAAGACGGCTTCATCACCGAGGAGGAGGCCGCAGCCGCCAATGCCGAGCCACTGACGACCCTGATCGGCAACGACGCCATCGTGCGCGTCCCGCCCACCAGCTATTTCTCAGAAGAGGTGCGGCGCGAACTGGTCACGCGGTATGGCTCGGAAGGGTTCCTGACCGACGGCCTGACCGTGCGGTCGACCATGGTCCCCGAGCTTCAGGACATCGCCAGGCGCGCCCTGAGGGACGGGCTGATGGATTATGACCGGCGCCATGGCTGGCGCGGCGCGGTCGCAACGATCCCGGTGGAAACCCTGCCCGTCGACCAGCCGCAAACGGACGAGGCGACGCCCCAGGCCCTGGTGACGCCGGAAAGCGGCCTGAGCCTGCGCGAAGCGCTGTCGGAAATCGGGTCCGGACTGATCAGCAGCGGCGGCCGCCGGCCGGCGGAAGGCGAGCCGGTGCAGGAACCGTGGCAGGCGGCGCTCGGCGAGGTTGAGCGGCCGGCCGGAACCGGCGAGTGGGAGGTTGCGGCGGTCCTGTCCATCGCGGCCGACAGTGCCGAACTGGGCTTCGTCGACGGTGCGCGCGCAACGCTGCCGCTGGCCGAGGCCCGATGGGCCCGGCGCCGCCATCCGCAGGGTTGGGTCGGTGCGGCCCCGTCGCGCATGGCCGACGTCGTGTCGCCGGGCGACGTCGTCGTGGTCGAGCGCGTCTCCAGCTATGACGACCAGGGCCGGCGCAACTATGGCCTGCGGCAGATCCCCGAGGTCCAGGGCGCCATCGTCGCCATCGACCAGTGGACGGGGCGCGTGCTGGCGATGGTCGGCGGCTTCGACTACGACGCCAGCGAGTTCAACCGCGTCACCCAGGCCCTGCGCCAACCCGGATCGGCCTTCAAGCCGTTCGTCTATCTGTCCGCGCTGGAGATGGGGTTCCACCCGGACTCGCTGATCCTGGATTCGCCGATCGCCGTGCGCGGTTTCGGCGAGGACTGGCGGCCGCGGAACTATGATGGCGGCTTCCTGGGCGTCATCCCGTTCCGCGTCGGTGTGGAGCGGTCGCGCAATCTCGCCACCGTCCGCCTGCTGGTGGAAATCGGCATCGAGCCGGTGGCCGACCTTGCGGAACGCCTGGGCATCTACGACGAGACGCCGCGCTACTACTCCACCGGGCTGGGCGCGGGCGACACCAGCCTGATGCGGCTGGCCACGGCCTATGCGATGATCGCCAACGGCGGCATTCGCGTGGAACCGACACTGATCGACCGTATCCAGGATCGCGACGGCCACACCATCTATACCCACGACCATCGCGACTGCCCGGAATGCCTGATCGAGGGGTGGCGCGGGCAGGCCACACCGGAGCTGGCGCGCATGCTGCCCCCGGCCGAAGAGGTCGCAGACCCGGTCGCCGTGGGTCACATGATCTCGATCCTGCAAGGCGTCACCACGCGGGGAACCGCGGCGAGCCTGGCCGCCCTGAACCTGCCGCTGGCCGGCAAGACCGGCACGACGAACGACGCGCAGAGCGTCTGGTTCATGGGCTTTTCGCCGATCATGACGGTTGGCGTCTATGTCGGCTTCGACGACAACCGCAGCCTGGGCCCGGGCGAAACAGGGTCCAGCGCGGCGGTGCCGATCTTCGGGCAGTTCATGCAGGAGGCCATGCGCGACCGCGTCATCCCGCCGTTCCCGCCGCCCCCGGAAGGGGTCGCAGGCGGTGGCGAGAGGCGCGACGCGCTGTCGGCGCTGGCCGAGGATCGCGACCTTGACCCGACGCAGTCCGCGGCCCCGACCATGGGGACGACCGGCACCGGCGGTTTCTATTAATCCGTGCGCCGAGGCCATCCCTCGCCCCGTCGCCGCCAAACTCCCCATCGACACTCGCCGCCCGATGCAGCCGGCAACAGGAACCCTCCCGTCGTGAACGCCTTTCGTCGACTAACAGGCCAGACCCCCCTGCTTCTTGGTGCCGTGACCATGGGCACGGCCCTGGTGGCGCCGGCATTCGCCCAGGACACCGCCATTCTCGACGCCATCGCCGATGCGCTGGCGCCGGAGATGTCCTTTACCTATGGCGCCGTTACCGAAACGGCCGACGGCGTGACCGTCGCCGATGCGGTGATTGCACCCGCCGCCGCCGATCCCGAAGACGGCCGCCTGACGGTGGGCCGGATGGTGTTCGCCGGTGTCGATGACGAAGCGGCGCGGGGGCTGCTGCCCCATATCGACGCGCTGACGCTCCAGGGTGTGGTCTTCGAGCCGAAAGGCGACCGCGGCGTCGCCCGCTTCGCCACGATCGCGCTGAACGACGTCGGGTTGCCGACCGGCCTGTTCGCCTATCTGCTGGACGATACCGGCGACGACGACGAAGAGGCGCAGGAGGCCACGGACGACGCCGACGACGAACCCACCGGCCTGTCCGACGAAGAGATCCTGGCGCTGATCCGCGGCGTTACCCTGGGCAGTGCCGAGATCAGCGACATGGACACGCTGGAGCCGCGCGACGGTGGCGACAGGCAGGTGCTGCAGGTGGCCACGGTCCGGCTGGACGGGCTGGACGAGGGGTGGGTCGAACAGGTGCGCCTGGACGGCGTGCGGGTGGAAGACCTGGGCATCCTCAGCATCGATTCGATCGTGCTGGACCGGCTGGACCTGATCGCCCTGACCCAGATGGCGATTGCGGTGCGGGTCGGCGAGATCCAGGACGAGGAGTCGTTCACGCTCGATCCCGGCCTTGACCGTTTCGCCATCCTGGGCGTCACGGTCAGCGACCAGACCGGCACGGACCTGGCAACGCTGGAGGCCCTGTCCATCGACGAGATCCAGCGCACCAACGACGAGGTCACGCAGGGCCGCCTGGCGCTCGATCACCTGGCCATGCCCGCCTCCTCCCTGGACATGCAGGAGATCGAGGCGGCGTTCGCCGACATGCGGTACGACCATCTCGACCTGTCGATGGAGTTCCGCGGCATCATCGATCCGGAGGGCCGGGCCCTGGCGATCACGCCGCTGAGCCTGACGCTGGATGGAATGGCCAGCCTGGCCGTGACATTGCGGTTCGGCAATTTCAACCTGGACGAGCTGGTGGCCCAGGTCCGCCAGATGCTGGACACCGGGGTGCCGGCCATCCCGCTGACGACGCTGGCGGGGCTGGAAATCCAGGTTGTCGATGCCTCGCTGACGGAGCGTCTGATCGACTTCCTGGCCGACGGCTCGGGGCGCGCCCGGGGCGCGGTGATCGACGATGCGGTCGCCCAACTGGAGGCGGCCATCGCGTCCCTGTCGATCGCCGGGCCGATCAAGGATGCCCTGCTTGACGCGGTCCGCAGCTTCCTGACCAATCCGGGCACGCTGACGGTGTCCGCCACACCGGCGGCGCCGGTGCCGGTGGTCGAAGCCGGATTGGGCCTGATGACGTCGCCCGACGCGACCCTTGAGCGCCTGGGCGTCCAGGTGGTCGCCGAACCTTCGCCCTAGGCAATCGCGCCTGGCCTCCTTCCTACAGAGCTGTCGAACCTAATCATGGACATCCTCAGAGGCCTCCCGAAGATCCTCCAGCGCATCGGACTGGCCGCCGTATGCGCCGTCTCGCTCGCCTGTCCGGCAACGGTGGCGCTGGCCGAATTGCCGGCGGCGCTGAGCGAGGAGGACGCCACCATCTACCGTGCGGCCTTTCTCGCCGCGACCAATGCATCCGATGCCGCGCAATCGGCGCGCCAGCATGCCGACGACCAGACGCTGGTCACGGTCCTGCAATGGCAGGCCCTGATCGCCAATGGGACCTTCCAGGACATTGCCGCCTTCCTGAGCGACCACCCGGAATGGCCGCAGCGCACCGACCTGCGCCTGAATGCCGAGCGCACGATCCCCGACGACGCGCCGCTGGAGGAGGTGGCTGCCTTCTTCGCCGGCAACCCGCCGCTCACGGTCCTGGCGGCGGCGCGGTATGACGAAACCCTGCGTGCGCTCGGCCGCGAGGACGCCGCGGAGGAGTTCATGCGGCGGGCATGGCGGCGGTTGCCGCTGAACAGCGACCAGCTGGCCGTCTTCGTCGCCTACCTCACCTTCCTGAGGCCTGAGGACCACGCGGATCGACTGGCGGCATTGCTGGACGCCGGGCGCGAATCCGAAGCGCGCGACATGCTGGCCTATCTGGACGACGGCTACGCCGCCCTGCTGGACGCACGGCTGGCGCTGGCCGCCGATGCCGCCGATGCCGAGGTCAAGGTGGCGGCGGTTCCGCAGGCGTTGGCCAACGACCCGGGCCTGCTGTTCGACCTGTTGCGCTGGCGCCGGCAGGCGGGGCAGATCACCCGCGCCGGCGAAATGCTGGTCGCACTTCCCGACGCCGCGACCGGCAGCCGCTGGTGGACCGAACGGCGCGATGTGGCACGGTCGCTGATCTCGCTGGGCAACATGCAGCTGGCCTATGACGTCGTTGCCGATCACCGGCAGACCGACGGCCTGCCCCGCTACCAGGCGGAGCTGCTGGCGGGCTGGATTGCGCTCAGCCTTCTGGACGACGCCGAGACGGCGCTGCCGCATTTCGAGACGCTGTGGCAGGAAGCGATCACGCCGATCGGCCGGTCGACGGCCGCGTATTGGCTGGCCAGGACGCAGCGCGACCTGGGCCGCGACGACGATGCCGATCGCTGGTTTGCCGAAGCGGCGGCGCGGCCCAGCACCTATTATGGCCAGCTGGCAGCGCAGGAGGGGCAGGACGCCCCGCCCCTGGCCGACCCCGAGGTCGAGCCGGCCGATGTCGAGGCGTTCCTGGACAACCCGACGGCCCGCATCGTACGCCAGTTGGACCAGATCGGGGCATACGACCTGCGCGACCGGCTGTTCCCTGTCCTGCTGGCGGAAACCAGAACGCCCGGCGGCTTTGTCCTGGCGGCCCGCATGGCCGAGACGCTGGGGATGCCCGAAGCGATGCTGGATGCCGGCGAGGCCGCTGCCGCTGCGGGATATGAACTGGGGGTATCGGCCTGGCCGCTGGCGTCACTGCCCGAGGAGGTTGCCGATCCCGCGCTTACCCTGTCGATCATCCACCAGGAAAGCCGGTTCGATCCGCAGGCCGTCAGCTCCGCCAATGCCATGGGCATGATGCAGCTGCTGCCGTCGACCGCCGAATCCGTGGCCGCGTCGCTGGGCCTCGACTTCGACGAAGACCGGCTGGTGCGCGATGCGGACTACAACATCCTCATCGGCAGTGCGCACATGGCGACGTTGATGCAGGATTACGGCGGCTCACTCATTCTCGCGGCGGCCGCCTACAATGCCGGCCCCACTCTGGTCGCCGACTGGATCGACCAGTTCGGTGATCCCAGGACCGGCACCGATTCCGCGAACTGGGTGGAGCGTATCCCCGTGCATGAGACCCGCAATTATGTCCAGCGGATCGCCGAGGGCTACGAAGTCTACCGCACGCTGTTGGCGGCATCGGAGCCCGCCGGCGGGGGTGCGGGCCAAGTGCCGGAGAACTGATCGCCGGCCTTCTGCTGTCCAGGTCTTGTATGACTTTTCGGTGACGCCGCTAAATACGCTGGCTCACATGGGGTCTGCGGGGTAGTGTGATTGCCGAAGCGATCCCTGCCGCTTGGAAGGCGACCGATCCCCATGATCCGGCCGGTTTTCAACCGAAGTGACCCCCGGGCCCTATCGCGCCGACACTGCGCCGGACCCGGCATCGCTTGTGCGCCTCCCCCTGCGGGAGGCGTTTTGCTTTCGGCCTGCCCGCAATCGAGGGGCACTTCTTGATGACGGCAGGCCGCAGTCATGCGCGCATCCGCATCGACTGTCGTCTGTCGCCCGATCGTGACCCCCTGTCATCGGCCCCCGTCGGCACGCGATTGCCGCCGGGTGCACCCGTCCGGCCCGTCCCGGCCGGCCCACCCCCACACCAGCGAGGAAAACCGTCAATGGCAAAGCGCGCAATCCGCCAGCCTTGCGTCCCCGGTACGGCGGAGGTTCGGGCCCTGTTTTCGGACACCGGCGGGTGGGACCCCTTGGGCGACGAAGACAGGGACCGCAGCTACCGCCGCCGCGTGCGTCCGTTCAGCCCGCGCCAGGAGGCCCTGCTGTCGGCGATCGACGAGCGCAACCTGGTGGTGGCGCTGGGACCGGCCGGGACGGGCAAGACCTATCTTGCCATCGCCAAGGCCGTGGAAGCGCTGGAGGAAGGCCGTGTGGGCCGCATCGTGCTGACCCGCCCCGCCGTCGAGGCGGGCGAGCATCTGGGCTACCTGCCCGGCCAGCTGGAGGAGAAGCTGTCGCCGTATCTGCGTCCCCTGTACGACGCCCTGGGCGAACGCATGGGCGGCAAGCGCCTGCGGACGGCACTGGCCGACGGGTCCATCGAGATCGCGCCCATCGCCTTCATGCGCGGTCGGACGCTGAACAACGCCTTCGTCGTCATCGACGAGGCGCAGAACTGCACCTATGCGCAGCTGAAGATGCTGGTCACGCGCCTGGGATGGCACGCCACGATGGTGCTGACCGGCGATCCCGACCAGACCGACCTGCTGGCGGAACTGTCGGGGCTGGCGGACATCGCGCGCCGCTTCGAAAGCCTGGAGGATGTCGCCGTCGTGCGCCTGGACGAAAGCGACATCGTCCGCCATCCGCTGGTGGCGAGCATGCTGACGGTTCTCTAGCGCCGGCGTGCCGCCGCCGGGTGTCGATACCGCACGCCGGCACCCGGCGCATGGCGTTGCGGGTGTCGCTTGCGCCGATACTTGCCTTGATCCCGCCAATGGTGATCGTATCGCAAACGGGTAGCGGCGCGGAATGGCCACGCCCCCACCCCACGAACACGGCGCAAGGCTGCGCGCCGTCCGGCGATCGTCGGCCGGACGGGCGCGACCGGCCGGCACCGCCGTCCCCGACCGCGAAAGGAGGGATCGATGCGCTGTCCACCTCTCACCCGATGGGCGCCCTGCGGGGTCGTCGCCGGCATCCTTGCGGCGGCCGTGCCGGCCGGCGCGGCGGACCAGAGCCTGCACGTCCGGACCGACGCCGTGCAGATGGCGCAGACGGCGGAACCGGCAGCGGAAGACCCCGCGGCCATCGTTTCGGGCAACACCCTGTCGGGGTGGCGCCTGGGCAGCCTGTTCGTCGAATACTACGACGCCGACGGGGCGATCCGCGGCAAGTCCAACAACGCCCTCTATTCCGGCACCTGGCGGACCGAAGACGGGCGCCTGTGCGTGGATTACGATTTCGGTGCAATCACCGATTTCGATATCTGCGGCACCCTGGTGCGGGCGTCGGACGGGTTCGTGGTGCTTCTGGACGCGGCCGGCACGGAGCATGAATTCGAGTGGCAGGCCGGCAACCCGGAAGAGCTGTAGCCGCCCGCCTGCGGCAGCGTCAGGCCCGCGCAGCGGCAACGGCCTGCCGGTTGACGGACCGCTGGGGCAGGAACGGCGGGGCGTAGGCATCCGGGCTGTTCTCGGCCTCCGGCTCGAACAGCGACATCAGCACGTCGAGCGGAAGCGGGCGGCAATAGTGGAACCCCTGGGCCAGCGGGATGCCGCCCGTGCGGATCAGCTCATGCTGGAAGGCGGTCTCCACCCCCTCTGCCACGACCATGATGCCCAGCTGCCGGGCGAGGAACTTGATCGACTGGATCAAGGTCAGGCTGACGCGGTCGCCCGGGCACCGTTTGAGGATGGAGCGGTCGATCTTCACGAAATCGAACGGCAGCTCCATGAAATAATTCAGGGCGGCATAGCCGGAACCGAAGTCATCCAGGAAGACGGTCGTACCCTTCTCCCGAATCGCCGTCAGCCATTCCCTGGTCCACACGAAATCCTGGATCATCGTGCTCTCGACGATTTCCAGCGCGATATTCCGATGCTGGATCGCATTGCTCTCGACCGCCCGGTCGATCGTCGCAGCAAGATCGCCCATGACCCACTGCTTGGGATCGATGTTGATCGTCACGACGGCGTTCGGCCGGCCGGACCGCACCAGCGTCGCGGCGTCCGCGGCGACCCGCCCGACGGCCCATTCCCCGACCTGGCAGATCAGCCGCGTTTCATCCAGGAAGGGGACGAATTCATGGGGCAACAGCAGGCCGCGATCGGGATGCTGCCAGCGAATGAGCGCCTCGAAGAAGCAGGCATGACCGGTGCCGGGATCGACGATCGGCTGGTAGTGCATGACGAACTGGTCGCCATCCAGGGCGGATCGCAGCTGTCCTTCGATGGACGAGCGGCGCGATCTCTCCCCTGCGCAGAATGAGGCGAAGAACTCGAACCGGCGCTTGCCCAGCTTCTTGACCCGGTACATGGCGACATCCGCCATTTCCAGCAGCTTGTCGACATCCGTGCTGTCGTCGGGGGCGACGGCAATGCCGATGCTGGCACCGATCTTGATCTTGTGGCCGTCGACTTCGATGGGCGCGTCCAGCGCGCCCAGCAGGGCGCCGGCAACACGCCCCGCATCATCGGGGCACGTGATCTCGGGCAACAGCACGACGAATTCGTCCCCGCCAACGCGGGCGGCCATGTCCGATCGGCGGATCTGCTGGCGAATGCGCGTGCCCACCGCCGCCAGCACCCTGTTTCCGACGGTGTGGCCAAGGGTGTCGTTGACCAGCTTGAAGCCGTCGAGGTCGGCAAACAGCACCGCAACGGCACGGCCGGTCTGCTCGGCCCGCGCAAGGGCCTCGCGCAGTCCCACCCGGAACACCCGCAGGGTGGACAGGCCGGTCAGGTCGTCCAAGTCCTGTGCGCCCGGGCCGCCCCGCCCGACAGCACCACCGCGTCCAGGGGATGGATTTCGACCAGCACCTGGCATGTATCGCCGGATCGTTCAACGACACGACCGAGACCAGACAGGCCTGCGTCCATCCAGCGGGTGGTCGACCGTGCCGGCCCCTTCCCAGACGGCATGCCCCTGCACGAGGTCCAGTACGCTGCGGCCATCGACAAGGACGCCTTCGCCCGGGTCGATCGCGACGGCGGCGGCCGATGCGCTCGGCCTGTGGCGGACAGTCCGCCAGCTCCCGGAACTTGCGGTTGGCTAAGACCAGCCCATCGCGGCGATCGACGATCGCCATGGGCAGCACCTGGATCGGTCAAGCGCCACGCGCACGACTTCGGATGGTGCCGAGACCATCGGTGACGGTTCCAAAGTCTCAGGCCCCTGACATCGCGTGGTTTTGCGCGATGCCCAGCATTCCCGCAAATCCTGTAGGAATCGTTAAGAAGCCGTGATTATTCGCGAATGCGGAAGATCAGGCGCGCCGTCGTGCCCAGGCCGGGCCGGCTGTCCACTTCCAGGGCGCCGCCGTGCAGCTCGATCAGCGACTTGACGATGGGCAGGCCCAGCCCGGTGCCGTTCTGCTGCTCCACCCCGGGCTTTCAGTCGCCCGAAGAACTAGGGGCGACCACCAGTTCCTCCTGCGACATGCCGACGCCGGTGTCGCCGACCTCGACGACCAGGCCGGCCGGACGGACGGCGGCGGCGATCCAGGCCTGCCGCCGGTCGGCGTATACTTCACCGCGTTGGACAGCAGGTTGGTCAGCATCTGGCGCACGGCGCGGCGATCGCCGCGGACCTGCGGCAGGGCTGCAGGCATCCTGTCGTCGATCGTGACCCCGGCCCTTCGGCAAGCGGGGCGATCGTGCGCAGCACGATCTCTGCCACCTCGTCGACCGCCACGGGCTCGTCGGCGATCTCCCGCTTGCCGGCCTCCAGCCGGGCCAGGTCAAGCAGGTCGTCCACCAGCGTCAGCAGGTGGCTGCCGCTCTCGAAGATGTCGGCCGCATACTCCGCATAGATCGGCGTGCCGATGGGCCCCATGTACTGCTGCTTGATGATCTCCGAAAAGCCGAGGATCGCGTTCAACGGCGTTCTCAGCTCGTGGCTCATCGTCGCCAGGAACTGGGACTTGGTCCGGCTGGCCTCCTCGGCATGGGCCAAGGCCTGTTGAAGCGCACGTTCGACCCGGCGCTGCTGGGTGACATCCTGGAACGAGAGCAGGATGAACGGACGCACGATGCCGCCGAATTGCAGCGGCTGGGCCGTCAGCAGAAAGCAGCGATAGCCGATCCGGGGGAAATCGCGCGACAGCTCATAGTCGACGAAGCCGTCTTCATCCGCCAGCACGCGCGCCATCAGGCCCCGCAGTTCGCGATCCTCGCCATACAGCGCATCGAGATCGAAAAACCCGTGCCCGATCGTGTCGCAGCCGGCCTGCTCGAACGCCGCGCAGAACGCGGGATTGGCCATCTTGACGACCAGGTTGCGGTCCAGCACCAGGAAGGGCTCTCGGCTGGTCTCCACCAGGCTGTTCGCGAACTGACTGTAAGCGCCGGGGCCGCCGCCCATGGGGTCGTCCGCCCGGGACCAGCGACCGGACTGGGGGTCGCTGCGATCCTTGACACGATTGCCCAGGTCCGTTCTCCAAAGCACCGTGGATCGGCCTTCCGGCATGGTCGAACGTCCTCTTCGTTGGCCCCGAAGACACTTTGGCCCGACCGGCAGTCAATCTGCTTCCCCTGTTTATGCTGGGGCCAATAGAGTTAATTTTGTCTTAAGTTTAGAGGGATTGTCGGTATAGTTTAGTCAGATTGTCGGGATCGCGCATACCTGTGCTTGGCTCGGACCCATGTCAGCAGACCGGGGCGCCCGCCGCGTCGATCGACACGACCCCACCAGGGGCTATCCTTCGATCAGGCTTTCCAGTGTTGCCAACCGATCCGCCTCGATCGCCGGCTTGTCCCATCGGATGCGGTGAATGCGCGGGAACCGCATGGCCACGCCGCTCTTGTGCCGGCTGGAGCGATGGACGCTGTCGAAGGCGACTTCCAGCACCAGTTCGGGGGCAACGGCGCGCACGGGGCCGAACCGCTCGACGGTGTGGGCGCGCACCCAGCGGTCGAGCTTCACAAGCTCGGCATCGGTGAACCCGAAATAGGCCTTGCCGACCGGAACCAGCGCCCACCCCTCCTGGCCTTCCCGCCAGGTGCCGAAGGTGAAGTCGGAATAGTAGGACGACCGCTTGCCGTGGCCGCGCTGGGCATAGAGCAGGACCGTGTCGATGGTCAGCGGCCCGCGCTTCCACTTGAACCACGGCCCCTTGGGACGGCCGGCCAGATAGGGGCTGTCGCCCCGCTTCAGCATGATCCCCTCGATGGACCGCGCGCGGGCGTTGCCGCGCAGCGCCTCCAGGTCCGGCCAGCCGGCGAAGGGCAGCATCGGCGACAGGTCCATGCGCCCGGGTGCCACGCGGGCGAACCAGGCATCCAGGCGGGACCGCCGCGCATCGAACGGCAATGGGCGCAGGTCCTCTCCCTCCTCGGCCAGCAGGTCGTAGAGACGGACCCAGGCCGGGAAGTCCGCCAGCATCTTCGCGGTCACGCGCTTGCGGTTCAGGCGCTGCTGCAAGTCGTTGAACGGGGCGACGACGCCGTCGCGGGCGACCAGCAGTTCACCGTCGAGAACGGCGTCGAAGGTGATCGCCTCCAGCATATCGGGGAAGGCCTGGCCGATCTCATCGCCGGTGCGCGAATAGATGCGACGCGACCGGCCGTCGCCCGCCACCTGCACCCGGATGCCGTCCCATTTCCATTCGGCGCGGTAGTCCGCGGGTGCCAGGCGTTCCAGTTCGCCGTCCTCCAGCGGCGTGGCCAGCATCAGCGGACGGAACGCGGTGCGGTCGTCGATGACCGGGCGGCCGGACCGGCCTTCGACCCACTGGAACAGCTCGCGATAGGGGGCGGCAAGACCGTGCCACAGCTCCTCCACCTCGCCCACGTCGCGGCCGCCCATGGCCGCGACGGCGGTCTTGGCCAGGCGCGCCGATACGCCGACGCGAAGGCCCCCGGTGATCAGCTTGATCAGGGCGAAACGTTCCGTCGCGGTCAGGGCGTCCAGCCAGCGTTCGATCAGCGCCGGCGTCTCGGACCGCCCGCTGGCGGCAAGGGTCGTCACCACCTCGCCCAGCCCGGGGGCGGCCGCGGGAACGGCCGGCTCGGGCCAGATCAGCGCCACCGTTTCCGCCAGATCGCCGACGAAGTCGTACGACCAGCCGAACAGCTCCGGCGCCACGCGCTGGGCCGCCAGCGCCCGGATTAGGCCGGGCTTGGCGGCATTGAAGGAGAGGTCGCCCGTCAGCGCGGCCAGAGCCCAGCCGCGGTCGGGGTCGCCGACGCGCCCGAAATAGTCCGTCAGCAGCCGAAGCTTGCCGTTGCGTGACGGCGTGTAGACCAGCCGCTCCATCAGTTCGGCGAAGGCCCTCACTCCGCGTCGTCCTCCTCGCGGCCAACCATCGCCAGGGCGCGCGCCCGCCGCCCCTGCTGCCGGGCGGCGAAGACCAGCGCCTCCTCCCGCCCATGCGTGACCCAGATGTCGCCGGCGCCGGTATCGGCCATGGTTGCCAGCAGTTCCGGCCAGTCGGCGTGGTCGGAAATGACCAGCGGCAGTTCGACCCCACGCTGGCGGGCGCGCTGGCGGATGCGCATCCAGCCCGAAGCCGCGACGATCAGCGGGTCCGGCAGGCGCCGGGACCACAGGTCCGACAGGGCGGACGGCGGGCACAGCACGACCTGCCCCTTCAGGTCCGCCTTCGCCGCGCCGGTCGCCGGCAGCCAGGAGCCCAGGTCGCATCCCAGCTCATCATAGAGCGTGCACAGGGCGATCAGCGCGCCGTGCAGGTAGACGGGCCGGTCATAGCCCGCACGGCGCAGCAGCGCCATCACCCGCTGGCACTTGCCGAGGGCATAGACACCCACCAGATGCGCACGGTCGGGAAACAGGCGCAGCGAGTCGAGCAGCCTGGCGATCTCGGCCTCGGCCGGCGGGTGCTTGAACACCGGCAGGCCGAAGGTCGCCTCGGTCACGAAGACGTCGCAGGGTACGATCTCGAACGGCGCGCAGGTGGGGTCTGCCTGGCGTTTGTAGTCGCCCGAAACGACAACGCGGCAGCCCGCATGCTCCAGCACGACCTGGGCGCTGCCCAGGACATGGCCGGCCGGCACCAGGCGGACCGTGACCGGGCCGATGGCCATGGCCACGCCGGGCGCCAGGGCCTGGGTCGACGGTGCGGCGGCGCCCATGCGCGCGGCCATGATGCGCGCCGTCTCGGCCGTGGCCAGCACGGCGCCATGGCCCGACCGGGCATGGTCGGAATGGCCATGGGTGATGACGGCACGGCCGACCGGCCGGATGGGGTCGACATAGAAATCGCCCGGACGCACATAGAGGCCTTCCGGGCGCGTTTCGATCCAGCGGTCAGGTCGTGACGGCAGCGCAGGCATGCCGCCAATATGGGGCCGCCCGCACATGTCGGCGAGGGCGGCGTCGGCCGTCAGGCCGCCGCAGGTCCCCCGGCGGCTCTGCCGGCGTCAGTGGCGCATGAAGCTCATCAGGCGCGGCACGTTGGTCATGATCATCAGCTGGTCGTCCAGGCGATAGACGCCGGCCGAGATGTCGCGCCAGCACGAATCCAGGGTCGGCGGGTTCTTCTCGAAATCCCGGTCCGACAGGCTGAGCACGTCGCCGATGGTGTCGATCAGCAGGCTGTAGAGCTCGCCCTTGTATTCCACGACGATGCTCATGTTCTTGCCGTTGGTCTCGCGCGGCGGCAGGCCCAGGCGCTTGCGCAGGTTGACGGCCGTGACGATCTTGCCGCGGATGTTCAGCGCACCTTCGATCTCCGGCGGCGCCAGCGGGATGCGCGTGATGCTCTCCAGGATATGGGCGTCCTGGATCTCCTCCGTCGGGATGCCGAACAGCTGGCCCGCAATCGTCATGGTGACGAACTGGGTATAGTTGCTGTCGCCGCGACTTTCCTGTTGACCGTTACGCTGTGTCAGGGCCTCGGACATTCCACTCTCCTGGAGGAGTTGCACCGCCCGCCCGCCGGTGGCTCCGGGCGCGGGCGCTGGCATATCGTCGTGACCGGCCAACCGCACACGGGCGTCGGTCAGAGTCTTGTTTAGCGGAGGAGGATTAAGACAAGGTTATCCTGCACGCCGACATTGCAGCGTCCCCCCAAATGGGCCATAAGGCCCCGCAGAGACGACGAAGCAATCTTGCGCAACGGCTGGCGCCCGCGCGCCTTCGGGACTTGGCGACAGCAGGCGATGACCTCCACCGTCCCTTCCCCCGTCATCGGCGTCATCGGCGGCAGCGGCGTCTACGACATGCAGGGCCTGAGCGATGTCCGGTGGGAGGCGGTGTCGTCCCCCTTCGGGCAGCCTTCGGACGAGCTGATGTTCGGCCGGCTGGGCGACCAGCAGCTGGTCTTCCTGCCGCGTCATGGCCGCGGCCACCGCATCCCGCCGTCGGAGATCAACTTCCGCGCCAATATCGACGCGTTGAAACGCGCCGGGGTGACGGAGATCCTGTCCGTCTCGGCGGTCGGGTCGCTGCGCGAGGATCTGGCGCCGGGGACCTTCGTCATCGTCGACCAGTTCGTCGACCGCACCTTCGCCCGCGCCAAGTCGTTCTTCGGCACCGGCATGGTGGCGCATGTGGCGCTGGGCCATCCGACCTGTGCCCGCCTGGGCGACGCGCTGGAACAGGCGGTGCGCACGCTCGGCATTCCCCACCGCCGCGGCGGCACCTACCTGACGATGGAAGGCCCGCAATTCTCGACCAAGGCGGAATCGGAGATCTACCGCCTGTGGGGCTGCGACGTCATCGGCATGACCAACATGCCCGAGGCCAAGCTGGCCCGCGAGGCGGAGCTCTGCTACGCCACCGTCGCCATGGTCACTGACTACGACTGCTGGCACCCCGACCATGACCACGTGACCGTGGACGCGATCATCCGCGTGCTGGTGGACAATGCCGACAAGGCCCGGTCGATGGTGCGCGAGGTGGCGCCGGCGCTCAGCGGACGCACCACGGCGTGCCCGCACGGCTGCCAGACCGCGCTGGACACGGCGCTGATCACCGCACCGGACAAGCGCGACCCCGCCCTGCTGGCCCGCCTCGACGCGATCTGCGGGCGCGTCCTCGGCAACGGCTGACCGGCCATGCGCGTCGACGGCGTGCATCGCCGCACCATCTGGCTGGATCCGGATGGCTGGGCGGTCGGGATCATCGACCAGACCCGCCTGCCCCATGACTTCGTCACCACCCGGCTGGAAACGGTCGACGCGGCGGCACATGCCATCCGCGCCATGCTGGTGCGGGGGGCACCGCTGATCGGCGCGACGGCGGCCTACGGCATGGCACTGGCCATGCGCGCCGACCCGTCGGATGCGGGGCTTGCGGCCGCCCGGGCCGGACTGCTGGCGACGCGCCCCACGGCCGTCAACCTGCGCTGGGCGCTGGACGCGGTCTGCGCGGCGCTGGCACCGCAGCCGCCGCACGCGCGCGCAGCCGTCGCCTACGCCAAGGCGGCGGCGATCTGCGACGAGGACGCCGCCATCTGCGAGGCCATCGGCGACCAGGGCCTGGCCGTCTTCCAGGGCGCCTGGGACGCCAAGGGCGGCCGCGGCACGCTGAACATCCTGACCCACTGCAACGCCGGGTGGCTGGCCACGGTCGACTGGGGCACCGCGCTGGCGCCGGTCTACAAGGCGCACGACGCGGGCCTGCCCGTGCATGTCTGGGTGGACGAAACGCGGCCCCGCAACCAGGGCGCCGGCCTGACGGCGTGGGAGCTCGGCCGGCACGGCGTCCCCCACACGGTGATCGTCGACAACGCCGGCGGCCACCTGATGCAGCGCGGGCTGGTTGACCTGTGCATCACCGGAACCGACCGCACGACCGCCAATGGCGACGTCTGCAACAAGATCGGCACCTATCTGAAGGCCCTGGCCGCCCACGACAACGGCGTGCCCTTCCACGTCGCCCTGCCGTCGCCGACCATCGACTGGACGCTGACCGGCGACCCGTCCGCCATTCCCATAGAGGAGCGCGACGCGGCGGAGGTGACGGACATCACCGGACGCACCCGCGACGGCCGCATCGAGACGGTGACGGTCACGCCCGCCGGCAGCCCGGCCGGCAACTACGCCTTCGACGTGACGCCGGCACGGCTTGTCACCAGCCTGATCACCGAACGCGGCGTCTGCCCGGCAACGCCGGAGGGACTGGCCGGCCTGTTTCCCGAACGGTCCGCGGCATGAGGTTCGCCAGGAAGCGCCAGGCGCTGATCGCCGCCGCGCTGCGGATGAACAGCCTCGGGCTGAACCAGGGCAAGTCGGGAAACTTGAGCCTGCGCGTCTGCGACGGGCTGCTGATCACCCCGTCGGGGATGGACTATGACCGGCTGGTCCCCGCGGACATCGTGTTCATGACGGCGGACGGCCAGGTGCCGCCCGGGCAGCGCAAGCCGTCGTCGGAATGGCGCTTTCATGTCGACATCCTGAACGCGCGGCCGGAAGCCGGGGCGATCGTGCATGCGCACGCCCTGCATTGCACGGCGATCGCCTGTCTGCGGCGGCCGATCCCCGCCTTTCACTACATGGTCGCCGTCGCCGGCGGGGATACCATCCGCTGCGCCGACTACGCCACCTTCGGCACGCAGGACCTGTCGGCCGCAGCACTGGCTGCGCTGGAAGGACGCACAGCCTGCCTGCTGGCAAACCACGGGATGATCGCCCTGGGCGCGACGCTGGACGCCGCCCTGGCCCTGGCGGTGGAGGTGGAAACGCTCGCCGCCATGTACGGGCAAGCGCTGCAGATCGGCGACCCGGTGATCCTGCTTGCCGAAGAGATGCGAATCATTCTAGACAAGTTCCGGACCTACGGCAGGCAGGAGGTATGAACGCCCCATCCCCGGGATCGGTTCCCCCGCCGGATGATTTTTTTTGCGTCTCTCCCCCCCCGTGTCCGCCCCGTCCACCGATCAGCCATAGGACGTCACCGCCACCCCACCTCAACCGACAACCCAGCGCGGCCCATCCCCCGACCAGACACGCTTCAACCCACAGCGGGCCGAGGAGAACGAGCAATGCGACGTGCCGGCAGGCATCTGATGATCTCGGCCATGGCGGGCCTCATCGTTGCAACCATCGGCGCCACTTCGGCCGAAGCGCGACTGTGCGTCGCGCATGTGCGCAATCTGACCGGGATCATGATACCGGCCAACGCCTGGGGATGGTGGGATGGCGCCGCCGGTGTCTATGAGCGGGGCCATGTGCCGACCGTGGGGTCGATCCTGGTCTGGCGCCGGGCGGGCAACCTGCCCCTCGGCCATGTGGGGGTGGTGTCGGGCATCGTCGACTCGCGCACGATCCTGGTCGACCACAGCTGGGACAGCGATGCCCTGAGGCGCAACCAGCGCGTGGTCGACAATTCGCCGAACAACGACTGGTCGCGAGTCAGCGTCTATTATACCCCGACCGGGAATATGGGCGGCGACTATCCGATCTACGGCTTCGTCTATCCGCCGGGCACGGAACCGTCGGCAGACCAGCAGCAGGTCTATGTCGCCGCGGCGGAGGAAGAGCGGGAATCGCTGATGCAGGCGCGCGCCTACATGGTCCGCCAGCTTGGGCTGGGCCGCGTGCCCGGCGTGCCGTCGACCCCGAACCAGTCAATCGTCGCCGCCCGCTATGTCCCGGGTCAGGCGGCGTCGCCGGCCCGCACCGTGTCATTGCCGCGCGGTGCTGCGGCGCCCGAGCCCGCCGTACCGGCGGCGGCACCAGCACCAGCGGCCCCGGCAGCGCCGGCAACGCCGGCGGGCCTTGCATCGGACGTGCAGGCCCGCTATGCCGCAGCCTTCGAATTCCCCGATGCGACGCCCGAATGGATCGATCCCGACATCCTGGCCGCCCGGGCGGCGGAGCTTGCCGAACGCGACGCCGCAGACTAGGCCCAAGGCCCGTGGGGCCACATCGCGCAGGGCGCCGCGCACGCAGGCCCCTGCGCGCCCCCGGCGGCAACGGGGTGAAGGGGCCGATCGTGCATGCGTCGGATGCGGGGCCGTCCCCCCGGCATGCCGGCGGCTGAGCCGACCGATATCCGGCTGGCCTTCCAGGCCACGCTCGGCGCCCCGTTCTTCGAGGGCAACCGGATCGACGTGTTGCGCAACGGCCGCGAGATCTTTCCGGCCATGCTCGACGCGATTGCCCGCGCCGAGCGGTCCATCCGGTTCCTCACCTTCGTCTACTGGAAGGGCGACATCGCCGAGCGGTTCGCGGAGGCGCTGGCCGAGCGCGCCCGGGCCGGGCTTGCCGTACAGATCCTGCTCGACGCCTATGGCTGTGCGCCGATGCCGAAGGACCTGATCGCCCGCATGCGCGACGCGGGTGCAGCCGTGCAGTGGTTCCGCCCGCTGGCGACCTGGCGCGTCGGCTCGGTGGACAACCGGACGCATCGCAAGGTTCTGGTCATCGACGCACAGGTGGCCTTTACCGGCGGCGTGGGCATTGCCGAGGAATGGGAGGGCGATGCCCGCCACCCCGGCGAGTGGCGGGATACCCATTTCCGCATCCAGGGTCCGGCCGTCCATGGCCTGCTGTCGGCGTTCCTGGGCAACTGGGCGGAAAGCGGCAGGCCCATCGCCGACGGCTTGGCGCCCCTCGACCCGCTGCCGGCCGTCGGCAGCGCCAGCATCCTCGTCGTACGGTCGACCGCCTCGGTCTGCTGGGCCGACGCCGCCACAATGCTGCACACCGCGCCGCTGCTGGCGCGGCGGCGGCTCAGGATCGTCACACCGTATTTCACGCCCGGGGACCGGGCGGCCGGCCTGCTGGCCGACGCGGCGGCGCGGGGCCTGGCGGTGGAGGTGCTGATCCCGGGACCGCACATCGACAAGCGGGTGTCGGAACTGGCGGCATCGATCACCATCGGCCGGCTGATCGATGCCGGCGTCCGCTTCTGGCGCTATCAGCCCACGATGATCCACGCCAAGGTCATCATCATCGACGACCAGGCGGCCTGCATCGGCTCCATCAACTTCAACCAGCGGTCCATGAGCAAGGACGACGAGATCGGCCTGGTCGTGCTCGATCCCGACGTCGTGGCAACGCTGGATCGGCATTTCGATGAAGACCTGGCGAACAGCACCCCGGTCGACAAGGGATCCTGGCGTCGCCGCGGCCCCCTGCGCCGCACGCTGGAGATGGTGGCCAGGCCCCTGCGGCCCCAGGTCTAGCCCTCCCCGCAGAACCGCCGAACCGCCGAACCGCCGCTGGCTGGGGTCAGGTCTTTGATTGCCACATCTCCAGTATTTGCGAATGCAGAAGACCCTTTGGCAACAGCCGGCGCTTCCGCCGAGGACGCCTGAAATATAATGATCAAAGACCTGACCCCGGGCGTTTCAGCCGTGGCCTCCCGCCTCGAAGGCCGGGGCTGAAGGGCGGCGCGCAGCGGGAGGGGGCGTCAGGCCTGGGCGCTGGGGCGGGCCTTCACGGTCTCGTACCAGCGCCGGGCGCGCGCCGCGTCGTCGGGCAGGCCCAGCTTCAGCCATCCGGCGAAATCGACCAGGACCATCGCCATGATATCGGCGGCGGAGAACCGGTCGCCGGCGATGTAGGGACTATCGCCCAGCATCCCGTCGAGGCGGGCGAGGAAACGCTGGGTCCTGATCCGGCCGCGTTCGCCGAGGGCGGGGATCTGGGCATAGTTGTCGGGGCCGGTCAGCGCCCGGTCCTTCAGACCGGGAGCGGTGTTGCGCAGGGCTTCGACCATGGCCTGATAGCCGTCCATCTCGATATGCCACACCCGGTCGGCGACCAGCGCCCTCTCCACCGGTGTGGCGCCCAGCAGCGGCGGCTCCGGCACGGTGTCTTCAAGATACCGCCAGCAGCCCTGGGTGGACGTCAGGCACGTACCGTCGTCAAGCTCCAGCACCGGCACGGTGCAATAGGGATTGAGGGCCCGGAACTCCGCCGACATATGATCGCCGCTGCGCAGGTCCACCTGCCGGACCGGGATATCCAATCCCTTCTCGGCGATGAAGATCCGCACCAGGCGGGGGCTGGGGGCGGTGCTGCAATCATGGAACCTCATCGGCGCACTCTCCTGCGGATCGGGCCTTGCGCCGGCGGGATCGGCCGGCCGGTGGCCGGGACTGCCCGCCCGGCACCAGGAGATTGGCCGAGGCGGCCGCAATGATCAACCGAGGCAAGTCCCCTGTCCGCGGCGGCGCACGGTGCGGCCGTCGCCGACCGCCCGCGCCGGCACAGGGGCGCCCCGCACGATCGTCTGGCCGGGGCCCGCGTTCCTGTTATATTCACGGGTCATGGCCGAGGACGAACCCGCCACCCTGCCCCCGCTGTTCGCCGGATGGTTCGCCAGCCGCGGGTGGCGGCCGCATGCCCATCAACAGGCCATGCTGGCGGCCGCGGCGACCGGCGACCATACGCTGCTGGTGGCACCGACGGGCGGCGGCAAGACGCTGGCCGGGTTCCTGCCCAGCCTGGTGGAACTGGCGGAGCGGCCGCGCGACGGTCTGCACACCCTCTACATCTCGCCGCTGAAGGCGCTGTCGGTCGACATCCACCGCAACCTGGAAACGCCCATCGCCGAACTGCGGCTGCCGATCCGTGCGGAGACACGCACGGGCGACACGCCGCAACCCAAGCGCGAGCGCCAGAGGCGCCGGCCGCCCCACCTGCTGATGACGACGCCGGAAAGCCTGGCGCTGCTGCTGTCCTATCCGGATGCCGCGGCGATCTTCGCCGGCCTGCGCACGGTGATCGTGGACGAACTGCACGCCCTGGTGGGCACCAAGCGGGGCGACCTGCTGGCGCTGGGCATGGCCCGCCTGTCCGGCCTCGCCCCCGCGGCGCGCCGCGTCGGCCTGTCGGCGACGGTGGCGCAGCCGGGCGCGCTGCTGGCCTGGCTGTCGCCGCAGGGTACGGCCGGGGCCTGCGATGTCCGCATGATCCGCGGCCGACCCGGCCCGCAGCCCGAGGTCGCGATCCTGGAACCGGAAGCGGACCTTCCCTGGTCCGGCCACATGGCGCTGTACGCCTGCCAGGCGCTGTACCGGCGGATCCGCGACGGCGGAACCACGCTGGTCTTCGTCAACACCCGTGCCCAGGCGGAGCTGGTGTTCCAGGCGCTGTGGCGGCTGAACGACGACAACCTGCCGATCGCGCTGCATCACGGCAGCCTTGCGCGCGAGCAGCGACGCAAGGTCGAGGCGGCGATGGCGGCCGGCCGCCTGCGCGCGGTCGTCGCCACATCGTCCCTCGATCTCGGCATCGACTGGGCGGCCATCGACCTGGTGATCCAGGTGGGCGCCCCCAAGGGCGTGACGCGCCTGTTGCAGCGTATCGGCCGCGCCAACCATCGTTTCGACACCCCGTCGCGCGCACTTCTGGTGCCGGCCAACCGGTTCGAGGTGCTGGAGTGCCGCGCCGCGCTGGAGGCGCTGGCCGAGATGACGCTGGACGGCGAGCCGCCGCCGCCCGGTGGCCTGGATGTGCTGGCGCAGCACATCCTCGGCGTCGCCTGCGCCGGGCCGTTCGACGCCGACGCCCTGTTCGCGGAGATCCGGCGGGCGGCCCCCTATGGCACGCTCAGCCGCATCGACTTCGACGATGTGCTGGGCTTCGTCGCCACGGGCGGCTATGCGCTGGGCAGCTATGAGCGGTTCCGGCGGCTGAAGCAGGATGGCGACGGGCTGTGGCACCTCGCCTCCCCCGCCGCGGCGCGGCAATACCGCATGAATGTCGGCACCATCGTCGCCACGCCCCTGGTCAAGGTGAAGCTGCGCAACGGCCGGGTCCTGGGGGAGGTGGAGGAGGACTTCGTCCGCGGCATGGTCCCCGGCGATACCTTCCTGTTCGCCGGCGAACTGCTGCGGTTCGAGGCGATCCGCGACCTGACCGTGGAAGTCTCCAGGGGCGGGACCGGCGAACCCGCGATCCCTGCCTATGCCGGGGGACGGCTGCCGTTGAGCACGCATCTGGCCGGCCGCGTGCGTGACATGCTGGCCTCGCCGGAGCGCTGGCGCCACCTGCCCGCACCGGTCGCGGAATGGCTGCGCCTTCAGCGGTGGCGATCGGTGCTGCCCCGGCACGACGGGCTGCTGATCGAGACCTTCCCGCGCGGCGGCAAGTGGTTCCTGGTGGCGTACTGCTTCGAGGGGCGCAACGCCCACCAGACCCTGGGGATGCTGTTGACCCGGCGGATGGAGCGGGCCGGCCGCCGCCCCCTGGGCTTCGTCGCCACCGACTATGTGCTGGCGGCCTGGAGCCTGCGCGAACCCGACGACCCGGCCGCCCTGTTCGACGAGGACATGCTGGGCGACGACCTGGAAGCCTGGATGGACGAGTCGAGCCTGCTGAAGCGCACCTTCCGCTCCGTCGCCGTGATCGCAGGACTGATCGAACGCCGCCTGCCCGGCCTGGAGAAGACGGGCAAACAGGTGACGTTCAACGCCGACCTGATCTACGACGTGCTGCGTCGGCACGAACCCGGCCATGTGCTGCTGCGCGCCACCCGGCTGGACGCCGCCCGCGGCCTGACCGATGTCGGCCGGCTGGCCGGCATGCTGGCCCGCGTGCGCGGCCGCATCACCCATCGCCGGCTCGAGCGCATCTCACCGCTCGCCGTCCCCATCCTTCTGGAGGTCGGCCGCGAACACGTCTATGGATCGGCTCTCGACGACCTTCTGAAGGAAGCGGCGGAGGACCTGGTGGCCGAAGCGATGCCCGAGCTGGCGACCGCCGCCGCCCAGACCAGCCTGCCCCTGTAACCGGCCGGAAAGCGCCCGCCGTGCCCGACCCCCAGCGCGAGCCATCGCCCGCCTGCCCGGCGGAGATCGCCGTCAACGGCCAGCGGCTGCTGGCGGAGCCGGAGGGCGCGCTGCATTGGCCGCGCGAGCGCACCCTGGTGGTCGCCGACCTGCACCTGGAGAAGGGATCGGCCTTCGCCACCCATGGGCGGATGCTGCCGCCCTACGATACGGCCCAGACGCTCATGCGCCTGCAGGCGGTGCTGGATCGGCTGCGGCCGGATCGCGTGATCTGCCTGGGCGACAGCTTCCACGACCGCCGCGCCGCGGAGCGCCTGTCGCGCGAGGACGGTGCGCATCTGCGGCGGCTGATCCAGGACCGCGACTGGCTTTGGGTCGCGGGCAATCACGATCCGGCCCCGCCGGTCGGCTGGGGGGGCCAGGTCGTGGCGGAAGCCGTGATCGGCACGCTGGTGTTCCGCCACCAGGCCCGGCCCGGGGCCGCGGCGGAAGTGTCCGGCCACTATCACCCCATGGCCGTGGTCCATGTCCGCGGGCGGCGGATTGCCGCACGCTGTTTCGTCGGTGACGGCCGTCGCCTGATCCTGCCGGCCTTCGGATCCTACACGGGGGGCCTCAACGTCCTGGACCGCGAAATCGCCTCGCTGTTCCACGGTCACGCGACGGCACATGTGTTGAGCAGAAGCCGGGTGCATGCGCTGCCGACCTCCCGCCTCAGCGGGCGGTGACACCGCCGGGCAGGATCAGTCCTCGTGGGCCGCCGCGGCGGCCCGCACGGCATCCTCAAGATGGCCCCGGTCGGCCAGCAGGTCGCCCGCCAGCCATCGGCCGCCCTGCCGCCGGAACTGCTCCGTAATCCCGTCATCGAACCGCTCGCCCGTCCATACGCGGGTGTTCAGCGTCAGCTGCGTCCGGTCGAAATCCATCAGGTTGTAGGCGTTGACCTCCCCGCGCAGGCGGCTGGACGTGGCCGTTGCGGCCTGCACCACCAGGATCGCCCGCGGCTCGCCCAGTTGGGTGCCGCCCACCTTGCCGGTGTAGCTCAGGTGGTTGTGACCGGCCAGCAGCAGGTCGACGCCGGCGGCGGCGAAGGCGCGGACCGCACGACCGGCCCGGCCGACCAGCCGACGGCCGGGATTGGACGCCGGTGCGATGAACGGATGGTGCGTGACGACGATGCGCAGCTTGTCGTCCGGCACCCGGCGCAGGATCGCCGCCGCGTCGCGGATCTGGCGGCGCGACAGCCGGCCATGCGCCCAGTTCCAGTGCGGCCCGAACGACCGCGCGGTGTTCATGCAGACGATCACCGCATGATCGCCGTGCCAGACGGGGCAGAGATCGGCGGCGATATGCCGCTTGTAGCGGCCGAACGGGTCGACCACCCGCTCGATCAGGTTGAAGGTGGGCAGGTCGTGATTGCCCGGAATGGCGATCCATTCGGCGGGCAGCCGGTCGAGGAAACGGCGGGCGGCGCGAAATTCCCGCCGCCGGCCGCGCTGGGTGAAATCGCCGCTGGCGACGATCAGGTCAGGCGTGGCATCGCGCAGGTCCGCCAGCAGCGCCTTGACCACATCGCGATTGACGCGGCCGAAATGCAGGTCGGAGATATGGGCCAGCCTGAATATCGGCGCCGGCGTTTGCGGGCCGGCCGTCGGCTGACTATCCACCCTGCGCGCCTGCGGCCATCAGCACCGTAAGGTGATCAGGCTCGATCCGGCAGCGGACCGGCGATGTCAGGCGGACGATCTCCCCATCCATCGCCGCCGTGATCTTGGACCGGCGCCCCTTGATCTCGCAGTCGGGCGACCGCATCGCGTCGAATTGCGAGCTGGTGTTCCACCCTCCGGCCGCCACTTCCGCCCCCAGGCGCAGCAATCCCATGCGCGACTCCGGCTTCGCCAGATAGATGCCCAGCCGCCCGCCCCGCAGGTCGTCGCGCACCGGCGGTATGCCCGCGCCATCGCCGAACCGGTTGCACGCAACGAACAGCAGCGAGGACGTGACCCAGCGGGTCTGACCATCGGCGGTGATGCCCAGCCTGATGCGGGGCAGACGCCACCATGCGCGCAGGAAGGCGCGCAGGGTCGCCAGCTTCTTCGCCAGCTTGGAATTGATCGTGTAGCGCTCGCGCTGGCGGATCACCCAAGGGTGAATGCCGAAGGAGATGTGATTGACGAAGATCCGGCCGTTGGCCACGCCGACGTCGATCCGATCCTCACGCGCATCGCGCAGGGCGGCGATGGCGTCCTCCAGCTCCAGCGGCATCCGCAGATCCCTGGCGACCAGGTTCATGGTCCCCAGCGGCAGGACGCCGACGGCCGTCGCCGTTCCCGCAAAGGTCTCGACAACGCCGCGAACGGTACCGTCGCCGCCACCGGCGATGACGACGGCGGGCCGGCGATCACGCAGTGCCGACAGCGCGGGTCCGATCCCCGCGCTGTCCACCAGGTCCACCGACAGATCGGGCCACCGCTCACTGAGAACGGTGCGTATCCGTTCGGCCACGGCGCCGGCATCCATGGTCTTCAGGGTGCCCGCGGTGTAGTTCAGGACGACATGAGTCCCCGACATGCCGACGCCGTTCACGGTTCGCCGCACGCAGCGGCAGCGATTGCTACTTTCCTTCGATCCACGCGTTGACCTCGCGCTGTGCCTCTTCACGCGCGATGCCATAGCGTGCCTGGATGCGGCCGACCAGCTCTTCATGGCGACCCTCGACGGCTTCGATGTCGTCGTCGGTCAGCTCGCCCCACTTCTGCCTGGCCTGGCCCTTCAGCTGCTTCCAGCGGCCCTCGAGAATATCCCGGTTCATGTGATCCTCCATCCATTGGCTGAGATCGGACGCCCGCCGCCGGGCTTGCGCCGGCGCTGGAGCGATCGGGCGTGTTCACCGGGACAAACGCTCGCACGCCCGCTTGGTTCCCCCTGCGGCAAGTCCCCGCGGCCGCAGGCAGCCCCGTCGCCTCGGCCGTCGTCCTGCCGCATGCTATCGTCGCGCGCGGGTGGTGCGGGGGCCGGGCGATAGATGCGAATGAACGGCTGGACCACCCGCCCAGCTATCGTAGACTCCTTTCCGACGTGATCGCGCTGGCGACCGGGTCCCTATGGTCCCGGATCCGGCCGGGGTCGCGTTCCAACCAAATCCACAGGGAGTAGCTGCTTATGGTGTCGCCGAAGCTGCGAGTATGGCCAGGACTGCCCTATCCGCTGGGCGCCACATGGGATGGGTCCGGAACGAATTTCGCGCTGTTTTCCGCCCATGCCGAGAAGGTCGAGCTCTGTCTCTTCGACGACGACGGGACCCGGGAGGTGGAGCGTATCCAGCTGCCGGAATGCACCCATGAGATCTGGCATGGCTACCTGCCCGATGTCAGGGCCGGCCGCCTTTACGGCTATCGCGTGTACGGCCCGTACGAGCCGAACAACGGCCACCGCTTCAACCACCACAAGCTGTTGCTGGACCCGTACGCCAAGGCCTTGCACGGCACCTTGAACTGGGACGACGCCGTCTTCGGCTACACGCTGGGTCACGAGGCGGCGGACCTGTCCTTCGACACCCGCGACAGCGCGCCCTTCATGCCCAAATGCCAGGTGGTCGACCCCGCCTTTACCTGGGGCGAGCCGCACCGGCCGAAGCCATGGCACGAAGCCGTCATCTACGAGATGCATGTGCGCGGCTTCACCAAGCGCCATCCCGGCGTCGCGGAAGTGGCGCAGGGCACCTTCGAGGGCCTGACCTCCGCGCCCGTCGTCGAATACCTGAACGACCTCGGCGTCACGGCGGTGGAATTCCTGCCGATCCACGCCTTTGTCCAGGACAGGCACCTGATCGACCGCGGCCTCAGTAATTACTGGGGCTACAACTCCATCGGCTTCTTCGCCGTCCACCCCGAATACCTAAGCCGGGAGAACCACAACGAATTCAAGACCTGCGTCCAGGTCCTGCACGACGCCGGCATCGAGGTCATCCTGGACGTCGTCTACAATCATACGGCCGAAGGCAACCACCTGGGCCCGACCTTCTGCTTCAGGGGAATCGACAACAAATCATACTATTATTTGATGGGCGGCCAGGAACGCTACTATAACGACTTCACCGGCACCGGCAACGCGCTGGAACTGCGACATCCATCCGTCCTGCGGATGGTCACGGATTCCCTGCGCTATTGGGTGCTGGACATGCGGGTGGACGGGTTCCGCTTCGACCTGGCCACGACGCTGGCGCGCGTCGACGGCACCTACAACCGCCATTCGGGCTTTCTGGACACCATCGCGCAGGACCCGGTGCTGTCGCGCGTCAAGCTGATCGCCGAGCCGTGGGACACCGGCATGGGCGGCTACCAGGTGGGCAATTTCCCGCCGGGCTGGGCCGAATGGAACGACCGCTATCGCGACGTCGCCCGGAAGTTCTGGAAGGGCGATTTCGGCCAGGTGTCGGAACTGGGCTCCAGGCTCGCCGGGTCGGCCGACATCTTCGACCACCAGGGCCGGCGCCCCTGGGCCAGCATCAACTTCATCACCGCCCATGACGGTTTCACGCTGCGCGACCTCGTCAGCTACAACGGCAAGCACAACGAGGCCAACGGCGAGGATAACCGCGACGGCAGCGACAACAACAACAGCTGGAACTGCGGCGTCGAAGGCCCGACCGACGATCCCGCGATCGCCGCCCTGCGCAATCGCCAGATGCGCAACATGCTGGCCACCCTGCTGCTGTCGCAGGGCGTGCCGATGCTGGTGGCCGGTGACGAGTTCGGCCGCAGCCAGGGTGGCAACAACAACGCCTACTGCCAGGACAGCGAGATCGGCTGGATCGACTGGGCGGCCGCGCAGAACGAGGATTCCGTCAGCCTGCACGAGTTCACCCGCCGGCTGCTGGCGTTGCGGCGCGATCACATCGTCTTCCACCGCAGCCGCTATTTCCACGGCGACGCCATTCCCGGAACCAACGTCAAGGATATCGTCTGGCAGCGCCCGGACGGGACCGAGATGACGGCCAAGGAATGGGGCGACCCGGTCGCCCGCTCGCTGCGCTTCCTGTTGAGCGGCGAAGCCGGCCAGTTCCACCTGACGGAGCGGGGCGAGCCGGAGCCGGATGACACCTTCCTGGTCGTCCTGAACGCCTCGGACCAGGCGATCGAGCACCTGATGCCGACCATGGCACCGGGGTCGCAGTGGGAAATCCTGATCGATACCGGCGAATCCGGCGACACGGCCGCCGGTGTGATCGAGGCCGGCCATCCGGTGACGTCGCGGCCGCACAGCCTGATGCTCTTGACGTTGCGGCTTGCGCCGCCGGGCGACGCAGCGACCCTGACCCAGGAACCACTGGCGACGCCGACCACCCCGGGCACGCCGGTGATGCCGGTCGTCCCCACGGCCCGTGCCACCGGCGCCGAGCGGGACGTCCCGCCCCTGCCGAAGGCCTGAACCCACGCGGCACCGCCTGGCCCGCAGCCAAGAAAAAGGGCCTGCCGCAAGGCAGGCCCAGAGGGGTCAGTCACTCTGGCGGGAGTGGTGCGACGGGGCGAGTACGACGATGCCGTGACACATCGCACAGGCCCTCTCGCGGTGGGACGTCCCTAACGCGGCAGGGACGAAACTGGCATATCCATCGGTGTCCTTGGTACCTCACCCGGTCCCGGGCACCGGCGGTCTTGCGGCATAACGCCCCAACTGCGTCAAGGTTCCGATTACGACGCGGGGGTGCTTGATGGCGGTCAATCAGACGCCGCGCGTCTCGTGTCCACGGGCTTGCGACTGGTTGGCGTGCGTTCCCGGCCGCTCATCCGAATAACCGATTGCACGAAGCAGTGCGCCGTTGCGAATAGTGACACCGTCGCCGCGCACATTCGATCCGGTCAGTGCGTCCAGCACGATCGCAGCGGCACGGGGATCCTCGCGGATCAGGGCCTCGATCTCCTCGCGGTCTTCCGCATCGCCATGGCCCTGGGCGTAGTCGCGCAGGTCATCCGTCGTGATCATTCTGATCGTTAGAGGCATGGTCTCCTCACTTCCCGTTCGACGATCGGGCCGGCAGCGATCAACTGCGCGGTCCTGGCGTCCAGTTCGCTGGTGCTCAGGCTGTCGGCCTCCACAGCGCCTTCGACGGCGGCCGGGGCGCGCACGGAGCGTTCCTGAGTCGTGCCTTCCATCAGCTGGCGCAGTTTGCTGCGCGCCCGCGACACGCGCGATTTCACGGTGCCGATCTCGACCCCCATGACGGCGGCGGCCTGCTCGTAGGACATATCCTCCAGCCCCACCAGCAGCAGCGCCTGCTTTTCCTGCTGCGGCAGCCGGGCCAGCGCCCGCTTGAAGTCCCGCACGCGCAGGGCATCCGCCTGGACGGCCGGGCAGCCGAAGCTGGCGCCGACATCGTCCCAATCGGCATGGTGGCCGCGGCGCTGGCGCTGGCGCATCGCGCTCTTGAAACCGTTGTGGAGGATGGTGAACAGCCAGGCCCGCAGATTGGAGCCGGGCTGAAACGTGTGAATCTTGGCGATCGCGCGTTCCAGCGTGTCCTGCACAAGATCGTCGGCATGGTCGGCGTCGCGAGTCAGTGCCCGGGCATACCGTCGCAGATGCGGAATCTCGGCTTCAAGTGCCCGGCCCAGTTCACGGTTCATTATTGGTGTCTCCCAACCGATTGCGTGCCCCAAGAATTGGCCAAATGGAGATATCGTTCAAGAGAATTCGCGTACGTCAGGCACTGTAACTCCATTCGTTCATTCGATGACACACTTCGCGTCATTTCATGATCTGACACCATCTACAGGGAATGAGTGACATCCTGTACATGCGCCACCGATGTCTTATCCATCCTTTCCCTCACATCAGGAACGTACCCCTTTGACGCCACCGAGGCAGGATGCCCCATCGACATCGCTTACGGCACTTACTCAATATACGTCTGTAAGGGTATGGACATCACTTGCGTCATCTCCATATGTGTCGCAACTGACGTAACGCCCTACCCTTCGCCTGCGACGGCAAAGGACGGCCCGGCCCGAGGGGATTTCGGCATGGTGACGTTGAAGAGGACAGAGAAGCTTCAGCTCATGCTCGACGACGAGGAGCTGAGGCTGATCGACGACTGGCGCTTTTCGCACCGCATGCCGACGCGGGCGGCGGCCATCCGCGAGCTGCTGCGCCGCGGCCTGACGACCAGGGAGTTCGACGTCCCCGACGCCGAAGGCAAGTCGACGACCGACTTCCGCGTCATTCCCGAATAATGGCCCGAATGACGGCCCGACTGATGGCCGGTCCGCGCCCGGCCGTCAGTCGTCGGCGTCTCCCCACCGGCGGAGGGCGCCCGCCAGTTGGTCGGCGGTGCGTTCGAACCCCTCCCGATCCTGCGC
The DNA here is from genome assembly GCA_020638595.1 of Rhodospirillaceae bacterium. Classification (GTDB taxonomy): domain Bacteria; phylum Pseudomonadota; class Alphaproteobacteria; order DSM-16000; family Inquilinaceae; genus JACKIG01. The sequence continues at coordinate 23,192 of JACKIG010000023.1, read as the reverse complement.
CAACGGGAAGGTCTCGCGGGCTTGGGCGATCGTGAGGTCGCCCTGGCGCCGGATCGCCGTCCGGTACCGGGGATCGGCGGCGCCGACCGCCAGCCTGGCCAGCATCGCCACTATTCTTTCCGCCACCGTGAGATTGGTCTTGGCCGCGCGGCGGATCTCGTCAAAGCCCGCGTTCAGCAGCGCGACGAACCCCATCTCCGGCCAGACGACCCGCAGGTCGCCCGCCTCGTCGCGGCCGCAGGCCGGGGGCTCGCCGCGCCCCATGGCGAGGGAAAGCGACGCGGCAATGCGATCGATGCAGGCCAGCGCCGTGAACGGGTCGCTGACGCCCGGCGACAGCGCCCGCAGGGCGACCTCCACCAGCGCCTTGATGGAAAAGTCCAGGTCTTCCGCCTGTGTGCGTTTCCTGCCCAGCACGATGCAGCCGGCGACCTGCGCCTTCACCGCGTCCGTACAGCGATCCTGCGGCCAGATCCGCGCCATGTCGGCACCGCCCAGGACGAAGTGCCCGGGATGCACCAGCACGTCGATGACCACATCCGCGTCTGTGGCGGCGCGCACCAGCCGATCGCGATCCATGGTCTGGACATAGCCGGCCTCAACCGCCGGCAGCGGCACCGCGAATTTGTCGAAGGACGGGGGCAGCGCCGGCTCGCCGTTCCGCCCGGCGTCCACCGGCTCGTCCGGAAACATCTGGCGGATGGTGTCGTCCAGCCGGGCGCCGACATGCGATACCATCGTGTCGGTCTGCACCAGGTTGGCCAGGTGGTGGATGAAATAGACCAGCGTACAGATGCTGACGACGGTCAGCAGCTGGACCACCGACACCGAGATCAGCGGCACGAAGGCATCGTACCCCTCAGCGCTTGATGTCGTCAGCCGCAGCAGGATCTGGGCATAGACCAGTGTCGCGATGAAGACGCCCAGCATGACCTGCGTCAGCCGATCGGCCCTGAACATCGCCAGCAGGCGCGGCCCCAGCTGCGACGACGCCAATGTCAGTGCGACCAGCGTCATGGAAAAGACCAGGCTGGTGGCGGCGATCATCGACCCCGCGATGGTGGACAGGATGTCGCGGGCGCTGTCGGCACTGATCTGGAACAACCACGGGGCCCGGCTGGCCCACTGCCTGCCGACCAGCCGGTCTAGCGCGACCGTCCCGACCGCGCTGGCGACAACGCCGGCAACCAGGATCGCCGGCAGGAACCAGAAACTGTTGATCATGTTGAAGAGCAGGAACCGAAGCCGTGCGTTCATGCGCCCCCCCTCTCGCAGACGGACGGCCGCACGTCCCGGGCCGTCCCGCCCGTAGGATGGTAAAGGCCCCCACGGCCAACACTCTCGGCCGCCGAAAACCCCTGCCCCCCAAGTCCGCCGACGCTATTCCTCGACCGGCGGCTTGACGTGCGCGCGCCGGCGGGCGGCTTCCAGCCCCCAGCCGTTGATCTCCGCACCGAACACGAAGATCGCGGCGGACACATAGAAGAACAACAGCGTGACGATGATGCCGCCCAGCGCACCGTATGTCGCCTGGTAATCGGCTATGGACCCGAAGTAGAGGGACGCCAGCGTCGACACCACAAGCCAAGCAATGACCGTGAATACGACGCCGGGAAAGACCCGGGCCCAGCGCAGCGTCACATTGGGAAGCAGCCTGTGCAGCGCCATCACCATCAGGAACAGGAACAGCGTCGCTATCGCATAGCGGGCCACGGAAAAGGCCAGCTCGTCCTCGCTGTCGACGGCCGCCAACCGCTCGATGAACTCCCACCCCAGCGGACCGAGAACGACCAGCGACGAGACCACGCTGATGCCGGTGGCAAACGCGATGACAAGTCCGATGGACTGGAGCCGCTGCCACCAGATCGCCGGTTCCTTTTCGACCTGGTAGGCGCGGTTCAAGGCGGTGCGCAGCGCCTCCAGGCCGTTCGACGCCGCCCACAGCGCCCCGAGGGCACCGAAGGTGGCCAGCCCGCCCCGCCGCTCCTCTATCACCGATGCCAAGGGCGGGCCGAGGGTTTCAGCCACGTCGACCGGTACGAACTGGAAGAGGCTGGTCACGAGATGATCGGCGGTTTCGGCGTCCCCGATCAGGCCGGACAGGGCCGCGAGAAACACCACGAACGGAAATGCCGCCAGCAGGGCGGTGAAGGCCATATGCCCCGACAGGACCGGTCCGTCGTGCTGGAGGAACCGCATGACGGCCTTGCTGCCCACCCTCACGGCCCTTATCCGCATGGCCCGGCGGACGACGACGTCAACCAGTTTCATGGCGTCTCGGGTCCATCCGCCCAACGCGGCAATGCCCGTGGTCCCATCGTGAGGTCCTTGGAGAAGTTCCCTGGAGAAGTCTGCCGGCGCCCCCTGATCGACGCAACCGGTGTCACGGCCTGCCCGCAACAAGGCGGGGGGCCGGACGTGATGCGGCCGGCGGGCCCGTGAAGCCCGCCGGCCGCCCGCGTCTGCCCCTTGGGATCAGCCGTGGGTCACGTCGTCCCACCAGGTGTCGATCTGCTGGCGCCAGTCTTCCCCGGCTTCCGGATTGAAGTCGTCGTTGTTCACGGTCGGTGCATCGTGGAAGACGTCGGCCGTGACGTTCAGGACGTAGGTGTCGCCGTCCTCGGTCACGCGCAGGTCCGCCCAGCGCACCGGCGTCAGGTTCTCGCCCATGCCCAGGAAGCCGCCCGACGAAACCAGCACATAGGCGACATTGCCTTCCTCGGGGTCGAGAACGATCGTCTCGACGTCACCCAGGTCCTCGTCATTGGCGTTGCGGATGTCGGCGCCGATGATGTCGTCGGCGCGGACCAGGCCCTGGCGCTCGGCAACCGGCTGGGCCGCGGCGAGACGGGCGTTGCGCTCGTCCTGCCAGCCCTCGGCCGAGCTCTCTTCCTGCCAACGCTCGACGCGCTCGTCGTACATGGCCTGCATTTCGGCAATGACCATCTCGCAGGCATCGGCATTGCCGTTGCGCGCGAACACCAGGGCCGCCTCGCGCAGTTCGCGGAACTCGCCGCCCGTCGGCAGGGCCACCGGCGCGCCCTCTTCCATGGAGCGCTGGTCGAGTTCGTTCATCCGCTCCATGCACTCCTGGGTGGCCTCGGCGGCCTCTTCGTCCATCGTCCCTACGGTCTGGGTGGCGGTCTGCGAGTCGGTGCTGGGCGTAGTCTGGGCGAACGCTGCCGTTGCGAGCCCGAAGGCAACCGGGGCTACGGCCAGGTACCAGGCTTTGCTCTTCATCTCTCGGATCCTCGGTTCGTTTGTTCGTCGTTGGGATATTTCAAGCCTGCGCCGGCTGCGTTTCGGCCGCCGCAAGTCCCCCAACAAACGACACCGCCGATCGCGTGTTCCGCCGTCCCGAGGGGGGGCGACGGGATGACGCGCATCGCGCACGCGGCGTCGGCCGAACGGGAACCCCCCATGCGTGCCGGCGTTGTTGTGGCAGGCGGCAAGAGGCCGCCGAACAATCGATCAGCAATGCGGGGACGAAATCCATGAGCGATACGAAGAAGGCCCATGAAGATCACCTGAAGAAGGGGCTGGAGTACGATGAGGCCGCCCATGCCCACGCTGCGTCCGGCAAGGTGGACGCCGCCGCCGACGCGGCCCGCCGGGCGATCGAGGGCGATGAGAAGGCGGAACTCGACAAGGCGCGCGCAAAGGCGGCCAAGCACGCGGCGGAGCATGATCCGCTGGAGAAGCACGATCCCAACGTGCCCGTTTGACGCAACAGCGGCGGGCGGTGCGGCAAATGGCAGCGTCCGTCCACCTTCGATCAAGCCTGCATCAGAGGCCATGACAGGAAAGGGAGATCGATATGCCCGATTCCGTTGACGGGCGACCCCGGTCTGACACGATGATGAGTGACCTGATCAAGATTCTGCTCGCCGTTCTGCTGCCGCCGGTGGGCGTGCTGGTGGAGGTCGGGCTTACGAAGCACTTCTGGATCAATGTCCTACTGACGATCCTGGGCTATATTCCGGGCATCGTGCATGCCGTGTGGGTGATTGCCCGCCGCTAGAGCGCCTTTACACGGGGCCGCTCTGCTCCAAAATAGGAAGGCAACCCGCTTTCCACATTCGGCTTGCCGAGGCCGCGCGGCTGTGCAACCGAAGCCAAGGGCCGGTGCCATGTACAGGCGCCGGCTTTTTGGCATGCTTGAGGAGCAGTTGGTATGTCAGACCCGGATCCCCTTCGACGGCTCAGGCGCTTTGCCGCCGCGATGACGGGCACCACCGCCACCGGCGATGCCCGGATCGAGACGGCACTGACCAACCTTCCACAAGACTGCGACCGTCTCGCCCCCTCCCCCGAACGCCTGTATGGCTGGGTCTATCAGGCGATCTGCGAAGATGCCGGGGCGGAACCGCCGGTCCTGCCGACTGCGTCGAATGCGCGCAGGGACCGGGTGAAGGCGGCCTTGCGCGAGATGCCGTCGCAACAACGGGCGGCCCTGCTGCTTCACGCCCTGGAGGGCTTCAGCCACCAAGCCACCGCCCGGATCCTGGGGGTTACGGAAGCGGATGTCTGCGCGCTGATCGACGCCGCCCGCTGCGCCATCACGCGGCGCTGTCACGCGAAGGTGCTGATCATCGAGGATGACCTGCTGACGGCGCGCCAGGTCGGACGGATTGCCGCCAGGATGGGGTGCAGCGTTGTCGGCTTTGCCCGACGCGATGCCGACGCGCTGGCCATCGCCGATACCACGCATCCGCACCTGGTGATTGCCGATGTCAACCTGCGTCTGGGCGGCAGCGGTGCGTGGGCGGCCGAGCGCATCGTCGAGCGTCACGGCGCCAACGTGGTATTCGTGACCGCCTATCCGGATCTGATCAGGGACACGCGGCTACAGGCGTTCACGCTGATCAACAAGCCGATCCACGTGCCCAACCTGCAAACCGCAATCCTGGCGGCGATGGCCGCCTGATCGATCGATCAGACGAAGGTCCGGTCTTCGCCGGCCAGGGGGTTCTGACGCGGCGACGTCTCGTTGGTCTCGGCTTCCGGCAAGGTCAGGCGGAGGGACGTGCCCTTCTCCGTCTGCCACACGGCGTCGGCGTGGATTTGTTCGATCAGCAGCTGGATGAGGCCCAGCCCCGTTCCGCCGTTGGTCGCCTGCTGAAACACGTCCTTGGGAATGCCCGGCCCGTCGTCGGCCAGGGTCAACGTCACCGCGCCATCCAGCTTCTGAAGCGTGGCGGTCAGCCGCCCCTCGCTGCTGCCGTTGAACGCGTGCTTCATTGCGTTCTGGACGAATTCGTTGACGATCAGGCCGATATAGGCGCTCGTCTCGACCGCCACGCGCGCGTGCGCAAATTCGGCCTCCAGCTTGATGGTCGCCCCTTCGATTTCGGCCGGAGACAGCAGCCGGCCGAGCAGCGTCGTCAGATAGGTGCTGAGGTCGAGGCGCTCCAGTTCCCCTGCCGACGCCAGCTGGTCGGTCACGATGCTCAGCGCCGACACCCGGGCGGCTAGCTTGCCCAACGCACGCAGGCTCTCGGGGCTCTTGGAATCCGCCCGCTGCAACTCGATCAGGTTCTGGATCATCTGCAGGTTGTTGGCGGCACGATGCCGCAGCTCCCGCAGCAGGATCTCGTTCTGGCGGGCCAGCCTGGCGTTGTGCTCGCTCAGGCGATGGCGCTCTATGGCCAGCGCCAGCAGGTTGGCCGCCCCCTGGAGGAAGCGGGTGTCCTTTTCGGTGAACGCCCTGGCCTTGCGGGCGTCGGCCTCGAACACGCCGTAGATGTGCCGGCTGCTCTGGATGATCACGTTCGCCGCGGCAATGACCTTGTGGTCCTTCAGCAGCTTCGGCGTATAGAAGCGCTTCTCTTCGCGCAGATCGTTGGCGATGACCGGCTTGCTGGTCCGCAGGGCGTAACCCGCGGGCGATTCCAGGTCCGCCCCGACGCGGGCCTGGCCGACGACATCGTCGCCCCATCCGTAGCCCGCACGAACGATCAGGGCATTCTCCCGGGGAAGCCACTCCAGCACCTTGACGTACTCGACGCCCAGGCTCTCGGCCACCATGACGCATGCCTTCGACAGCAGCTCGTCAACATTGGTCAGCGTACCGGCTTCCTTGCCGAACTCGGCCAGAACTGCCTGCTGATCCGGCGCTCGCGTTCCCGGTCCGCTTCTCGATGCCATATTGGGCCTCCCCGCCCGTTGTCCGCCCTGTCGCACGGTCAATGCCCTGGAAGTGCCGGCGGACCGCTGGTGTCAACGCCCGGTCGGCGCCCCGGTTCCGGCCATTGCGCCGGTTCGGCCTGCTGCGACAATGTGGTGGCTCGTCGAAACGCTCGTACCCCTGTCGTCTGGCGCCGCGACCAGGACGGGGACGCGGAAGGATATCAGCATCGCCATGACCCGGGGAAAATCCATGTTGCTTCGCGTCAGTACGACAGGCTTGTTCGCGCTGGCGGTTCTCGCGGCCCTCCATATCGGCAAGTCGTTCTTCGCGCCGATCGCCCTGGCGGTGCTGTTCGCCGTCATCCTGTATCCGCTGGTCAGGCTGATCCGCCGCACGGGGTGCCCCAAGACGCTTGCCGCGGCCACGTCGGTCGTGATGGCCCTGGCGGCCATCGCGATCGCCATCACGACGCTGGCCCCGCCGGCGGAGGTATGGATGAACCGGCTGCCGTTCTTCGTGCGGCAGATCGAGCTGAAGCTGGATGGCCTGTTCGATTCCATTCAGGCCGCCCGGGAGATGACGTCCCAGATCGCCAATATGGGCGCCGATGACCAGACCGACGGGGAACCCGTCGTCGTCGTCGAACAGGAACAGCCCGTCGACCTGACCTTCGTTGCCAACGCGCCGCTGATCCTGTTCCAGGCGCTGATGACCCTGATCCTCTGTTTCTTCGTGCTCGCGTTCGGACCGCAGCTCATCGACGGGCTCGTGGCCGCTGTGCGGGATGAAGAGCGGCGGGACCGGGTGCGAACGGCCCTGGGCCGCGTCGCCTCGTCGGTCGGCCAGTACTATCAGACGGTAACGATCATCAATATCGGACTCGGTCTGGTGACGGCGGGTGCCATGGCCGCCCTGGGCATGCCCGAGCCGGCGTTGTGGGGCTTCATGGCGGCCGTGCTGAACTTCATCCCCTATATCGGCCCGGCTGCGACGACGGGTGTCATCGGCCTCATTTCGCTCCTCAGCTTCTATGGCTGGGGTCAGATCCTGGCCCCCCCGTTGATCCACTTCGCCCTGAACGCGATCGAAGGACAGTTCGTCACACCCATGGTCCTGAGCCATCGGCTGACCCTCAACCCTTTGCTGGTGGTGTTGTCGGTCCTCTTCTGGGGCTGGGTCTGGGGGCTTGTGGGCGTCCTTCTCGCCGTGCCAATCCTGGCGGCGGTCCGCGTGTTGAGCGAGGAAGTGGAAGAGTTGCGGCGCTGGTCAACAGCGCTGGGATAATACTACGATGGATCCGGACGATCCCGGTCGACGATGACTTCCGTACCCCATGGAACCAAGGCCGCCATCGGGCCATTATCTTGCCAAGCCGCTCCTGCATGCCGCGGAGCATGCGGTTCAACTTCGTAACGCGAGGGGAAGCGTTTTTGCATGGGAGGAGGAAACGACAAGGCCCGAAAGCGGACTTCGGACGAGGCACACGCAGCGGACGAGCGGGAGGATCATGGCGTGCCAAAGCAGGAAAGCCGGCCCGATCCCGACGAGCGCGAGACGCATGAGGATGCCGAAGTGAAGCGCCTGCTGCATGATGCGTTCGACGAGATCCTGGACGAGGATGTGCCCGACCGGCTGAAGCAGATCGTCGCGCGCCTCGCGAAGCCGGCCAACGGCAACGGCAGCGGCCAAGGCTGACCGGTCCGGGACGCGCCGCCGCACGATCGCACAAGGGCGGACGGCAGGGCCGCGCGCCCGCCGGCTGCGCGCGGGAACCATATGTGTCTTCGGACGTTGACTGACCCGCAACGACCCAATTCTGGCGGATGAGGAGTGTGACGATCATGGCGACTGGATCCGACGTGGACGCAAAGCTGAGCGACCTGCGGGCCGATTTCGAACTGATGCGCGACGACCTGAAATCGCTGGGTCAGCAGTTGACCGGCCTGACCAAGAGCTATGCGGCCAAGGGCGTGGATCGAGCCCAGCAAGCCGCGGAAGAGGCCGGCGAACGGCTGAGCAAGACGGCCAAGGACGCCATGGTGCAGATCGACACGCAATGGAAAGAGCACCCCGTCGCAACCGTCGGGGTGGCGTTCGCATTGGGATTGGTGCTGGGCCGCTGGCTGCGCCGATGACCGACCCTACGCGCACGATCGCCGATCATGCGTTGCGCGCGGCGGGCTCGGAGGTTCATCGATTCCGAAGCTCGCTGCGCGAGCTCGTTCTGCTGGCGGTTGTCGGCGGCATTGCCCTCGCACTTGCCCTGATAGGCCTGCTGATCGCCGCTTTCGGTGCCTATGGGGCGCTGGTTGCGACCCATGGCCCGCTTGAGGCGGGGCTGATCGTCGGATGCGGGTTGATGGGCGTCGGGCTGGTGGTGGTGCTGGTTGCGATGATCATCGTCGGCATGCAGCGACGGCGGCGGCGCCTTGAGCACCTGATGGCGCGGCGCGCCCTGCAAAGCGATATGCAGATCCTGCGCACCCTCGCCGGCCTGGGCAGCAGCCAGGGCGGGGGCGTCCCCGTCATTCCGTTGATCGCCCTGGCCGCCGGCGTCGCGGCGGCGTTCCTGGGCAAGCGCAAGGACTGAGCCGCCCCGGCCCCGGAACGCACCGGCATGGCCACTCCCCCCCATCGGCGCATCCATGGGCGGGTGCTTTGTCGGTACGCAGGTGTTGAGGAAAGGACCTAAAGCCTGATGCGATGATGTCGGATCGACATCATCGCTGAATCAGTCTCCAACTCTTTGAATGAGAGCAAGATTCAGACATCAGGCCGATTCATCCTGCTGTCATCTTGCCCTAGTCGGGCGTGCGTTTGCCCTCGTCCGCCGCATTTTCGGCTTCCAGCGTCTGGCGCAGCTCCTCGGCCCGTTGCAGGCGCCGCTCTTCGCGTTCACGACGTTCCATTTCGGCGGCATCAACCTTGGGCTTATCGCTCTTCTTGAACAGTCCGAACATCATCCTTCTCCCATTCCTGGTCGTTGGTGCAAGTCGGTCCTCCATTTGTTCAAGTCCGACTCGTGTTCGGAGATTTCAACCCCCCGAAGTGCATTTTCTCCGGGCGGAACAACCGGGCAGCGCTCGGCCTGCCCGTGGGCGGATCTCTTGAAGGTCCACGGTCCTCAGAGACGGACGCCCGCGGCGCCCCGCAGATCGGCGCCCGCGATGTCGGCACCGCGCAGATCGGCACCCGTCAGATCGCAATCCAGCAACAAGGCCCCCTTCAGGTTGGCCTGCCGTAGATCGGCCCTGGTCAGTCGCGATCCCGACAGATCGGCACCCGTCAGATCCGCCCCGGTCAGCTTGACGTCTTCCAGCCGGGCATTGCGCAACGACGCATGGGCCTGCCGGCCGCTGGTCCCGGTCAGCACCAACGGCGACAGGCGAACATGCGCCATGGTGCAGCCCACCAGATTGGCACGGTCCAGCCGGGCGCCGCGCAGATCGGCATCGGTCATGTCGGCGTGCATCGCCATCAGCTGCGACAGATTGGCCGCGCGGAACTGGGTGCCGGCCAGGTTGGCGTAGGACATGTTGGTCAGCGTCAGGTTGGCTGCCGAGAGATCGAAGCCGGTCAGGTCCGCCTTGCGCAGATCCACCCGGCTCAGGTCAGCCTGGTGGCCTTCGCGGCCGAGACTGCGCACCCAGAGCATATGGTCGCGCAGAAGCTCGGCCACCGACTTGTCCAGGCTGTCCAGTTCGATCGACGTGATCGCCCGGGACAGGTCGCATTTCAGCATGTCGATATAGCCGTACTGCGATGCGGTCAGGTCGGCCCCTTCCAGATCGGTGTTGTCCAGCAGCGCGCCGGCCAGGACCGCACCGTGCAGCACGCATCCCCGCAAGCAGGTGTTGGTCAGGTCCGCGCCCGCGAAGATGGCCCCGCGCATGTCGCTGTCCGAAAGGTCGGCATTGGCGAGGTTCGCGTTCGTCAGGTCGGCGTTGAGCATGCTGGTGCGGTGCCCGAAGATCCGTCCGATGCGGGCCCCCGTCATCTTCGCCCGATCCAGATTGGCCCCGTCGATGACGGAGTCCGCCTCGCGCATCGGGATCAGGTTGCCATCTTCGTCCTGATGCAGAATGAAGCCGTTGCGGATATCGGCGCGACGCAGGTCCGCGCCGCTCAGCACTGCGTTGGACAGAATCGCCCCCCGCAGATCGGCCCGATCCAGCGCGGCGTCGCGCATATTCGCGCCGGTGCAGTCTGCACCGAACAGGTTGGCGCCGGACAGCCTGGCCCCCTGAAGCTGGCTTCCGCACAGCCTGGCCCCGACCATCTCCGCCTCGCGCAGGTCGGCCCCGTCGAGCTTCAGGTCAGAGCAGTCGAAGAAGTTCAGCACCAGGCGCTTGGCGTCCCGCTTCCCATTCAGATAGTTGAAATGGAGGCGCGCCAGTTCGGTGAACATCGGCTGGGTCAGCCGGCCCTTCAGCCCCCGGCCGTCCCCCCCTTCGTCGGGCCAGACGATCGTATCCATGACCATCGCGGTGATTCTCCAAACGCCCGGCTTCCAGACAGATCCGGCGCAATCAACCATCAATTCTGCTGACTTGATCCATCTGCAACTACGAAAAGCGCGTCCGGTCACTGCGTCTCAAAGACTATCCGCTTGAATACTGCACGTACGTTAATAAACCTCTTACACCAAGACTTCAGGTGCCTCCGACGGAAAATCGAAGATTGTTCGTAATTTCCTCTCGCGATGCGACCTCAGGAAGAACGCACGCATGGATTCCCCGTCCAGGACGCAATATTCCTCCGCCGGCACCGCGGCATGGGCTGGGCGCAGGCACATGAACTGGCTGCCCGCCACACGGACGACGCCGGAAAACACAACCGCTGATAGATAGTTGGCGGGGCGCCCCTGCCGGTTATCCCTTGACGAAGAGCTGCCGCGGCGTCGTGGCAAAGGGCTCGGCACCGGTTTCGGTGACGCGGAAGCACTCGCTGATCTCAATCCCCCAATCGTCCTGCCAGATCCCGGGTATCATGTGGAAGGTCATGTTCGCCTGCAGCACCGATCGATCGCCGGGGCGCAGGCTCATCGTGTGTTCGCCCCAGTCCGGCGGATAGTTGAGGCCGGTGGAGTAGCCGATGCGCGATTCCTTGACCAGGCCGCTCTTGGCGATGGCGTTGCGCCAGGCCCCCTCCACCTCCCCGCAGGTCACTCCCGGACGGACCGCGTCCAGTGCCGCATTCAGGCCCTCCACGACTGCCGCGGCCGCGTCGGCCAGGCGCTGCGGCGGGCGGCCCAGGAACACCGTGCGTGCCTGCGGGCAATGGTAGCGGCGATGGCAAGCCGCGAGTTCCATGATCGTCGCTTCGCCCTCGCGGAACGGTTCATCCGTCCAGGTCAGGTGCGGCGTTGCGGTGCCGGCGCCGGTCGGCAGCATCGGCACGATGGACGTGTAGTCGCCGCCGAAATCGTCGACGCCCGCGACCTGCGCCTGCAGGATCGCCGCCACGGCGTCGCATTGCCGCACGCCAGGCGACACGGCGTCCACCGCCACGTCCATCACCCGATCCATGATGCGGCCTGCGCGCTGCATCAGCGCGATTTCCTTGTCGGACTTGACCGCACGGACCCAGTTCACCAGCTCGCGCGCATCCCGGAAGGCGGCGTTGGGCAGGTCGTGGCGCAGCGCTTCAAAGCCGCGGGCGGAGAAATAGTAGCTGTCCATCTCCACGGCGATGACGCGCCTGTCCCACCCTCGGCCGCGCAGCACATCCGCCACGAAGTTCATCGGATGGCGGTCGGGCGTCTGCACATAGTCGTCGTCATACCCGTAGATGTCGCCGTCATCGAGGAAGGTGGTGACGCGGGCGCCGTTGGCGTCGATGCCGCGGCCGATCCACACCGGGTCGCCCGCCTCCACCGTGACGGCGACCAATTGCGGGACATAGAACGACCAGCCGTCATATCCGGTGAGGTAGTGCATGTTGGCCGGATCGGTGACAAGCAGCAGCTCCAGCCCCGCGTCCGCCATGCGGGTCCGGGTCTTGGCCAGCCGATCCTGGTAGTCGCCGCGTTCGAACGGCCCCATGGGTGCAGGTCCCTCTTCCAGGTTCGCGGGGCTTCGCCCCTCAGGTTTCAATCGTCGTGCCGCAGGCGGCCACCCCCGCACAGGCCAGGGCATGCAGTGCGATGGCCGTATCCTGGACCCCGGTACCGGTGAGATCGCAGACGGTCGTCTCGTCCGCCGTCCGCCGCCCCGGTGCCGTGCCGGCGATCACCTCGCCCAGCTCAGCCACGGGGAAATCCTCGCCGAAGGCACCGGCGGCCAGGGCATGGTGCAGCTCGCCCAAGCGCGCGCTCTGCGCCCTACGGTCGCAGACGAACCGGTCCACGGCGGCAAGCACCCCCGGCGCCAGCTCGTTCTTGTGTTCCGCGTCCGATCCCATGGCGGTGATGTGCAGGCCCGGATGCAGCCAGTCGGGCCGGACCAGCGGCTCGCGCGACGGGGTCGTCGTGACCACGACATCGCTGTCGCGTACGACCGCCTCGGGCGTGGCCGCGACGGCGACGGGCACACCCAGGCGCCCTGCCATTTCGTGCGCGAACGCGTCGGCCTTGGCGGGGGATCGCGACCAGACCAGCACCGGCCCCAGCGTCCGGACCAGCGCCAGCGCGGCGAGTTGCAGGCGCGCCTGCGTGCCGGCCCCCAGCACGCCGGCGCGCACCGGCCCGTCCGGTGCCAGGTGCCTGGCGGCGACGGCCCCCGCGGCAGCGGTGCGCACGTCGGTCAGATAGCCGTTGTCCAGCAGCACCGCCTGGACCATTCCCGTCGTTGCACTGTGTACGACCATCAGGCCACTGGTGCTGGGCAGCCCGCGCTTGGGATTGTCGAAGAAGCCCGGGCTGATCTTCATGGCAAAGCCGTCAAGACCGGGGACATAGGCCGTCTTCACGTCGACCTCGCCATTGTGCTCCGGCACGTCGAGCCTGAGGATCGGCGGCATCACCACCCGACCCGTGGCCAGCGCGGCGAAGGCGTCGGAAACGATGTCCACCGCGGCAAGGTCCAGCCGCACGCAGGCGCGCAGTTCGGTCTCCGTCAGGATGCGCACGGTGCTCATGACGGCGCTCCCCCCGATGCCGGGCGTGTGACGATGTCGACGAACTGGTGCATGTCGACGTTGCGGCCGCTGAGGACGCAGGCCACCGTCTGCCCGGCCGCGGCGACCTTGCCGGTCAGCAGAGCTGCCTGCCCCACCACCGCCCCGCCTTCGGCCACCAGCCGGTCCTGCCAGAAGGTGTGGCGCATGGCCTCGGCAATCTCCTCCTCGCTCACCAGCATGACGTCGTCCAGCAGTGTCCGGCACAGCGCGAAGGTGTAGCGGTTGTCCAGGCCGATACCGCCGCCCAGGCTGTCGGCCAGCGTCGGCTCCTCCTTCACCGGAACGGGATGGCCGGCCTTCAGGCTCTCGTACATGGCCGCCCCGCGTTCCATCGTCACGCCGACGACGCGGGCCTGGGGGCGCAGGGCCTTGACGGCCACGGCGATGCCGCCGATCAGCCCGCCGCCCGACAGCGGTACCAGCACCAGGTCGACCGCCGGCAGGTCTTCCAGCAGCTCAAGCCCGATGGTGCCCTGGCCGGCGATCACGGCGGGATCGTCGAAAGGCGACACCATCACCATGCCGTCCTCGGCGACGCAGCGTTCCGCCTCCACCCCGGCTTCGTCCTGGCTGTCGCCGACGATGCGGGCGTCGGCGCCCAGGTCGCGGATCGCGTCAACCTTGGTGCGCGGCACCAGGCTCGACATGCAGACCACGGCCGGCACCCCCAGGCGCTTGGCCGCAAATGCCACCCCCCGCCCGTGGTTGCCGGTGGACATGGTGACGACGCCGCGCCGCCGCTCCTCGTCGGTCAGCGCCATCAGCCGGTTGGTGGCCCCGCGCAGCTTGAAGGCGCCGGTGGGTTGCAGGCTCTCAAGCTTCAGGTGGACATCGCCGCCGCAGCGCTGCGACAGCGACGGCGACGGTACGATGGGCGTGCGCGTGACATGCCCCGCAATAACGGCCTGCGCAGCCTCGACATCCCGGAGTGTGACAAGCGGCGTCGTCATGGGCCTACCTTCCGTTGGGCCAGCCGGCCGAAGCCGTGCGCCGGCACCGGGGTGTCCGTCAGGCTCAGCGCGTGCCACAGCATGGCCTGATGGCTGGTGACGACCGGCTTGCCCAGGCGCGCTTCCAGCGTTTCGATGACCGGCCAGGCGCGGAGCGCCGTGCACAGGATGACGACCGCATCGGCCTCGGGATCGTCGGCCGCGATGGCGGCATCGTGCAGCGCCTGCGGCGGGATCTTCGCCATGTCGCTGTCGGACGGCATGTCGAAGCGGGTGAGCGCGACGACCGCCACGCCCCGTCCGGCGAGCCAGTCGCGGACGACGTCGTTGACCTCGTCGATATAGGGCGTCAGCAGCGCTACGCGCGGCGTGCCGAGGGCCCCCAGGGCGGCGACCACGGCCGCACCGGGGGTCACGACCGGCACGCCCGGGCGTACGGCCGCCACCCGCTCGCGCACCCCGTCGTCGCCCATGGCCATGGCGCCGGAGGTGCAGGCGAAGATCACCGCATCGATGCGATCGTCGGGCAGCATCAGCCGCACGGCATCGGTGATGCCCGGCGCCATGCGGCGCAGGTTTTCCACCGTCGTCGGATTGGCGTTGGGCAGGCGCGTGACATAGAAGGCGATCTCCCCTCCCGGCGCCAACGCGTGCAGGGCCGCTTCGCTGACCTCGTCGGTGGCCAGGACGATCACCCCCAGCCGGCAGAGTGCGCCGATGCCCGCATCGGGCTGCCAGGGCACCGTCACCGGGCGGCACAGCGCCCGCGGCCGCGCAGGGTCGGACAGCCGATCGGCCATGCTCACTTCACCACGATGCAGGTGCATTCGGCGAGGCTGGTGACTTTGTGCGAGACGCTGCCCAGCAGGAACCCCGTCATGTCGCCGAGGCCGCGGCTGCCCAGCACGATGGCATCGACCCCGCGCTCGCGCGCGAAGCCGACGATGGTGCGCGCGATCTGCCCTTGCAGCACGAAACCCTCCACCTCCTTTGCGCCGCTCGCCTGCGCGCGCTCGGTCGCCGCCTTGACGACGCTTTCGGCATAGGTGCGCATCTCGTCGGGTGTCGCCGCCCCGTGACCGGTGGGCCGCACCATGGAATGGGAGCTCTCGGGCATGCGCATGGTCCGGTAGACGGACAGGATCAGCAGCCGTGTCCCGTGCATGGCGGCATAGTCGGTGGCGAAATCGACGACCTTCGCGGAATGCGCAGAGCCGTCGACCGCCACCAGGACGGACTTGTACATGGTCGCTTGTCCTCCCCCGCGTTCTGTTGGCCCTACCGATCAGCGCCGGCGGCGGGCTTATCACGGCGCGAAGATGCCGTATCCGAAGGCCGCGTCGCGCAGGAACAGGGCGATCGGCGGAAAGACGATCAGCAGGGCCGAGATGGCCACCAGCATGACGATGAAGGGCGGCGTCCCGCGGATGACGTCCAGATAGGGTCTTCGGAAGACGGCGATCGCCGTGAAGATGTCGCAGCCGAAGGGCGGCGTCGCCGACCCGATGGCGGCCTGCATGGTCACGATGACGCCCACCAGGATCGGGTCGATGCCGGCCCCTTCGACGATCGGCTTGAAGATCGGCACCAGGATCAGGATGACGACGATCGGGTCGACGAACATGCAGCCGATGAAGAAGGCGATGGAGATTGACACCAGCACCATGATCGGCCCGGCCTGGTCCAGCCCGAGACCGCCGAGGATCTCCTGCGGGATGCGCTCGAACGAGATGGTCCACGAAAAGGCGTTGCCGGCGGCCACCAGGATGAAGACGACGGCGGTGATCAACCCCGTCGACAGGGCGATCGCCGGCACCTCGGCCAGCTTGACCGAGCGGAAGATCACCACTTCCAGCAAGAGAGCGTAGGCCACGCAGATCGCCGCGGCCTCCGTCGGGCTGAACTCTCCGGTGTAGATGCCGCCGATGATGATGACGGGAAAGCCCAGCGGCAGGATGGCCCGGCGGAGCGCCCGGCGGCGGGCACCGCGCTCGCCGCGCGGGACCGTGGGGATGTCCTGCTTGCGCGCATACCAGTAGCAGTAGATCGAGAACACCACGAGGATCAGCAGCCCCGGCCCGATGCCGGCAATGAACAGCTCGCCGATCGAGGCGCCGGAAACGACCCCGTAGATGATCATCCCGATGCTGGGCGGGATCAGCAGCGCCACGTCGCTGGCGTTGATCATCAGCGCCATGACGAAGCCGTCCTTATAGCCGGCCTGCAGCATGCGCGGGCGCATCGGTCCGCCGATGGCCACCACCGTCGCCTGGGTGGAGCCGGATACCGCCCCGAACAGCGTGCAGGTGGCAGCCGCGCTGATGGCCAGCCCGCCGCGGACATGGCCGATGAAGCGCATGACCAGGTCCAGCAGCCGGTCGGCGGCATGGCCCTTGGTCACGATATCGGCGGCGAAGATGAACATCGGCACCGCCACCAGGGCGGCCGGCGAGATGCCGCGGATCATCTGCTGGATCATGAATTCCGGCTGGCCGGTGCCGAACACGAAGACCGCCACCGTGAAGGCCGCGATCAGCGGGATCATCATCGGAAAGCCGAGCAGCAGCAGCACGACCATGGTGATCATCAACGTTGCGGTCATGGCCGCGGCTCCGGCGTCGTGGCGTGGGGGAGGATCACCTTCACAGCGCCTGCGGGGCCTGATCCACGTCCTCGTACCCCTCCTGCTCTTCGAAGGAGAGGTAGATCTCGGGCTCCGTCAGGTTGCGGTAGATCGCCAGCAGGTACTGGATCCCGGAGATCAGGAAGCCGACGGGCAGCCACACATAGGTGACATAGAGCGGGATCTGCAAAGCGGGGGTGACGCGACCGCGGTCGGCGACATCGATGACGTAGACCAACGAATAATACGCCAGCCCCAGCATGAAGACGGCGGTGATCAGGGCGATGACGATCGTCATCGCCTTCTTCGCCCCGTGCCCCAGCTCGTCATAGACCGCCGACATGCGGATGTGCCGGGCCCGCCGAGCGGCATAGCCGATGCCGACGAAGGTGATCAGCACCATCAGGAACTGGTTCAGCTCCTCGGTGAAATAGAAGCTCTGTCCCAGGCGCCGCGCCACCACGTTGGCCACGGTGTTCAACGCCATCAACAGCACGCCATAGGCCAGCACCCAGCCTTCGAACCTGGCGATGGCGCGGTCGACGGCCACCAGGATCGAGCCCGGGGAAAATCCGCTGGCGCTCCGCCGCGGCGGAGAAGAAGGGGACTGCGACATGTGCCTTGCTGCCCTGCCCTGTCGATGCGTCCGGGTGCCGGCGAGACGGCCGGGCCTGTCGGACCGCGTTGCAGTGCGTCTTGGTTCAGGGGCAAATCATTCGGGCCGCCAATGACCATGTCAATAACCAGATTGATATGGTTCAATCAGCACACTCCCCACCGCCCGCCCGCCATGACGTACCCAATGACTGTTTGAAAGCAACGGGATAGGCTCCATCGCCCGTCAGAATTGCAGCAGCGCCGGCTCCGGATGATGGGCCAGAAGGGTGCGGATGCGGTTCAGGCCCTCCGCCAGCTCGCTGCGGGTTGTCGCGGCCCCGACGGACAGGCGCACGGCATGCGGGCCGGCGGACCGGCCGACGACGAACGGCTCCGCCGGCGAGATCGCGACACCGCGGCTGCGCGCCTGGGCCACGAAATTGTCGCCCCGCCACGGCGGCGGCAGGTGCAGCCAGACATTGTTGCCGGTCGGGTGGCTGAGATGGTGATAGCCCGCCAGGGCGGCTTCGGCCAGCCGCTGGCGTGCCGCCAGTTCCTGGCGCTGGCGGGCGACAACCTGGTCCATGCGGCCGTCGAGAATCCAGCGCGAGACGATCTCGGCGACCAGCGGCGTGGCCATCCAGCTGGTGGTCCGCACGCGCGCGACCATCCGCTGGGTGTCGCGCTCGGGCGCCACCAGATAGCCCGTGCGCAGGCCCGACACCGCGCATTTGGTGAAGCTGGTCAGGTAGTACCCGCTGTCCGGCAGGAAGCTGACCAGCGGCGGCGGCCGGTCCTCCACCAGCGGGCCGAAGACGTCGTCCTCCACCACGGCGACCCCATGTTGGCGGGCGATGGCGGCGATCCGCCGCCGCCGCTCGGTCGGCATCAGCGCGCAGGTCGGATTGGTCAGGGTCGGGGTCGCCACCAGCACACGGATATCGCCGCCGCGGCAGGCCGCCTGGAACGCATCGGGCAGGATGCCCCCCTCGTCCGTGGGCAGGCCGATCAGGCGGAAATGCAGGATGCTGGACAGCGAGATCAGGCCATGGTCGGTCAGTTCCTCCGTGGCGACGACGCCGCCGGGCTCCACCAGCCCCGACAGAGCAACCAGCAGCCCATGGGCAACGCCGTTGGTCAGGACGACCCGGTCGGCCGTCACCTCGACGCCCAGGCCCGACAGCCAGCGCACCGCGGCCAGCCGGTGCGTCTCCAGCCCGATGATCGGACGGCAGGCCATCAGCGCGCTCTGGTCGCCCTCCTCGGCCAGCTCGGCCAGCGCGGCCCTGAGCGAGCGCACATAGTCGTCGAGCTGGCAGGGCCGGCAGATCGACAGGTCGATCAGGTCGCGCGGGCGCCCTTCCATGAAGAACGAGGTCTCGTTGCCGCCGCGCGCCATGCGCACGAAGGTGCCGCGCCCGACCTCGCCCACGACGATGCCCCGCCGCTCCGCCTCGACATAGGCGCTGCTGACGGTATTCACGCTGATCGCCAGGCGATGGGCCAGCTCGCGCCGCGGCGGCAGGCGCTGGCCGGGCTTCAGCTCGCCGCAGGCGATCGCCTCGGCAATGGCGTCGGCCAAGGCCTGATAGCGTGGCCCGTCGTGACGGGCAAGATCCGGCACCCACATTGTCATGGTTCAATTGCTAACTTGATCAGGCTCAATCCCCGCCTTACGCTCTCCCATCCCACCTGCAGAGGCAAGGGCGTATCCCGGCATTTCCATCGCGTCGGCAGCGCCGAGCCCTCTGGCACCATCCAATAGGGAACTCGGAGGCACGGCAATGCACCACATCAAGGTTGCGGGGATCGCAGCCATCGCCGCTTTCGGCGTGGCGGCGACGGCCCAGGCGGACGAATGGAAGTTCGCCCTGGAAGAGATCGAAGGCAGCGTCCAGGACATGTATGCGCAGGAATTCAAGCGCATCGTCGAGGAAGCCAGCGGCGGCGATATAGAAGTCACCATCTACCCCTATGGCCAGCTCGGCACTTCCGCCGACCTGACGGAGCTGGCGCAGTCCGGCGTCGTCCAGCTGACCTTCGCCAGTCCCGGCCATCTCGGCACCCTGATCCCGGAAGTGCAGGTGTTCTCGCTGCACTACCTGCTGTCGCAGAACAACGACGTGAACAAGGAATTCCTGGGCAGCAGCCCGACCATCTACGAGGGGCTTGCGGGCGATTTCGCCGACCACGGCCTGCGCCTGATCACCATGTTCCCGGAAGGCGAGATGGTGTGGACGACGAACCGCGAGATCCACTCGCCCGCGGATTTCGACAATTTCAAGATGCGCACCATGGTTTCGCCGATGCTGGTCGCCGCCTATGAGGCCCTGGGCGCCAGCCCGACGCCGATGCCCTATGGCGAGGTCTATGGCGGGCTGCAGCTGGGCATGATCGACGGACAGGTGAACCCGATCTTCGCCATCCAGGAGATGAAGTTCTACGAGGTCGTGGACTACATGATCTTCGCCGGCCAGCAGCAGTTCACCACCACCGTCGTGGCCGGGCTGGACTGGTTCGACGGCCTGTCGCCTGAACACCAGGCACTGGTCACGGACAGCCAGGCGGAGCTTCTGGACTACATCTATGCCACGCAGGAGGCGATGAATGCCGAGCGGCTGGAGATGATCATCGCCGACCGGCCGGAGCTGACGGTCATCCACCTGACGGCGGAGGAGCGCGAAGCCTTCCGCGAGGCCAGCCTGGGGGCGCGAGAGGACTTTGCCGAGATGGTCGGCCCCTCGGGCGAGGAGATCCTCAACAGCGTCGTCGCCGAGATCGAGGCGCTGGAGGCCGAACACGGCGCCGAATAGCCGACCACCGGGCGACCGGAGACTGCCAGGGCCGGAGCCTCGCTCCGGCCCTGTGCCGTCCTGCCCCGGGGATGGCGCCCCAGGGCAGGCGTTGGGGCACGCGCGGACCGGCGCAATGAGAGGGAGGAAGGGCCCATGAATCAGACCACCGTCGTCGACGCTGCGTTCGAATCCCAGCGCGCGCACAAGCCCAGCCGCGTGTCCTGCACCGTCGATTTCGGGGCCGACGGCAAGCAGTTCGGCTATATGACCGTGCCCCATTCCCGCGACGACAGCGCCTGGGGATCGATCCAGATCCCCATCATCGCCATCAAGAACGCCACCGGCCCGACGATCCTGTTCACCGCCGGATCCCACGGCGACGAATACGAAGGCCCGATCGCCCTGATGAACCTGGCGCGGGCGCTGGACCCGGCAGGGCTTGCGGGCCGCGTCATCCTGGTGCCGACCCTGAACCTGCCGGCCATCCGCACGGCCACGCGGCTGTCGCCCATCGACGGGCGCAACATGAACCGGGTCTTCCCCGGCAGCCGCGACGGCACCGTGACCGAGGTGATCGCCGACTACGTGCACCGGACGCTGGTGCCGCTGGCCGACGTGGTGGTCGACCTGCATTCCGGCGGCAAGACGCTGTCGTTCGTGCCGTCGGCCGTCATGCACTACCTGGACGACCCGGGGCTGATGGACCGCACGGCCGCGGCGCTGAAGGATTTCGGCGCACCGATCGGCCTGATCCTGCGCGAGCTGGACACGCAGGGCATGCTCGACACCGCGGTCGAAGAGATGGGCAAGATCTTCATTTCGACGGAGCTTGGCGGCAGCGGCACGTCCACCGCCCGCAGCGTCGCCGTCGCCGAGCGCGGCATCCGCAACATGTTGCACCATTTCGCCATCCTGCCCGGCGCCCCCGTACCGCCGGAAGCCACCGGCGAACCGCCGACGCGCATGATGGCCACGCCGGAAGCCGAATGCTTCACGATCTGCGCCGATGCCGGCATCCTGGAAATGGCCGTCGACCTGGGCACGGAGGTCAAGGCCGGCGACCTGATCGGCCGCGTCCATTTCTTCGAAGAACCGGCGCGCGCACCGGTGCCGTATCACGCCAAGATCTCCGGCATGCTGCTCAGCCGCCATATGCCCGGCCTGATCCAGCGCGGGGATTGCCTGGCCGTGATCGCCACCGACCTGGCATAGGTGGCGCCGTGGGCACCCCCGCCCGCCTGCGGCCCCGACGATGAGGCTCGACCCCATCGACCTGAAGATCCTGGCGGCCCTGCAGGCCGACGGCCGCATCACCAAGCTGCGCCTGGCCGAACTGGTCAGCCTGTCGCCCAGCGCCTGCTTCGAACGCCTGCGCCGCCTGGAGCAGGCGGGCTATGTGAAGAGCTACCACGCCGTCATCGATCTGGCCCGCATCGTGCGAACCACCACGGCCCTGGTGGAGATCACGCTCGCCCGCCATGAAGCGTCGGATTTCGCCCGGTTCGAGGGGGCGGTCGCCGCGGCGCCGGAGGTGATGGAATGCCATTCCATCGGCGGCGGCATCGACTATGTGCTGAAGGTCGTCGCCGTCGACATCGATCACTATCAGGCCATCATGGACCGCCTGCTGGCCGCGGATGTCGGCATTGCCCGATACTTCACCTACTTCGTCACCAAGGTGGTGAAACGGCAGCTGGCCTACCCCATCCACACGCTCTTGCAGGCCGGCGACGGCGCGCCGTAGGCTGGGTCAGCCGCAAGCGAAGGCAACGCCAACACCAGGCCCGGGTCGTTGGATCGCGTACGCTTGATCCAGCCTACGGCCACCTCCGGAGTACCGCTTGCGATGGACTTCGCCGAGATCAGATCCCGCCTCGCCGCGCTCGACACCGCGTGCCTGGCCGATGCGGACAAGACCATCCGGGCGCTCGACCCGGCGATCCGCCCGATCCGCACTGACCTGAAACTGGTCGGCCGGGCCCACACGGTGACGTGCCGCGACGACTTCCTGGGCGTCATCCGCGCATTGCAGCAGGCCGAACCCGGCGACGTCCTGGTGGTCGACGGCCAGGGCGGCAGCAAGGCCCTGGCGGGGGAACTGTTCGCCACCGAATGCGCCCGCAAGGGCCTCGCCGGCCTGGTGATCGACGGCGGCGTGCGCGATACCGCGACGCTCCGCACCCTCGACCTGCCGGTCTATGCGCGCTTCGTCCACCCCGTCTCCGGTACCGCCGCCAGGATCGCCAAGACCCAGACCACGATCCGCTGCGGCGGCGCCACGGTTGCCCCCGGCGACATCGTCTTCGGCGACGCCGACGGCGTCATCGTCGCCACGGCATCCCAGTTCGCCCGGCTGATCCCCACAGCCGAAGACATCCAGCGCATCGAAGCCCGCGCCCTGGCGGCCATGCATGCCGGCACCAGCCTCCTCGACCTGCTGACCTTCGACGACCACTACGCCGCCACGGCCGCCGGCAGGCCCAGCCGCCTCGCCTTCAAGACCGTCCCGGATTGACCCCCGCGCCCGGCCGCGCGCACCGGCGCACCGACGCACGACAATCATGGGGTCACTCATCAGCCGAGAGACCTGCAACCATGGGGTCAGGTCTTTCGTTATCACATCCAACGCTCGGGCGACACCACCGGCGGGTCGGCGAGGTTGCCTCTGGCATCGCGACGAAGCGGGGATATCATGATCAAAGACCTGACCCCGAATCCCTGAATCCGGATCGCTTGGGGGGAACCTCCGCCGGTCTCCGGACTTCGTTGGGAGGGGGGGTCGTACCGGGCCCCCCCGTGGGGGCAAACCGATGGCGATGGATCAGGCGGCGGCTCTCCCGCCGGAGGGCGCAGGCCGCGGCGACACGCCGGCGCCGCGACCATTCCACGCGCGCAGGTCCGCCGACCTGCGCGTGCTGCTGATCGTCGGCCATCCGCGCCCCGGATCCCTGTCCCACGCCCTGGCGGACGCCTACGAA
>JACKIG010000022.1 GCA_020638595.1 Rhodospirillaceae bacterium | reverse complement strand
CTCCGACAGCATCGTCTCGGTGACGGCCACCAGCTCCTTCACCGAATTGACGGAATGGTCGAACATCGCCTTCTCGTCGGCATTCATGTTGATCTCGACCACCTTCTCGACACCGCCTTCGCCGATGATCACCGGCACGCCGACATAGATGCCGTCAACCCCGTACTGGCCGGACAGATAGGCCGCACACGGCATCAGGCGCTTCTTGTCGAGCAGGTAGCTCTCC
The DNA here is from genome assembly GCA_020638595.1 of Rhodospirillaceae bacterium. Lineage (GTDB taxonomy): Bacteria > Pseudomonadota > Alphaproteobacteria > DSM-16000 > Inquilinaceae > JACKIG01. Next base: position 61,795 of record JACKIG010000022.1, on the reverse strand, counting down.
GCCATGGCGATGGCCGAGCTGGCCGGCGCATAGAAGGCCGAGCCGGTCTTCAGCAGGGCCACGATCTCGCCGCCGCCGCCGCGGGTGCGCTTGACGATGGCGTCCAGCTTCTCCTGCGTCGTCCAGCCCATGGCCACGAGGTCGGGCAGCGGGATGCCGGCGACGGTGGAATAGCGCACCAGCGGCACCATGGTGTCGCCATGGCCGCCCAGCACGAAGGCGGTGACATCTTCCACCGAGACATTGAATTCCTCGGCCAGGAAGCAGCGGAAGCGGGCGCTGTCCAGCACGCCGGCCATGCCGCAGACCATGTTGGCCGGCAGGCCCGAGATCTTCTGCAACGCGCCGACCATGGCGTCCAGCGGGTTGGTGATGCAGATGACGAAGGCGCCGGGGCAGTGTTCCTTGATCGCCTCGCCCACGGCCTTCATCACCTTGGTGTTGATGCCGATCAGGTCGTCGCGGCTCATGCCGGGCTTGCGCGGCACGCCGGCGGTGACGATGACGACGTCGGCCCCCGCGATGTCGGCATAGTTGCTGGTGCCGGAATAGGCCGCATCGAACCCTTCCACCGGCGCCAGCTGGGCGATGTCCAGGGCCTTGCCCTGCGGCATGCCGTCGACGATGTCGAACAGGACGACGTCGCCCAGGTTCTTCAGCCCGGCGAGCAGGGCCAGCGTGCCGCCGATCTGCCCGGCGCCGATCAGAGCGATCTTCTTGCGTGCCATCGATTTGTGTTCCCTTGTGGCGGGTTGGGTGGGTGTCGCGAGGTCCCCGGCGCCGCGCGCCAACCTCCCCCTCTGTCGGCGGCCGCCATGGGACCGATCGGTCCTGCACGGCAGCGATGGCCCGGCTTGACGATCCGCGGCCGGACCCCCTCCCGCGCTCTTGCCGCCACGGGATAGCGCGAATCGCCCCACCCGGCAAGGTGGCGGCAGGGATTTCGCCGGATTTCTGCACGCCGCGGCCCGGCATCCGGTGCCGGACGCCCCAAACCTGTGAATAACGGGGATATCCCGGCGATCCCAGGGATTCCGGGCGGATAGCCGGCACGCCCCGGTGGATCAAGCGGTGCAAACTAACGAATTGAAAAACAAGCGGAATTCGATAGGGTGACGGCATCGGCGATGCAGACAAACCCGCAACGGCGGGGGCCAGGGCGACGGCGCCGGAGTGCGTGCAGACCCCAAGGCCGGCATGCGCGCCCCCATGGGGAAAGTGAGGCACGCCAGTGGCGGACGCGGGTGCGCAGGCAGTCCTGCCGATTGTCGAGGAAGCGAAGGTGCGCTCGGGCATCTATCCCGCCCAGTGGTTCCCCGGGGCGATCGCCCGGGGCGTGATCCGCTGCGCGGAAGAGACGGTGCCGGGGCAGATCCAGCCGGCCAGCATAGACCTGCGGCTGGGGTCCACCGCCTATCGCGTGCCCGCAAGCTTCCTGCCCGGACGCAAGCATCGGGTCGAAGACAAGCTGGCCTGGCTGGCGGAGGAGCGCATCGACCTGACCCATGGCGCAGTCCTGGAACGCAACCAGGTCTACATCGTCCCGCTGCTGGAACATCTGGACCTGAAGAAGCGGATGACGGCGGCCGCCAACCCGAAAAGCTCCACCGGCCGGCTGGACGTGTTCGCGCGCGTCATCGCCGATTATGCGACCGAGTTCGACAGCGTCGCCGAGCAGTATGCCGGGCCGCTGTGGGTCGAGATCGCACCGCGGAGCTTCCGGGTGATCGTGCGCAAGGGCTCGCGGCTGGTGCAGCTGCGCGTCCGCCGCGGCCTGCCGCGGTCGAGCGAGAAGCAGCTGAAGGAGCTGCACCGCCAGGTGGGCATCGTCCGCGGCGAAGACGATGCGGTGGACATCCGCCGGTCGGGCATCGCCATCAGCGTCGACATCGCCGGCGACGATCCCGCCAGGCCGGTCGGCTTCAAGGCGCGCACAACGGATGCCTGCATCGACGTCGACAAGGTCGGCTTCTACGACCCCGACACGTTCTGGACACCGGTGTTCCGGCCGGCCAGCGGCGGCATCGTGCTGGACCCGAAGGACTTCCACATCCTGGCCTCGAAAGAGGCGGTGACGGTGCCGGACGACCACGCAGCCGACATGATCGCCTATGACACGCTGGTGGGGGAGTTCCGGGTCCACTATGCCGGCTTCTTCGACCCGGGCTTCGGCCATTCGCCCCAGGGCCAGCACGCAGCCAGGGCGGTGCTGGAGGTCCGGTCGCACGAGGTGCCGTTCATCATCGAGGATGGCCAGATCATGGGGCGGCTGATCTTCGAACCGCTGACCGAGCGGACGGACACCCCCTACGGCACCGGCATCGGTTCGTCCTACCAGTACCAGGGCCTGGCCCTGAGCAAGCATTTCAAGAAGACATAGCAACCGATCCGAAGTCACGGCAGTCGGAGGCGTCATATCGGGTGGCTGCCTTAACGGCGCCCCAAATGACGTAGAGGGTGTCGCCCCAATCGGCGCCATCTCAGCGCGGATACGCCATGCACGACGCTCGGCCAGGCTGGCGCTCAAGAGCGTGATCGCCTTTCTTGGTGCCGATCGTGCGGTCGGCATCCTGTCCTTGTTGGTGGAATGGGGGAGACGGCGGCTCTATGGAGTTCCTGCTGGCCGGTGAGAATGTGGCGTTCAGCGCCGCGCTGGCGCTCATGCTGGCGCTGGCCCTGCTGGAGGCCGTGGGCATGCTCTTCGGGGCCAGCATCTCGCACGCCATGGACTCTGTGCTGCCCGACCTGGGCCTGGACGTCGATGCCGACATTCATGCCGATCCCGGGGCGGATGGGGTGGAGGGCGCAGGCGCTCTGTCGGGCTTCCTGTCGTGGCTGTGCATCGGCCGCGCCCCGCTGCTGGTGCTGCTGGTGGCGTTCCTCTTCAGCTTCGGCGTCGGCGGGCTGGTGCTGCAAACCGCCGCCCAACGGGTGATGGGGTCCTATCTGCCCGGCTGGCTGGCGGCGATCCCGGCCCTGGCGGTGGCGCTGCCCGCCGTGCGGTTCTTCGGCCTGGGGGTGTCGCGGATCCTGCCGAAGGAGGAGACCTATGCCGTGTCGGCCGACAGCTTCGTCGGGCGCACCGCGGTGATCACCGTCGGCATTGCCGCCATCGGCCAGCCGGCCGAGGCGCGCCTGACCGACCAGCACGGCCGCACGCACTACGTCCGGGTGGAGCCGCAGCGGCCGGACGACACCTTCCCCGCCGGCACCGCCGTCAGGCTGCTGTCGCGGGAGGGCATCATCTTCAAGGTCGTGGGTGCCTGAGCGAACGGGCGGAAGCCCCACCGTACTGATGGAGGTTGAGACAACCGTGACCGACAGCCTGACCGGTATCATCATCATCGTCGTGCTGGCGCTGGTAGCGATCTTCACGATCGGCCTGATCATCGCCCGGCTCTACCGCAAGGCATCCAAAGAGATCGCCTATGTGCGCACCGGCTTCGGCGGGCAGAAGGTGATCGTCGACGGCGGCGCCATCCAGCTGCCGGTGCTGCACGACATCATCCCCGTCAACATGAACACGCTCAGGCTGGAGGTACGGCGGTCCAACGAACAGGCGTTGATCACCCGCGACCGCATGCGCGTCGACGTGCAGGCCGAATTCTATGTCCGCGTCCAGCCGACGAAGGAGAGCATCGCCAACGCCGCCCAGACCCTGGGCATGAAGACCATGGCGCCGGAACAGCTGAAAGAGCTGGTGGAAGGCAAGTTCGTCGATGCGCTGCGCGCCGTGGCGGCGGAAATGGCGATGGAGGAACTGCACGAACAGCGCGTCAACTTCGTGCAGAAGGTACAGACCGCGGTCACGGAAGACCTGCTGAAGAACGGGCTGGAGCTGGAGTCCGTGTCGCTGACCGGCCTCGACCAGACCAACCGCGAATACTTCAACCCGGACAACGCCTTCGATGCCGCCGGCCTGACCCGCCTGACCATGGAGATCGAAGAGAAGCGCCGCCGCCGCAACGAGATCGAGCAGGACACCGAAGTCGCCATCAAGCAGAAGAACCTGGAGGCCGAGCGCCTGCGGCTGACCCTCACCCGCGACGAGGAATACGCCAAGCTGGAGCAGCAGCAGGAGATCGCCACCCGCCGCGCCTCGACGCAGGCCGAGGTCGCCGAGCGCGAGGCCGACGGCCAGCGCCTGTCGGAGAAGGCGAAGATCGCTGCGCACCTGCAAGTGCAACAGTCGGAGGTCCAGGCCGAGCGCGACATCGAAGCCGAGCGCATCGCCAAGGAACGGGCGATCGAGATCGCCGGGATCGAAAAGCGCAAGTCGCTGGAGCTGGCCGAACAGGAGCGTGCTGTCGCCGTCGCCCAGAAGTCGCGCGACCAGAGCCAGGCCGAGGCCGAGGCCAACGTGGCCCGCGCCGCCGCGGTGAAGTCGGAAGAACAGGTGCGCACGGTGCGCGAGACCGAGATCGCCGAACGCCAGAAGGCGATCGAGCTGGTGGAAGCGCGCAAGGCTGCCGAGCGCGACGCCATTGGCATCACCGTCGCCGCGGCCGCGAAGAAGCAGGCCGCCGAGGACGAAGCCGATGCCGCCCGCACGCTGGCCAATGCCACCGCCGACCGGCAGCGCATCGAGGCCGAGGGCGAAAGCGCGGCGGAGAAGCTGCGCGCCGCCGCGGCGGAAGTGCGCTATGCCATCGACGCCGCCGGCAAGCGCGCCCTCAACGAGGCCGACAACGTGCTGAGCGACGATATCATCGCACTGCGCCTGCGCATGGCGTTGCTGGAGCACCTGCCGCAGATCATCGCGGAGAGCGTGCGGCCGATGGAACGGATCGAAGGGATCAAGATCCTGCAGGTCGACGGCATCGGCGGTGGAAACGGCCATGCTGCGGACGGCGGCACCGGCACCGCCGCACCGGGCAACCTGGCCGACCAGGTCGTGGCTTCGGCCCTGCGCTACCGCAGCCAGGCCCCGCTGATCGATGCGTTGTTGAAGGATATCGGCCTTGGCGGTGCCAACCTGGATACGCTCACGGCCGCATTGAAGACCGCACCCGACGACGCCGCGGGGACCGATGTCCCGCCGTCGCCCCCGCCATCATCGCCCGGCAAGTGACGTGACGCCGGGGCTTCCCCGAAAAGGGGGCCCCGCGCCTCGCGCTGTCCGTCAATGGGCGCTGACGGGTTCCAGGTCGTTCTGGCGGACCATCGCGAAGGCCGTCGCCCGGTCGGCAACGACCGCCAGCGGCGTGCCGTCTGCGGAATGGACCGCGTGTGCGGTCTTGCCGTCGACGATCACCGGCTTGACGAAGGCGATTTCGGCCACGCCCAGGGCGGCGAACGCCTGGGGCGACATCCGCGGCTGGCGCACGGTCACATGTTCATTCATTACGCTACCCTCCACTCGACCCGCCATCCTGCGGCGTCGTCCCGGCGGTCACACCCACGGTCTGCCCCGCAGCCTTGGGCGCCTTCCGGCTGATTTCGATCGTTCTCACCCGCGCGCTCGGGGGCGGCCGCCGCAGCTCAACGCTGAGAAGGCCGTTGTCGAGCTGAGCCGACACCACCTCGATCCCGTCGGCCAGCACGAAGGCGCGCTGGAACTGGCGGGAGGCGATGCCGCGGTGCAGATAGACCCGATCCTGGTCCTCCGCCTGTTTGCCGCGTACGACCAGCTGGCTATCCTCGACCTGTACCTGCAGGTCGTTCGCCGAGAACCCGGCAACGGCCAGGACGATCCGGATGCCGTCTTCGCCGAGCTGCTCGATGTTGTAGGGCGGATAGCCGTCCGTCGACGCCTTGGCGACCCGGTCCAACGTCCTCTCGAACTGCTCGAACCCCAGCAGCAGCGGACTGTTGAACAAGGACAGACGCGTCATTTCTCCCCTCCTTGCGAGCGAGAGCCGGCCCTTGGCCGGCAATTGGGCCCGGTTCCCCGGCACCCGGTAACGAACAGCCCATTCCGGCGCCGCTCACGGAGTCAGATAAGCATACAGGCGGTATTATCAAGCGACGGTAAACGACCCGCCGAGTGTCGGTCCCGACGCCGCCGACGCGCCCGGACCGTCGCGGAATTGACGAATGCGCACGACATGCGCATTTTCACCCCGACCTGCGCACACGCCCTGGGGAGCGCCGATGGAGCGGATGGTAGAGCCCGGATCCGGCGACAGCCCGGAGGAACCGCATGGCGACGCCATGCCCGCACTGGCGGGCATGGAGATCGAACTGAAGCTCGCCGCGGACCCAGAGGTGCTGCGCAAGCTGGCCAAGGCGCCGATCGTGGCCGACAGCCTTGCCGGCGGCCGGCTGGTGACGCGCACCCTGCACAGCGTCTACTACGACACCCCCGACCACAGGCTGCTTCAGCGCGGGGTCAACCTGCGCGTCCGCAAGGTCGGCCGACGATTCGTCCAGACGGTGAAGACCGCAACGGCGAACGGCATCCTGGAAAGGGGCGAGTGGGAAACGCCGGTGCCGTCCCTGGACCCGGTGCTGGCCGCGGTGACGCAGCCGGAGCCGCGATCGCTGCTGGCGGACCTGGCCGGCGAACCGCTGGTCGCCGTGTTCGCCACGCGCATCAAGCGCCAGAAGACCAAGCTAGCGGAAACCGACACCGGCGCCGTGGTGGAAATCGCGCTCGACCAGGGTGACGTGGAGACGCTGGGCAAGCGCCAACCCGTCAACGAGGTGGAACTGGAACTGGTCGCGGGCGCCCCTTCGGCAATCTACCGGCTGGCGCAGCGCCTGATCGCCGATTTCCCGCTGCGCACGGAATGGCGCAGCAAGTCGGCGCGCGGCTATGCGCTGGCCCGCGGCCGGCCGCCGACGGCAAGCAAGGCCGACCGTCCCTGCCTGTCGCAGGAGGACAGCGTCGGCGACGGGCTGCGCGCCATCCTGATGCACTGCTTCAAGCACTGGACGGACAACGAGGCGGTCGTCCTGGACGGCAGCGATATCGAAGGCGTGCACCAGATGCGCGTGGCGTTGCGCCGGCTGCGCTCGGCCCTGGGGCTGTTCCGCGACGTGATTCCGCCCGCGGACCTGGCCTGGTTGCAGGAGGAGTCGCGCTGGCTGGCCGGCAGCCTGGGCCCCGCGCGCGACTGGGACGTATTCTGCACCACCGTGCTGGGCCCCGTCGCCGGTTTCGCGGCCGGGGATGCCGCGCTGCACGCCCTGACGCCGCTGGCGGAGGAGAAGCGCCGCGAAGGCTACCGCACGGCCGCCGCGGCCATCGGCGACCCGCGCTATACCCGGTTTGCCTTGAGGTTCGCCGAATGGGTCGAGGATGCGGGCTGGCGCCATGCGCCGCCCGATGGTGCGGCGGCGCAGCCGGCATGGCTCGACCGGCCGATGGCGGATCTTGCCGCCACCATCCTCAGGGACCGCCACCGCAAGGCCCTGAAAGCCGGCCGCAAGTTTACCGAGCTGTCGCCGCAGGCACGCCATCGCCTGCGCATCCAGCTGAAGAAGCTGCGCTATGCGGCCGACTTCTTCCGCGACCTCTACAAGAGCAAGCGTGTCAGGGGATATATGACGGCCCTGTCACGGCTGCAGGATGCGCTGGGCCAGCTCAACGACGTAAGCGTCGCGCGCGGCCTGCTGGTCGACCTTGCGCACGCGCCGGGCGAACCGGACGCACAGGTCGCCCGCGCCTTCGCCGCCGGCGAGGTCCTGGGCTGGCACCAGCGCCTGGCCGCGGAAAGCACGGAAGAGCTGGCTCAGGATTGGCAGGATTTCAAGGAGACGCCGCCCTTCTGGCCGACCGGGGCGGGCTGACCCCGCAGCCCCGGATCACGGCGCTGCGGCACAGACCTTGGCGACCGCGTCTTCGATTTCGCGCCAGGGGCCGCTGCGCACGGGCGGGCGCGTGATGGTCATGTCCAGAAGGGCGGTGCGGTCCCGCTGCTCGGCAAACAGGGCCGGGGTGTCGACGGTGATGCCGCTTTCCGGCGGCAGCTGGCTGGCGGCGTCGATGCGGCTGGCCATGCCCGCCATGAACGACCGGTGGAAGGCCTTCAGCTCGTCGAAGAACGCATCCTTGGCGATGCTGAACCGTCCGCAGGATGCCTTCCAGACCGCCACGCCGTCTTCGACGACGTCCGTGTTGTCCCAGCGCACATGCACATGGGTCTCGTCCGACCAGCCGATGATGGCGGGGGGCGACCGCAGATAGCCGGCATCCAGCTCGCGGTACCAGCCATGCGCAAGCTCCAGGAAGCGGGCGACCTTCTCGCTGTCCTGGTCGATCTCCGGCGTCCTGTCCAGAAAGGCGTCGGTGCGCTTCTGCCAGTCGCGCCAGCGGTCCAGGTACGGCTCGACCCGGTCAAGGATGCTGCGGGGCACCGGCTCGAACAGCTCCGGCAGGGCGCCGGCCACGTCCTCCCACAGGCGGGCGATGTAGTACTGGATATCCGCATGGCCGGGGGGCATGTCCCCCGCAGCCCGATGGCGTGCCAGGTATTCGTCGGAATAGACCAGCAGGGGGTCGGGGTCGGTGTTGAAGTGGATGTAGCCGTACGACAGCTCGAACCAGGTGAGGTTGCCGTCCGCGCTTCGCAGGTCTTCCACGGGGACGAACTCGAACTCGATCAGCCTGCTCATCTCCGGCTCCGGCCGCTAATGGGTGTTCCGTTGGAGCATCACCGCCAAACCGCCCGGCCGCAAGCCCGCTTGTCCCCGGGCACGACAAGGACGGCAGCCGGCCGCGGCCGGCGGCAGGATGACGGGCTTGCGCCGGTATGCGTGGCGCATTGACAATTGAATCCCGAAAACGAAGCTTGGTCCAGTCGGACCTTCGACCCGTACCGGGCCCGACTCGGGCATCGACGGGGAACGCACCACCCTGTCGTGCGGGGGACGGTGCGTCCCGCTGGTTTCGGCGTATGAAGATCGTCGGATTTTCCGATTGTTTAGGAAATGATGGCCTATGCAACGTCCCTGCACGCCAAGGCGCACCGGGCGGTGGAAATGAAGCTCAGATATCTGTTGTGCATCGTCGCGTTGCTGGGCCATCCGGCGATCGTGACCGGCGCCGCCGCGTCGGAAACGATGGTGATGGGTGGCACCGGCCTGGCCATCGGCCTGGCACACCGTCTGGCCGACGCCTATGGCGAACGGCATCCGGATCTCTCCATCGTCATCCCGGACAGTGTCGGCAGCAGCGGCGGCATTCGTGCCGTCGCGGACGGCGCCTTCGACCTGGCCTATGTCGCGCGGCCCCTCAGGGACGAAGAAAAGCCGCTGGGCCTGGCGGAGATCGCGTTCCTGCGCACACCCTATGTGCTTGCGGTGTCCACGCAGGTCGGGGGCGTTCTCGATCTCGCGAGCGATGACGTCCTGCGCGCCTATTCGGGTGAGTTGACGCACTGGCCCGACGGAACGCCCCTGCGCTGCGTGGTGCGCGACGAGAACGATACCGGATCACAGATCCTGTCGCAGCAGTTCCCGGGCCTGGCCGCGATCCTGGATCGCCAGCGTCAGACGCGGGGCACCCTGGTTGCCTTTACCGACCAGGATGCCATGGATCTTGCCGAGCGTGTGCCCGGCGCGCTCGCGATGTCGACCCTGCTCACCCTCCGGACCGAAGACCGCGCCTTGCAGGCCGTCGCCATCGACGGCGTCGAGCCGACGGTGGACAACCTGCGCTCGGGCATCTACCCCATGGACGTGACGCTGCGCATCGTCCTCGGACCCCAGCCCAGCGCCCATGCCCGCGATTTCGTCACGTTCATCCAGTCCGCGTCCGGGCGCGATCTGCTCGAGCAATTGGGGGCCATGCCCATCGACATGGACATGCATGACTGACGCCGGCCCCTCTTCACCTGAACCGACCGCCCACGACACGTTCTCCCACTCGGCGCGGCGCGCGCGCCTGGGCCTCAGGATGATCCTCCTGGCGATGACGCTGGGGTTGGCGGTGCTGGTTCCGGCTACCGACTTCCTGACACGCTACCAGCACCAGCTGGCCCTGATCGAAAGCACCCTGGCGACAGCGGCCAACGCCGTGTCGCGAATCGTGGCCGCCAACCCGACGACCTGGCGCTATCTGTCGGAGCGGCTGTCGGCGGTCATCCAGGTCGAAACGGTCGGCGGCCTAGGGACCTGGCAGGCGGTCTATGGCGCCGACGGATCGCTGGTCGCCGGCACCTTTCCGGAAACCCGCTGGGGAACCCTGACGCGGCGCGCCGATGTGACCGATGGCTTGCAGACCGTCGGGTGGATCGAAGTGTCCACCAGCCTGCACGATGCCATCCTCAATGCGGCCAGCATCGGCGGGCTCGCCCTGCTGTTCGCCGCCGCCGCGTTCGTGTTCGCCGAGCGCCTGATCGGCCGCTATACCGGGGAGACGGTCGCGTTGCGCACGGCGGAATCGCATGCGCAGGCGCGCGAGCTGCGCACGCTGGTCAAGCAGCTGTCGTTCGAAAAGGCCCGCGCGGAAGAGGCCAACCAGGCCAAGTCGATCTTCCTCGCCACCATGAGCCACGAGATCCGCACGCCCATGAACGGGGTGATCGCGGCCACCCAGCTTCTTGCCGATACGCCGCTCGACCGCCAGCAGCAGCACCATGTCCGCCTGATCGAACAGTCGGCGCAGACCCTGCTGGCCATCATCACCGATGTGCTGGACCTGTCGAAGATCGAATCGGGCAAGCTGCAGCTGGAGCTGTCGCGCTTCAACCTGCGCCACGCGGTGGAGGACGTGGCGGCAACGGCGGCGGAAGCGGCGCGGGCCAAGGGCCTTGTCCTCAACTGCATCATCCCTTCGGCCTTGCCCGAGGGGGTGGAGGGCGACCGCGTGCGCCTGCAGCAGGTGCTGATCAACCTGCTGGGCAACGCCGTCAAGTTCACCGACAGCGGCCAGGTCGACCTGCAAGTCGGCGTCGTCGGGGGGGACGAGGCGACGGCACGGGTGCGGTTCGCCATCAGCGATACCGGCATCGGCATCGACGCCCAGATCCAGGCCCGCATCTTCGATTCCTTCGTGCAGGCCGATGCGTCGACCGCCCGGCGGTTCGGCGGGACCGGGCTTGGCCTGACCATCTGCAACCGGCTGGTCCGCCTCATGGGTGGGACCCTTCGGGTGGACAGCACGCCGGGTACCGGATCGACCTTCGCCTTCGAGATCCCGCTGACGCGCTGGTCCAGCGGCCCCCACCTGGCGGAATGTGCCGATCTCGCGGGCAAGCGGGTGCTGCTGGTCGCGGCCCCGTCGATGCGGGCTCGCTGCCTGGAAAACTGGCTGGATGCCTGGCAGACACGCCACCAGATCGTCGGCCTCGGCTTGCAGGCCCCGGGCGCCCTCGCCCGCGCGCTGGACGCAGGCGAGCCGTTCGACCTGGCCGTCATCGATTTCGGCCTGCTGGACACCGATGCCGAGACGCTGGCCGCCACCATCCGCGGCGACCGGCGGTACGCCGCCACCCATATCGTGCTGATCATCCCGCAGCCGGCCCATGCCGGGGCCGCCCACGACCGCCTGCCCGGCGTGACGACCATCGGCAATCCCTTCCGCCGGTCCGAGCTGCACCACACCTTCGTGCTGGCCGCCACCGGCAAGGCGCCGGGGCGGGCCAGCGACGGTCCCGTGCGGGACGAGGCGCTGAACCTGCTGGATTTCGGCGGAATCCGCGTGCTGCTGGCGGAAGACAACCCCATCAATCAGGAGGTCGCGGCAGCGCTTCTGGAAACGCTGGGGTGCGCGGTTGATCTCGCCGGCGACGGGCGCGAAGCGGTGGCCCGCGTGGCCGCCGCCCGCTACGACGCGGTCATCATGGACTGCCAGATGCCGGGCACCGACGGGTTCGAAGCCACCAGGATGATCCGCGCCAGCGAACAGCAGGGGCAGCCGTCACAGCGGCTGCCGATCATCGCGCTGACCGCCAACGCGACGCTCGGCGACCGCGACCAGTGCCTGAGCGCCGGCATGGACGACTACATCGCCAAGCCGTTCACCAAGCAGCAGCTGGCGCGCGTCCTGGCGCGGTGGACCGGCCAGCCCCGCTGAAGCGGCGGCGGCGCGGTCCCCTTGCCTCGGGGTGCCGGGCCCGTGCGTTCCGCCCCCACGGCGGCCGGTCAGCGTGACGTCGCTTCGGTCCGGCGTACCACCGGCTTGACGGGGGCCAGAAGGTCGACCTGCCGGTCCGACCCGTCCAGGCTCAACGTCAGGACGTGCAGCTGCCACTGTCCGTTCTGGCGGGCGGCGGCCAGCCGCATCGTGCCCTCGCCCCTCGGCCCGCTGACGGGGACGGACAATGCGGCACTGCCGGCCTCGCCGCTGGTCCGGAAGCTGCCGGACACCCAGCGCCCCGCCTCGATGGGTTCGCCCAGATAGTCCAGCGCCTCCGGATGGCTACGCAGCCGGTCCATCGCCAGGCGGTACGCTTCCAGGTTGCGGAACGTGGCGCCCACGCCGAAATACACGGCCGGCGGGATGACCAGCACGGCCAGCACCAGCACGATGACGCCGGCCCTCGCCCACTGGCGCTGGACCCGCTTGAACTGGGCGACGCTTTCCCACGGCTTCGCCTGCCAGGCGAGGACATTGCCGCGAGCCCCCAGCAGGATGGCGATGAAGATGTTGATCCCGGGCACCACCATCAGCAGCGCCGGCCGGACGCGATGGGCGATCCCCCAGAAGAAGTTCAAGAGGAAGGCGCCCCAGTTCCATCCCAGGATCTCGGGCGGGACACCCGCCGGGGCCGCCCCGGGCGCGCGGGCCGGCCTGGATGCACGCCGGGGGGTGGCGGCGGGCTGCGCACCGGATGCTGCCGCGGGGCGCGGCTGCCCGCCGGGGGGCGGCGGCGGTGGCGATGCTGCGGCCCCATGGCCGCAATGTGGGCATGGGGGGCGGTCGGCGTAGATCACCTTGCGGCAGGCGGGGCATTGGATGATTTTCGCCATGTGCCGTGTTCCGCTGTGCCCGTTCAGCCGCGGGCGGTGGCGGTGCCGTCGGGGACGGCACCGGGATGTTCCAGCATCACCACCCGCTTGGCGCCGCCGTCATAGTCCTGCCGGCCCACTTCGCGGAAGCCGAGCCGCCGGTGGAACGCCATCGACTCCGGGTTGGGCGGACGTTCGTTGACCTCGCAGGTGACGGGGGCGCGGCGCTGGGCCGCCCGGTCCATCGCCTGCCGGTAGAGCCGCCGGCCGATGCCCTGCCCATGCATCTCGGGCTCCACGAAGATGCGGTCGACATAGACGAAGTCGGCGTAGCGATCGCAGAACCAGCGGTAGTTGGGGCTGTCATAGGCGGTGCCGGGGCCGATGGCGATCATGCCGCCGGCAAGCGCGCCATCCGCCTCCACCACCAGCGCCAGGTCCGCCCAGATCACCAGGTCGGCCAGCCGGCGTGAATCGATCAGGCCGACATGCGGGGCCAGCGCGTTGTTCAACGGCAACAGCGCCGCCAGGTCGTCAGCCCGCACCGCGCGGATCAGGGGGCTTTGCGCCGTCGTCATGGGTGTGTGTGTGCTACCGTCCGGCCACCGGGCGATGGCCGCCCGTCATGCAGTCACCGCACGATAGCGGTTGGCGGCGGCCGTGGCCAAGCCGGCAATGGCATAGGCACGGGCACCCCGGCCGATCCCCGGCAAGGCACGCCCGCCGCCGGGGCCGGCGACGGGCGCAAGGTCGTGCACTGGGGATGGTGGCGCCTACTTCTTGAGCGCCGCGACGCCGGGCAGTTCCTTGCCTTCCAGCCACTCCAGGAAGGCGCCGCCGGCGGTTGAGACATAACTGAACTTGTCGCCGACCCCGGCATGGGCCAGGGCCGCCACCGTATCGCCGCCGCCGGCGACCGTCAGCAGCGCCCCGGTGCCGGTCAGACGCGCGGCTTCCTGCGCCACGGCATTGGTTCCGGCATCGAAGGGCGCGACTTCGAACGCCCCCAGCGGGCCGTTCCAGACGACGGTCTTGCAGCTGGAAAGCTTGCCCTTCAGCAGGTCCGTGGCCTGGGGGCCGATATCCAGCACCATGCCGTCGGCCGGCACCTGGTCGGTGGGGCTGGTCTGGGTCGGCGTGCCGGCCTTGAATTCCTTGCCGACAATGCCGTCGGGCGGCAGCAGGATCTCGCAGCCCGCCTGGGCGGCCTTGTCCATGATGGCGCGCGCTTCGTCGGCCATCTCCTTCTCGCACAGGCTGGCGCCCATGTCCTTGCCCTGGGCATAGAGGAAGGTGTTGGCCATGCCGCCGCCCAGCGCCAGCAGGTCGACCTTGGCGACCAGGTTGCCCAGCAGCTCCAGCTTGGTGGAGATCTTGGCACCGCCGACCACCGCCAGCACCGGGCGTACCGGCGTCTCCAGCGCCTTGGTCAGGGCCTCAAGCTCGCCCTGCATCAGCCGTCCGGCGGCCGCCGGCAGGACGCGCGCGATGGCTTCGGTCGACGCGTGGGCGCGGTGCGCGGCGGAAAAGGCGTCGTTCACATAGACGTCGCCGAGCGCCGCCAGCTTGCCGGCGAAGCCGGCATCGTTCTTCTCTTCCTCGGCATAGAAGCGCAGGTTTTCCAGCACCAGGTACTGGCCTGCGCCAAGCTCCGCCACCGCGGCCTCGGCCACCGGGCCGATGCAGTCGTCGGCGAAGGCCACGGGCTTGCCCAGTGCCTTGGCCAGGGCGTCGGCCACCGGCTTCAGGGTGAATTCCGGCTTGCGGGTCCCCTTCGGGCGGCCGAAATGGCTCATCACCACGACCTTGGCGCCCTTGCCGGCCAATTCCGTCAGGGTCGGCACCAGCCGGTCCAGCCGGGTGGTATCGGTCACTGCCCCGTCCTTCATCGGGACGTTCAGGTCCCCGCGGACAAGCACCGTCTTGCCGGCGACATCGATGTCGTCGAGCGTATTGAATGCAGCCATCGCGCCCGGGTCCTTCTGTCGGTCAATCGTAAGGATTTGTCATCGCTGACAGGCAAGCATAGCCCCCCCGTCAAGCGCATTGACGCAGCGCAAATCGGCCGGCGGCCGGGGCGCCGTGCCCATTCGCCGCCATGGTCGCGCCGCCGGCACGGACTATCTCTGTGCGGTGTGAAGCTCAAGGGGGCATGTCCATGGTGACGGCATTGGACGGCATGGCATTCGCGGCCGCGCAGGCTGCGCGAGTCGGCTGGTTCCTGGCGGAATACCGCCTGTCGGCCCGGATGGCGCGCGGAACCATGCCCAAGGCCGAGGGTCTCGCCGGCGGTCCGCAGACCGCGGACATCCTGGCCGACCTGCGGCGGCTGTTCGCACGCGACTGGCGCAATGTCCGCGCCGGCTTCTACCGCCTGCCCCACGACCTGCTACCGCGGCCGGGCCGCCTGCTGGCCGACAGCCGGCGGTATTTCGGCGACCTGCCGCAGGTCAACCGGCGGCGGCGGGGATGGCGGTCGGCCGAGGTGTCCGCGGACGGCGCGGGCCTTCCCGACTACTACCTGCAGAACTTCCATTTCCAGACCGACGGCTATCTCTCCGACCGGTCGGCGGGCCTGTACGACCATCAGGTGGAGGTGCTGTTCGGCGGCGGTGCGGATGCCATGCGCCGGCAGCTGCTGGTCCCGATCCACCACATGCTTGGCGCGCGCCCGGCCGAAGGCGTGCGCCTGGTGGATGTGGCCTGCGGCACCGGCCGGTTCTTGAGCTTCCTGAAGGACACCCACCCGATGATGCCCGTGACCGGCATCGACCTGTCGCGACCCTATCTGGCGGAAGCCGGACGCCTGCTGTCACCCTGGCGGCGGGTGCAGCTGGTCCAGGCCGCGGCCGAACGCCTGCCCCTGGCCGACGCGTCGGCCGACATCGTCACCTGCATCTTCCTGTTCCACGAGCTGCCGCGCGACGTTCGGCACCGGGCGGCGGCGGAGATGGCACGCGTGCTGCGGCCCGGCGGGCAGCTGGTGTTCCTCGACAGCCTGCAACTTGGCGACAGGCCATCCTATGACGGTCTGCTCGAATACTTCCCGCGTGCCTTCTTTGAGCCATACTATGAAGACTATATTCGCGATGATCTGATCGGCGTGTTTGCAGGGGCCGGGCTCGCGTTTGCGGCGCTCGATCATGTCTTCATGTCGAAACTGCTGTTGTTCGAAAAGCCATGAACCGTATGGCTGGCCCCGATACCCTGGCCGCAGTCAGGATGACCGATCCCCGGACCTACCGATTCTGGTCGGCCGACCGCGTGCAGCCCGCGGATGTCGACGGCGGCGGCCGGGTGCAGGGCGGGGCGATCGCCGTCTATTTCGAAGGCGCGCGCGTGGCGCTGTTCGACGAAGCCCGCCTGCTGGAAGACGGGGCGGCGATGACCACGGCCGTGGCCAGCCTGACCATCGACTGCCTGGGCGAGATCCGCTATCCGGCCGACCTCAAGATCGGCAGCCGCATCGTCGAGGTCGACCCCATGGCCGTGCGGCACGTGCAGGCGATCTTCTGCGGCGGCACCTGCGTCGCCACCGCCGACACCGTCAGCGTTCTGGTGGACGAAAGCGGCCGGCAGACGGCGCAGTTGAGCGAGGCACAGAAAGCCCGGCTATTGCCATTCAGCTGACCCGACCACGGATTGCGCCCACTGGCCCAGCGCCATCACGGCGACCATGCCGATCATCAGCAGCGACAGCAGGGTCAGGGCGAAGTGCTTGGCGCGGTTCTGTGCGGGGATCATGAGGACCGGCAGCCCGCCCCTGTAGAGCAGGACCAGCGAATAGATGAGCCCGGCGAACCAGGCCAGCGGGCCGATGACGGGCAGCGGCACCAGCGCCTTGCCGACGCAATAGGGCGTCGCCGCAAGCGCCGCCAGCACGAAGCTGGCGCCGAAATCGGGCCGCCCGGCACACATGCGGGAAAACACCATCACCACGCAGGCCACCAGCAGGATGCCGAACAGGTTCGCCGCGGTGTCCATCACCAGGTGCAGCAGGACGAAATCCAGGGACAGGCCGAACGGCTCCACCCCCAGGAACCACGGGGGGATCGCCCAGTTCAGCAGCGTCGACACCGCAGCACTGGCCACCGCCAGCGGCAGGGCGTGTTCGCGCGCCGCGATCTGCCACGGCGGCAGCGGCTGCGCATGATCCCTCAACGTTGCCGTGGGCTGCACGAACATGCCACGGCAACGGGCGGCAAAGGCGGCGGTGTCGATCATGCGTCTCTTCGGGCAACCGGGCGGGGATGGACATACAGATAGGCATGGCGATGCTGCATTTCGACGGTCGGTGGCTTGCGCCGCCTTCGCGGCCGTGGCAAAGCCGCCGGCCATGAAGCGCACCCACACCCCGGCGAAGGCGGCCCAGCCGCCGCACCGCCCCATCGTCGAGCTGACCATAGACGCCGTCGGCGGCCACGGCGACGGTGTCGCCACCCATGACGGCTGCAAGGTCTTCGTCCCCCAGGCCGCCCCGGGGGACCGCGTGCGCGCGGCCCTGGGCGAAGCCGTGCGCGGGATCGCCCATGCCGAGGTGGCGGAGCTGCTGGCCCCCGGCCACGGCCGGGCGGACCCGGCGTGCCCCCATTTCGGGCCATGCGGCGGCTGCCTGGTCCAGCACCTGGCGCCGGGCATTCTCAGCGACTGGAAGCGGGGCCATGTGGTCGAGGCGCTGGCCCGCCAGGGCCTGGGCGACACACCGGTGGATGCGCCGGTGCCGGTGCCCGCGCGCTCGCGCCGGCGCGTCACCGTGACGGCGCGGTGCGGCGACCGGCGCGTCTTCCTGGGGTTCAACGAGCGCGCGTCGCACCGGATCGTCGACGTGGCCGACTGCGCCGTGGCGCGGCCCGAGATCGTCGCCGTCCTGCCGCCCCTCCGGGACCTGCTGGGCGGCATCCTGCGCCCGCGCGAGGCGTGCGACATCGCCATCACCGTGCTGGACGACGGGCTGGACCTGGTCCTGATCGGCGGGGCGGAGCCGGACCTGCCGCGCCGCGAGGCCCTGTCGAGCTTCGCCGAGGCCGCGGACCTCGCCCGCGTCAGCTGGCGCGCCGCACCCGGCCGCCCGCCCGAGCCGATCGCCCACCGGCGTGCGGGCACCGTGCGGCTGGGCGGCGTGCCCGTCGTCCTGCCGCCCGGCGGCTTCCTGCAAGCGAGCGCGGAGGCCGAGACCGCCATGGCCGCGATCATCGCCGCGGCTGCGCCCGGCGCGGGCGAGGCTGCCGACCTGTTCTGCGGCGTCGGGACCTTCGCGCTGGGCTTGGCCGGGTCGGCGTCGGTCACGGCCGTCGACGGCGATGGGGAAGCCATTGCCGCGCTTGCCGCGGCGGTGCGGCAGTCGGGCCTTGCCGGGCGGCTGCGGCCGCGCTGCCGCAACCTCTACGGCGACCCGCTGACGGCGGCGGAGCTGGCCGGCTTCGACCTTGTGGTGTTCGACCCGCCGCGCCCGGGGGCGCGCGACCAGGCCGCCCAGCTGGCGGCAAGCCGGGTGCCGGTCGTGGCCGGCCTATCGTGCAACCCCGTCAGCTTCGCCCGGGATGCCCGGATCCTGACATCCGGCGGCTATCGGCTGGAGCGGGTGACGCCGGTCGACCAGTTCCTGTGGTCGGCGCATGTGGAACTGGTGGGCATCTTCCGGCGCTGATCGGCGCCGGGGCACGGGGGGCACCTAGCCCCGGCGGTCGATGTCCCGGCGCAGGTCCTTGATGTCGTTCTGGATGGCCAGCAGCAGGCTGATCGTCCGATAGAGCCCATAGAACACCAGCGCCAGAGCGGTGCCGAGCACGCCGGCCAGCACGGCCGGCACATACTTGGCGAAGCCCGGCGCGAAGGGTTCGTAGGCGAATTCCGCCAGCCCGTAGGCCAGCAACAGCGACCCGACCAGCAGGAACTGCGCCAGGTGCTTGAAGGTGGTGGCCAGCAGCTTCGCCGAATCGAGCTGGTACTTCTCCACCGGGCGCAGGCCCAGCTTGGCGCCTTCGAATTCGAACGGGCGGATGGGTGTCTGCGGTGCGTCCATGGTGGGGCCAGACTATCCCCGGCCGCAGCCCGTCGACAAGGTCCGGGCTCAGCCCCCCGGCACCGCGAAAGCGGCCATGGCCGCATGCAACCGCGCGTAGCGATCGGCGGTCCAAGCTGGCGCGCCGTCGGGTACCGCCGGCACCGCGCGGCCGCGCAGGTCGCGGGGCGCCAGGATGACCTGCATCGCGGCGATGCCCGTGTCGGCCGCCAGGACGAACACCTCCTCGATCGCCCGGTTGGTCAGCGCCAGGCAGCCGACGGACCCACCGGCACCGTGGATCATGATATCGCCGCCCAGGTCTGTACGGCCATCCACCGCGGCCAGTTCGCGGTCCTCGTCGCTGGGGTAGCCGACGCGCAGCGACAGGTGGAAGCTGCTGTTGGGGTTGAGGGCCGTTACCGGATAGAACCCCTCCGGCACCTGGCGGTCGCCCTCCCGCAGTTTGGGGCCTGGCCCGCCGCTGGCCGCGACGACGCCATAGGCGGCCACCCTTACCGGCCGCCCCGACGGGCCGGGAGCCCAGACCTCGATGCGCCGTTCCGCTTTCAGGCCGATCAGCGTCACGGCCGCCGGCGGATAGGCCGCACCCGCAGCCGCGAAGCCCGGCCGCAGCCGTGCCCGGGCCTCCGGCCCATAGGCAGCGACGGCATCGCCAACGCTGCGCGGACGGCGGAGGCGCGCGCGGATGCGGCTGGCCAATCCCTGCACGCGATAGCGTTGCCAGTAGGCGATGCCGGCAAGGCCGAGGCCCGCCGCACCGGCCAGCAGCGTCCGCCGCCTCATCGGGGCCGCCCCCGGACGGCATCGCCGTGCATCGCAACCATCGCTCTCTCCCGAGGCAACAACCCCATCGATGCCTTTCGATCGTGGCCGCAGCGGTGGGCAGCGGCGCCGGGGCGGGATAGACTGCCGGGACGATCGGCAAGGCGCACCGGCAGGGGGAAATGCGGCACAGCATGGTCAGGCTTTTTGTTTTCCTGGGGGCGGCGGTCGCCGTCGCGGCGGCGGGGTTGCCGGCCCGTGCGGCGTCCATCGGGGACTATTTCGGCGTCTATGTCGGCGCCAGCGAGGTGATCGCCGACGGCCAGGTGGTCGGGCACCGCGACCTGGACCTGGAGATCACCGCGGAGGCGGAGGACGGCTTTTCCGTCCGCCTGATCTCCGTGGCCACGGTCGACGGCCGGCGGGACGTTCCCGGGGTCGAGCGCTGGTACCGCGCCCTGAAATTCCGTCCCGACGGCGACGGCTGGGCCATCGACATGCGCCGGTCGCTGTTCACCGAGCGCCAGAGGGTGGATGTGGAGGAAGGCGACGAGGTGCTGCGTGCGCATATCCAGGGCGACTCGCTGATCGTCTCGTCGGACTTCATCGACAGTTCGGGCGCGAGGATCCAACAGCTGTTCGACTTCCGCCTGACCGAAACCGGGCTGGAGACGCGCTATGTCCGCGAGGTGGACGGGGTGGCGGGCCGCGAGACCCGGGGCCGCCTGATCCGCATCGAATAGCCCAGCGACGGGTGGCCGACATGACGACACCGCAGGTCCGCGAAGCGGCGGACGATGACCTGGACCGCGTGCTTGCCGTCCACCGCCAGGCCTTCGGACAGGAGACGGAGGCCGGGCTGGTGCGCGACCTGCTGGCGGACCCCAGTGCCGCGCCCAGGCTGTCGCTGCTGGCGACGGACGGTGGCCGGCCGGTCGGCCACATCCTGTTCACGGCGGTGACGGTGGCTGGCGCACACCCGCCCGTGGCCGCGGCGATCCTGGCCCCGCTGGCCGTGGTGCCGGGGGCGCAGGGCCGCGGCATCGGCCGCCGGCTGGTGGAGGACGGGCTGCGCCGGCTGGCCGCCTCGGGCACCGATCTGGTCTTCGTCCTGGGCGATCCGCAATATTACGGCCGCTTCGGCTTCGAGCCGGCCAGCCCGCGCGGCCTCGCGGCGCCCTACCCCCTTCCGGAGGCGTATGCGGAGGCCTGGCTGGTCCGGCGGCCGGGACCGGGCGCCATCGGCACGGCGACGGGCCGCGTCGACTGCGCCGAGATGCTGCGCCGGCCGGAGCTGTGGCAGGAATAGCCCCGGCCTACACCACCGCCAGCATGCCGCCATCGACATAGAGGATGTGGCCGTTGACGAAATCCGACGCCGCGGAGGCGAGGAAGACGGCCGCACCGCCCAGCTCTTCCGTCCGGCCCCAGCGGCCGGCGGGCGTGCGGTTGCAGACCCAGGCGTTGAACGCCTCGTCCTCCACCAGGGCCGTGTTCATGTCGGTGGCGAAATAGCCGGGGCCGATGCCGTTGACCTGGATGTTGTGGCGCGCCCATTCGGCGCACATGGCCTTGGTCAGCATCTTCACACCGCCCTTCGACGCGGTGTAGGGCCCGATGGTCGGCCGGCCAAGCTCGCTCATCAGCGAGCAGATGTTGATGATCTTGCCCGATTTGCGCTCGATCATCCGCCGCGCGACCGTCCGCGCCATCAGGAACACCGCCGTCAGGTTGGTGTCCAGCACCTCCGCCCAGGTTTCCAGCGGCACGTCGGTCATCGGCATGCGGCGCTGGATGCCGGCATTGTTGACCAGGATGTCGATGGGCCCGATCTCTGCGTCGATGGCCGTCAAGGCGGCGTTGATGGCCGCTTCGTCCGTGACGTCGAAGGCATAGCCGCGCACCCGGGCGCCGGCGGCCCGCAGCGTCTCCACGGTCGCGGCGACGGCGGCCTCGTTGCGCCCGTTGACCAGCACGCGCGCACCCGCCGCCGCCAGCGCCTTGGCGATGTCGTGGCCGATGCCGCGGCTGGACCCCGTGACCAGGGCCGTGCGGCCGGTGAGATCGAACAAGGCGGTGGACATGCGCATTCCTTCCTGGACGCGGATGGCATCAGGCCGGATCGTCCTGATGTCACCTGCGCCCGCGTCAAGCAGTTGGGGACTGAATCGCCGATCGCGTCGGTGCGACGGGACCGGATCAGCCCCTGGCCCGGACGGGTCGGATCGAATTGCCGGGCGATCCGTCCGCCCGGACAAGGTTTAGACGCCCCGGTCCCGCCATGTCACGATCGGGCACCGGGCATACCCCGATTGCCGCCGGGCTGATAGGGTCGCGGCGCGGCCGCCTGCCGCGGTGCGCCCCGCAATGAGAGGAACCCTTCGATGACAAGGTCCGTCATCCTGATCGTCGCCGTCGCCTGCCTGGCGTCCACCGCCCGCGCGCAGTCCTTCCCGGGGGAGGTCGAGGCCGCCCTGGTCGGCGACTGGGCCTGCGGCGACAGTCGCGTGTACATCACGCGCCTGGGCAGCATCGAGGTCATCGGCGACGCCTATCGCGCCGGCCTGATCGACACCGGCGACGGGGTGCTGGCGATCGAATGGGACGACGGTGAACGCGCCGACTGGCACTATTCGGATGCCGGCAGCGATGGTTTCCTGCTGACCGGCCCAACGGCGGAGGCGGTCGCCTGCCGCCCGCGGGAATAGGCCCGCGCCGGGGCAAGGGTTGCCGGCGGCGCGCCGGCCCGCATTGCGGCCACGCCGGCAGCATCAGGGGAAGGGACAGGACCCATGGCCCGCCATCGCCACCTGCGACGCAAGCGCCGGCACATCGCCGGCACCCCGCCCGGCACGCTGGTGGCCGATCCCCAGGCCCCGGCACCGTCCATCCGCATGATCGGCTACGGCCCCGCCGAAATCCGCGAGTGGGAAACCTGTACGGTTGCCCAGGTCCAGGCGGAGCGCGACAAGTGGACCGTGCTGTGGGTCGACATCTCCGGCCTGGGCGACGCCACCCTGATCGGGGAGATCGGCGGCATCTTCGCCCTGCACGGCCTGGCGCTGGAGGATGTGTTGAACGTCCACCAGCGGCCGAAGACGGAAATCTTCGACGACCACGTGTTCATCGTGCTGCGCAGCCTGCTGCCCGGCCCGGGGCTGGACACCGAACAGGTGTCGCTGTTCGTGGGCGAGCGCTTCGTCCTGACCTTCCAGGAACGGGCCAACGACCGGCTGGAGCATATCCGTGTGCGCATCCGCCAGGCCCAGGGGCGCGTGCGCCGGCTGGGGCCGGACTACCTGGCCTATCGCTGCATCGACACCTTCGTGGACGCGTATTTCCCGGTGCTGGAAGCCTATGGCGAGATGCTGGAGGAACTGGAAGACGACGTGGTCGCCAAGCCGGACCCGGGGCACGTCAAACGCCTGCACGGCGTCAAGCGCGACCTGCTGCTGCTCAGGCGGGTGATCTGGCCGACGCGCGAGATGCTGAACGCGCTGATCCGGGACGAGACGCCGCACATCGCGCACCAGACGCGCATCTTCCTGCGCGACGTCTACGACCATGCGGTCCACCTGATGGATTTCGTCGAAACCTACCGCGAGGTCGCCTCGGGCCTGCTGGATGTCTATCTGTCCAGCCTGAGCACCCGGATGAACGAGATCATGAAGGTGCTGACCATGATCGCCACCCTGTTCATTCCCTTGAGCTTCCTGACCGGCCTGTGGGGGATGAACTTCGACCAGGGCTCCCCCTGGAACCAGCCGGAACTGCGCCTGCATTTCGGCTATCCCCTGGCGCTGGGCCTGATGGCCTGCGTCGCCGCCACGCTGATCTGGTTCTTCCGCCGCAAGGGCTGGATCGGCGGCAAGGACAGGGACTAGCGGCTGTATCGCGTTGACCGGCCTTGACCGCCTCGTCGTCATGCCACCCCGAACACCTTCATCACCTCGTCGCCCAGGTGGTTGATCACCTTGACGGCGATGCGGCCGGTGGCGGGCTTGGGGAAGGGGCGGGAGGTGTCGGGCCGTCGTGACGGTAGCCGGGGGCCCGGCTCGATGCCAATCCCATCACCCCCGAAAGCGATGCTCGTTGTGCCAAGCCAACGCTTTCACGTCGGGCCGCTTTCCCACCTCTTCCGGAAGGCTGATCAATCGGCCATGCAGAGCATAATAATCCCTGCCGTTCTCAAATTCTTCCCTAATACGACCGCTTACCTCGAAATGGTAGTCAGGCGTTACAGTGACGTAACCTGCGTCTAACAGACTGTGAATATCTCGTCGAAGAAGAAGTCCATTATTTGCTTCATGTACACCACCGTCGCCATATGGTCTGATATGCGCGGCATCAAGAGCTGGAAGTGTTCGCTCCCGCGTGATAGCGCATCGTCGCTGGTAGATATCCGTCACCATCACTCGGAAGGCGCCCTGGCCAAGTCTTGGTCTGATAAGATGTGGCTCCCCGTACCGTGCAACAGCTTCGGCAACGCCGTGCTGGCTCCACTGCTCTAATCGCGCATTGACTGTCTCCCAAAGCAATAATCCTTCAGCGTCATCTGTATTATACGTCTTGAATTTCACAATATTTGATGACCAACTTGGCGGTACGGCAATCCAATTCGGTTCGTCGAGAAAGAAGGGCTGAGTTAGAATGCGGCAACCGATATCAAAGTCGCTACGATCGCTTGGGCTTGCACGACGATAACGGGCGATGCGGTCGCGCATCTCTTGTGCCGATCGCGCTCCGTTCGCCTCCTGAAATGCTTCCCAAGCAAGCGAGCATGGTAATATATTCGAATAAGCATAAATACCACCTCCAGCAATCATATTTCGTGGCGCATGTAATTTGAAGAGAAACATTTCGCCAGGCTGTAGTGCACGAAAATTAACTGCCGATGGCGCCCAGAAATTCACTTCACTTAGGTTTGGTTGTTGGCGCAGTGCATCGAACCAATCCCAGTCGGTCACAGCAATGATCAGATTGATACCCACTCTTTGATGCAGCCTTCATCAGGTTGTTTCATGGGTTATGCGCATTTCCAGATCCGGCATGTCCGGCGCCGGCCGGTCCGCCCGCGCCCTAGTCTGCGCATGACGCTTCCGAATTCCGCCGTGCGGATGTTCGGACGCTCCGCCGCGTCATGGCGCAGGACATCGACCTCCAGGGGCTTTTGCGGGCCACGCGCCATTACGTCTGTCCTTCCTGTTGGCCGACATGGCTGGCTTTCGGTCTGCCGAAGCCGCTGCGCAGCATGTCGATGTGCTCGAACAAGCCCGGCTCGACCGACCGCCACAAGGGATCGGGAATGAACCGCACACCCTCGCGCCTGGCGAGCTTGGCTGCGGGCACGAAATCGACATCGCCGGCGACGAGGATGATCGTATCGGCCTGCTTCTTCAGGGCAATTGACGCGGTATCGATGCCGATCCGCATGTCCACGGCCTTCTGTCGGAAGCCGGGGGCGAAATCGGCATCCGTCAGCTCTATTGCAGAGCGTCGCCCGGCCAGCAGGTCGCCTTGGGCGTCTTCGCGCAGTATCCAGGCACGCTCGCGCCGAACCTCGCCCAAGCGGACGACAAACGCCGGCCGGCGGCGCAGATGGTCGAACAACGCCAACCGAAACTGCGCCTGGCCCGATTTCGCGTAGTCAATGCTGCGCTTGCTGACCGGTAAATGTCCCCGTTTCGTCCACGGCCGGGCATCGTAGTAGAAGCAGCGGTAGAGCAGTGCGTAGGGGTTGCCGGCACACGCCACTTTGTTCAGCTGCTCAAGGTGGCTGTGAACCAGCTGGCCGATGGCGCGATCGACCTGTTGCGGGTCCTGCACATCGATGTCTTTGCGGACGGTGGGCAGCCGCTTGAGGAAATAGCCCCCATCGGTCAGGATCGCCGCCTTCATCGGGCGGTGCCCTGAAAAAGAAGAAGCCCCAGGATTTCGGCCGGCTCAGGATTGCGAGGAGCGCGGCGTACTCTCAAGGGGCGAATACCATCACTATATAGGACGCCATGGATCGACACGCAATTGCTGCACATTGCGCGCCGCCAAAGTGCTGCAAACGGACACACCGGCCCAGGGTCGTCGTCCGGTATCGCAGCGACCGTCATGCCCGATCGCCCCGCTTGAAATCAGTGGCACTGATCTCAACCCCGTAGATGCCGGAGCCGCGCAGGAAGAAAGGCGTCGCCGAGAGGTCGTAGACGGCGCGCAGGCCCAGCTTGCGCTGCACCACCTCGATGCCGGAGATCCACAGGCGGGCGGCCTCGTTGTTCTTCTTCGCTTCCTCCTTTTCTTCGCCCTTCAGGTCCTTGCCGCCGTCGTCCGCCTTCTCCCGATAGCAGTGGTGGGCCTCGTCGTTCAGGACGACGATCTGCTTCATGCCCATGAGGTCGGGCATGACGCGCTGGATCATCTGGCCTTCCGTCTCCAGCGTCTTCAAGTCCGGACCGTGGCCCTGCAACAGCGCCCGGGTGCCCTTGGCCAGGTCCAGGCGCTCCCGCGGCTTGAACGCGTGGTAGTTGGTGATGACGATCTTGGCGCGTTCGATGTCGCCCAGCATGTCGCCGGGGACCAGCTCGCGGCCCCTGTAATAGCTGTCCGGGTCGTTGGGCAGCAGCACGCGCAGGCGGTCGCGGATGGTGATGCCGGGCGTCACCACCAGGAAACCGCGGGTGAACAGCCTGCTGTTCGAATGGCGGACGGCGTTGACCGTGTGCCAGGCGATCAGCATTGCCATCACGGTCGTCTTGCCGGCCCCCATGGCCAGCTTCAGGGCATGGCGCAGCAGCTGGGGGTTCGCCTGTTCGTTGGCGCCCTTGATGTGTCCGCGGACCGTCGCGGTGCGCTGGCCGAGCTTGGGTGCGACTTCCGTCAGCCAGATGATCGTCTCGGCGGCTTCGACCTGGCAGAAGAACGGCCGGATGCCGTTGAAGGGGTGTGTGCGCCAGTGCTGAAGCAGGCGGGCCGTCTCCGGCGTCACCAGCCAGTCGTTCGGGTTGCGCTGCCGGCGCCAGTCCTCGACGTGGCGGCGGATCTCGTTGATGATCGGGGTCGGGTTGTATTCCTGCTCTTGCGTGGACAGGCCGTCGCCGCTGTCCAGCAGCATCTCCGACTGTGCGGTCTTCCCGTGCTGCTTTTTCGGCTTCGGCACCGGCGTGATCAGCGCCGAGCCGCGGCGCTGTTCGATGATCGCGTTGGTCGGCTGCCCGGTCAGGTCCAGTTCCCAGTGCCGCCCCGGATAGTCGTAGGGGGAATTCAGGATCGGCGTCTGGAAGAACTGCGGTGACGACATGGCACGCGGGCTCTTGCGCCGGCAGGCCATGGACGACGACGCGTATCCTGGCGGTGCGGCAGCATGAGGGGATGGCAAGACGGCAACTGGCTACGGCGACCCCACCGTACAACGCGGGATCACAGCAGCAGGCTACGCATTTGGGGTTGAAATCACAATGTCGAAGCCGGCGATCCGCCCGCTTGACCGGTGGTGCCGCAGGAGGGACTCGAACCCCCGACCCACGCATTACGAATGCGTTGCTCTACCAGCTGAGCTACTGCGGCACGGGCACGTGCGGCCAAGCGGGACCCTACAGCGCCACCCGTTAACCGTCAATTACGTGGCATCGCCTTGTTGGGTTGCGGCTGGGTCCGCGCTTCGGCCTAGCCGATCAGCCGGACCGGGCCGTCGTGCTTGTCGGCCATGATCGGCAGGTCGCCCGAAACGGGCTCGTCATCCATCATCTCGACCATCCCTGTCCGCTGCACCTTGAACTTCGCCCGGAACAGTGCGCGGGCATACAGCACGGTGGCGTCGATGCGGAAATGGTCCGGCGCGGCCTCGATGAAGCGGGCCGGCTGGATGGCCGCTTCCGCCTCGCGCCGCGGCGCCGCATCGCGCGGGCAGTCCCACGGCACGTCGCCCGGCGTGTCGACGATCCAGAAGCCGCCGTCCTCCCCCCAGACATAGGCGCAGAAGAAGCGCAGATAGGCGATCGCGGCCGCCGGATCGTCCAACCGGATCGGCAGCCTGGCGTTCACCTCGTGAATCGGCGGGCTGGTCAGGTTCAGCAGCACCGGTGCGGCGTCGTCCGATCCGTCCACCTCCAGCCCGGGGACAAGGTGGGCGACCACGCCGAAGCCCGGCTCGAACCGCTCGGGCACGCCCAGTTCCAGGATCGTGTGGTCCGCATAGAAGGGCACGGTCAAGGTCCGGAAGGCGATATGCTCCATCTGATAGCCGAAGCTGTCGAGACAGGGCAGCGTGCGCGCCCACAACCCCAGCCGCCGTACCGTCGCGGCATCCGTCACCCGGCGCCAGCGCTGGTGCAGCTTGGCATGCTTCGGCCACCGCACCGTATTGCCGTTCAGCTCGACCATGGGGGGGCCTCCTGGGGCGTGCGGCGATACCCGGGGGCGCGTATCGACCGGACAGTAGGCCAAATTGAGCCTACCAGGATCAGGTGCACGTCGATATTCTCGTAAAATGTGCCGGATCGGCATGTCAAACGTCAATCAACCTCAACCTACCCGACGGGATGCGCACGTGTGACAGAGCCGCTCAAGATCATGTTCAGCAGCACGGGCCGCGACCTCGCCCCCTACCGGGCCAAGGCACGGGCCGTCGTGCACCGCTTCAATACGCGGGGCTGGCATCTGGTCGACATCTCGCTGGACGACGGCGCATCGGATGTCGGCCCCGTCATCGAACGATGCTGCGGCCGGGCGCGATCCTGCGACATCTTCGTGCTGATCCTCGGCGTCGCCTATGGCCACGTTCCCAGCAAGAAGGGCCAGACGGTGGAGGAGCGGTACCAGGGCCTGTCGATCACCGAGATCGAGTTCGAAACGCGCGTCGAGACCGGGGACACGAACATCATCGTGATGCAGTCCGGACGCGGCTGCCGGTTCGACTGGAACTGGGCCGACGACGACGAAGACGATTCCGCGTCGCTGAAGCGACTGCGGCGAAAGGCCAGGCAGAAATACCTGAGCTCCGAATTCCGGAACGAGCACGAGTTCGCGGAGATCCTGAGCGAGCGGCTGGAGGATTGGGCCTACAACAAGGGCATGGTCCGCCCGGCCGGCAGCCCGTCGCCGGACGAACCGGAGATCCCGTCCCTTCCGGCCCCCTATGAGCCGCACCGCTACCAGGGCCTGGAGACGCAGTCCCTGATCGGCCGCGACGACGAGCTTGCGGAGCTGACCCGGTGGGCTGCCGACGCAACGCAGCCGTCGCTGTACATCGTCGAGGCGCTGGGCGGCCAGGGCAAGAGCGCCCTGACCTGGAACTGGTTCACCGGCCCCGCCGCATCCGCCGACCCGCCGTTCGACGGGCGCATGTGGTGGAGCTTCTATGCCCTGGACGCGGGGTTCCCGGAGTTCGAGGCCCACCTGCTGTCCTACCTGACCGGCGAGCCGTTGGCGGAGACCCGGCAGCTCAAGCGCTCGGCCCGGCACCACGATATCCTGGCCGCCTTGCGCCGGGGGCGGTACCTGGTCGTGCTCGACGGCTTCGAGCGCGAGCTGCACCAGTATGCGGTCCATGCCGTCGACCGCGACGACGATCCGGCCGAGCAGGGGGACGATCCCCCCCGCCAACCCGATGCGGTCGCCGCCGACTTCAACAAGGCGCAGGCAACCGGGCCGGGCGATGCCCGCGGCATGGTCGACAAGATCGCCGCGGACCTCCTGCGGGAACTGGCCGACTGCCGCCCTTCCAGGATCCTGATGTCGACGCGCCGCGTGCCGCGGGACCTGATGGGACGCGCCAACCGGCTGCCGGACACGATCGGTCACATGCCGTTGCCCGGACTGCGGCCGGAAGATACCGGCCGCGAGCTTCTGGAGGCGCTGGAGGTGTTCGGCCGGCGGGAGAGCCTGGAAGACCTGGTTGCCCGCGTCGGCGGCCATCCGCTGGCCCTGATCGTGGCGGCGGGCGAGATCCTCAAGGTCCCGCATGACGGCGACCTCGACGGGTTCCTGGAAGCCCATCCGTCGTTCAAGTCCAGCGATCTCGACCTGCGGAGCTTCCGCAGCCACATCTTCCAGTTCGTGATGGCGGGGCTGGACGAAGCCCGCCGCGACGTCCTCACCTATATCGCCGGCAGCGACATGCCCGTGCGGCACGCCGACCTTGTGGACGTCTTCGTCCGGCGGATTCAGCGCTTTGCAAGCAGTGACGACCTGGCCGAAGTGCTGGACGAACTATGCCGCGTGCGCGGCCTGATCGAATTCGACCGCCGGCGGCAGACCTACGGCATGCACCCGCTGGTGCGCGACCACCTTGACGCGCTGCTTGAACCCGACCGCAAGAACCGCACGCAGACGGAACGGGCGGCCTTCCTGGCGTCGCTGCCGGAAACGACGGGACGGCAGGTTCCCAAGAGCGATCGCGAACCCGCCTTCCAGCGGGGGCTGGAGCTGTTCGAAGCGCGCGTCGCCTCCGGCGATTTCACCGGCGCCTGGCAGATCTACAGCAATTCCGTTCACCCGGTCCTGAACAGGCGCGGCGACGTGGCATGGGTGGCGCTGCTGCTGCGAAAGCTGTTCCAGTGGCCTGATCGGCCGGGCCTGGACGATCCGCCGCAACCGCTGATGCAGGACGACGAAGCGGTGGTCGGGTCGGCCCACGAGCTTGCCGACGCCTATCGTCTTCTCGGCCAGGCCTCGATCGGGATAGCGATCGTGAACCTGGCACGAGAGCACGTCGGCGACAGCCCCTTGCTGCGCGCCACCAACCTTCTGTTCCGGGCCAGCATGAGCCACGACCTGGGGCAGTACCATG
Source organism: Rhodospirillaceae bacterium (assembly GCA_020638595.1). Lineage (GTDB taxonomy): Bacteria > Pseudomonadota > Alphaproteobacteria > DSM-16000 > Inquilinaceae > JACKIG01. Next base: position 31,394 of record JACKIG010000022.1, on the reverse strand, counting down.
CCGCGATCGGCGATCTGATCGAAGTGCTGGTCGTCAGCCGGAAGATCGAGGACCGGTTCAAACGCCTCGATCGCGAGGTCAACGGGCTCGTCATTCTGGCCGATCTCATGGCCGAGCTCGGCGATACCGCGATAACTCAGTTGGCCCGCGCGCGTGCGCTCAATAGTGCCAGGCTCGCGCAAGGGCTTATCGCAGGGGGCGTGAACGGTTGGCTCTGCGGTAGCGGATTCGTCCTCGCACGTCGTCGTCGCGACTACCGTCAAATGCACGCGCTGGCTGTGCGCATGCTGGCCCATCACGAGACCCCGGCGGATAGCCTCGTCCCGTTTGCGCAAGTCCTCTTGGCCGAGGCCTGCTATTACCTGGGCAGGATCAAGGAAGCAGAAGATCTAGCCCATGACGCAGCCCGCGCCTACTTCTATGAGATGCGTCGGCTGCCTGCATATTGGGGGACACTGATGCTTCGCGCTGAGGGATTTGCGGCCGCAGGACACGTGGAGACCGCGCGGTTGCTCTTGGCAGACAGCGAATTCAACCTGGAGCATATGCTGTTTCAGTCCGATCGTTTTTCACCGCGGCGGTTGATGGCAAGACTGGCGGTAGCCCGGGCTTCGGACGACCGGCAGCAGAGCATCAATGTTGCGCAGCGGGTACTCGAAAGCTGCCTGCCGGGAATTCCCGCGACGCACTTCGTCGCCGAGGCCGCGCTGGACATGCTGGAAGACGGCGGCTGTGCCGGGCAAGCGGCGGACTGGCGCCTGCGGCTGCCGCCGCAGGTGGTGGTCGATCCGGCGGTGATCAATCCGCGCGACGATCTCTGGATCGACCCCGATGACCTGCCACCGGTGGACTGGATGTAGCCGGCCTCAGCGCCCGATCGCACCGGACCGCACGCGGTAGCGGCCCTCGCGGCGCTCCGGCGCGTAGGAGGCATCGGTGAGGGTGGGGGTCGAGCCGCAGAGATCGACCCGGCCGCCGGCATCGACCTCGGCCTCTATCCGATAGAGCGTCGTGTTGTGCAGGACCGTCATGCCGACGGTCGCACTGCCGTCGGGCCGGGTTTGCCTGACCGCCGGAGGATCGCCCAGGACGCGCAGGCGGCTGCCGCGCGGCGGGGTGGCGTTGGCGACGACGTAGGCGGCATAGGCGGCGACGGCGTCCGGCGTCGTCAGGCTCACCGTCCCTTGCTTCAGGCGCGCATAGGTCGCGGTCCGGCCTTCCGGCAGCGCGACCAGTTCGCCGCCGGTGTCCAGCAGGCTCAGCAGCCCGACGGTCGTCTCGATGTTCAGCGCAACCTCGACCAGTCGCGCGCCGGGGGCGAACGGAAGGTCGGCGGCGCGCACGGCCAGGGCGCGATAGAGCAGCGCCGGCGACACCCCCTCCTCCCACGCCATGTCCTTCAGGCGCAGCAGAAGGGCGACCGCTTCGTCCACCGGCAGCACGGCGACCGGCAGCGGTAGGAAAGGCTCAAGCCGCCAGACCGCGAGATCGTCGACCAGCGAATTGGCGAAGGCTTCCGTCAGGTGGTCCGTCACGCTCGGCTCCCAATGGCCTCGCCCCATTGTTTCCGGCCCATTGCGCCAGCGCAACCGCGGATCGCCGGTCGCGATGTCCACCGCGCCACGGCTGGCCGCGGCGCGCGGCCGCTGGTAGAACGCAGCCGTGCTGTTCGCGTGCTCGACAAGGGGGGGAACCGACATGGCGGACGTCTTGACGGGGCCGGCGCTGGACCGGGCGCTCGACGGGCTGGCCGGCTGGCGCAAGGTGGACGGGCGCCAGGCGATCGCCAGGACGTTCACGTTCAAGGACTTCAACGCCGCCTTCGGTTTCATGGCGCGGGTGGCGCTGGCGGCGGAGCGGGCGGACCATCACCCGGAATGGACCAACGTCTACAACCGGGTCGACGTGACGCTGGCCACCCACGACGCCGGCGGCGTGACGGAGAAGGACATCGCGCTCGCCCGCTTCATGGACATGGCCGCCGCCCCGTAGATCCGATCGACGCCGACCTTGCCCGCACGGGTCAATGCGGCGCCGGGCCGGCCTTGGGCGGGGCGCCGGTCTTCGCCTCGCGGCGGGCGATGTAGAGCGTGCTGGCGATGATCACGCCGGCGCCCAGCCACGTCCACACATCCGGCACCTCGGCGAACAGGACGAAGCCGAAAAAGGCCGCGAACAGCAGGCGGGAATAGTCGAAGGGTGCGACGGCCGTCGCCTCGCCGATGCGATACCCGCGCACGATGGCGGCCTGCGAGGACACGCCGAGCCCGCCCATCACCACGGCGATGCCCAGCTGTTCCCATGTCGGGTCGCGCCAGACCAGCAGCGCCGGACCCGTGGAGATCAACGTCGACAGGATGGCGAAATAGAACAGGATGGTCAGCGTGCCTTCCGTCCGCGGGAACGACTTGACCAGCGCAACGGCGATGGCAACGGACAGGGCCTGGGCCAGCGACACCAGCATCGCCGGTTCGAAGGTACCGACACCCGGCCTGACCATGACCAGGACGCCGCAGAAACCGACGGCGGTCGCCGTCCAGCGCCGCCAGCGCACGACCTCGCCCAGGAACAGCACCGCCACCACGATCATGAACAGCGGCTTGGTGAAGGTGATCGCCGTTGCCGTCGCCAGCGGCAGATGGGTGAAGGCGTAGAAGCCGCAGAACATCGCCGTCATTCCGGCGGCCGCGCGGCCCAGATGCAGGACCGGACGGGTCGTGCGCAGGGTCGAAAGACCCGAACGCAGCAGCAGCGGCGACAGGACCGCCAGACCGACCAGGCAGCGGAAGAAGGCGATCTGGAAGCTGTCCAGCGACTGGCCCAGCACCTTCACCAGCGCCGCCATCGCCGAGAACCCGGCCGAAGCGGCGATCACCCACAGCGCGCCGCGGGCATTATCCGGCAGGGCTTCCCAGCGGCGCGTGAGCCGGTCGAGGGTGGCCGCCACGTCTCAAGGCCGCTCGCGCAGGCTGCGCGGCGTGACCACCACGGCCTGGCGGCTGCGGCGGGCGACGGCGGCCTCGCGATGGGCGATATAGAGGGTCGAGCCGATGATGATCGTGGCGCCCAGCCAGCTGAAGATGTCCATGGCCTCGCCGTACAGCGCGTAGCCGGCCAGCGCCACCAGCGGCAGCCGGATATAGTCGATGGGCAGCACGGCCGAGGCGTCGGCCAGGCGCATGGCATTGGTGAAGCCGATATGGCCGATGGTGCCGGCCAGGCCGATGCCGGCCAGCGCCAGGACCGTGTGCCAGTCCGGCCACGACCAGAAGATCAACGCCGGCGGCAACGACAAGGGGGTCAGGACGATCACCATGTAGGTGACGATGGCGTTGCTGGGCTCGCTGCGCGACAGGATCTTGATGACGACGACGGAAAACGCCACGGCGATGGTGGACACCAGCACCAACAGGGCGGCCGGCGACACGGCCTGCACGCCCGGGCGCAGGATCACCAGCACACCGACGAAGCCGATGGCCGTCGCCGTCCAGCGCCGCGCCCGCACCGTCTCGTGCAGCACCACGGCCGCGGCGATCGTGGCGAACAGGGGCGTGGTAAAGCTCAGCGCCACCGCCTCGGCCATGGGCATCACCGACAGGGCGTAGAACCAGGTCAGCATGGCGGTGATGCCGGCAATGCCGCGCAATCCGTAAAGGCGCAGCTTGTGCGTCTTCAGCCCGCCCAGGCCCCGGTGCGCCAGCCAGGGCAGCATGAACACCAGCCCGAAGGCGTTGCGCCAGAAGGCGACGCAGAAGGGATGCAGCTCCTGCGAGGTGTGGCGGATGAGCACGATCATCACCGAGAATGCGCAGGCGGCCCCCGTCATCATCAGTGCGCCCTTGACAGGCGCCGGCCAGGAGGCGGCGATGGGCAGGATGGCGCGCATTGACCTCGGTCGATTTGTAACTCCTTGGAGAATAGGTCAGCTTCGCTGACGTGCCCAGGCCGCGAGCCCAAACAAGCCGGCATGGCAGGGTTGCGCCCGCCGCGCTGGACTGCCGTCTTGGGGTCGCGGCTCTTGTCTCCTTGGGGGGGCAGGGTGATTGGGGGTCAGGTCTTTCTTTATCAGGTGAACAGGTGGTGGGGGTCAGGTCTTTTATGATCATATCCAGGCAGTGCTGGGGTCAGGTCTTTCATAGTCATATCCGGGCGCTGCCTGGATATGACTATGAAAGACCTGACCCCAGCACTGCCTGGATATGATCATAAAAGACCTGACCCCCACCACCTGTTCACCTGATAAAGAAAGACCTGACCCCCAATCACCCTGCCCCCCAAAGAGACAAGAGCCGCGACCCCAAGGCGATGGCGCCCATAGTCAGTCGCCGAGGCAATAGGCGCGGAAGGGGTCGGGGCGGCGCATCTGGCGGGTCGGCTGGGCCCGGTCGAAGCTGATGTCGCTGTCGCTGATCGTCGAATAGAGGATCATGTCGATCGCGTCGCGGTCAGACGACATCGGCAGCAGCAGCCGGTAGCGGAACAGCGGATAGTCGCTGAGGAAGGTCGAGCATTCCGCCACGAACATCGGCACCCGGCCGGTGACGCAGGCCCGATAGATGCCGTTCAGGTAATCCGCATAGGCCCTGTCCACCACCGCGTCGACGAAGCTGCCGCTGACGCGCCGGCCGAACCGCCGCTCCAGTGCCGTCCCCAACAGCCGGTAGCGAAAGCGCGGGCCGGGCGGGACCACATCCATCAACCCCACATGCGGCAATATCCCCTGCACGGCGGCGGGGTCGAAATCCGCGCGTCTGGGCTGGGGATGGCTGCCGCGAATGGCGACCCAATGGTCCAGAAGCTGGCGATGCTCCTCGAATTCCAGCTGCTGGCGGAAGGCGGCAGGGTCAAGCGGCCGCACGCGATGCCGGGTGCCGTCGAAGACGACGAAGGTCTGACTGGGCACCGGCATCAGGCAAGACCGTCGGCGCGGGAATGGTCAGCCCCTTCGGCAATAGCATACGTGCCGGCCATTGCAACAGCCAACAGCGCGCCCGGCCGGCCTGATGCCGGACTGCCACTCAATCTCATCCGATCAGCCTGGTGTCCGCGCATCCGGATACGCCATCGCCCGGGTCAGCCGGGTGGACGGACACCGGTGCAGCGCCAGCCGGCCCGTCCCGAAGCACATGTGCCCGAAAAGCGCCGCCGCTGCGCACGTCGCGCACCGGCCGCACCAGCGCGGCGCGAACGTCGCTGTCGCTGATCGTGGAATAGAGAATGCCGCCGACGACCCCGCCATCCCCTGCCAGGGGCAGCATCAGACGGAAGCATGTCAGGGGATAGCTGGTCAGGTAGGTCGACCGCTCGGTCACGAACAGCGGCGCCCTTGCGTCGACGCAGGCCCGGTAGAGCCCGCAGAGATACCCGGCATAGTCGATCGACTTGACCTCCTCGACGAAGCGCCCCGATAGGCGCCGGTCGAACCGGCGCTCCAGCTCGCTGCCGGTCAGGCGATAGCGGAACCGCGGTTCCGGCCCGACAACCTCGATCAGGCCGGCATGCCGGAGCACGCGGTGAAACGCCGAAGGGTCGAGGGCTTCCCGCCGGGGCATCCCGTCGCCGCGAATGGCCAGCCAATGGTCCAGCAACTGGCGATGCTCCGCGAAATCCAGGCTCTCCCGGAAATCGGCGATGCCCAGGGGCGTCGCTGCGGGCAGAGTGCCGTCGGACACCGGGCGTGGGCTATGGCGGGCCGGGGATTGCACGTGCTGCCGTCGAAGAGAAGCCGAAGATGGTCGGGGAGATGGCGCGCGCAGGGATGGTTTCAAGGCCGCAGCGGTCACGAGGGATCGGACGCGCCCACAGGGTCTGCCGCCTGGCCGTGCGGGACATGGCCCCCTGGGCATGCGCCCGGCCGCCATATCAGGCCCCGCGAAAGACCAGAAGGTGGCTGGCGATATAGTTCCACAGGAAGCTGGCGACGATGGCCAGGACCTTGGCCACCAGTACCGGCACCAGCCCGGCCACGAGCCAGATCGTGGCGGAAGACAGGGCCAGCCCGACGCCGGCGACTGCCAGGAAGCCGATGCCTTTCACCAGCGCGGCGCGCCCGCGGCTGTCGTCGGCAAAGGTCCAGGTCTTGTTCATCAGGTAGCTGTTGGTGGCAGCCACCAGGAAGCCGGCGATGTGCGCCGGCAGCACCGCCCAGCCGGCGAGATAGTAGAGGACGGCGAACAGGGCCATGTCGATGGCGGTATTGGCAACCCCGACGGCAGCGAAGCGCAGCGCGCGGGGACCGTGCGCCGCCAGCCCGCGCCGGGCGGTCATTCGTCGCCGTCCAGGCCGTAGGTGCGGCCGACAAGGTAGGTCGGGCGGCCTTTGGCCTCGCGGTACAGCCGGCCCAGATATTCGCCGATGACGCCCAGGCTGATCAGCTGCACACCGCCCAGGAACAGGATCACCACCATCAGCGAGGCATAGCCCGGAACGTCCACGCCCGACACGATCGTGCGCACGACCAGGAAGGCGGCATAGAGGAAGGCGAACAGCGCCACGGCCGCGCCGGCATAGCTCCACAGGCGCAACGGCACCGTGCTGAAGCTGGTGATGCCGTCCAGCGCGAAATTCCACAGCCGCCAATAGCTCCACTTGGTCTGGCCGGCAGCGCGCGGCTCGCGCCGGTAGGGCACGCCCACCTGGCGGAACCCGACCCACGAAAACAGGCCCTTCATGAAGCGGTTGCGCTCCGGCAGGCGGCGCAGGGCCGCGACGACCCGCCGGTCCATCAGACGGAAATCGCCGGTATTCTCCGGAATGCGGACCTCGGTCAGGCGGTTGAACAGGCGATAGAACATCCGCGCGGTGCTGCGCTTGGCCAGGCTGTCGCTGTCGCGCGATTCCCGCACGCCATAGACCACGTCGAAGCCCTCGCGCCACTTGGCCAGGAAGGTGGCGATCAGTTCCGGCGGGTCCTGCAGGTCGGCATCCATGGGGATGACCGCGTCGCCCCGGGCAGCATCGAGACCGGCGGTCAGGGCCTGTTCCTTGCCGAAATTGCGCGCCAGGTCGATGATCTTGACGTGCGGGTTGCATTCGTGATGGGCCAGCAGCACCTCAAGGGTGCCGTCGCCGCTGCCGTCATTGACGCAAAGGATCTCGTAGTCGCGGACGAGGCCGGCCAGGATCGGCAACACCCGCGCGAAGAAGGCGTCGATGACGGGTGCCTCGTTGTACATGGGCACGACGATGCTCAGCATCGGCTCGGCCGGGCGTTCTTGCGTCATGGGTCAGGCGACCGCGCGCGGGGATGCCGGATCGCGCTGCGCCCGGTCCGACCTACGCTGCGCGACCGTGGCCATAGAAATCCAGGTACCACTCGACGAAGCGGCCGACGCCGACCTCAACGGGCGTGGACGGGCGATAGCCGACGGCATTGCCCAGTTCGCGGGTGTCGGCGCAGGTGGCGGCGACGTCGCCGGGCTGCATGGGCAGCAGGTTCAGGTCCGCCTTGCGGCCCAGCGCCTGCTCCAGAAGCTCGATATAGCGCATCAGCTCGATCGGCTGGTTGTTGCCGATGTTGAACAGGCGGAACGGGGCGGCCGGGCTGGCCGCGGGGGTCAGGGCCGCATCGTCGGCCGCCGGCACCGGTATCGCGTCCAGGCAGCGCACGATGCCGTCGACGATGTCGTCGACATAGGTGAAATCCCGCTGCATGCGGCCTTCGTTGAACACGTCGATGGGCTCGCCCGCCAGGATGGCGCGGGCAAACTTGAACAGCGCCATGTCCGGGCGGCCCCAGGGGCCATAGACGGTGAAGAAGCGCAGGCCCGTCGCCGGGATGTCGAACAGGTGGCTGTAGCAATGGGCCATCAGCTCGTTCGCCCGCTTGGTGGCGGCATAGAGGCTGATGGGATGGTCGACCGGATGGTGCTCGGAAAACGGCAGGTCCCGGTTGATACCGTAGACGGAGCTGGTCGAGGCATAGACCAGGTGCCGGCTTCCCACGGCGCGGCAGCCTTCCAGCACGTTCAGGAAGCCCGAGATGTTGCTGTCGACATAGGCATGCGGGTGGTCGAGGCTGTAGCGCACGCCGGCCTGGGCGGCCAGGTGCACGACGCGGTCCGGGCGGTGGGCGGCGAAGGCGCCGGCGGTCGCCTCGCGGTCCGCCAGGTCGACGCGCAGGTCGGTGAATCCGGGCAGGGCGCGCAGCCGGTCCAGCCGCCGTTCCTTCAGCGTGACATCGTAATAGGGGCTGAGATTGTCGATACCGACGACCGCTTCACCGCGCGACAGCAGGTTGAGGGCAACGAAGTTGCCGATGAAGCCGGCGGTGCCGGTGACGAGAACGGGCATGGCGCACGATACCTGCGGCAGTCGGCCGATCCGGGGCGGGCAGGTCTGATACCACAGCTGCGGCCGGCCAAGAAGTCCGGCGCCTGTCCGTCGGGGTCGCGCCTATTCGGACGCGGGATAGTTCAGTTCGATCATGATGCCATTGGGGTCCTTAACGAAAATCTGCCGCAGCCCCAGGTCCGGCACGGTGCGGCGGCGCGCCTGGATGCCGCGCGCGTCCAGCAGGGCCGTCATCGCGTCGTAGCCGGAGGCCTCGAAGGCGATGTGGTCGATGGCCCCGGTGGGCGGGCCGTCGCTGCTGGGGGTGGTCATGTGGCCGCGGCCGGGGTCGCGCTGCGCCACATGCACGACGGGCCGGTCATCCAGGTAGATCCACAGGCCCGGAAAGGTGAAGGGCGGACGGTCGCCGACGCGCAGGCCCAGGATGTCCTCATAGAACGCGCGCGTGGCATCCAGGTCGTCGGTGACGACCAGGTAGTGGTTCAGGTTGCGCATCGCCATCGCGTCTTGCCCCTCCCGCCGGGTGCCTCACTCGTCGATCCGGTGATAGCTGTCCTCGAACCGGACGATGTCATCCTCACCCAGATAGCTGCCGGACTGCACTTCGACCAGTCGCAGCTCGATCTTGCCGGGGTTTTCCAGCCGGTGGCGGACGCCCAGGGGTATGTAGGTCGACTCGTTCTCGCTCAGCAGCCGCACCTCGTCACCGCAGGCGATGCGGGCGGTGCCGCTGACGACGACCCAGTGTTCCGCGCGGTGGTGGTGCAGCTGCAACGACAGCGATGCCCCGGGCTTGACCATCATGTGCTTGACCTGGAAGCGCGGGCCGGCATCGATGGTCTCGTAGTATCCCCAGGGACGGTAGACCCGGCGGTGCCTGAGGGCTTCCGAGCGTCCGTCCGCAGCCAGCCGGTCCGCCAGCGCGCGCACGTCCTGCACCCGGTCGCGCGCAGCCACCAGCACCGCGTCGGCCGTGTCGACGACCACAACGTCGTCCAGGCCCAGTGCCGCCACCAGCCGGCCCGGCGCGGCGCGCAGGTACGACCCCGCCGTGTCGAGCGCCAGCACGTCGCCGATGCAGGCGTTGTCCCGGTCGTCCTTGTCGGCGATCCGCCACAGGGCCGACCAGGTACCGATGTCCGACCACGCCATCTCCGCCGGAACGACGGCCGCGCGGTCGGTGGCCTGCATCACCGCATAGTCGATGGAATCCGACGGACCGGCGGCGAAGGCCTGGGCGTCCAGGCGCAGGAAGTCGAGGTCGCGGCTGCTGTGCGCGACCGCCGCCCGCACCGCCGCCAGGATGTCCGGGCGGAAGCGGCCCAGTTCCTCCAGGTAGCGGTCGGCGCGCAGCACGAAGATGCCGCTGTTCCAGGTACAGTCGCCGGCCGCCAGCAGGGCTTCTGCCGCCGCGCGGTCGGGCTTCTCGATGAAGCGGGCGACGGCGAAGGCGCGGCCGTCGTCGGTCAGCGCCGGACCGCGGCGGATATAGCCGTATCCCGTCTCCGGCCCCGACGGCGTCATGCCGAAGGTGACAAGGTGGCCGTCCACCGCCAGCCGCTGCGCCAGGTCCATCGCCCGGCCGAAACTGCCGAGGTCGCCGATGACATGGTCCGACGGCATCACCGCCATCACCGCCGCAGGGTCCCGCCCGGCGATGATCAGCGCCGCGGCGGCGATGGCCGGGGCAGTGTTGCGTGCCGCCGGTTCCAGCACGATCTCCGCCGGGGTGACGGCGATCTGGCGCAGCTGTTCTGCGATGATGAAGCGGTGTTCGGCATTGCAGACGACCAGCGGCGGTGCCGCGTCGGGCCGGGTCGCCAGGCGAAGCACCGTCTGCTGCAACAGCGTCTCCGCCCCCGCCAGGCGCTGGAGCTGCTTGGGGAAGCCCTGGCGCGACAGCGGCCACAGCCGCGTGCCGGCGCCCCCGGACAGGACCACCGGATACAGTGCCGCTGCGCCAGCCGCCGTCATCGCCGTGCCGTCGCCAGAAGGACGCCGGCGCCCACCAGCATGCCGCCGCTGACGCGGCTGATCAGGCGCTGGCCCCGCTCGGTGCGGGTCAGGAACGCCAGCTGGCGGCCGGAAATGGCATAGATCGCCAGGGCCGCCGCCTCCAGCACCAGGAAGGTGGCGCCCATGACCGCGAATTCGGCGAAGGCCGGCTGGCCCGGAACCAGGAACTGCGGGAAGAAGGCGGTGAAGATCAGGATGGCCTTGGGGTTGCTTGCGGCGATCAGGAATTCCTGGCGCAAGAGGACCGCCAGCGGCGTGGCGGGCCTGGCATCGGCTGCCGCGGCGAAATCCAGGTCGGGCCGGGTGCGCCACAGCTTCACGCCCAGATAGACCAGATAGACCGCCCCGCACCACTTGATCACATGGAACGCGGTCTCCGAGGCCGCCAGCAAGGCCCCCAGCCCGACGGCCGTCAGTGCGATCATCGCGGCGAAGGCAACCAGCCGGCCGCCGCCGGCCACCGCCGCCCGCGGGAAGCCGAACCGGACACCGTTGGACATGGCCAGCAGGTTGTTCGGCCCCGGCGCCATGTTCAACGCAAAGCACGCGGGCACGAAGACCAGCCACAGCTCCCACGACATGAACGCTATCCCTTCGCGGCCATCGGCGTTACCGGCCCTCATGACCGAGGCGGCGGCCCGGCGCAAGCGCGAAATGGGCCGTCCGCCACCGTTGCGCGGCCTGCGAGCGGGCCGGCACCGCCTGGGGCGACCAGCGGCAGGCCAAGAGGCGTGGCCGCAACCGGGATCCGCCACCTCCGCCAACCGCTAGCGGACGTGAAGGGTCACGTCCGAGAGCTGGTCGAAAGCGGCCGTGAACCTGTCGCCGGACGCCAACGGGGCGACCGGTCCCAAGGCGCCGGTCAGCACCAGGTCCCCCGTGCGCAGGACCATGCCATGGTCGATGAGGATGTCTGCCAGCCAGCAGAGCGCCGTCAACGGATGGCCCAGGCTTGCGGCGCCGACGCCGGCGGACACCGGCACGCCGTTTCGACGCAGTTCCATCCGGCAGCGCGCCAGATCGACGGTTCCAAGGGGATGTGTCCTGTCGCCGAGAACGAACCGCGCCGCCGCCCCATTGTCGGCGATGGTATCGACAATCCCGATCTTCCAGTCCGCGATCCGGCTATCGACGATCTCAAGCGCCGGAACCGCATGGGCGATGCTGCCGGCGACGGTTTCCGGCGACAGGCCCCTGCGCGTAATGTCGCTGGAAACGACAAGGCCGATCTCTGCCTCGATGCGCGGATGGATCAGGTTGGATAGATCGAGGCTATCTCCCGATCGCAGCGCCATGTCTGCATGCAGCGCGCCATAGTCCGGTTCGTCCACACCCAGTTGCCGCTGCACCGCCTCCGCGGTCAGGCCGATCTTCCAACCGCAGTGCTGCCGTCCGGCCTCGATGGCGTGCCTGGTATTGAGATGCTGGATGCGATAAGCTCGGTCGATGTCTGCCGGACCGATCCGGTGGGCGAAGGGCGCGATGGGCGCGGCCATCCTCTCGGCCATGCGCAGTTGCCGGGCAATCTCACGATCAAGGGCGTCTGCCACGGGTGTTCTCCCGCTGCGGGGGCTGCTGCGGAGACGGGACACCCCGCGACCGGCCCCCATTCCCGAGCCGGAGACACGGCGCACGCGCGACGTGGGGTCCGTAACCGCGAAGCGCGCTCGCGACCAGGCCTGCTGAGCCATTGCAGAACCCTGTCTTGCGGTTGTCGCTTCAGCGTTTCGCTGACACCGTTGGTGTCGAGCAGAAATGCCATCACCGGAGGTCAGCGACCCGCCCCGTGCCCGGGTCACGCTCGAAATCCAGGTCTTCCCCGACAAGCGGTGAGCCACGCAGAAATGCCACCAGCTCCGCGCCCGTTTGTGCCGGCATCTCAGCGGACATCGGTTGCACCGCATCCCGGACGCGTTGCGCCGCGACACCGCCAGACCGCAGAGCAGTTGCCGCAGCCTTCACCAAGTCCGCGTCGCGTGCAGGCACGATCACCTCCACCAACCGTGATCCCCGTGCCGCTGCCCTGGTACGGTGGCGATGCCCCCAAGCGCCGGATCTTCTTCCCCTGATCCGCTCGGCTACCATTGCTCCACGCTCTTCCCACTATTCGAAAGGCCATCCACCACACTGTTATCCACTATTTCGACGGCTGACATCCAGCCGAACACGTCAGCGCCATTTGTCGATCCTGTTGCCTCGGATCCCGCCATTGCCGAACGGACGACCCCGTCTTGCGCTGTGTCAACGCCGTCGGCGGCGTAAGCGGTTAGTCTTCACACCGTTTCGATTGGAACCGTTTCGGGGCAAATCCCATGCGAAATGCCCGCTTTTTCGGGCTGGTCGGCCTTATCGCCGTCATCGTGCTGGCGCTGGCGCCAGGGCCGGCCGCCGCGCAGCCGCGCGTTTCGCTGGACTGGGTCGAGGTCGAGGTGGCGCTGGCGCCCGACGGCACGGCGATGGTCCAGTACAAGATCCGCTTTGCCGTGCTCGAGAACGACATGGGCGCCTTCTACTTCCAGGGCGAGCGGGCACGCATCGACTGGGTCGACGGCGCCAATTTCGTCCTGACCGAGGACAACCAGCGCATCGAGCTGGAGCTGACCAATCTCGGCGACAAATGGGACGTGGTGCTGGCCGGCGGCCGGCGGCACGGGCCGGGCACGCTGACGTTCTATCTGACCTATTTCACCGATTACGCCCAGGCCGGCCATGTCGCGCGCACGACCTCGCCGGACCACGGCGACCTGGTCGTGTTCAACTGGTCGCCGGTACAGTGGGAATATCCCATGGGCCACGAGATGACGCTGGTGCGCTGGCCCATTCCGGTCACGCAGGAGGAGCTGTCGCTGGAGGAGGCGTCGGCGCTGGGCCTGCTGACCGAGCGCTTCATGAACGAGCGCTACCTCCTGTCCTATCTCGGGCTCATCGGCCGCGCGGTGACGCCGGCGCAGCCGCTGGAGCAGGGCAAGCGCTATCTGGGCGTGCGCGCCTATCAGGAAACCCTGCCGGCGCGGGCGGATTTCCGCCAGCAGATGTATGTCCCGGCGCGCTATTTCACCCTGCCGGCGCCGCTGGTGCCGCGGCCCGACCTGCGCCCGACGGAGCCCGAGGCCCCCGGGGCGGCGGTGGAGCGGGGCTTCTTCGACCTGAGGCCGGACCTGCCCGTGGTCGGCGGCGCGCTGGCGCTGCTGGTGGTGGCGGCGGGCGTCGTCACCTTCATGAAGCAGCGCGCCATGGTCGCCGCGGGGGAGGAGGTCGACTCCGTCCGCTGGGATACCGAAAACTGGACGGTACCCAAAATCGAGATCAAGAATTTCCGCCGCAACAAGAAGGTGGCCAAGCTGAATGCCATCGAGGCCGGATATCTGTGCGACGTACCGCTGAAGATGCTGGCCGGGATGATGTTGCATGAGATGGTGCGTGCCGGCGTGCTGAAACTGCTGGGCCGCGCGCCGATGATCCTGGAAAAGGCCAAGGACCTGCCGCCCGAATACACCGCCTATCACAAGCAGCTGTACGACTGCATCCAGCCGGACGGCACGCTGCTGCCGGCCACGGCCAGCCGGCTGGTGTTCGCGCTGACAGAGGGCATCCAGGAAAAGGCCTGGGATTGCGACATCGAAGCGACGCGCAAGCACTACAAGGCGGAGTTCGAGCGCAGTTATGCCCAGCACAAGGCCGATGCGGAGGAGCTGTGGACCGGCCGCCGGCCGCAGGAGCGGATCATCGACGACCGCAGCGAGGTCTATTACCCCTATTACCATCGCTGGTACATGGACACCGACTGGATGGACATGGAGTTCGGGGAATACACCGGTTCCCTGCCCGACCCCGACGGGCTGGCCGGCGTGGGCTACGGCTATTTCCTGAGCGGCGGCGCCGGCGTCGACATCGGCGCGCAGTACGCCGCCAATGCCTGCCATTCCGCCTGCCACAGCGCCTGTCATTCGGCCTGCCATTCCGCTTGTCACAGCGCCTGCCATTCCGCCTGCCATTCGGCCTGTGTCAGCGGGGGGGCGCGCTGATGCCGCGCGATCCGGTGATTCCCGGCACACCGGAGGACTTCGGCCGTACGCTTGACGACCTGCAATGGGTCGACCAGTTCGTTGCCGCCATCCGCCCGTATGTGCGCGTACGCCTGTCGGACAGCGTCCTGATCAAGATGCCGACGGAGGTGTACGCCCTGAACCCGCAGGGCGCCCGGCTGCTGGACCGCGCGCTGGCCGGCACCCCCATCGCGCGGATCGCGGCCGACTGCGGCGCGGCCGGCGACCCCGACCGGCTGTTCCAGGTTCATGCCTTCTTCTGCGACCTGCGCGACCTGTTGAGCGGCGCCCTGGGCGAAGGCAGCGGCCGCCTGGCGACGGACACCGACCGGTTCACCGGCAGTTTCACCGCCCGGCCGGTGATGGCGGAGGTCGCGCTGACCTACAGCTGCAACCTCGCCTGCCGTTTCTGCTATGCCGGCTGCGGCGATGCCGAGGCCGGCCCCGGCAACCCGGGCCGCGAGCCCGGCCGGCGCCGCTGGCCCTGGCAGCGGCGGCCGGCCGTCGCCCCGGATCGGGTGATGACCACCGGGGAGATCCGGCGCGTCATCGACATCCTGGCCGACGAGGCGGAGGTTCCGAGCCTGAGCTTCACCGGCGGCGAGCCGACATTGCATCCACAGCTGCCGGAGCTGATCGCCCATGCGGCGGGCCGCGGCATGCGCGTCAACCTGATCACCAACGGCCTGCGCTGTGCCGAACCGCGCTATGTCGCCCGCCTGGTCGACGCCGGCCTGACCTCGGCCCAGGTCAGCCTGGAAGGGGCCGATGCCGAGACGCACGAGGGCCTGACCCAGCGTCCGGGCACGTTCGCCAAGACGCTGCGCGGGCTGGCCAACCTGCGCGCCGCCGGGCTGACGGTGCACACCAACACCACCGTCAGCCGCGCCAACGCCCATGCGCTGGCCGGCATCGTGGACCTGGCCGCCGATCTCGGCCTGCCGCACCTGTCGATGAACTTCCTGATCCCGACCGGATCCTCGCGCCTGGGCAAGCACGGCGACCTCGCCATGACCTATGCCGAGATCGGCAGTCATGTGCTGGCGGCCAAACAGCGGGCGAAGGACCGCGCCATCGGCTTCCACTGGTATTCGCCGACGCCGTTCTGCCTGTTCAACCCGGTGGCCCACGGGCTGGGCAACAAGGGGTGTGCGGCCTGCGACGGCTTGATCCATGTGGCGCCGTCGGGCGAGGTACGCCCGTGTTCCAGCTTCGCCGGCGGCGTCGGCAACCTGTTGACCGACGGGTTCGAGGCCGTATGGAACGGGGCCGACGCCCGCTACTACCGGGCCAAGCGTCACGCGCCGGCGGCCTGCAAGGCCTGCCCCCATTTCGCGCTGTGCCAGGGCGCCTGTCCGCTCTATTGGGCGGAACGGGGAACGGGCGAGCTGCGCCGGGCGGCGTGGGCGGCCGTGCGGGGCCGGGTGGCCGGCTCTCTGCAAGGATTGGGGCGATGGCGCAGGCGACGCTGAAGGACCCGCTGAAGCGCGACGCCCTGCAGTTCCTGCTGTGGCCGCGCCTGCCCTACGCGCCGCGCATGGCGGCGGCGCTGGGGCTGATCCTGGCCGGCGTGGCGGTGCAACTGGTTCCGGTCTGGCCCCATCCCATGCCGCTGCTGCTGGCCGGTCTGCCGCTGCTGCTGGCCGGCACCCTCTTGCTGTGCCTGCGCGGCTACGACACCTCCAAACCCGTCGGCGCGTTGCGCAACAAGACCTGGGAGAAGACGACCCGCGACCGCTTCGATGCGGTCTTCGCGTTCGAACGCAAGGTGCGGCGCTGGGACGACACCGCCATCGACATCACTTGCGTGCCCGGCGCCCTGATGATGCTGGGCTTCGGCATCGGCGTCGCGGTGCTGGGGCTGGTGACGGGGGAACGCTGGTTCTGGATCGTGGTTGTCGACGGATCGGTACTGCTGCTGCCGCACTGGTTCACCGGCACGCGCCGTGGCTGGCGGCCGGTCACACTGGTCCAGCAGGTCAAGGCGCTGAACGAGGCGCTGAAGGTCGTCGAAACCATGACCGAGCCGCCCTGCCAGATCCAGCCGATGATGGAGATGGCGGGCCGGAAGGACGCCCGCGCCCCCGTCGGCGCCCGGGTCTTCATCCGTTTCCCCGACGGGCCGGAGGATTTCCTGGGCCTGCAGCTTCAGGTCGCCCTGAACACCGTCAAAGGCACGCATTTCCCCTATCTCTACGCCGTGGTGATCGCCCGCCAGAGCTTCAAGCTGGCCTTCCCGCCGATCTCATACGACCAGACCCTGACGCTGGAGACCAAGCGCGAGGACGAGGTCGACGTCCTGGTGATCCGCCAGAAGACGACCAAGACCTCCGGCTACCACACCAACCCCAAGGCGATCGCCGTGATCACCCACGCCGCCTGGCGCACGGTCCAGGCCCTGCTGGAACACCGGTCCGGCGCGCATCAGTAATCCGCTTCTGGGGCCGATCCCCGTGCACAGGCCGAGGAGATCCCCGCCTTCGCGGGGATGACGGTATGGTGTTGAATGTTGCTATGATTTCCCGTCGCCCCCGCGCAGGCGGGGGCCTCGTCGAGCGGTGGGGAAAGCCGCGGGTTGCCTCACCAATAGCGCATGGCGTCGTGGTACATGGCGGCCAGGTCCGCCTCCCCCACCGGGCGCGGGCTGATCACCAGCAGGCGCTGCTGGGCGGCTGCCCCCTTCACCAGGGCCGGGATGTCGGCTTCGGTGTAGCCGATGGCGGAGAGCCCGTTGGGGATCTGCGCCGCCTGCATCATCCAGGCCAGGCGCGGTGCCAGCACCGTGCCGGCATCGTTGGGCCCGGCGCCGGCCAGTTCCGCCCCCAGCCAGCCGGCGGCCTGCAGGTGCCGCTCGGGATCGACGTCGCTGGTGAAGCGGAACGCCGCCGGGGCATTCAGCACGACGGACACGCCGTGCGGCACCATCGGCGCCTCGCGCTCGTAGCCGACGGCGGTGTAGCGGTGGTTCAGTCCGGCCACCGAATAGGACATGGCATGGGGGATGTGCACGCCGGCATTGCCGAACGCGAGCCCGGCCATGGTGGCAGCGAACATCAGGCCGTCGCGGGCCTCGCGGTCGTCGCCATCCGCCACGGCGCGCAGCAGGTAGCGTCCGCCCAGGCGGATGGCCTGGGCCGCGCCGATATCGCTCCACGGATTGGCGCCCTGGTAGGGGGGCCGTGCGGTGGGGTCGGCCGGCTTGTCGCGCTGGGTGTAGGGCTTGGCGGTGTAGCTTTCGATGGCGTGGGTCAGCACGTCGAAACCGGTGGACGCCACCACGCCGGGCGGCAGGCTGTAGGTCGTGGTCGGGTCCACGACCGCCAGCGTCGGCTTCAGGTGGGGCGAGGAGATGCCGGTCTTCACCTCGCGCTCGACGAAGTCGAAAATGGTGACACCGGTGTTCTCGCTGCCGGTGCCCGCGGTCGTCGGACAGGCGATGTGCGGCTTCACCGGCCCCGGCACCGGCTGGCCGTCGCCGATGGGCTTGTTCACATAGGCCAGCAGGTCGGCGGGATAGGTGGCAAGCAGGTTGGCCGCCTTGGCCGTGTCCATGGTCGACCCGCCGCCGATGGACACGAAGCCGTCCACCGCGGCGTCGCGCGCGAACGCGGCGGCATCCAGGAAGGCGCCGTCGGTCGGCTCCACCCGCACGCGGTCATAGACGACGGCCTCGACGCCCGCCCCGGCCAGCGCCCGGCGCGCGATCTCGAACGGCTCGGTCGCGACCACATGCCGGTCGACGAACAGGGCCACCCGGGCAAGGCCGAGCTTGCGGGCATCGCCCCCCAGCTCCGCCAGCACGCCGGAGCCGAATTTCAGGGATGACGGGGCGACGGTGAACGCCGTCTCGCCGCCCGGACGGGGCATGTAGGGTGTCCGCGCTACCATGGTGGTCTCTCCCTTGGGTCGTTTTCTTGTTGGTTCCCCCCGGGCCGGGGGGTGTGCCGTCTCATCGCGTGATCACCGTCGCGATCGTATGCCAGCGGGCGCCGCCGATATGCACCTGCACCTGACAGTGCCCCACCTGTTCGACCAGGGCCATCTGCATCGTCTCGCCGCCGTTCCCGCCGGCATCCTCCGGCGGTATTGTCGACGGCTCGGCATAGGCGGCCTCCACCAGCGCGGCGGCCGTCCCGTCGGCGATCTTGCCGCACAGGTCGGCCAGCAGGACCTGGAGAATGCGGGGATAGGGCCAGGTTTCGTCGTCGATGCCGTTGTAGAACATGGACAGCATCGCGTTGTCGGAGGAGCCGGACAGTTCCGGCGCCCTGAAGGTTTCGAAGATCCAGCCGCCGGCCGGGTGGTCGGCGCCGGGCGTCAGCTGGCGCACGAGGCCGGCGGGAAACAGCGCGGGAAGATCACTCAGGTCGCCGTCCAGGGCGGCCGCCGGCGTCGTTGAGCCGATGGCCGCCGCGATCAGCGCTGGCATGAGGGCGAGGCGCATTGCTTCGTCGGTCCTTTCCACCGGTTGCGGCCGGGGACCTGCCGGCCATTGCGCAGCGTCGCCGGCATTTGTGTCAAAACGCCGTCGGCCGCCATGTCGAAAACCGGCCGTCCCGACGGCGCCAGTTTCTGCTATAGCTTGCCGCCGCGCCAGACCGCCTGGGCCGCCAGCGCCGCAAACGGAGAGAGGCATGCCGTACGAGGACATCCTGTATGAAGAGACGGACGGGGTGGCCACCATCACCATCAACCGTCCCGACAAGATGAATGCGTTCCGCGGCCAGACCTGCGAAGAGCTGATCGATGCCTTCGCCCGCGCCGGCTGGAACAAGGCCATCGGCGTCATCGTCCTGACCGGGGCCGGCAACCGCGCCTTCTGCACCGGCGGCGACCAGTCGGCGCATGAGGGGCACTATGACGGCCGCGGCATCATCGGACTGCCGCTGGAGGAGATGCAGGGCATCATCCGCGACGTGCCCAAGCCGGTGATCGCGCGCGTGCGCGGCTATGCCATCGGCGGCGGACACGTGCTGGCGCTGATCTGCGACCTGACCATCGCGTCGGAAACGGCGGTGTTCGGCCAGGTCGGCCCCAAGGTCGGCTCGGTCGACCCCGGATTCGGCACCGCCTACATGGCCCGCTGCATCGGCGAGAAGAAGGCGCGCGAGGTCTGGTACCTGTGCCGGCGCTACACTGCCCACCAGGCGCTGGACATGGGTCTGTGCAACACGGTCGTGCCCGACGACAAGCTGGACGAAACCGTGGCCGAATGGTGTGCGGAGATCCTGGAGAAGAGCCCGACGGCCCTGACCATCGCCAAGCGGTCGTTCAACGCCGATACCGCGGCGATCGCCGGCATCTCCGCCATGGGGCTGCACCATGTCAGCCAGTACTACCACACCGAGGAAAGCCAGGAGGGTGTCCGGGCGTTCCTGGAGAAGCGCAAGCCCGACTTCCGCAAGTACCAGCGCTGACGCCGGCCGGAGCGGGAGCGGAGACGCGGGGCATGTTCAGCGATCTTGGCCGGGCGTTCGAGCAGCTTGGCGATCCGGCCATCCGCAAGGTCATCTGGATCAGCATCGGCGGCGCCCTTGCGGTGATGGTGCTGCTGGTGCTGGGGGCTGGTGCCGCCATGCAGTGGCTGACCCTGGTCGACTGGGGTTGGCTGGACGGGCTGATCGACTTCATCGCCACCTTCGGCGCCTTCGTACTGGCGTTCATGGCCTTCCCGGCCATTGCCGTGACCATCAGCACCATGATGCTGGAGGACGTGGCCGAGGCGGTGGAACAGCGCCACTATCCGGGGCTGGGCCCGGCCCGGCCGGTCAGCGTCCTGGCCGGTCTGGTGTCGGGCCTGCGGTTCTTCGCCGTCTGGCTTGGCGTCAACCTGGTGGCATTCCTGTTGACGCTGGTACTGCCGGGCATAAACCTCGTCGTATTCTACGCGGTGAACGGCTATCTCTTGGGGCGCGAATACTACGAGATCGTGGCCCTGCGCCGGCTGCCCGCCAAGGAGGCGGCAGTATTGCGCCGCAGCAACCGTGGGACGGTGTTTCTGGCGGGTCTGGTGATTGCAGTGCTGATGACCGTGCCGCTAGTCAATCTGCTGGCGCCGATCGTCGCAGCCGCATTTATGGTACATGTATTTCAAAGGCTTGCTACAAAAATTTCAGAATCGAGCTGAATTGGCCTTTAACCATTTTGCGTTTGTGACTAGACTTCGCCGCGTCGAAGCCTCTGCCTCGATCCAGCAATGGGAGGAACTCCCGTGTTTCGCCGACGCCCCTCGCCCAGCGATGACAAACCGGCAGCCGACGGCCAGCCCACCAGCCGCTACACCAGTGGTTCCAACGCCTATGGTTCCAGCGACGACTCGGCCCGAGCCGTCCATCCTGCCGCCGACAAGAGCCAGGGAGACACTATGAACACTCCGAAATCCCCCTCTACCCCGTTCCGCCAGCCGGACGCCCCGCGCCGGGTCGTCGACATGCCCGGAAACGCGGCCCGCCGCCCTGCCGGCAGCCCCCCGCCCGCAGCGCCGCCGTCCTCGGCACCTCCGGCCGCGACGGCCGAGCCCGTGGAGCGGACCCGCGACACGACCCGCAAGCTGCAGGTCGGCCGCGAGATCACCCTGGCCGGCGAGATCAGCGCCTGCGACCACCTGGTCGTCGAAGGCCAGATCGAAGCCAAGCTGCGCGACTGCCACATCATCGAGATCGGTGAAAGCGGCGTGTTCAAGGGTAGCGCGGAAGTCGATACCGCCGATATCGGCGGCCGCTTCGAAGGCGACCTGATCGTCCGCCATCGCCTGAAGGTCTGCGGCACCGGCATCGTCTCCGGCTCCGTACGCTATGGCGAGCTGGAGGTTGAGGTCGGCGGCCGCGTCGTCGGCACGATGGACCCGCTGGAAAGCGTGGTCCCGCTGACCGACCGCGTCCCGTCGAGCAGCTATGCCCGCGAGAGCATCTCGCACGAGCCGCTGGGCGGCGACGCACCGCCGATGCCCGTGGCAGCCCAAGAGGGGGCGGAGTGAGCCACCGATCGACACCCGGGTGGCGCGGCCGGCTTCGGCCGGCCGTGCCGGCCCTCTGTGTTGCGGCGCTGCTGGCCGCCTGCGGAACGACCGGCGGCGGTGCCGGCGGTCGTGCCGCAGGCAGCGTCGATCCCGAGACGCTGATGGGGCTGTCGCCGAACGAGGTCTCGGCGATGATGGGCCAGCCGGAGCTTCGGCGCCAGGAACAGCCGGCCGAAATCTGGCAGTATCGTACCGGCACATGTGTCTTCGACGTCTTCTTCTACGACCAGGGCGGCCGCCAGCAGGTTACGCATTACGAAGCGCGCCACCGCCAGCAGGGCACGGTCAGCGCCCCCGGCTGTCTGGGCCAGATCGTCGCCAGCCGCGGTGGCCGCGCCACCAGCTAGCCCGCATCGCCGGTTATCGGTTGGCAGGCCGGGCCGTGCCGCCGTATAGACAGTGGGGTGACTGATACCGCCTGAGCGGCGTGCCCGGACCCTTGGGCACGTCCCTTTGTCGTTTTCCCGGCCCGCCCATGCGTAAATCCCTGTGACCACCGCCCAAAGCAGCGTGCAAGCCCCCCCGCCCCCGGCGCTTGCCGTTCATGACCTGCACAAGCGCTTCGGCGCGCTGGAGGTGCTGAAGGGCGTGTCGCTGAAGGCCGAGCTGGGGTCGGTGATCTCGATGATCGGGTCGTCCGGATCGGGCAAGAGCACGGTCCTGCGCTGCATCAACCTGCTGGAATGCCCCGATTCCGGCGAGGTCCGCGTCAACGGCGAACTGATCCGGATGCGCACCCTGTCGGGCGGCATGTCGGTGCCGGCCGACCGCCGCCAGGTCGACCGCATCCGGGCATCGCTGGGCATGGTGTTCCAGAGCTTCAACCTGTGGTCCCACATGACGGTGCTGCAGAACATCATCGAGGCGCCGGTCCACGTGCAGAAGGTGCCGCGCCGCGAGGCGGAGGCCCTGGCCGAGCAGCTGCTGGACAAGGTCGGCATCGCCGACAAGCGCCACCACTTTCCCAGCCAGCTGTCCGGCGGCCAGCAGCAGCGCGCCGCCATTGCCAGGGCGCTGGCGATGCGCCCGCGGGTGATGCTGTTCGACGAACCCACGTCGGCCCTGGACCCCGAGCTGGTCGGCGAGGTGCTGCGGGTCATCCGCCAGCTGGCCGACGAAGGCACGACCATGCTGCTGGTCACGCACGAGATGCGGTTTGCGCGCGAGGTCTCCAGCGAGATCGTGTTCCTGCACCAGGGCCGTATCGAGGAACAGGGGCCGCCCGACCAGGTCTTCGACAACCCCACTTCCGAACGGTGCCGCCAGTTCCTTCAAAGCACGTTCTAGGCGGCCCCGGCGCCGCCGGCCCTCTGCCGGGATGCTTTCCGCTCGAATGGGTAAAGACCGCAGAATCGCTAGGGTTGCGGTGGATCGGTCAAGGGTGATAGGCAAACCCCATGCTGAACCGCCTCAAGGATCTGCTGCTGGATGGCCCGGCCGGCGCCGAGTCGGCGCCTCATGCGTATACGCAGGAGGAGCTGGGCATGGCCGCCGCCGCGCTGCTGGTGGAAGCGGCGCGCATGGACGAGAGCTTCGACGAGGAGGAGCGCGACCGGATCATCCAGCTGGTGTGCTGGCGCTTCGGTTTGGGGGAGGAGGATGCGGGCCTGCTGGTGGACCGTGCGGCCGCGGCGACCGACGGGGCGACGCAGCTTCACCGCTTCGCCCATACCGTGCGCCAGGCCTGCGACCCTGCCCAGCGCATCCGCATGATCGAGATGATGTGGGATGTCGCCTGTGCCGACGGCCAGTTGCACCCGATGGAAAGCCATCTGATACATAGGGTCGCAGGGATGCTGTTCGTCGACGAGCGCGACAACGGTGCGGCCCGCAAGCGGGCGATAGACAGATACGGGATCACCGATCCCGCCGGATGAGGTTTTCTGGCCGGCCAGCCCTTGCGATGAGGGAGCCGGCGAAATCGTGGAGAGCGTACATGCCCTATGTGGTGATGGACCAGTGCGTGCTGTGCAAATACACGGACTGTGTCGAGGTCTGCCCGGTGGACTGCTTCTACGAGGGCGCGAACATGCTGGTCATCCATCCGGACGAATGCATCGACTGCGGGGTCTGCGAGCCTGAATGCCCTGCGGAGGCGATCAAGCCGGATACGGAGGCCGACGCGGCGGAGAAGTGGCTGGAAATCAACCGGAAGTACTCCGAATTGTGGCCGAATATCACACGAAAGAAGGATGCCCTTGCCGACGCCGACGAATGGGCCAAGGTCAGCGACAAGTTCGACAAGCATTTCAGCCCGGAGCCGGGCGAAGGCGCCTGACCACCCGGCGAATCGAAACTAAGGCAGCAAGACTGCCTTTCTTTTGAGCCGGTTTTATATTATTGTCATCAACGGTGCGGCCTGTGCGGCAGGCCGCACACTGAACATCGAGCCCCCGCTTCCTGTAGTAACCGCGTCGAGCTTGGCGAGCGCGAAGCGCGGCAGGGGCGGGATTTGTTTCCGTAATCCGCCTGCCTGCAATCGGCATAGGGACTGGGCGGCAGTACAGACCGCCCGATCGGTCGCTTCGGGCTTGCGGAAAGAAGATGGCGGCAATGGCACAGACACTCGAGTATACGGTTGGCGATTATGTTGTTTATCCGGCCCATGGCGTCGGCCGGATCACGTCCATTGAGATGCACGCGCTCGGCGAACAGCAGGTTGAGCTGTACGCCATCAACTTCGAGAAAGAGCGCATGACCCTTAAGGTCCCGGTATTGAAGGCGAAGCGGTCGGGCTTGCGCAAGCTCAGCTCCCGCGATCGGATCAAGGCGGCGATGGACACGCTGCGCGGACCCAGCCGGATCCGCCGCACGATGTGGAGCCGCCGGGCACAGGAATACGAAGCGAAGATCAACTCCGGCGACCCCGTCTCGATCGCCGAGGTGGTGCGCGACCTGCACCGCGGGTCCGACCAGCCGGAGCAGTCGTACAGCGAGCGTCAGATCTACCAGGCTGCGCTTGAGCGGCTGTCGCGCGAATTGGCAGCGGTGGAGAGCATCGACGAGCGGCGCGCTGCGGAGCGTGTGGAACAGGTGCTCTGCCGCGCGGCGTAGCCGCGCCCGGATCGCCGGCAATGTGTGATGGGATCGGGGCGGCATCCGCGGATGCCGCCCCGATCCCGTTTGGTCCCGATCCCGTTTGGTCCCGTCCGTGGCGGCGCGTGTGTGTTGCCGGTTGCGCCATGGTAAAGATTGGCTCTTCCCAGACGCGGCGGCGCCACTACACTGCGGACCCGTAAATGGCGACGCGCCCGGACTGACCCTGGCGCGGCTGCCATCGCCAGTGTGAAACACCGACCACCGCCGTGAACCTCGATACCGCCAAGTTCGCCCGTCTGGGCCGTCCCAAGCGCCTTTGGGCGGTCGCGGCGGCGCATTCCCAGGTCGACCGGCTGATGGCGCTGCACGACGTCATCGGCGAGCGCTACGAGCCGGGCGAGCGGCTGATCTATCTGGGCAACATGATCGGCGTCGGTGCCCAGGTCTGCGAGACGGTGGAGGAGTTGCTGCAGTTCCGGCGCGCGCTGCTGGCCCTGCCGGGGATGCTGGCCGACGACATCGTCTACCTGCGTGGCGCGCAGGAGGAGATGTGGCAGAAGCTGCTGCAACTGCAATTCGCGCCCAACCCCACCGAGGTTCTGACGTGGATGCTGGCGCAGGGCGTGGACGCCACGCTGGCGGGCTATGGCGGCCGGGCGCGCGAAGGCATGGGTGCGGCCCGGGAAGGGGCGATCCAGCTGACGCGCTGGACCAACAGCCTGCGCGAGGCGATGCGGTCGATGCCCGGCCATACCTCGCTGTTCGCCGCGTTGAAGCGCGCCGCGTTCACGGACGAGCCCGGGCTGCTCGCGGTTTCCGCCGGCCTGGACACCAGCCGGCCGCTGGCCGCCCAGGGCGACAGCTTCTGGTGGGCGACCGGGCGGTTTGCCGAGATTGCCGGCCCCTATGAGACCTTCGTGCGGATGATTCGCGGCTTCGATCCGGCCGGCGGCGGCGTCCAGGTGGGGGAGTTCACGGCAACGCTGGACGCCGGTTGCGGCCGCGGCGGACCGCTGGTGGCCGGCCTGTTCGAGCCGGACGGCACGCTGGCCGACCTGATCGAGGCGTAGGGCCAGACCCGATGATGTCGCATCGACGTGATCGGTGACTCAGGGTCCGACCATTTGAAACAGGACAGGGTCCGTCAGCCGATCCGGACCTTGTGCTTGTGCCGATACATCGCGGCATCGGCAGCGCGCAGCAGCGCGACCCGGTCGCCGGCGTCGTTCGGATAGCAGGCGATCCCGATGCTGGCACCGACCCACAGCATCGACCCTTCAAATTCGATCGGCCGGGACAGGGCGAGGCGGATGCGCTCGGCGATAATCCCGGCGCCCACCGGACTGCTGTCCGCCTCCATCACGATGACGAATTCGTCCCCCCCCAGGCGGGCCACCGTATCGGATTCGCGCGTGCTGTCCTTCAGCCGCCGCGCCACTTCGATCAGCACGGTGTCACCGGCCTGGTGGCCGTGGGTGTCGTTGATCTTCTTGAACCCGTTGAGGTCCAACAGCATGACCCCAACGAACCCCCGGTTGCGCTGCGCCAGCTTCAGGGCGTGATCCAGGCGATCGTCCAGCAGGTTGCGGTTGCCCAGCCCGGTGAGGGCGTCCGCCAGCGCGAGCTGCCGCACCCGCTGGCGCTCGAGATCGTCCGCTTTCTGACGGTGCTGTTCCTCCACGGCCTTGCGCACGGACTCCTCCAGGTCCTCCGGCGTGAACTGGCCTTTGACCAGGTAGTCGCGAATGCCAAGCTTCATCGCGTCCACGGCGACCTTCTCATTGCCGGACCCGGTCAGCATGACCACCGCCGGGGACGTCGGGCCGCTGATCTGGGCGAGCTGCCGCAGCACGTCGATCCCGTCCATATCGGGCAACTGATAGTCCAGCACCAGGCAGTCGAACGGCTTCTCGGCAAGAATCCTGAAGCAATCGGCCGCCGTGCACGCTTCGCAGATCCGTGTCTGCAGTTGCGAATCGGCCAAGGCAATTCGGATGATCTGCCTGTCGACGCTGTCGTCGTCTATGATCAGGACATCAATCATTGGGGGCCGGGAACTCAACGACGGACTCGAAATCGGAAAGCAGCGTCGCGATCCTGCTTAGACTCTCGTCGTAGTCCGATTTGACGAGATACCCCGAAATGCCCTGCTCGTAGGCGCGCTGGATGTCGTCCTGCGACCTGGAGGTCGTCATCACGAACACGACCGTGTGGCGATGGGCGTTGAACGTATCATCCTGCCGCAGGCGCTGCAGAAAACTGATGCCGTCGACCCTGGGCATGTTCAGGTCGAGAAGGACGATGAACGGTCGGCCCGGCGGCGTCCTGTCGGAAATGCCGGCAAGCATGTTCAGGGCTTCCTGGCCGTCGTGGGCTTCCACGATCTCCGCCTGGATGCCGCGCTCGCGCAGGGCGCGTCGCACCGCCATGCGGTCGACCTCGTCATCCTCCACCAGCAGCAGGGTCAGGGTGCGCATCTTCATGGCTGTCCCCCCCGCCCAGCCGATTTGGGCCAGGTGAAACGGAAAGCGATGCCCCGCCCGTTCAGACCATCTGCGGTGTCGATCGTTCCCCCCTGGTGTTCGATGCTCTTGCGGATGATGGCGAGGCCCATGCCGCTGCCCTCGACCTCGTCGCGCGGGCGCAGCGTCTGGAACATCATGAACGCGCGCTCCCGCAACGTTTCGGGGATGCCGGGCCCATCGTCGGCTACCAGGAACTCGTAGCGGTCGCCGAGATCGCGCATCCGCACATGGATTTCGCCCGCCGACCGGTCGTGGTGCTTGATGGTGTTTGAAAAGAGGTTGATCAGGATCTGTTCGATCGCCGTCCGTTTCACGGCGATCATGTCCGGTTCGGCGTCGACCCGCAGGACGAAGTCGTCGCCGGTCTTGACCATGTCGAACGCCTCCCGGACCAGCTCGCGGATGTTGACGGTTTCCACCTTCCCTTCGCTCCGCCCCGCGCGGGAATAGTCGAGGATGTCGCGCAGCAGCGCATCGAGCCGGCGGATGCGGTTGCGCAGCATCGCCATGTTGCGCTTGGGCTCACCGTCCAGCTTGTCGCCCAGGTCCTTTTCGATCCACACGGCGAGATGGTCGATCCCGCGCAGCGGCGCCCTGAGATCATGGGAAGCGACATAGGCGAACTGCTCCAGCTCGGCATTCGAACGGGCCAGGTCCTCGTTGCGCAGCTCCAGCGCAACCGTCATTCCTGCGGCCAGCGCTTCCGCCCGCGCGCGCATGGTGACGTGCGTCCTGAGGACCCAGAACAGCAGCACACTCGCGGCAATGCCGCCGAAGAAGACATAAGCCGATTTCTGCCAGTCCAGCAGCGCTTCGAACGGTGGCAGGCTCGTGATCCGCAGCATCCAGGCATGCTGGCCGACATCAAGGCGGGTGACGCTCTCGAACGCCGGGTTGCCGGGTCCGGCCCCCGGCTCGCTGTCGTACATCAGCCCGTCCGGGGAAACGACGCCATCGTCGTAGATCTGAAGCCGGACATTCGGCAGTCCGGGACCCATGATCCCTTCCATCAGGTCGCGAACGCGAAAGGGGCTGTAGACGAAGCCGATGCTGGCCGCCCGTCTCTCCTCCACGGTCGCAGGTGCAGCGTCCCGACCGTAGAACGGCACATACATGAGAAAGCCGGCCTGGACGTCGGAGGTGATCTCCTGGACCAGCCGCACCTTGCCCGAAATCGCCACTTCACCGGTGTCGCGGGCCAGGCTCATGGCGGCGCGCCGCGTTTCCTGGGAATACATGTCGAACCCGAAGGCCTGGCGATTACGCTCGTCGAAGGGCTCCAGGTAGGTGATCGAGGAATAGAGCTCGCGCTCGCCTTCCGGACGGATCGTGAAATCGGGGAATCCCTGGGCGCGGATCGCCGCCTCGTACTGGGGACGGCGGTCTGGTGTCACCCATTCCGCGAAGCCGTAGCCCTGGATGCCCGGGTACCGGCGATGCAGATCAAGCGCTTCGACGTAGCGGCGCCAGTCATCCCGCGTCACGTCGCTGGATGCCCTGAGCAACCCCAACCCCCCCAGCAGCGCTTCGGTATAGGCGGCCATCCGCTGTTCGATGGCGTGCGTGATCTCCGCCCGACGGAAGTCGAAGGTAATCTGGGCCTGGCTGCGGCTGTCGGATCGCACAAGCAGGAAGCCGATCATGGTCAGGGCCAGCCCGATCGAAAGGACACCCCACGACCACAGATTGCTTGCCAGAATGGTGCTCGACCTGGCAGGCGCTCCCGCATCGTCCTCGGTTGCTGGAAGCACGTCCGGGTCGGGCGCGGCCGCCGCCAAGGACGCCGATGAAGGCGGCATATGAATGTCTCCGAGGTTTGCCATATCCCGGGATCTTGCCTCACGAGACTTGAAAGATTCTTAAATACAACATCACGTGCAACGATCGGCCGGGGGACGAACATGTGCAGAAGCGCCCGGTTTTCTGACCCGAGAACGGCGATGCGGTGATTTGCCTCACCGATAATCTCCGGACCGAATGCTTGGCCGGCCAAACCCGATCCGTCCCGACCGTCGATCGGATTTCATTCCGTTCGGCAGTGATCCAATACGCCGCCGCATGCGTATGGGGGTGGCAGGTGAGAGATGGAATGTCGGCTACCGGTCGCCTGCTGCGGCGTAGTTCCGACCTAGGAGCGTCCATGGCCCATATCGACGATCCCGAGACGCAGCGCGCCAACCTGAACTACATCAGGGCGTCGATGCGCGAGCCGCTGCTGTCGCGCGACCACGAATTCGATCTCGCCCGCCGCTGGCGCGAGGACAACGACGAGGACGCGCTGCATGATCTCGTGCGCGCCTATGCGCGGCTGGTCGTCAGCACCGCCGGGCGCTTCCGCAACTATGGCCTGCCCATGGGCGACCTGGTGCAGGAAGGCAATGTCGGGCTGATGCAGGCGGCCGCGCGGTTCGAGCCGGAACGCGATGTCCGCTTTTCCACCTATGCCGCCTGGTGGATCCGCTCGGCGATGCAGGACTACATCCTGCGCAACTGGTCGATCGTCCGCACCGGCACCACCGCCGCCCAGAAGGCCCTGTTCTTCAACCTGCGGCGGCTGCGGGCGCGCCTGGGCGACCAGGGCACCGGCCGGATGACCGATCATGGCCGCAGCCGCATCGCCGACGAGCTGAAGGTCAACGTGCTCGACGTCGAGCAGATGGAAATGCGCATGTCCGGCGGCGACCAGTCGCTGAACGCTCCGATCGCGGAGAGCGGCGAGGACGAATGGCAGGATTTCCTTGCCGATTCGCGGCCGAGCCCGGAAGAGATCGTCATCGGCATGCGCGATGCGGGCACGCGCTCGCGCTGGCTGGCCGAGGCGATCGGCGAGCTGTCGCCGCGCGAACAGGTGATCATCCGCCAGCGCCGGCTGAAAGACGAAGGTGCGACGCTGGAGGAACTGGGCCGCGAACTGGGCGTCAGCAAAGAGCGCGTGCGCCAGCTGGAACACCGGGCGATGCTGAAGCTCAAGGCCTCCATGGCCAAGCGCGTGCGCCACAACGGCGAACTGCTCGCCTGAGCCGGCAGGCCCCGCCGCAAGGCGGGGTCCGCGCCGGCGGACCCGCGGGACGACGGTCACGCCTGCATGAGGTCAGCGATCTGGCCATCAACGTAGCGGTCCATCTGCTGCTGCGCTGAGACGGCGAACATGCGGATGCGGCCCGTATGGGCCAGCATCAGCAGGCCGGCGGCGTGGGCGAAGGCATCGACCAGCACGCTTCGTGCCTCCTCCGGCGATGCGCCCAGCGCCTCCGCCGCCTCGGCGATCGGCAGGAGAGCCTGGCCGAGCGCCAAGTTCAGCTGCTCATCGAGCTCCCGGCCCAGGCCGCGGGGCTGCATGCCGCCGCGCAGCAGGTAGAAACCCAGGTCCAGGTCGCGCGGGTGGACGGCGTAGAAGCCGAAGAACGCCATGGCCGCCGCCTTCAGCCGCGCCGCGGGCGTCGCTTCCCGTCCGACGGCGTCGGCCACCGCCTGGCGCAGGCGGTCCAGCGATTCCCGCAGGACCTCGCCATAGATCGCCTCCTTGGACGGGAAATGGAAATAGAGGGCCGCCGGGGTATAGCCGGCTTCCGCGGCGATCGCGCGCAGGCTGGCGCCCTCCAGCCCCTCCACCTCGAAGACGCGGCGCGCGGCATCCAGGATCAGCTTGCGCTTGACCTCGCTGACTGCCCGGCGGCGCCCTGCCGCCCTGTTCGTTGCTGTCATGGCGCAGTGAATCCTGATTGACAAAAAAATCTAACGCTGTTTGATTTTTCGGACAATAACCAATCCGATGGTGGGAGGGTGCCCGATGCTGATGACCGCTGCCGACTATCGCGAGTCCCTGCGGGCCCTCTCTCCGCGCGTCTTCCTGAACGGCCGCCGGGTCGACAGCGTCGCGGACGAGCCGCTGCTGGCACCGGGCGTCAATGCCGTCGGCATCACCTATGACCTGGCCCACCGGCCGGAACACGCGGTGCTGATGACGGCGCGGCAGGGCACCTCCGGCAAGACCGTCAACCGCATGCTGCATATCGACGAGACGGCGCAGGACCTGTTGTACAAGCTGGAGGCGGTGCGGCTGGTCTGCCGCATTTCCGGCTGCGCGCAGCGCTATCTGGCCCATGACGCGCTGGGTGCCTTGTTCCAGGCGACAAGGCGCACGGACGACGCCCACGCCAGCGACTATGCCCAGCGCTTCCAGGCATATCTGCACGACGTGCAGGACCGCGACCTGGCCCTGGGCATCGCCATGACCGACGCCAAGGGCGACCGCTCCCTGCGCCCCGGCCGGCAGGCCAATCCGGATGTCTACGTGCACATCCGCGACCGGCGGCCCGACGGGATCGTCATCCGCGGCACCAAGGCCATCGTCACCGGCGCCCCTTATATGCACGAAGTCCTGGTGATGCCCTGCCGCACCCATGCGGCCGAGGATGCGGATTTCGCCGTCTGCTGCGCCGTGCCCGTCGATGCGCC
>JACKIG010000021.1 GCA_020638595.1 Rhodospirillaceae bacterium | reverse complement strand
CCGTCGACCGTCAGGCTGGCGGCGACTTCGACGTCGGCTTCCATGTTGGAGGAGAAGAACCCCGGTATGAAGTTCAGGGCGGTGTCCATGTCCTCCGCCTCGACCCGGATCATGCCGGTGAGGTTGCGGGCGATCAGGTCTTCGCGGGTCAGGGGTTCGTCGACCACCTCGACGGAGGCGACGACCCGTTCCATGGTCTGGATCACCGCGTTGCGGAACGATGACCGCCCGTCCGTCGGATATTCCGCGGCCGAGCAGTCGTAGCCCGTCGGGTTGATGGTGTGCCGCATCGCATCGCTGTCGACGTAGAGGGCGAAGCGCCCGTTCACCGGCGTGTCGTAGTTGCTGATGATGTCGCTGGCGGGCCGGGCCGGCACATGGGCGTCGTAGGAACATCCCCCGACGAGGAGGAGGACCGCAGCCGCGGCCGTCATCCCGCGTCGCTGCGTCCTGCGGGTCCTGCCTGGGTGGTCGCGAAGATGGGGCATGGCTGTGTTCCCGGATGGGGTTTGATCGCCGGCCGAAGGGATGCCGGTCAGGGCGCGGGCGGCGCCGTCACGTCCGCGCGCCGTCATCGCTCGCGCCCGCGTTGAGTTCGCGGACCTCCGTGGAGTTGCTGAGGCGCTCGGCCAGTTTCTCCAGCAATTCCTCCATGGCCCGGGAGGCCGCCTGGGAAATCGCCTCGGCCCCGCCGCCGCAGGCCCCGCCGCCGGGTGCCGTGCCGTCCTGGTCCACGCGCACGGTCGTGCCGAAGACGCGACCCTCCCGGCCTTCGACGACCAGGCTGGCTTCGATCCACAGCTCGACCTCGAAATCCGACCACCACGAGCCGCCGACCACGACCAGGTAGGCGTCCATCTCCTCCGCCTCGACGCGGATCATGCCGGCGATGCCGTGGGCCGCCAGCTCATCGCGTGTCAGGGGGCTGTCGACGACCTCGACGGATTCGACGACCCGTTCGATCGTGCCCAGCACCGCCGTGCGAAACGCGGAGCGTCCATCCACCGGATAGTCGTGCGCCGAACACCGTGACCCGCTGGGGTTGATCGTGCGCCGCATTTCGTCGCCGTCCACGAACAAGGCGAACTTGCCCGGGATCGGCGCAGCATAGCTGCTGTAGATGTCGGTGGCCGGCCGGGAGGGGATGTGCGCGTCGTACGAACACGCCGCAGCGGCGAGCAGGACGGCCGCGAGATGGAATCGCGACTTGGTCATGGACCCTGTTCCCTTGTTGCGTGGATCAGTGGTGGGCGGGAGAGAGAGTATGCAGGAATGGTAGCGCCTGCGACGTTAAAGCCCAATGAATAATCGGTATTCGTGTACCGGAAAGGCTCATGCGGTGGGATTCCCGCGATGGCGCGCAGATTTTCGTCCGATGCGACCAAGGCGCCACGAACCATACCTGTCGAACGGGTATATGACTTAACTTCCCGGAGGTGGATGTCGGCCATACGCCCCGCCGGCCAATCCTGGGGTCTGCTTCGCCCAGGCGGCGGGGATCAGGCCCACGCCGGCCGCGCTCCACCCGGTCTTGGATTGTGACACAACGCGAAATCGCCTATCTCTCGTGGGCCGACAACCGTAGTTCCCGGCGTCTACGCAAGGGTGTGCCTGTGACTATACGCAGTCTTTTTCTTGTCCTACTGCTGGCCGTCGGGCTGGCCGGATGCGAGGAAGGCCGGTACGCCGATCCCAGGGACGCCGAACAGATCACCCTGGATGATGGACAGGCTGCCTGGCAGATCCAATGCCGGCGGACGGTCTTCGAATGCTACACCAGTGCCCGCCGGGTCTGTCCGCAGGGGTACAGGACGGTGTCCAATGAATCCGTGACGTTCGGGCAAGGATATTCCTCGAGCGCGCAGGGCGGAGTGCTGAGCAGGGGCAGCTGGATTACCCTGCATGTCATCTGCGAGAACCCGGCATCCTGACTTGGCTGGCCGGTCGATCCGGATCCTGCCGACATCGAGGGATGCGGCGCGCCAGCGCGTCCCTTCTGCTGCCTTGTTGCGCCAAGTGGCGGTGCGGCCATGGGATGAGTCGACGAATGCGCCATAGGCCGTTGACCTGTTCAGAGGTATGCTCACCCCCATGAACACGCGAGCAGAGTCCAAGCACCGGCGCTTCAAGCCGCCTGCGACTGAGGTTCAGTCCGAGGTTGGCTACGACGCGTGGCTAGCCGCCGAGATTGAAGCGGGGTGTGCGGAACTCGATGCCGGCCAAGCGATCCCGGCTGAGAAAGCCTGGAAAGATCTCGGCCTTGAATGAGGGTCGTCTTTTCCCCGCGCGCCCTCCTGCGGTTGCGGGAAATCCAAGCATACATCGCCTTTGACAACGTCACCGCCGCCGCACAGGTGACGATCCGCATTCGCCAAAGTGTCGAGATGCTGGCCGATCACCCGAAACCCGGACGCGAATGGTCGGACGGTCGCACGCGCGGCCATGCACCCA
This sequence comes from Rhodospirillaceae bacterium, assembly GCA_020638595.1. GTDB lineage: Bacteria > Pseudomonadota > Alphaproteobacteria > DSM-16000 > Inquilinaceae > JACKIG01. The sequence goes on along the minus strand of JACKIG010000021.1, from coordinate 59,640 downwards.
GGTGTTACGCTGCCAGGGCGCCGTCGCGCGCGAGCGTGGCTGTGACGGCGTCGACGGCACCCTTGGTCCGCTCGACGATGGCGTCGACATCGGCCGTCGTCAGCACCAGCGGCGGGGCGAAGCCCAGGATGTCGCCGTGGGGCAGGGCGCGGGCGATCAGGCCGGCTTCGGCGCAGGCGGCGGAGATCTTGGCGCCGACCTTCAGCGACGGGTCGAAGCGCTGCTTCCGCCCGCGGTCGGCAACGAACTCGATCGCCGCCAGCAGGCCCACGCCGCGGACCTCGCCGACCATCGGGTGGTCGTCGAAGGTCTCGTGCAGGCGCTGTTGCAGATAGGCGCCGACGGTCCGCGCGTTGCCGGCCAGGTCCTCGCGCTCGACGATGTCGAGGTTGGCCATGGCGGCCGCCGTCCCCAGGGGGTGCGCAGTGTAGGTATAGCCATGGGCGAAGGGGCCGAGCCGGTCCGTCCCCTGCTCCAGCACCGTCCACACCGTCTCCGAAACGATCGCGGCGCTGAGCGGTGCATAGGCGCTGGTCAGGCCCTTGGCCACCGTCACCAGGTCGGGTTCGATGCCGTAGTGGTGGCTGCCGAAGGGCGAGCCGAGACGGCCGAAACCGCACACAACCTCGTCGGCGATCAGCAGCACGTCGTATCTGCGCAAGACCGCCTGGATCGCCTCCCAGTATCCGTCCGGGGGCGGAATGATGCCGCCCGTGCCCAGCACCGGCTCGCCGATGAAGGCGGCAACGGTGTCCGGTCCTTCGTCCAGGATCATCCTCTCCAGCTCCGCGGCGCAGCGGCGGGAGAAGTCGCGCTCGCTCTCGCCGGCCTCGGCCCCCCAATAGTAGTGCGGCGTCGTCGTGTGGCGCACCGGCGCCACCGGCAGGTCGAAGGCGGCGTGGAAGATCGGCAGGCCCGTCAGGCTGCCCGACATCACCGAGCCGCCGTGATAGCCGCGGTGGCGGGCGATGATCTTCTTCTTCGCCGGCCGGCCCAGCAGGTTGTTGTAGTACCAGACCAGCTTGACCTGGGTCTCGTTGGCGTCGGAGCCGGAGAGGCCGTAGAACACCCGGCTCATCTTGCCGGGCGCCATGCGCACCAGCCGGTCGGCCAGGCGAATGGCCGGCTCGTTCGAATGGCCGGCATAGGTGTGGTAGTAGGCAAGCTTGCGCGCCTGCTCGGCAATCGCGTCCGCCACCTCGCTGCGGCCGTAGCCGATATTGACGCAGTAGAGCCCGGCGAAGCCGTCGATCAGCTCCTTGCCCCGGTGGTCGGTGATGCGCACGCCCTTGCCGGTCTCGACGATGCGCGGGGCCATGCGGCCGCCGGCAAAATCCTTCAGCGGCGTGAACGGGTGCAGGACGGTGCGCCGGTCCATCTCCTCCAGCGCGGCGAAATCGGTGGTCATGGCAAATCCTCCCAGGGCGGACAGGCGACGTCAGTCGTCGATGCCGCCGATGCAGGTGTATTTCAGCTCCGAATAGTCATCGAGGCCGTGGCGGGAGCCTTCGCGGCCGAGACCGGACTGCTTGACGCCGCCGAAGGGGATCGACGGGCCGGTGAACTTGGCCGTGTTGATCCCCAGCATCCCGTATTCCAGCGCCTCGCCCACGCGCAGCAGCCGGCCGATGTCGCGGCCGTAGAGATAGGCGGCGAGGCCGTAGATGGTGTCGTTGGCCCGCGCGATGACCTCGGCCTCTCCGGCAAAGCGCATCAGCGCGGCGACGGGGCCGAACGTCTCCTCGCGCGCGATCGCCATCTCCTCCGTCACGTCGCCCAGCACCGTCGGCTCGAAGAACAGGCCGCCCAGTGCGTGGCGCTTGCCGCCGGCCAGCAGCTTCGCACCCTTGGCCAGGGCATCGGCCACATGCTCCTCGCACTTGGCGACGGCGGCCGCGTTCATCAGCGGACCCTGCTGCACGCCCGGTGTCAGGCCGTTGCCGACCCTCAGCACGTGGGCGGCGGCGGCGAAGCGGGCGGCGAAGGCGCCGTACAGGTCGTCGTGCACGTAGATGCGGTTGGCGGCCAGGCAGTCCTGCCCGGTCGTCTGGAACTTGGCGTCGATGGCGCCGGCCACCGCCTTTTCCAGGTCGGCGTCGGGCAGGACGATGAACGGCGCGTGGCCGCCCAGTTCCATCGACACCTTCTTCACCGTGGCGGCACTCTCGGCCAGCAGCGCCCGGCCGACCTCGGTCGAACCGGTGAAGCTGATCTTGCGCACCACCGGGCTGTCGCACAGCACCCGGGCAATCAGCCGCGACGATCCGGTGACTACCTGGAACACGCCCGCCGGCACCCCGGCGCGTTCGGCCAGTGCCGCGAGCGCCAGGGCGGAATAGGGCGTCTCGGTCGCCGGGCGCACGATCATCGGGCAGCCGGCGGCCAGGGCCGCCCCGGCCTTGCGGGTGATCATTGCGGAAGGGAAGTTCCACGGCGTGATGGCCGCGGTGACGCCCACGGGTTCGCGCGTCACCATCATCCGCCGCCCGGGCAGGTGCGACGGAATGGTCTCGCCATACATGCGCATCCCCTCTTCGGCGAACCAGTCGAGGAAGCCCAGCGCATAGTCGATCTCGCCGCGGCTCTCGGCCACGGGCTTGCCCTGCTCCAGCGTCATCAGCACGGCCAGGTCCTCGCGGGCCTCGCGCATCAGGTCGGCCCAGCGGTGCAGGATCGCCGCCCGGTCCTTGGCCAGCATCGCCCGCCAGGCCGGGTAGGCCGCGGCCGCCGCGGCGACCGCGTGCCCGATCTGTGCGCTGCCCAGCGCCGGGATGGTGCCGATGACGCGGCCGGTGGCGGGGTCCGTGACCTCGATGGTCCGGCCGTCCGCGGCGTCGGTCCAGAGGCCGCCGAGGAACGCCTGTTCGCGCATCAGCCCGCTGTCTTCGAGAGGAACGGCGCTGCGCTTGGCCACGGTGATCGCTGCCAGGGTCATGCCGCCATCTCCTTCTCCATCAGGGCGGTCGCGTCCGTCTCGTGCAGCGAGGCGGCGACGGCGGGGTGGGTGATGCGTCCGGCCTGCACGTTCAGGCCGCTGCGCAGGTGCCGGTCGTCGGCCAGCGCCCGCCGCCAGCCCTTGTTGGCGAGTGCCAGGACATGCGGCAGTACCGCGTAGTTCAGTGCGAAGGCCGAGGTGCGCGGCACCGCGCCCGGCATGTTGGTGACGCAGTAGTGGACGACCCCGTCGACCGCATAGGTCGGTTCGGCATGGGTGGTCGGCCGGCTGGTTTCGAAGCAGCCGCCCTGGTCGATGGCGATGTCCACCAGAACCGCGCCCGGCCGCATCGCGGCGACCATGTCGCGCCCGACCAGCCGCGGGGCGGTGGCCCCGGGGATCAGCACCGCGCCGATGACAAGGTCCGCGTTCAGTACATAGCGCTCGACCGCCTCGGCGGTGGAATAGACAGCGTTGATGCGCTCGCCGAAGCGCTGGTGCAGGGCGCGCAGCCGGTCCAGCGACCTTTCCAGGATGGTGACGCGGGCGCCCAGGCCGATGGCCATCTCCGCCGCATTGCTGCCGGCGACACCGCCGCCCAGCACGGTCACGCACGCCGCCTCCACACCGGTGACGGAGCCGATCAGCAGGCCCAGACCGCCTTGCGCCTTCTCCAGGCAATGGGCGCCCACCTGCACCGACATCTTGCCGGCGACCTCGCTCATCGGCGCCAGCAGGGGCAGGCCGCCGTTGTCGTCGGTCACGGTCTCGTACGCGATGGCGATTGCGCCGGACCGCTTCAGCCCTGCCGCCTGCGCCGGATCGGCCGCCAGGTGCAGATAGGTGAACAGCACCTGGCCGTCGCGCAGCATCGCGCATTCGGCCGCTTGCGGTTCCTTCACCTTCACGATCATGTCGGCGGTGGCGAAGACGTCCTCGACACCCGCGATGTCGGCGCCGGCGGCGCGGTAGTCGTCGTCGGTGAAGCCGATGCCGGCGGCGGCACCGGTTTCGACCACCACCTCATGCCCGCGCGCCGCCAGTTCGCGCACGCTGGCGGGGACCAGCCCCACCCTGAATTCCTGCGGCTTGATTTCCTTCGGCACACCGATGCGCATCGGGCTTCCTCCTTGTCCGTCCGCCGGCCCGGTTGGTGGGCTGGCGGGGCATGTCCTGCCGGAGGAAGGGATATCCGATTGCCCGCCGAGGGTGCTTTCGAAGGCCGGGGCGCTTTCCGAACCTCATTCGGGGCGGGGCCGTCACCGCCGAGAGAAATTCGGCCGGGCGGAGGGACGCTGCCGGCGGCGGTCCAATGCGCGGCCGTCAACGCCGCCGGCGGCGTGCGTCGCCTATTCGTCCGCGGCCGGCGGGTCCACGGGTTCGTCGGTGGGGACGATCGCGGCCACCTGGGTTGCGGCCGCCGCCACGGCGGTGGCGATGTGCGCGATCTCGGCCGGCGGCGGCCACAGGCCGATGACGCCGTCGGTCGCTTCGCGCAGACGCAGGATGCGGTCGACCAGCCTTTCCGCCACGGGGCCGGCAAGCCCCACCCAGTCCGGCGGCGGAATGGGCAGCTCGCCCGCCGGGTCGCCCTGCGGTGCCGCGTCGTCCGTCGGCTGGGGCGGCTCCGGCAGCTCGGCGTCCTGGCGGATCCAGCGCCGCTGCGGCCGTTCCGCGGTCTCTGCGGCCTGGTCGGCCTCCAGGTAGAAGGGGTTCTCGTCCCACAGGCCGGCATAGGGCGTGTCGGTGCGGTAGTACGGCCGCTGCGCGATCACCGCGGAATCGCCTTTCAGCGACAGCAGCATCTCGTCGGCGTCCAGTTCCAGGATCATGTCCGGCTGCGCAAAGCCGGTCAGGTCCGCCACGCTGCGGGCCAGGCGCCAGTTGGTGACGCCGAAGAACTGATGGGTCCAGCAGTTGTGGAACAGGCTTTCCCATTCGGCCGGGTACCGGGCCTGCAACTGGCTGAGGTCCTGCCAGAACGACCACACCTGCACGCCATAGCCGCGCAGCAGCGTCACCGCCTCCTTCAGCTGCCGCAGCGGGCCCAGCTGGGCGGCCTCGTCCAGCAGGAACAGCGTGCGCCGGGCAGGGCGGACCCTGCGGCGCAACACGGCGGCAAGCAGGGTGCCGACCCACAGCCGCAGCAGCTTGCCGTGGCTGGCCAGCTTGTCCGGCGGCAGCACGATGAACAGCGACACCGGCACGCTGTCGGTGATGGCCCCGATATCCAGCGGCGGCAGCTTGCGGCCGGTTTCGGCCCCCAGCGTCGCCAGAACCGTGTCGCCGCGCAGGAAGCCCACATGCGTGCGGGCAACGGCCAGGATGGAGGCCGCCATCTTGTCGTTCGGCCCGACCAGCGCTTGCAGTGGCTGCTTCAGGTCCTCCGGTATCGTGCGGAAGCGGTCGAACGCCTCGGCCAGCGCTTCCGGCGTCTCGTTCAACAGCGTGCGCACGGTGGAAAGGTCGCGCAGGCGCGGAAGGGCGGTGGCGGCAACGCCCGCGATGACGGCGGTCAGGACCTGTTCGGCGGCGACATCCCAGAACGGGTCCTTCGGCGACAGCTGGCCCTGCTGCAACAGCTCGCAGACCATGGCCGCATCGTCCATCAGCGTCTCGCTGCCCGGCTCGATCAGTTGCAGCGGATTGAGCGAGATGCGCTCTGCCCCAGCCACATCCGTGACCATGAAGGGGTCGAGGACCAGGACATCCTGCCCCATCTCGCGCCGGCGCCGGGCCGTCACCGCCAGGGCCTCCCCCTTCGGGTCGATGACGATCACCGGGCCGTCATAGGTCAGAAGCGTCGGGATCAGGCACGACGTCCCCTTGCCGGTGCCCGTGGGGGCGATCGTCATCAGGTGCCCGTCGTTGTCGTGCAGGATGGGGTCCAGGTAGCGGTCGTCGGCCCAGCTTTCGACCGGCCCCAGCGAGAAGCCGGTGGGGACGCAGGAATGTTCGTGTTCCAGTGACCAGCCGACCAAGAGGCCGTTGCCGTCGATCTTGGGCGGAACGTCGCGCGGGGGCATTGGCTGGATCCGTCCGTGGCGGGGGGGAAGTTGCGGGCACGGGGGGGGGGGTGCGTGCGGCATCCGGCTGCGGTCGGCCCGCCTCTCACGTACCGCGCGTGGACGGGCTGCCGCGTACCCCACTATAGGAGGGTCGGTCGGCGCCGTGTAGGCCCGGCAGCGATCCTTTTCCGCCGCAACCCGGGCCGGACGTGCGGTCTTGCTTCCACGACGGGGCGCCCGGGTCAGACGCCGCGGCAGTCCCGCGCGGTCGTCGCGTCGTCCGCGCGGGCGCCGCTCGCCGTCCCTACCGCACCACCCAGGTGTTCTCGCCGGTCAGCAGCGTCTGCAAGGCATCCCGGGCCAGCGGCCGATAGGGGGCGCGATGGCCCCACGCGGCGGTGAAGTCCTCCGCCGGGTCGCAGTAGAGGACACCCAGCACCGTGGGCGCAGGCAGCCGCGCCAGCGCGGTGGCGAGGGCGAAGTTGCGCTCGTCATGCACGGTGATGCGGTCGCCGGCCTCGGCGGTGCTCAGGATCTCGAAGCGGCCCGTCTCGGCGATGAAGCGAAGGCCATGCTCGCCGTTCGCGCCGTAGGTCAGGGGCTGGCCGTGGACCACGCGGATGGTCATGTCCCGCGCGGTCTTCTTTTCGTGCAGGCCGTGCCAGGCGTCGTCGTTGTAGACGATGCAGTTCTGATAGACCTCCAGCAGCGAGGCGCCTTTGTGCTGGTGGGCCCGCTTGACCATGTCGGGCAGGTGGTCCTGCATGGTGTCGACCGTGCGGGCGACGAAGCGGCCGCCCGACCCCAAGGCCAGCAGGGCGGCATTCACCGGCTGGTCGGCCGATCCCGCGGGCGTCGATGCCGTGGGCGTGCCGACCAGCGTGGTCGGCGATGCCTGGCCCTTGGTCAGCCCATAGATGGCGTTGTTGAGCAGGATCAGGTTGACGTCGACGTTGCGCCGCAGCACGTGCACCAGATGGTTGCCGCCGATGGACAGGAAGTCGCCGTCGCCGCCGACGACGTAGACGTCCAAGTCCGGGCTGGCCAGCTTCACGCCGGTGGCGACGGCGGCCGCCCGGCCGTGGATGGTGTGGAAGCCGTAGCTTTCCACATAGTACGGGAAGCGCGCGGCACAGCCGATGCCGGACACGAAGACGACCTCGTGCGGCGGGCGGCCCAACTCTGCCAGCGCCTTGCGCACGCCTTTGAGGATGGCGTAGTCGCCGCAGCCGGGGCACCACCGGACTTCCTGGTCCGTGGTGAAGCTGGCGGGGGAAAGGGCAATGACGTCATCCATCGGTCAATCCTCCAGCATCCGCAGCACATGGGCTTCGACGTCGCCGGACTTCAGGGGCTGGCCTGTCACCTGGTTGAAGCCTTCGGCCGGCAGCAGGAAGCGGGCGCGGATGATCTCTCTCAGCTGGCCGGAATTCATTTCGGCCACGACGATGCGCTTGAAGCTGCGCAGGATGTCCTCCAGCCCGCGCGGCAACGGCCACAGCATGCGCAAATGCAGGTGGCCGACGGCGTGACCGCGGGCGCGCACGCGCCGGGTGGCGGATTTCAGCGGGCCATAGGTCGACCCCCAGCCGACCACCAGGATGTCCCCGCTTTCCGGCCCCTCCTCTATGCGGGCGGGGGGTGCGGTCTCGGCGATGCGGGCGATCTTCTCGTCCCGGAGGCGGGTCATCCGGTCGTGGTTGGCCGGATCGTACGAGATGTGGCCGGTGTCGGCCGACCGTTCCAGCCCGCCGATGCGGTGGACCAACTCGGGCGTGCCCGGGCGCACCCAGGGGCGCGCCAGCGTCTCGGCATCGCGCAGGAAGGGTTGGAACCCGGCGGGGTCGGTGCGGAAGACCGGGGTGATATCCGGCAGCGCGTCGGCGTCCGGCACCCGCCAGGGCTCGGCCGCGTTGGCGATGTAGGCATCCGACAGGATGATCACCGGGGTCATGTGGCCGATGGCGATCCGCGCCGCCTCGATCGCCGCATCGAAACAGTCCGACGGCGTCGCCGGTGCCAGCACGCAGCATGGGGCCTCGCCGTGCCGGCCGTGGATGGCCATGGTCAGGTCGCCCTGTTCGGCCTTGGTCGGCATGCCGGTGGACGGGCCGGCGCGCTGCACGTCGATGGCGATCAGCGGCAGTTCCGCCGCCACCGCCAGGCCCATGGCCTCGGCCTTCAAGGCCATGCCGGGGCCCGACGATCCGGTGACGCCCAGCCCGCCGGCGTAGGATGCGCCGACCGCGGCGCAGACGGCCGCGATCTCGTCCTCCGCCTGGAAGGTCACGACGCCCTGGCCGCGCAGCCTGGCCAGCACGTGCAGCAGGGCCGACGCGGGGGTGATCGGATAGGTGCAATAGCTGACCTTGAGGCCGGAACACGCCGCCACCGCCGCCAGGCCCATCGCCATGGCATCCGTTCCGGTTACGGTCCGATAGAGGCCGGGCGTCCGCTTGGCCGGGGCCGCCCGCAGCGCGATATCGGCGCCGATTTCCGCCGTCTCGCCATAGGCGTGGCCGGCGTCCAGCGCCGCGGTGTTGGCGGCCGCGGTTTCCGGCGTCTTCTTGAACTTCGCCTCGATCCAGCCGCGGGTGGCGGCGCGGTCGTGGCCGAACATCCAGAACACCAGCCCCAGTGCCCAGAAGTTCTTCGATTGGCCCGCCTGTTTCTTGCCGACGCCGCTGGCCGCAACGGCCACGGCGGTCAGGCCGGTGATGTCGATCAGCAGCATGCGATAGCCCGCCAGGCTGCCGTCCTCGGTCGGGTCGGCGGCATAGCCGGCCTTTTCCAGCCCGCGCTTGGTCAGGCTGCCCTTGTCGACGATCAGCAGCCCCCCGGGGCGCAGCGTGTGCAGGTTCGTCTTCAGGGCGGCCGGGTTGAAGGCGACCAGCACATCGGCGGCATCGCCGGACGTCAGGATCTCCGGCCCGCCGAACTGGATCTGATAGGCCGAGACGCCGAAGGTGGTGCCCACGGGGGCGCGGATCTCCGCCGGGAAGTCCGGCAGCGTCATCAGGTCGTGGCCGGAAAGGGCGGTCGCCTTTGCGGTCTCGGTGCCCAGCAGCTGGATGCCGTCGCCGGAATCCCCGGCGAAGCGGACGACGATGCGGTCGCGTGTCGTGGCACCCCACTCACCGAGGTGGGATCTGTCCAGAAGGTCGGTCATCAGTGGTACCTGGTGGGATTTTGTTAAGGCCGGAGTCTATGCCCGTTCTCGTTCCCGACCACCTTGCAGTCTTTGCAAGGCTGCGTGCAAGTCACACGTCCGACAGCGGGGCGATGTTGTTATCAATTCAATAGTTGCGTTGCGATGAATTCTCGTGTGGGGCGAAAATGCCATCCCGCGGGATTGCCACGGGGCCGACGGTGTCCTGTTCCCATCGCGCAGCCCCGGCATGGTACTGTGATCGGCGACTTTGCAGGAGCAGGGAAATGCCACCGCAGCGACGCGGTACGACGGCGGCGGATCTGACCCGGCGGATCGATGTGGCGATGGGGCGCCGGCCCGCCGACCTGGTGATCCGCAATGCCCGCATCCTCGATCTGGCGACGGGCGCGCTCGATCCCGGGGATATCGCGATTGCCGACGGCATCATCGTCGGCGTCTACGAACGCTATGAGGGGCGGCGGGAAATCGACGGTTCCGGGCTGACCGCCGTGCCCGGCTTCGTCGACGCGCATGTGCATATCGAAAGCAGCCTGGTCTCGCCCGGGGAATTCGACCGGACGGTGCTGGCCCGCGGCACCACGACGGCGATTGCCGACCCGCACGAGATCGCCAATGTGCTGGGGGGCGTGGGCCTTCGCTATGTCCTCGACAGCACCGCGGGCCTTGCCATGAACCTGCGCGTGCAGCTGCCGAGCTGCGTGCCGGCAACCGCGCTGGAAACCTCCGGCGCGCGGCTGGATGCGGGGGACCTGCTGGCCTTCCGCAGCCATCCCGCGGTGCTGGGCCTGGCGGAGATGATGGATTTCCCGGGCGTGCTGAAGGCCGATGCGCGGGTTCTGGACAAGCTGGCAGCCTTCGCCGGCGGTCCCATCGACGGCCACGCGCCGCTGGTCCGCGGGCGGGATCTCAACGCCTATGCGGTGGCGGGCATCTGCAACGACCATGAAAGCACCTCCTGCGAGGAGGCCGCCGACAAGCTGCGGCGGGGCCTGCGCCTGTTCATCCGCGAGGGCAGTGCCGCCAAGGACGCGGCGACCCTGGCGCCGCTGCTGACGGACGCGACCTCGCCCTTCGTCGCCTTCTGCACCGATGACCGCAGTCCGCTCGACATCGTGGAGCAGGGGCATATCGACCATTGCATCCGCCGGGCGATCGCGGCGGGGGTGCCGGTGCTGGCCGCCTATCGGGCGGCGTCGTGGTCCGCCGCCCAGGCCTTCGGCCTTTTCGATCGCGGAATGATCGCCCCGGGCTATCGCGCCGACATCGTGCTGGTGGACGACCTGGCGGCATGTGCCGTCAGCCGGGTGATCGTCGGCGGGCGGCCGGTCGACGACGCGCTGTTTGCGGGCCGCCGGCTGATCGCACCCGTGGGCCGGCAGTCGGTGCGCCTCGACCCCGTCGAGCCCGGCCTGTTCGCCGTGCCGGCAAGCGGGCCGACGGTACCGGTGATCGGATTGAGGCCCGGGCAGCTGGTGACGGACCACCTGCGGGCGACGCTGCCGTTCCGGCGCGGTCATTGCCAGTCCGATACGGACCAGGACGTGCTGGCGGTGGCGGTGCTGGAACGCCATGGCGCCGGTGGCGGCATCGGGCGCGGCTTCGTTCGCGGGTTCGGCCTGCGCGGCGGGGCGCTGGCGTCCAGCGTCGGGCATGACAGTCATAACGTCATCGTCGTCGGTGACAGCGATGCCGACATGGCGCTGGCCGTCAACCGCGTGATCGCGCTTCAGGGCGGCTTCGTCGCCGTCTGCGGGGGCCAAGTGGCGGCCGAACTGGCGCTGCCCATCGCCGGGCTGATGAGCGACCGGCCGGTGGAGGAGGTGTGCCGGCACCTTGCCGCCCTGCGCGCGGCGGGCGCCGCGCTGGGCTGCCGCATGGCGGAGCCTTTCCTGGCGCTGGCGTTCCTGGCGCTGCCGGTGATCCCGCACCTGAAGATCACCGACCGCGGCCTGGTCGATGTCGACCGCCAGGCGCTGATCGCGGCCTGAACCGGACCGGCGCCCGCCGGCGCCGGGCGGGGCGTCAGTCCTGCTCCAGCGCGATCACGCGGGCCGGGGCGCCGTCGGCGCCGGGCAGCTTCAGCGGCAGGGCGCACAGGAAGGTGCGCGATCCCGACAGTGCGCCCGCATTGCACAGGTACTCGATCATGACGACGCCGTTGCGCAACAAGACGTCGTGGGTGACGTTCTCCTCCAGCGGCCGGACGATGCCTTGCAGGCTCAGGCGGATCGTCTCGTCCTGGGGAAAGTCATAGGCGACGGCGCGGGGCCGGCGCGCCAGCAGCCATTCGCTGGCCTCCCGCGTCATGAAGGGGGCATCCGTCCAGTAGTCCGGCGTCGTGTACGACCGCCTTCGGTCCCACGCGGTTTTCAACAGCACGATGTCGTCGGGCCGGACATGGCCGCCCGCGGCCTCCAGCCGTTCGGCCGTAATGCCCTCGTTGGCGGCAACGGCGGTCAGGTCGACCACGGCGCAGTCGCCGACGACACGCTCCAGCGCGATGTCGTCGGTGGTGAAGCCGTCGGCCAGGATGTGGCGCTGGCTGTCCATATGGGTGAAGGCGTGGACCGACAGCCCGATGCGCGTCACCTGGAAGACGTCGCCGGCCGCGAAGTCCCCCTTGACCTGGCGGTCGACGGGCCAGCGGAAGTGCTGGGCGATGGGCATGCTGAGGTCGACGATACGGGGCATGGGTGCGGTCTCTCCGGATCCGGCGCCTCAATCCATCAGCGCGGGCAGGGTCAGCGTGATGGCGGGCACGTACATGCACAGGAACAGGGCCACCAGCAGTGCGGCCAGGAACGGCAGGCTCTCGCGGATCACCTCTTCCGGCCGTGCTTCGGCGATCGCCGCCGACAGGTAGATCAGGTAGCCGACGGGCGGCGTGCACAGCCCGATCATCAGGTTGAGCACGAAGACGATGCCGAAATGAATCGGGTCGACGCCGATCTCGATCACCGTCGGCAGGAAGATCGGCACCAGGATGATCATCGCCGCCAGCGGGTCCATGAACAGCCCGACCAGCAGGACGAACAGGTTGATCAGCAGCAACACCAGCCAGGGCTGTTCCGACACCGCTAGGATCGCGGCGCCGACGGTGCGGCTGACCTGAAGGTCGGCGACGATCCAGGCGAACAGGGTCGAGGCGCCGAGGATGACCATGACCGTGGCGGCCCCGCGCGCGGACTGGAGCATCGCGGTCCAGGCGTCGCGCCAGGAAAGCTCGCGATAGCCCAGCCGGCCGAGCAGGAAGCTGTACAGCACGGCGACGGCGCCGGCCTCCGTCGCGGTGAACACGCCCCCCAGGATGCCGCCGACGATGATCAGCGGCGCGAACAGCGCCAGGCCCGCATCGACGCCGCGCTTCAGGATCGCCGCCATCGGCACGCGGGCTTCCTTCGGATAGCCGCGGCGCAGGCTGATGACATAGACCGCGACCATCAGGCAGAGACTGACGACCAGCCCCGGGACGATACCCGCCAGGAACATCCGCCCGACGGATACCTCCGCCAGCACGGCATAGACGATGACCGGAATCGAAGGCGGAATGATCGGGCCGATGACAGAGGATGTCTGGGTCACGGCGGCGGAGAAGGCCCGCGAATAGCCGTGACGGACCATCGCCGGGATCATGGTGGACCCGACGGCCGCCGTATCGGCGACGGCCGAACCGGAGATGCCGGAAAAGAACACCGACGACAGGATGTTGACGTGGCCCAGGCCGCCGCGGATGGGACCGACCAGGGCATTGGCGAAGTCGACGATGCGCTGGGTGATGCCCCCGCGGTTCATCAGCTCGCCCGCCAGGAAGAAGAAGACGACGGCCAGCAGCACCGACCGGTCGATCCCGTTGACGAACAGCTGCGGCACGATTTCGAACGGAATGCCGGGCCGGTAGACCAGCAGCGTGGCCAGCGACGACGCCAGGATGGCGAAGACCAGCGGGACCCCCAGGATGCTGAGCAGCAGCATGCTGCCCAGCAACAGCAGCACCGTCATCATCGCGGCGCCTCGCCGGCCCCCGGGGCGCGCCACCGGCGCACCGTTTCGCCGACCAGGGCAAGCGCCCAGGCGGCACCGCCGACCACGAAGGCCTGGAAGGCGAGGCTGACCGGCAGGTCGACGCCGGTATAGCGGTCGTACCGGACCAGATCCGCCATGTTCCATGACCCGCGCACCAGGATGACCAGCATCACCAGGCACAAGGCGCTACTGGCCAGCAGAAGGCCGCGCTGGAGCCCGCGGGACAGGTGCCGGTCGACCAGGCCGATGCGCATATGGGCGCCGCCGACGGCGGCAAGGGCGACCATCCACAGATGCAGGAGGCGGGTGAGCTCCTCGCTCCAGACCAGCGAGGCACCCAGGGCATAGCGGGCGACCACCTGGGCCAGCGTGATGCACACGATGGCCAGCAGCAGGCCGCCCACCAGCAGGTTGAGCACGCGGGCCGCCAGTCGGATCGGTCTGTCGAACATGGCCGCCCTTGTATCGGTCAGCCAGCCGCTTCGATAGCGTCGATCAGCTCGCTGCCGTGCTCGTCGGCGTACATCGCCCAGGTCTCATCGGCGACGATCGCCTGGAACGCCTCGACATCGGGGTCCTCCACCACCTGCATGCCGGCGTCCTTCATGGCTTGCAGGCTTCCGGCCTCCCGCTCCTCGTTCAGGGTGCGTTCGAAGCGTGCGCCCTCCAGCGCCGCATCCAGCAGCAGCTGCTGCATGTCGGCATCCAGGCTGTCGTACTTGGCCTTGTTCATGGCCATGGGCGACGCGGTGAAGGCATGGCGGGTGAGGCTCAGATGGTCCTGCACCTCGTACAGTCGGTTGGCATAGATGTGGTTGACGGGGTTTTCCTGGCCGTCGACGGCCCCCGTCTGCAAGGCCAGATAGACCTCGCCGAACGGCATCGGCGTCGGCACCGCGCCCAAGAGTTCGAAGGCGCGGACATGGGCCGGGTTCGGGGTCGTGCGGATCTTCAGGCCCTGCAGGTCGGCGGGCTCGCGGATCGGGCGGACGGAATTGGTGAGGTTGCGGAACCCGATCTCCCACAAGGCCAGCCCCTGAAGCTGGTGGCGCGCCATCCCGTCCAGCACCTGGCGGCCGATCTCGCCGTCGAAGACGCCGTACACATGCTCGCTGGAGTGGAACAGGAACGGCAGGTCCAGCACGTTCATTTCCGGGGCGAAGGCGGTGAAATAGGGATTGCCGGTCATGGCGATGTCGATGGTGCCCAGGCGGACGCCCTGCAGCAGCGCCGGATCGTTGCCCAGTTCGTGGGCGGGATGCAGGCTGATCTCGATCTCCCCGCCGGAGCGCTCCTCCACCACCTCCTTGAACCGTTCGGCCGCTGCGGTGGCGCTGTCCTGCGTGGCACCGTAATGGCCGAACCGCAGTGTCACCGCCTGGGCATGGGCCCGGCGGATGAACGGCATGCCGAGGGCAACGGCGGTGGCCGCGGATGCGCGAAGGGCGGTGCGACGCGTGATGCGGGTCATGGCTGGCCTCTCCTCCTTGGGTCGGGACGACACGGGATGGCGGCGGGGGAGGAGGGCAGGCTGCGCCGATGCCGAGGCCGGGACGCCGAACACCGGCCGGATGGCTGGCGTCGAGCCCTGTTGCGACGGGCGGGCGAAGGTGGACATCTCTCCCCAGCTGGCCGGCTTTGGCACGCTACGACCGCACCGGCCTGTTCTCTGTTTCCAAAGTTCGTATACAATATTCAAATCTCTGTCAATCGGCCTGTTCGCCCATGGCGACCGCTGGCGAGGCGGAATTTCAGGAGATCCGCGCGTTTGTCGCAGGTCTTCGGCGGCCGGGCAGGCGATCGGCCGGCGGCACCATTTCACCTGGATATTGCATTCAGAATGCAAAGAATGCTACGTGATGCCTGGCTTGGCGCGCACCCGCAGAGGCGCGCAACGGGCGAGAGGGGCTTGGCGCATGCAGGATTGCACGATTGCAGGGGTCACGGTGCGGGACATCCGGTTCCCCACGTCGCGCACGCTCGACGGGTCCGACGCGATGAACGAGGCGCCGGACTACTCGGCGACCTATGTCGTTCTGCATACCGAACCGGCCTCAGCACCGGACGGTCACGGCATGACCTTCACCATCGGCCGCGGCAACGAGATCTGCGTCGCTGCCGTGCGGGCGCTGGCGCCGCTGGTGATTGGCTGCCGGCTGTCGGACATCGCCGCCGACATGGGCGGCTATTGGCGGGCGTTGAACGGCGACAGCCAGCTGCGCTGGATCGGGCCGGAGAAGGGGGCGATCCACCTGGCGCTGGCCGCGGTCGTCAACGCCAGCTGGGATTTGTGGGCGAAGGCCGCCGGCAAGCCGGTGTGGCAGCTGCTGGCCGACATGACGCCGGAACAGGTCGTCCGCTGCATCGACTTCCGCTACATCGAGGACGCGTTGAGCCCGGCCGAGGCGCTGGAGATCCTGCACTGCAACGCGCCGACCAAGGCCGCCCGCGAGGCGGAGATGCGCACCCGGGGCTATCCCGCCTACACGACCTCGGCGGGCTGGCTGGGCTATCCCGACGACAAGATGCGCCGGCTGTGCCGCGATGCCGTTGCCGCGGGCTGGGAGAATTTCAAGATCAAGGTCGGCGCGGATGTGGAGGACGACATCCGGCGCGCACGGCTGATCCGCGAAGAGATCGGGTTTGAGCGCAAGCTGATGGTGGATGCCAACCAGGTGTGGGGGGTCGAGCAGGCGATTGCGCACATGACGCGGCTGGCGGAGTTCCGGCCCTGGTTCATCGAGGAGCCGACCAGTCCCGACGACGTCCTGGGCCACGCCGCCATCCGCCGCGCGATCCGCCCGATGGGCGTGGCGACCGGCGAGCATTGCCACAACCGGGTGATGTTCAAGCAGCTGTTCCAGGCCCAGGCGATCGATGTCTGCCAGATCGACGCCTGCCGGCTGGGCGGCGTCAACGAGGTGCTGGCCGTGCTGCTGATGGCGGCGAAGTTCGGCATCCCGGTCTGGCCGCATGCCGGCGGCGTCGGCCTGTGCGAGTACGTCCAGCACCTGTCGCTGTTCGACTACATCGCCGTGTCGGCGTCGCTGGACGGCCGGCTGACGGAATATGCCGACCACCTGCACGAGCACTTCGTCGATCCCGTGCGCATGCAGCACGGCCGCTACATGCCGCCGGACCGGCCGGGCTACAGCATCGAGATGAAGCCCGAGAGCCTGGACATGTACGAGTTCCCCGCCGGTGCCGCCTGGCGGGCGGCTTGACCGGCGGGCGCCATCTTCCCCCGGGACCGGCAATCGAGGAGACCCTGATGCTTCCCAAGATCGGTGTTCTGCTGGGCGACCCCTGCGGGATCGGGCCGGAACTGGTTGCCAAGCTGCTGGCCGACGAGGTGGCGATCGCCCGCGCCCGTGTGCTGGTGATCGGCGACGGGCGCTATCTGGCGGCCGGCCGGCGGGTCGCCGGCCTGGACGGGACGCTGCCGGCGTACAAGTCGGCCGAAGCGTGGGCAGCCGGCAGCCAGTCGCCCGCGTTGCTGGATTTTCCGGGCGCCGACCCGGCAGGCCTGGTGCCGGGCACGGCGATGGAACCGGCGGGCCGCACCGTGCTGGAATGCCTGCGGCTGGCCTTGGCGCTGGCCCGGGCCGGCACGATCGACGCGATCTGCTTTGCCCCGTTCAACAAGCAGGCCATGCACATGGCGGGCCTGGGCTTCGATGACGAGCTGCAGTTCGTGGCCCACGAGATCGGCTTCGACGGCCCGGTCAGCGAGTTCAACGTGCTCGACACCCTGTGGACCGGGCGGGTCACGTCCCACATCCCGCTGTCCAAGGTCAGCGGGGCGGTGACGCGCGAGGGCGTCGTGCGTGCGGTCCGCCTGATCCACGACGCCTTGCGGGCCGCCGGCATTCCCCGCCCGCGCATCGGTGTGGCCGGGCTGAACCCCCATGCCGGGGATGGCGGCGTCTTCGGGCGGGAGGAGATCGACGTGATCGCCCCGGCCGTCGGGGAGGCCAAGGCCGCCGGCATTGCCGCGCTGGGCCCGTTTCCGGCCGACATCATCTTCCGCCGCGCGCAGGCGGGGGAGTTCGACGCCGTCGTCAGCATGTATCACGACCAGGGGCAGATCGCGATGAAGCTGATGGGTTTCGAACGCGGGGTCACGGTGCTGGGCGGTCTGCCCATTGCGGTGACGACGCCCGCCCACGGCACGGCCTTCGACATCGTGGGCCGCGGCATCGCCAATCCCGAGGCGATGCGCCGGGCCTTCCTGGTCGGCTGCCGCATGGCGGCCGAGCGGCAGCGGGCGGCTGCGTGACGGGCCGTACCGTCTGCACAGGCAGGCGGCCGGGGGCGCCCCGGTGAAATGCGTGCTGGTGAAGCGGTGGGCGATGCCAATATCCTGTCGTTCCTGCCGGCCGGAACGTCCCGGAAGCCGCCGGCACTTGCCTGGTGAGGGCCCATGACGACGGATCCCGGCGATCCCGCGACGGATGCCCGCGGCGGCTTCGGCCAGGCACCGGTGATCCGGCGCCGGTCGCTGCACGAGGAGGTCGTCACGCGGCTGCGCGACATGATCATCGAGGAGGACCTCAGGCCCGGCCAGCGCCTGCCGGAGCGCGAATTGTGCGAGCATTTCGGGATCTCGCGCACGCCCCTGCGCGAGGCCATCAAGGTGCTGGCCAGCGAGGGGCTGGTGGAGCTGCCGCCCAACCGCGGCGCCACCGTGACCAAGCTGTCGCCGGAGGACATGCAGGGCATGCTGCAGGTCATCGGCGTGCTGGAGATGCTGGCGGGCGAGCTGGCCTGCGCCGTGGCCACCGACGAGGAGATCCGCGAGGTCGTGGCCCTGCACTATGAGATGATGGCGCAATACGCCAAGCGCGACCGGCTGGCCTATTTCAAGCTCAACCAGTCGATCCATGCGGCGATCGTGCGCATTGCCCACAACCCGACACTGTCCCACGCCCATACCGCGCTCAGCGCCCGCATGCGCCAGATCCGCTACTACGGCAATCGCTATCCCGATCGCTGGCAGGTGGCCGTGACGGAGCACGAGGGCTTCATCGCCGCATTGCAGGCGCGCAACGGGGCGGAGCTGGGGCGCGGGCTGCGCGGCCATATGGAGTCCACCTGGACCGCCATCCAGCACCACCTGGCCCGCGACGCTGCCGCCGAGAGCAGGGCGACGTCGGGGTGAGTCGGTCGCTGGAGCGGGTTGGAGCCTGAATCACCGATGACGTCGATCCGACGTCGTGGAATCGGACTCTAGATCGTGCAGGTGAACTGGGCGATGCCGCCGGTTTCGGGGTAGACGGTGAAGCTCTGCCCGCCGAATACCAGGGTGATGTGGATCTCGCGGTGGCGGGCGCCGTTGAACCAGACCGATCCGGTCCCCTGGTTGCCGCCGCCCAGGAAGACTTCGAAGTTGACCAGGTTGCCGTTCATGTCCTGCATGTGGCCGAACAGGCGCACCAGCCCGGGGATCCGGCCGATCTGGCCCTGCACCAGCTGGGGGAAGTAGGCGCGCGGGTCGGGGGCGCTGGACTCCCAGAGATCCGCCAGCAGGTGCCCCTGGATCCGGCTGGCCCCGTCGCTGCCGTTGCACCAGAGCTGCCCGATCTCCGTCTGCGCCGCCGCCGGCGGCACCGCGGCCACCAGGGCCAGGCCCGCCGCCAACGCCGCCGCCCACAATCGCGCAAACCGCATCCCCTGGCCCTCCCCGCTTCCGGATCGCCTTCCTATCCGCCGACCGCACCCCGATCGGCAGTGACGCGCGTCACAGCAACAGGGGCCCCGGCCGCCGGCGCCGTCATCGGTCATTGACAGGCATCCGCAGCGCTTCAATACTGGCGAATGTCGGTTCCGGAACGGCAACCAGCCGTTCGGGATTAATAGGGAACACGGTGAGGCGTACCCATCAGGGACCTAATCCGTGGCTGCCCCCGCAACTGTGAGCGGCGAGGACCACCGCACGATGTCACTGGCCTGCTAGGCCGGGAAGGCGCGGTGGGGCCAGCGACCCGCGAGCCAGGAGACCTGCCGGCGAAACGTTTGACCTGCATCCGGACGGGGTGGTCTGGAAGGGGTGTCGCCGGTGGCCCAGTGTCTTCAGTGTCCTGACAGTTTGGCGGCCCGTTCTGCCGGGTGTCCGCGCGTGCGCGGCACGATCCCCCCGTCTTGCGCTTCTTGCCAACGACAAAGGGGATCATGACATGTCGGCCTTCGCACTACCCTCCTCCCGCTCCGCCGGTGCCGTGGCGCTTCTGCTCGGCTGCCTGCAAGCCGGATCGGCGGTGGCGCATTTCCAGGAGCTGGTGCCATCCAGCGATCTGGTGACACCGCAGAGTCGTTCCGTCACGTTCGAAATCGTCTTCACGCATCCCGCCCATGGCGGCCCGACCATGGCGATGGAGCCTCCGGTCCGCTTCGGCGTCCTGCACCAGGAGACGGTGACGGACCTGACCGACCGGCTGCTGGCACGGACCGTGGACGATCAGGCCGCCTACACGGCGTCCTATGACGTCACCGCGCCCGGCGACCACGTCTTCTTCCTGGAGCCCGCGCCCTATCTGGAGACGTCGGAGAACGTCTATATCCAGCAGTTCGCCAAGGTCGTCGTCGAAGCCTTCGGCGCCGAGCAGGGCTGGGACACGCTGGTGGGGCTGCCGGCCGAGATCCGGCCACTGGTGCGGCCCTATGGGCTGTGGACCGGCAACATCTTCCGCGGCGTCGTGTTGAGCGAGGGCGAGCCGGTGCCGTTCGCCGAGATCGAGGTGGAATACCGCAACACCGACGGTGTGGTCTTCCCCGCGGCCGCCTTCGGGACGCAGGTCATCCTTGCCGATGCCAGCGGCACCTTCGATTTCGTCATGCCGCGCGCCGGCTGGTGGGGCTTCTGTGCCCTGGGCGTGGGGCCGCAAACCGAGCATGAGGGGCTGGAGCTGTCGCAGGACGCGGTGTTCTGGGTCCGCACAGTCGACGTCCGCTGAGGCTTCGCCTCGATCAGGGTCTGGAGTCCGAGGGTCACACCATGCATATCGCCGACGGCGTCATCTCCGTCCCCGTCATCGCCGCCACCTCGGTCGTGGCGGTGGCGGGCCTCGGGCTCGGCCTGCGGGCGCTCAAGCCGGAGCGCATCCCCGCGGTCGCGGTCTTGAGCGCCACCTTCTTTGTCGCCTCGCTGATCCACATCACCCTGGGTCCGTCCAGCGTCCATCTGATCCTGAAC
This sequence comes from Rhodospirillaceae bacterium, assembly GCA_020638595.1. Lineage (GTDB taxonomy): Bacteria > Pseudomonadota > Alphaproteobacteria > DSM-16000 > Inquilinaceae > JACKIG01. The sequence goes on along the minus strand of JACKIG010000021.1, from coordinate 39,310 downwards.
GGGCTGATCGGCGTCCTGCTGGGATGGGCGGCCTTTCCGGCGATGTTCGTCGGGCTCTTGCTGCAATCCGTGCTGTTCGGCTTCGGCGGGGTGACGGTGCTGGGCGTCAACCTGTTCAACATCGCGGTGCCGGGGCTGGTGTGCGGGCTGGCGGTACGGCCGTTCATCGCCGCGCGGGGGCCGTCCGGCGCCGCGGTGGCGGGGGCGGTGGCCGGCGGTGCCGCCGTCGGGCTGACGGCGATCCTGGTTGCGATCTGCCTCGGCCTGAGCGGCCGCGAATTCATTCCGGCCGCCAAGCTGACCGTGCTCGCCCACCTGCCGGTGATGGCGATCGAGGCAGCCGTGACGGCCGCCGCGGTCCTGCTGATCAAGCGGGTGCGCCCCGACATGCTGGGGCCTGTCCCCGCGGTCCTCGCCCCCCATCCCGTATCCTGAAGCCGGAGGATTGCCGCCATGCGCGCAGGGGTGATCGTCCTTCTCGTTCTTGCCGTCGCCGGCCTGATCGGTCCCGGCGCGGCGCTTGCCCACAGGCTGAACCTGTTCGCCTATGTCGAGGGTACCTCCATCTCCGGCTCCGCCTTCTTCAGCGGCGGCGGCGTCCCGCAGGGTGCGGATGTCGTGGCCTTCGGTCCCGACGGGGCCGAGCTGGGCCGCACGCGGACCGATGCACAGGGGGCCTTTGCCCTGGACGCGACCGTGCGCGTGGACCATCGCCTGACCGTGGAAACGGCCGATGGGCATGCCGCGGAATTCGTCGTCACCGCGGCCGAACTGCCGGCCGGCCTGCCCGCGCCCGACGGCAGCGTGGCGGCCGGGCCGGCGGCCATGGCTGCGCCGGAGGCCGGTACCGCGGCGGGGGCGCCACCGCAGGCCGCCGTCGACGAAGCGGTGCTGGCGGCGATGATCACCGAGACGGTGCGCCAGCAGGTGCGGCCCTTGCGCGAGGAGCTGCTGGCCTATGGCGCGGAGGTCCGGGTCCGCGATGTCGTCGGCGGCATCGGCTATATCCTGGGGCTGTTCGGGATCGTCGCCTATGTCCTGTCCCGCCGCCAGCGGCCGGCTGCCCATGGGGCGGGTGCGCCGGGGCAGGCGGCGGCCCAGTGATGGCCGACCACGCGTCGCTGGCGGATCGGGCCTATTCGCCCGGCGCCGTCCCGGGGGCGCGGGCCGGCCTGTTCAGCGATCACGACCCGCGCGTCCGCCTGGCGGTGGCACTGGTCGGGTGCGTTGCGGCCGTGGCGTTGCAGAGCCTGGGCGCGCTCGCCTCGGCGCTCGCCATCGCACTGCTGGCGCTGGCGGCATCGCGACCGGACCTGCGCAGGCTGCGCGGCCGGCTGTTGTCGCTCGAAGGCTTCATGATCATGGTGCTGGTCACGCTGCCTTTCACCGTGCCGGCGACGGCGCCCGACGGCATCCTGTTGCAGGTCGGCCCGTTCACGGCCAGCGGTGACGGTCTGCGCCGGGCCTTCGTCATCCTGCTGAAGGCCAATATCGTCGTCCTGCTGCTGGCGGCGCTGATCGGTGGGTTGGAGGCCACGCAGTTCGGCCGGGCCCTGGCCGGCCTGGGGCTGCCCGGGCGGCTGGTGACGCTGCTGTTGATGACCGTGCGCTATATGGAGGTGCTGCAACGCGACTATGCGCGCCTGCGGCGGTCGATGCGGGTGCGCGGATTCCGGGCGCGGGCGGACCGGCACAGCCTGCGCAGCGTCGGCTACCTGATCGGCATGCTTCTGGTGCGCAGCTTCGACCGGTCGGAGCGGATCCTGGACGCCATGCGCTGCCGCGGGTTCAACGGCACCTTCCGCCACGACCCCCTGGACGCCGCGGGCGGGCGGGATGCAGTGCTGGCCCTTGCGGCCGCGATCGCCGTGGTGGCCTGTGTGGCCGTGGAGGTCGCGGTCCGGTGAGCGGCGAGCCGCTGATCGGCCTGAGCGGCGTCCGCGTCGCCCGCGACCACGGGCGCATCGTGCTCGACGGGATCGATCTCGCAGTGCGCCCGGGCGAGCGGGTCGGCCTGGTCGGTCCCAACGGGGCCGGCAAATCGACATTGCTGCACGTCATCGTCGGGTTGTTGCCGGTGGCGGCTGGCCAGGTTGCCGCCTTCGGCCGGCCCTGCCGCACGGAGCGGGAGTTCGCGGCCGTGCGCCGGCGCGTGGGCCTTCTGTTCCAGGACAGCGACGACCAGCTGTTCTGCCCGACGGTCGCCGAGGATATCGCCTTCGGGCCGCTGAACCTCGGCGTCGGCCGCGCCGAAGCGGCGGCCGTCGTCACCCGTACGCTGGCGCGGGTGGGCCTGGCCGGGTTCGAGCACCGCATTACCTACCGCCTTTCCGGCGGCGAGAAGCGGCTGGTGGCGCTGGCCACCGTGCTGGCGATGGACCCGGCGGTGCTGCTGCTGGACGAACCGACGACCGGCCTGGACCAGGAGGCGGAGGAGCGCATGCTGGCGCTGCTGCTGTCGCTGGACCAGGCCATGGTGGTGGTCTCGCACGAACCACGGGTGATCGACCGCCTGGCCACCCGCGTCGTGCACCTGGACCGGGACGGCCTGAAGGCAGCCTGACGCCGAACGGTTCGCACCCTTGGGGACGGCAGGCGTGCCGGCGCTGGCGCGCCGGCGGTTGAAAAATCCATACCCCCAGGATAGGATGGTCCTATCCTCACCAGGGGGATAGGATATCGGCGTGCGCCACGAAAGCCATCCGGACATCATCAACCGCCTGAAGCGGGCCGACGGCCACCTGCAGAAGATCGTGCGGATGCTGGAGGAGGGGCGCCCCTGTGCGGAGCTGGCGCAGCAGCTGCATGCGGTGGAGAAGGCGGTGGGCCAGGCCAAGCGCATCCTCGTCCAGGACCATGTCGACCATTGCCTGGAGGAATCGCTGAACGGTGAGACCGACCCCAAGACGGCGCGGGAGCTGGTCCGCGAATTCAAGGCCCTGACCAAGTACCTGTAGGGCGCCGGTATCGGCAACGGGGCGGGTGCGGGCATGCCGAAGCGGTACCGGGGCCAGCCGGTCCGGACCCCGCGCGGTCGAGCGTGCGGTGAGGCCGTTGCGCCAGGGCGGGTGAACGGGCCGGGAAGGGAAAGGCCATGAACCTCACGGATCTCGTCATGGGCGGCGGCCACCCGATCGTGCTGTTCGCCATCGCCTTCGCGCTGGGCGCCCTGCACGGGCTGGAACCGGGCCATTCCAAGACGATGATCGCGGCCTACATCGTGGCCGTGCGGGGAACGGTGTTTCAGGCGGTCCTGTTGGGGGTCAGTGCCGCGGCCTCGCATTCGATCATCGTCTGGGTTCTGGCGGGGGTGGCCCTGTCGGCCGGCAACGCGCTGATCGCCGAGACGGCCGAGCCCTATTTCATGATCGCCTCGGGCACGATCGTGCTGGCGATCGCGGCCTGGATGGCGGGGCGCCTCGCCGGCCAGCGCGCCGCGCGGCCGGCCTTCGCCGGTGCCTACGCAACGGGGGTTCCGCACCCGCACGATCACGGACATGCCCATGATCCCGACCACCCCCACGATCATGTTCACGACCATGATCACGACCATGCCCATGCCCATGCCCATGGTCACGCGCATCACCCCGCCGGCGCCGACGCGCATGCCCGCGCCCATGCCGCGCAGATCCGCCGGCAGCTGGCGACCGGGCGGACCGGGACCGGGCAGACGATCCTGTTCGGCCTGACCGGGGGGCTGATCCCGTGCCCGGCCGCGATCACGGTGCTGCTGGTCTGCCTGCATCTCGACAGCATCGGCCTGGGCATCGCCCTAGTCACTGGCTTCAGCATCGGCCTGGGCGTGACGCTGGTGACGGTCGGGATGCTGGCAGCCTGGGGCACCCGCCTGGTGGCCCGCCGATCACACGGCCTGTTCGACCGCTGGGGCGACAGGCTGCCCTATGTGTCAAGCGGACTGATCGGCCTTGTCGGCATCGCCATGATGGCAGCCGGACTGTCCCACCTGCCGGGACCATAGCGGCACTGTGCGTGCGAAGCAGGCCGGACCAGCATCGGCGGGCCAGCTATCCCTGAAACACGTCGGCACGGTGGAACGTCAGATAGGGCAGGTACGGTGGCCTGGCTCGATAGTGTCGGGCACCGCCGCAAGATGCAGGAGCGCGCGGTCGGCTGCCTGCAGAAACGAGCACACCAGGGGGCCGCCGTTGTCAGTGGAGCCGATCAGGCCGGCGTTGAAGGCGGCGTCCAGGGGGCGGCCAGCAGCAGGCCGTTGTGGCCCCGGAAGCCCGACCAGCCCTCGGCCTCGCCGTCCGGCAGTCCAAAGCCGTTGTCTTCGGTCCGGCGTTCGGCCGAGATGCGCAGCAGGGCGGTTAGCGGCTGGATCCCCACCTCGGCATCAGGCGGCGAGGCCCTGGTCGAGACCCAAGTCGCGCAAGACCGTCTTGGCCCGCCCGATGTTCTCGGGCGTCGATTTCAGTTTCTTGCGGATCTTCAGCTCCGATTCCCAGTCCTTCGCTTGCTCCTTGTGGATCAGCCAGTGGATGGTCGCTGCCAGCTCCAGAATCACCGCGGGCTCTTTCTTTAGCCGGGCCATGATTGGCTTGGCCTCAGTCATGGATATTGGGCCGACGGCTTCTTTCTCGCGGCGGACCCGCTTCTTCCAATGGAAGATGCTGTATGTCGTGCCATAGTCGGTATCGCGGGATTTTTCATCGATCTCTTCGAGGATGACAGCGCGATCAAGGGCCTCCGCCAATTCGCGGCTATAGGGCCCGTAATGATGGTAGGTGAAGAAAAGGTCGCGCCTGCCCGCCTTCTGCTGCAGAAGATAGGCAATCTTCTGCAGGCGGATACGCCCAACGATCTCGCCGTCTCCGGCAAAGAACAACTCGGCAAGCAGGTCCGGCGCCCTGGTCATCTATCAGCGTCCTTCCTTCATCAGTCTCTCCGCCCTCTCGAACTCGTCCCTATCGAGGAAGTAGTAGCGGATGATATTGCGCTCCTTCTTCATGAATTCACTTATGATCGTGTCGGGAAACTTGGTGATTTCTCGAACGGTATCGTCGGTGCGCACACGCATGAGCTTGTGCTCTTTTGCACGAGTTCCATCCAACTCCTTGTAAAGGCTGATCGGGACGAGATCCCGGAAAACCGACCTGCCGAGCTGTTTATTGAATCTATCCTTCAGCTTCCTATCCGTACTTTCCAGGAGTTTCAAATCCGCACCGAAATGCCTTGCGAGATCAACGCATTTGGGCCGTTCCCGCTGGAGCAGACGTCGTGCGAGTTCTTGTGGCTCCGGTTCGCTGCACCGATTGATTCGCTCCACCAGCCCCCAGACCATCTGGTCGTCGAGCTGGGCGTAGTCGCTGACCGGCCCATCGCCATCAGCGGTCAGGAAGCGGATCAGCGGATGGTCGTCCTCGATACCGATCGTTGCGGCATTTCCCGCTGCGCCGAGCCAGCGGATCAGGGCAGCGACCAGCTTTTCGAATCCGCGCGTGGTCTTGTGCAGGTAGACGTTGGTGAACAGCCGATAGCGGGCCAGCAGGAAATCTTCCGCCGCAGACCGGCCCTTCTCCGAGAAGGCGAAGGTGCGCGCCAGCGTCGGATCCGCCTCCTCCCCGCCTTCCTGGCTCAGCGGGATCTCTTCGACCACCAGGTTGTTGATCAGCCACTCGACGTCGATGGCGCCGCTGTGTGTGCCGGTCATGTAGCGGTCGCGTTGCAGGTAGTCCAGCCGGTCGGCATCAAACGAGCTGGAGACGACGGCGTGGTAGATGTCCGTGGGATCATCTGCCTCGATGACCTCGGCGATCCGCGCCGGCAACTGCGGGTCGACCGCGGCCAAACAGCAGCAGATCCCCGAGTTCGGACTGCGGATCAACTCCCCGCTGAAGAACTCGTGGTTCTTGATCTTCTCTTGGCCCCTGTCCTGCGCCAGCTCCAGCCGTGCGGCCTCGAAGGCATGGCTGAATGGGCCATGCCCGACATCGTGTAGCAGTGCGGCCAACCGGATCACCGTCGCCCGGTGCTCTGACGGGGCGGTGGCACTTGGCCCCGGTGCCGGTCTCGCCCCGCCCAGGCGGTTGTCTTCGATCAACCGGATCAGTCGCCGGGCGTTGTTGTAGACGCCCAGGGAGTGGGCGAAGCGAGTGTGCGTGGCGCCGGGAAAGACGAACTCTGACACGCCGAGCTGGCGGATGCGACGCAGGCGCTGGAATTCCGGCGTCTGGATCAGGCGCCAAGCCAGCATGTCCACATCATCCTTCTCGTCGAAGACGATCAGGTTGTGGATCGGGTCGCGAATTCTCTCTGTATTCGCTGCTGGCATGCGCGGGCTGCGTCAGGGGTGCAGAACATATATAGAACAAAATCCCATTAAGTCGCAATCGTCACGTGACTCCCTCCAGCGCGCCATAGGCGGCGGGTGCGATACTCGCTGAATTGGACGATTCTTCGTCGGGGAGGTGCGGAAGGTCGCGGATGGACAATCGGAGCCGCGGACGTCGGCGGGATCGAGCACATAGCGCAGACCGTCGCGCGTCAGGCCGTATTTGTGGGTTAAGAAACCATCCAGCTCGGAGCACATCTCCGCCCGACGGTCCGGATTCCAGCCCAATTGCGCCCCCGCGATGCTCCAGATCCCCCGACAAGAGCATGGTGTCCCCCATCGAACGAAGTTCGAACCCGAAAAACCGGGGCGACGGTTCGACGATAGGAGAACTGGCGTCCCCTAGGGGAGGGGATGACAAAACAGTTAACTCATTGATAAACAGCAATTAATCTGGTTTGTGTTGCACGTTTTCCTCGTTGCTCACAATGTACAACATCGGTACAAGCTACTTGGTTGTCAAGCCGGCAGGATAGTGCGGGGGATGGAAGCTATTCGACGGTGAACTGTAGCTGCCGGGGCAGCTGCGGATGAGCGGTGGACGGCCCCTAGAATGCTTTCGCATTCCCGCTTGCCGTCAGCAAAGGTGTTGGCCCTGCCAATCTCTCTCTATCTCTAGCGTTCGAGTCGGACGCGCAACCGTCTCGCGCGCTCCCTGAATGCACGCTCTCCACCCTCGAGTATGCCGCAAACGTGCTGCCGCATATTCGTACTCTCGAGGCCGCCGGAAAGATATCGGATGGGTGGCAGCTGGCCGGGCGTGTGTGTGCTGGCGAAGGCGACGATCACCTGATCAGCGTCGGCGTTTACGACTAGGTTGGCATTGTGCGTTACTATGATCACCTGCCGAGTCTTCTTGGCTGCAATGAAGAGCCCGACCAGTTCATCAAAAATAGACTTGGGATCAAGATTTTCTTCGGGCTGGTCGATGATCAGTGGGCGATCGTCGGTGTCATCTAAGGCTAGATATAGCAGAAGCAGAACTATACCCCGGGTTCCCGGCGATAGCTTTCGGATGTCAACGCCTTCGTAGTCGATACTGTAGCTAATCTCAATGTGCCTCGTACTGTAGAGCCACTTAGCGAAACGCCGCAGCCACAAGCGATAGTCGGCCTGTTGTGACTGCGGGACCTCCGAGAGATTGGGAAGCTTCGCTAGATGCGCCTGGAGAAAGCTGGTCATCGCGTCGGCGACAGCTTTCGGGTCGCCTGTCTCCCATGCAGACTTGAGAAGGCCTTCGGCCCAAGTTTCCAACGTGCCGACGCCTTTGAAGGGGCCGACACGGCGCTTATCGATGAGTCTTTCGCCTTCCTGCGCCCAGCGGTGAACGTCTGCCCTACGAGACACCGTCAAGGAAAGCTTCCGCAAGGTCCCCGCGGCCTTTGCGAGGCGCTCCATCAGGGGACGATAGAGCTTGTGAAGAACAAGCTCCTCGCCCACAATTGACTGGAAGATGCGGAGATAGGCCTGTTCCCGGTCGGCCTGAAGCTGCTTCACGCGGTCCTCCGCACCCTCGCAATCCGCAAGCGCTTCCTTCAGCCCGGCTAGAGCCGCGTTTTCGTCACCGATCTTGGCAGTCACGGCCCTTAGGCGATTGGCGGTGTCGGCATCGATGTTGACGAGCCGCTGGATCCGCGCGATCTCGGCTTCCAGTTCCCCCAGCGACACATTTTTCAGGTCCGCGTCGGCCGCGAGGTAGGGCTCTTGGTCGGAGGCTTTGCGAGGCTGCTCCTTCCCGCGCCAAGCTTCGATTTCCTTCCCTGCATTCGCCACCTTTTCAAGCAAAGTCGCGTCAACGTCTCCGACATAAGTCTGCCTAAAGGCCTCCCATTCATTGTCTTTTAGATGAGCGCCAGAGAAAGCTCGTTTTGCTGTGCGAAGAGCCATCGGAGCCCGGTTCAGGCGAAAGTCCGCGACGTCGTTCTCCAGAGACTGCAGGGCCTGTGCTTGCTGTGACCAAAGTCGAATCTGATTTCGAACGTAGTCGGCGGCCTCTGTGAGTTCGTTAAGGCGGGCGACACGCTCGACACTGCCTTTCGTCACCAGCGAATCCCGGCTCTTGAGATAGCCATCGATCAGGGCTTCCTTTTGCGTGATTTTCGACTTCAGGTTCGCGATCTGGCTCTGCTTCTCCCGTTCGATCCCGATCTGGTCCGAGAGATTGGCGATGGCCTCCTCGTTGCGCGTACGATTGTCCCTCAGGACGGCAGTTCGCAGTTCCCGAAGCTCGCTGAAGTCGGTGGTACCATCGCGCTCAAGCGTGTTATGCGCTTGGAAAATGACCCGCTCGATCTCACTCAGGAGCTCATCCTTCAGCCCATCGGCCGAACAGAGTTCCTCGACGAACTTTTGGGACAGGTAGCGGGCACGCGCGTATAGCGATGGGTCGTCCACTTCTGCTGCTAGGGGACGAATGGATGGGTTGCCAGTTTCCCAGGTGAGCTGAACCTCAGCGCCGTCGAGGTGTTCGCGAGCACGGACAATGAACGACGCACTGCTCAGCCGGCCGGCGGTCGCGTCGCAGCCTGCCGCGATGGCATCGGCGAGGGCCGTCTTACCGGAGCCTCGCGCTCCGATGATAGCGACCAGCCCTGGGTTTAGGGCGAGCTTTGGCGTTGCGGCCCAAGGCGCTCCCGTAAGCTCAATCGCCGATATCACTCGCGCCGGGGTTGCCCTGAACGGCGGTTGAGGGCCCACATAGGCTCGGTCTGCAGGATCTATACAGGCTTGGCGCAAAGCGTCGAACTCGAGTGCGCCTTTGACCCACGAGTAGCGATCACCGTAGGGCCTGGCCACGGATTCCTGATCATGCGCATCACTGCCATGAAGGCAGGGTTTGCAGCCATTATAGCGTTCTCTCAGAAAATCCTCGCCGACGCCGCTCTTGCGCCCGAGCCAGAAGTCTCGCTGCGCCGGGCTGCTCGAGAAAATGATATGAGCGAACTTCTCGATCTCCTGCCGGAGTGTCGCGTCGCTCGCCTCTCGGATCCCGGACGTACCGTCGGTTTCAGCGCCAGCTACAGCAACCAGTATGTTCTTCTGGGCCCAGTCGCTTCGGTGGTACTCTTCACGGAGTTGGCTGAAGTTGATTTTGAACTGCGACGCTCCGTGCCGGAACGCTGACTGCTCGTCGGAAAGATCTGGTTTCGACTTTCGCCCAAGCTGGATAAGATCGTGACGGTTGCAGGCAAAACTGTCGCCATGCGCTTCGAAGCGCAGTCGGTCGAGGAACCGTTCGATTTCCCTCACATGGCTAGGGTCCTCCGGGCTGACCAGCAGATGCATGTTGGTCCAGCGCTCCCTGACGGTGGCTACATCCAGCCGAATTTCGATGTTGGGAAAGGCAAGGGCGACTTGGGGCAGCCGATCATTCCGCTCCATCTCCGCCACGAACCGTTGATAGGTCTCGGTGCAATAGTAGTCCGTGACGGCGATGGCGCGGATCACCGGCGCCGCTTGCTCCAAGCTTGTGAGGTAGTCCTCCCACGCGGTCGGCCCCTTGAATTGGTCGTTGAAGGTAGTGCCCGGGGCGTGGATGTGCGGTTCCCAGCGATGCCATTGAGAGCCTGGGTTCAGCTGATCTTCCAGCAACGATCGACGACTCAAGGATTTTCCCCAGTACGTGGCCTGGGCCTTATAACGAGACACAGGCTCACACACACACGATTTGGTATAGATATCCAGTCTAATGCTATACCGAAGGACAACCCAAAGCCCGATGCTGCCGCCTCTAGAATTTCCTTGCGGGCGCTTCTTCACTCAAGAAAGCGGCACGGCCACGGGTGATAAAAAGGGACCGTTATTGGACGGGGCGAGCAAGCGTTGGTTCAGGGTGCACGAAGACCTCCTTGAAGGTTACCACCGCGCACATCACGGGGCAGGGTATCGTGCAACAAAGCAGCGTCAAACGCCATTTCGCCGGAAGAGGTTCGCCCGAGGTCCCGCAAGATCGGCGATGGCACACGGTTTTCCAGCGGACAGCCAGCCATCCTATTTGACAATCCTCGCCACCGCCACGTCTATGCCTCGCCGGTTGCCTTCCAACAGCAACCGAGCGAAGATCGACATCGACCAAGGCCGTCTCGTGGGCAATTCCAGTTCAAATGATCGCCATCGATCGCTCGAACCTGAATACAGGCCACTTTATCTTTGGGGAGCATAACATTGGGCGTCGCTGCAATCTACTTCATATTTAGTTTTTGTGCTCTGCTCTTGGCGATACTTATTGTATCCAATGCGATGTATCCGAAAAATCGGTACGTGAAATCTGTTCGCGATTGGCAGACGTTGATTGGTGCGATTGTTGGGTTTGCTGCTGTGTCGGCGGCCATCCTACTTCAGGGGAAACTCTCTGATGATCGAGAGTTCAGTAGGAGGATTGACAACGAAATGGCCCTTCTTCAGAGCGCTCTCACTGACGTAGATAGGGTTATCGATTGGATAGAGAACTGGATGCAGGACTATAATGGCGAGCGCGGGGGCCTTGGATCAATGCAGAACTGCATAGCTTTCATTCATTTAGTTCAGAACCGCCCCATCAGGCCCATATCAATTGCGGGCCGGCTTGATGTGATTGGAGGAGAGGTTTCGGCATATACATACGCTGCTTTGTCGGAGTCTGTAGACATTTTCAATCTGTATGTCTCGGCCGTGCAGTCTGTCGGACCCCAGGACTGTGTCACGGATGGCGAGTCAGTTGTGGATTTCTATTTCGAGATGGCAGAACACGCTAGGTCTGATCTTGCGGCATCGAAAGAGAGGATGGCTACTCTTGTGGTCAGCTTATCTCGTCTTGGTAGATAGCAACGGGGTTTTTGAGCGAGATAATCTCCCGAAAAATGGTTGCGGCGCATAATGTCCTTTCTACTGGATTAGCGCGGGGCGCCACTGGAATCCTCCAGTATGGATCACGTACGGTGCGCCCGCGCGGTACCGGCTATAGATTTGGCCGCTGCGTGGTATTCGAGGGCCGCGTGCGCTCGCTACGTATTGCAACGATGCCGCGAACCCTATGCTAAGTCCGGATGGCTGACGCCAGGCAGAGGGCCTTGCACCGGACACACCCCCTTGGCGTTGCTCGTCAGGATGTTTCATGTCGGCAGATGGTAGCTGTCGGCTGACTCGAGAGTGCTCTGTGGCCCAAAAATCTCAGCGGCCATCTCTACCACTCTATCCTCGGATTTTCCCCCATGGGGGCCGCCGCCGCTGGTCGGCGCCCCTTCGAAGGCACCGGCGTTTGTGCTTGTGGGGGCACTCCCCGCGAAGTGTTAGCACGGTTTCGAGAGGCGCTAGTGGTGGGCGCCCCGGGGTGAAAGGAAACGTCGCCAACCCAAGCAGCCTGCCAGCCCTGCTCGGTGAGTGATCGCGACGGGCCACGAAATGCCGCTGTAACAGGCACAACGAACGTTGACGTTTGTTACGGCCGCTCCCACATGACCCTTCAAGCAGCCTATAGGGGGAGGGGGAGGCCGATGATCCGATACGTCACCTACACGAGGGTGAGCACGAAGGAGCAGGGGCGGAGCGGTCTTGGCCTGGATGCTCAGCAGCGGGACATCCGCATCTTCCTCGAGACCTTCTCGCCGGAGCCGTGGGAGGTGCTGGCGGAATTCGTCGAGGTGCAGAGCGGGGCGGAGGACGACCGACCAGAACTGCTGAAAGCGATCGCCCTGGCGAAGAAGGAGAAGGTTGTGCTCTTGGCTGCCAAACTGGACCGCTTCTCACGCAAGGTGTCGTTCATCAGCAGCATGACCGACGACCGGAAGCTCGACTTCAGGGTGGCCACCATGCCTCATGCTGATAAGTTCCAGCTTCACATCTACGCCGCGCTTGCGGAGCAAGAGAGGGACTTCATCTCTCAGCGGACCAAGGCGGCTCTGGCTGAGGCGAAGGCCAAAGGACGGAAGCTCGGAGGACTGAGAGACGCTACGTTGAAGCGGAACGCCGCGCTGAAGGCCAATGCGGACGCGAGGGCGCAGAGACTGGTTGGCATCGTTCAGCCCCTGAGGGCTCAGGGGGCCAGCCTGCGGCAGATCGCTCAAGCCCTCAATGATGCCGGGATCAGGACGGCAAGAGGCGACGTGTGGCAAGCATCGCAGGTGCAGCGGGTGATCGCACGGATCTCCTGAGATGCCTCTTGGAGGCCGCATAGCCCGCCCGTATCACGCTCACACCGTGGGAATGGAAACGGCCAGTAGCGAGATGCGGGACCAGACGGCGGCATTGCCTCGGGTGACCCAGGCCACCCTGAGCGCCCGCATCATCTCTTTTTTGTGTGTGCCTGTCGCCCAGGATACGGGTGCGAATTTGTCAGGAGATCGCCATGAAGACATGTGGGGTGCCCGGGTGCCAGGCGGCGACGTCGCGGTGGGGCACCCTGTGCAACACCCACAAGGCAAGATTGCGCCGCCATGGTGACCCACAGCAGCAGGGCATTTCCAAGAACGAGTTGAAGCCGTACCGCCAAATCGTTCACGAGCGGTGGGAGAAGAACCCGGCCAACTGTTTCTGGGAGATGGCTGGCCAGCGTTGGCAGGTTCTCGTTGGGCGATGCCGACAAGCTCTTCGCGATCATGATTCCGGACGAACCACGAACCGTTCCGTAGCGCGTGCGTGCCATGAGATGGTGAAAGTGGCAGAGCACGTGGAGGAGCGAGACATCATGGAGACGGTATTGAGCATCTTCCTGCTCCATGAGACGGAGCCTCGGCGGTTCCGATCAGACCAGGCCTTCGTTTACCAACTCGTAAGGCGGCTGCGTGGCCTGACTGATGTTAATGCCGGCACCTGGTACGACCACAGCAGCGGGAAGACAAAGCGTGTCTATAGCGATCTGCCCGCGAAGACGGTGCAGGCCATGGGCCGAATGGTCATCGAGACCATCGGGGGGCCAGCCTTGAGCTTCGCTCGCAGGGAAATGGACCTGCGCAGGAAGAAGATGGAGGCAGAAGCGGCTGAGCGCTCGGCGCTCTATCAGGGGCTTGAGGAGATGAGTTGATGAGCACCAGCGAGAGAGACACCAGCGAGGCGGGCGGGGAGCACTTCAAGCCGCTTGAGATGCTCTCCGAACTCAAACGGCGGATGGAGGGATCTGCGCCGGACCCCTTGCCTGAGCGTTTGCCTACCTCAGCGATTGAGACGATGCCGGCCCTCTTTCAGCCGCGGCAGATCGATGAACAGCACCTTGGGAAGCTTAGGAGGGCAGTCGGCGTCCACGGCGAGCTGGAACCCATACTCATCCTTCAAGCTGGAAGCTCTCCGATCGTCATCGATGGCCACCACCGTCTGGAGGCCTACCGTTGGGCAGGCGTAGAGGAACCAGTGCCGGTTCGATACTTCTACGGAAGCTTGGAGGAGGCGATTCTGGAAGGGGGCCAAGCCAATTCCAAAGACAAGCTGCCGATGACGACGCAGCAGCGCATGGACTACGCATGGCGGCTGGTGCTGCTCGATCACTACTCCTACAGCCAGATGGTGAACGCCTCGGGCGTCTCGAAGAGCCAACTTGCCAATATGCGCAAGGTCCTGAGGAGGCTTGGTCGAGAAGCCACTCAGTATGAACGGTGGTGGCAGGCAAAGGGAGCTGCCGATGGCAATGCCATGAGCGGTTGGCAGCAAGACGACATAGAGACTTGGAAGGATGCCCAGGCAGACAACTACGCCGAGCGGCTAGGAAAGCATTTCGGAACGAAGCTTGCGAACAACCCCGAGATTGCTGCGATGGCCCTTGTCCGCCACTTTGGTCGGAAGCTCGATGAGCTCGTCAGGCACCTGGAGCCTCACGTTGACCGAGATGACGATGATGATCTTGTTGAGGTCCCGTTTTGACCATGCCTGTCTACTCCCTAGGTGTCCAATTTGGACAGGCAGACCACGGTGGAGAACCTGAGACCGCCTCCGGATCACGGGCTCAGTGTCGGAATGCGGCTTGATGACGACCAGTGCCTGAGAGACTGTTCCTACGCCTTCTCTGTGGACTCCTGCGATAGGGCATCCTCGAACGATGCGAGTTGCATGATCCGCGCGAGTAGGGGCGAAGGACGTGGGTAGTCGCTCTGGTAGAACGACTCGGGCGCAAGCCGCAGAAGACCAGTCCTCATAGCCGAAGCAGCAGAAGCAAACATGTCGTCCCGAGAACAGAAGACATTCGGGATCAAAGCGTTTTCAAGCTCCTGATAGGCGCGCTCTGGCTTCTCAGGTTCGTTCGGGCTACGCGCCTTACGCTCGTTCATGTTTCGGAAAAGAGCTGCGAGCAAGATAACCTCTTCTCGTCGCAAAGTTGCAAGCATGTCTGCGTAATACAGGAACTCATCTGCTACCAAATTCCCTAACTGGGCCTGTCCGGCAATGATCTTGGCCATGAGCCTCAGGTTTAAGCGAGCGGCCCCCTCATGGGCGGCCCGGAGGTAGCGGTAGGTAATCGCTACGGTTTCCTCCACTTCGGCCACATCGTGGATGGTCTTTGCACCCTGTCTGAGTTCGTCGAGGAGGATCTCACAAGCCATCTCCCGGCGCCGGCTGAAGAGCCGGTCGATCGCCTGCCCGACCACAAGGCCGCCCGTGTTGGCTCCCGGAACCCCTAATGCCGCGAGGATGTCCGTGACCAATGATCCTATTGCCTGCGGCACGATGCTGTTTGCCATCGCCTCTCTCTCTCTAGAGCATTGCTCTGACTTGATCCGAGGCAACGCGCTACCGAGGCAGCACTGCCTGGAACGCCTGCTCGCTGGTGTCGTCGTCGGGGCGGAGTTCGGCCATCTCGGGGAAAACCGGGGCGCCGGGCGACCATAGTTCCATGCTGTCCGCATGCGCCTCGAGGAGGCCGGCATCGGTGGTCACCCGCATCGGAGCCCGCACGCCGGCCGCAGATAGGCAAAGTCCTTGGCTGCGATGTCTCCTGTGACATCCCCTGCCCGAGGGGCTTTGGTGAGTCGGCCAGCACAATCGAAGCTCAGCCCAAATACCCGTTGCCTCTTAGCCAGTCAGCGACCTTCTCCTGCTCCATTCGGTAATGTTCCTCTTCCAGGCCATGATCATAGGGGTTGTCGGTGCTCCCGCCGCGTGACCAGCCGCCCAGCTCCTTGGCGGTTCTCAGGTCGACTCCGGCGCGGCGGGCGGCCGTCCTCCATGTATGGCGGAAGGAGTGCTGGACTAGCTGACCGTTCGTCTCCGTGCCAAGCACCTCACGGCGCAGCCGTGTGAAGCGCTGGGACAGGGCGCCGCCGCGTTTGCCCGTCGACACGCGGACCCCAAGTTCGGGGAACAGCGGCCCGGCCCCGTTCGCCGCTGTGAACCGACGCGCGACCACGTCCTTCGCGTTCCCCACCAATGGCACATAGCGGAGGGCATTGTCCGTCTTGCCCTCTCGGATCGTGTAGCCGCCGCAATCCGGGTCGACCTGGGATGCATCCAGACTCGCAATCTCTTCCAGCCGCGCCCCGGTCAGGAGCGCGATGCGGATGACGTCGCCCACGGGTTCCCCGTTTGGAGCGGCCTGCAGCAGGGCGGCAGCCTCTGTGGGCCGGAAGGGGCGGATTTTGTTCCGTGCCTTGCGAACCTCAGTGGCCGTCGGTCCCTGTCTGTCCCAGGGCGTCATTGGCTCGAAGGGGATGAAGCCGCGCTGCATCGCCCACCGCCAGATCTGCGACAGCTGCGATGCCTTCTTCTTGATGGTGGCCGGACTTGGCCCGTTCGGGGCCTTCGGTGTCGTAAGGCCGGGCAGGTAGTCGGAGAGGAAGTCGCCAATCAGGCGCCGATCACACTGCTCCATCGTGACGTCCTGGCCGGCGAAGGCGAGGAAGTCCCGATACGCCGTTTCGAGGTTGTTGAGGGTGGATTGGGAGAGCGTCTGACCTTTGGCCGCGACATACTGCTCGTATGCGAGCCGAAGTGGCGTGACCTCACCGACCACCGACTGGTACCAACGGAAAGCTGCGTCTTCGTCGCCGGTCTCCTGTGCTTGGCGCTCAGCCACAGAACTGATGTGGCACTCGATAGCCTCGATCTGGCTTTCGTCGCCGATCCGCTCCAGTTCGCGCTTCCTTTTGAACCAGGCCTCTCGCTCGAAGAGGACGTCCTCGGCGCCGGTAACGAGATTGCGCACCATTAAGCGCAATTCTCCCAGCCTGATGTCCCTGAGGTGCCGCGCCTCGCTAAGGTCCCTGGTGCCGAGCCCCTCATGGATGGTCTTGCCGAATTTGCGGCCGGTCTTCGGGTTAGGCTCGCCGACGAGCAGCCCCGGAGTCGGCATCCGAAACACCCAGCCGCGACCAGGACCGCGTGGCTGGTGAAGATATCGCGTCTCAAGCATGGTCTTGTCACTCATGTGTTTGTTGTACACCATGAGCAACGCGATCCGCGACAACGCCCCGAAAAACCCATACATATCAATAAGATGCTGAAATTGGCGTCCCCTAGGGGATTCGAACCCCTGTTGCCGCCGTGAGAGGGCGGTGTCCTAGGCCTCTAGACGAAGGGGACGTGAGGCTTGGCCCGCATCAGGTAGCGAATCCCTGGGCGCGGTGCAATGGTTTTCCCGCCGGCTTGGCCCTGTCGGCGGGTGGCGCGGGATCACGGGATGGCGGTGCCGGGTTCGATGGTGGCGACATGGGCGCCGGTGGCGGGGTCGATCAGGTAGATGCGGTCGGTGCCGTCGGCCAGGCGGATGTGGATGGCCAGGCGCT
Organism: Rhodospirillaceae bacterium; assembly: GCA_020638595.1. Classification (GTDB taxonomy): domain Bacteria; phylum Pseudomonadota; class Alphaproteobacteria; order DSM-16000; family Inquilinaceae; genus JACKIG01. Next base: position 22,273 of record JACKIG010000021.1, on the reverse strand, counting down.
CGGCGGTGCCGGCGATGCCCTCGACCGAGCTGCCGGCGGGCAGGGCGAGGGCAATGGACGCGGGCGTGGCGCCGTCGCCGACCGAAAGCTGGGCGACGCGGGAGCCGAGCTCGCTCACCAGCACGACGAAGCCGGCCACGATCAGCACGGCCATGGAAATCACCAGCAGCTTCAATCCGCGCATCGGCTGCGCCTTGCCTCCCCCGTCCGCGGGCCGGCGGCCCTTGCCGCATCCGCGCGGCACCCCACATCGTCTACTCGCAATGGGGGACCATCATCAAACGCTGCCTTCGACCCCGGGGTCGGACCTGCCGGGCATGAGCGGGCCGGGGGGACGGCACCTGCGCGTCCACGCGGGGGCGGACGACACCGGCGCCCGCCTGGACAAGGCGCTGGCGCGCCACCTGCCCGACCTGTCGCGCAGTCGGTTGCAGGGCCTGCTGGCGCAGGGCCGCGTCGCCTGCGACGGCCAACCCGTGCGCGATGCGTCCGTGCGCGTGAAGGCGGGCCAAACATTCGACATTTTCGTGCCCGAGCCTGTGCCTGCACGGCCGGCGGCGGAACAAATCGCCCTGTCGATTGTTTTCGAGGATGATGCCCTGCTGGTGGTCGACAAGCCGGCCGGCCTGGTGGTCCACCCGGCCGCGGGCAACCCCTGCGGCACCCTGGTCAACGCCCTGCTGGCCCATTGCGGGGGATCGCTGTCCGGCATAGGCGGGGTCGTCCGGCCCGGGATCGTCCACAGGCTGGACAAGGACACGAGCGGACTGATGGTTGTCGCCAAGACCGATATCGCCCACCAGGCGCTGAGCCGGCAGTTCGCCGGGCGCGCCTTGTCGCGGGAATACGCGGCGGTGGTGATCGGCGTGCCGCAGCCCACGGCCGGGGAGATCGCGGGCGCCATCGGTCGGTCGCCCGTCAACCGCAAGAAGATGGCGGTGGTCGCCCGCGGCGGCAAGGATGCCCTGACGCGCTACCGGGTCGAACGCAGTTTCGGCACGGTGGCCAGCCTGCTGCGCTGCCGGCTGGCCACCGGGCGGACACACCAGATCCGTGTGCACCTGGCCCATGTCGGTCATCCGCTGATCGGCGACCCGCTGTACGGCCGCAAGGGGCGGGGCGGCCCGGTGCCGTTCGGGCGCCAGGCCCTGCACGCCGCCAGGATCGAATTTTTTCATCCCCTGGATCGGCGGGAGATGCGCTTTGAAAGCGAATTTCCCCAAGACATGAACGACTTGCTGAGGAAATTGGAAGATATCTAAGAAACTATACCTGAGCCCCGAAGTAAGGTATTATGCCTGTTGCCGTCGCGGTTGCCCGGATCATGGGTGTGCCGCATCCGTCTGAAACCAGCGTCCCCGAGGTGGAAAGCCGAAGCGAATGCCCCCTGTACCCAGTGTTCCGACGATCGGGTCGGAGACCAACCTGACCCGGTACCTCCAGGATATCCGCAAGTTCCCGATGCTGGAGGCGGAAGAGGAATACATGCTCGCCAAAAGCTGGCGCGAGCATGACGACCTGGGCGCGGCCCACAAGCTGGTGACAAGCCATCTGCGGCTGGTCGCCCGCATTGCCATGGGCTATCGCGGCTATGGCCTGCCGCTGTCGGAGCTGATCTCGGAAGGCAATGTCGGGATGATGCAGGCGGTCAAGCGCTTCGACCCCGACCGCGGCTTCCGCCTGGCCACCTACGCCATGTGGTGGATCCGCGCGGCCATCCAGGAATACATCCTGCATTCGTGGTCGCTGGTGAAGATGGGCACGACGGCGGCGCAGAAGAAGCTGTTCTTCAACCTGCGCAAGCTGAAGGGCCAGCTGCAGGCGATCGACGAGGGCGACCTGCCGCCGGAGACGGTGCGCGAGATCGCCACCCAGCTGGACGTGCCCGAACAGGACGTCATCTCCATGAACCGCCGCCTGGCGAGCCCCGACCATTCGCTGAACGCGCCGCTGCGCGCCGACAGCGAAGGCGAATGGCAGGACTGGCTGGTGGACGACAGCGAAAGCCAGGAGATCAAGCTGGCCGACCGGCAGGAGCTGACGAAGCGCCGCAAGCTGCTTGAGAACGCCATGGAGCACCTGAACGAGCGCGAGCGGCACATCCTGACCGAGCGGCGGCTGCGCGACAACCCGACCACCCTGGAAGACCTGAGCCAGGAATACGGCATCAGCCGCGAACGGGTGCGCCAGATCGAGGTGCGGGCCTTCGAGAAGCTGCAGAAGGCGATCCGCAACGCGGCGATCGAAGAGCGCCTGGCGAGCTGACGCCCGGCTGCCGGCGCCATGGACGACCTGCGCTTTCCCACCTTCAGCCTGGACGGGAAATGCGCCTTCGTCACCGGCGCCAGCCGGGGCATCGGTCAGGCGATCAGCCTCGGCCTCGCCCGCGCCGGGGCGGACCTGATCCTCGCCGCGCGCGACCCCGCGACGCTGGAGCCGACGGCCGGTGCCGTGCGCGCGATGGGCCGCGAGGCGCGCGTCCTGACCATGGACGTGGCCGACCTGGCCAGCATCCGCAGCGGCTTCGCCGAGCTTGGCTGGACCGAGCATCTGCGCCCCGACATCCTGATCAACAATGCCGGGGTGGAGGAGGTCTGCGCCTCCGACGAGGTGCGCGAGGCGCTGTGGGACCGCATCGTCGACACCAACCTGAAGGGGGCCTTCTTCTGCGCCCAGGAAGCCCATCGCCTGATGCGGGCGAAGGGCGGGGGCGCGATCGTCAATGTCTGCTCGCTGACCTCCGGCGTGGGCGTGCCGACGGCGGTCCCCTACGGATCGTCCAAGACCGGCCTGCTGGGCATGACCCGGGCGCTGGCGGCGGAGTGGGCACGCGACGCGGTGCGCGTCAATGCCATCGGGCCGGGATATTTCCGCACCGCGCTGACGGAGGTGTTCTACCGGGACGAAGACTGGGCGAAGGGCATGCTCGCCAAGATCCCGGCCGGGCGGTTCGGCCGCCTGGATGACCTGATCGGCCCGGTGGTGTTCCTGTGCTCCGACGCGGCGGCCTATGTCACCGGCCAGCTTCTTTATATCGACGGCGGTTTCATGGCCTCGATCTGATCGGCCGAAATGGCCCGGGCCGTGCGAAGCGCGGGCAGGATGTCGATCGCCCCGGCGGGATCGTGCGGCGCGCGGCCGGGCCGGCCCGGGGGCGGGATGTCGGCCGCGGCGCGCCCGCCCCAGTCCGGCAGGATGTCGACAGGCGACAGCAGCTCGGCATACCGGCCCAGCCGCTTGGCGACCTGCGCCCGATAGAAGTCCGGCAGCCGTTCGGTCTCGCCCTCGTGGAAGGCCCGGAAGGCCCGATCGGTCGCCATGGTGCGGCGGATGCGCTTCAGCGCCGCAACCTCGTCGCGCGCGGCGATGGTGCGCAGCGCATGGATGAAGCGCACGCCCGACCGCGACGGCTGGGCCAGCCGGCGGGCCATCATGCGCGCCGACGCGAAGCTGCGGTGGATGTCGATCAGGTGGTCGTAATACGTGATCGGGTCATAGTGCTTCAGCCGGATCGCCAGATAGGGGTTGTGGTAGAAGGCGAAGGGCAGGGACTTCAGGATGCGTCCTTCGCGCTCATAGGCCGCGTGCAGCGGGGTGGCGCCGAAGGGCGTTGGAATGTTGATGGTCGGCCAGACCCGCGGCAGGCGGCGGATGAACTCCTTGGTCAGGGCCGCAGGGTCCGGACCGTGGTCGACATCGGCGCCGAACAGGAAATTGGCCTGCATGCCGGGCACGAATTCGCCCAGGCGCCGGAAATGCTCGACCACCTGGTCCAGCTTCGCCCGGCCGAAACGGCCCTGCGCACCGGACTTGTTGGAATAGTCCCCCCAGGATTCGACGCCGGGCGCCACATAGACGCAGTTGGTATCGCGCAGCCGCGCAAGCCGCCCCTCCTTCAGGATCGACAGCGAGCTTTCCATGACGTAGCGCGGCCGCCGGCCGGGGGGAATGCGCTCGATGACGTCCATGGTGCTGTCGAAGCGCACGGCGAAGTTGGGGTCGTGGAACGCCACCAGCGGATTGTCGAAGGTGTCGGCGATGAACCTCAGATCCGCTTCCAGCTGGTCTTCCGGCAGCGCGATATAGTCGTTGTCCCAATCGATGCAGAAGTCGCAGCGGTAGGGGCACCCCAGGCTGGACAGCATCGGTATGACGCTCATGAAGATCGGTCGGCCGTTGACGAAGGCCGATTTGCGGATATCCGGCAGCCGTTCCTCGATCGTCGGGAAGCCGGTCAACCGGCGGCCGCTGGTGACGATCTGCGGCGGGTCGAACGATCCGCGCAGGATGTCGTCGACCAGCGCCTTGTCGCAGTCCCTGACCACGATGTCGAAGAAGCGCAGGCTGTCTTCGGGGAAGGCCTTGGCGTGCGGCCCGCCCAGAACCGTCAGGACGCCGTCGCGCCGGTAGAGCTTCGCCAGGGCATAGGCAAGCGCACTGGCCTGCGTGTAGGTGGACAGGAAGACGATGTCCAGGTCGGCCGGCAGCGCGGATCTGGGATCCTCTGCGCCATAGTAGGTCGCATAGAATACCTCATGCCCAAGCTGGCGGCACCAGGCGGATACGGCCTGGGGCATGATGCCGGTGAACTGCTTGCGGAAATAGGCCGCATAGGTGCGCGAAACCGGCCCCCGCAGCGGCGTGTCCGTCAGGATATCCAGGACGCCGACGCGCATGTTGGACCTCCCGCGCCCGTGCCCGGCGGCCGGGCACTGTGGAAGAGGATGTGGTAGCGCCGGCGGGACAATGCCATGGGGCAAGGCCAACTCGCGGCGGGCGCTATCCTGGTCGTGCCCGCATGGTATCCGGCAGAATCGTGGCGAGTTCCGGGAAGACCATCAGGATGGCGACCATCAGGATCATCAGCAGGAACATCGGCAGGGCGGTCTTGGCGATATAGTTCATCTCGTGATGGGTCATGCCCTGCAGCACGAACAGGTTGAAGCCGATGGGCGGCGTGATCTGCGCCATCTCCACCACCACGACGATGAAGATGCCGAACCAGATCACGTCGATGCCGGCCTCGCGGATCATCGGTTCGACCACCGCCATCGTCAGCACGACGGACGAGATGCCGTCGAGGAAGCAGCCGATGACGATGTAGAACAGGGTCAGCGCGATGATCAGCTGCCAGGGCGCGAGGCCGAGAGAGCCGATCCAGTCGGCCAGCGACCGCGGCAGGCCCGTGAAGCCCATCGACAATGTCAGGAACGATGCCCCGGCCAGGATCAGCGCGATCATGCAGCTGGTGCGCGTCGCCCCCAGCAGGCTCTCCAGGAAGGTCTTCCAGCTCAAGGACCGCTGAACGGCCGCCAGCGCCAGGGCGCCGATGACGCCGAACGCCGACGCCTCCGTCGCCGTGGCATAGCCCATGTACATCGACCCGATCACCCAGCTGACCAGCAGCAGCACCGGGATCAGGAAGCGCGCTTCGGCGATCTTCCGGCCCAGCGACATCTTCGGTTCCGGCGGTGGCACCTGCTCGGGCCGGACCACCGACCACATGGCCACATAGCCCATGAACAGGACGGCCAGCACCAGGCCGGGCAGCACCCCGGCCATGAACAGCTTGGTGATGGATTCGTTGATGGTGACGCCATAGACGATCAACGTCAGCGACGGCGGGATCATCAGGCCAAGGGTGGCCGCACCGGCCAGCGTGCCGATGATCATGAATTCCGGATAGCCGCGCTTGCGCAGCTCGGGGATCGACATCTTGCCGACGGTGGTCAGCGTCGCGGCGGAGGATCCGGATACGGCCGCGAAGATCGTGCAGCCGACGATGTTGGTGTGCAGAAGCTTGCCCGGCAGCGGCGCCATCCAGGGCGCCAGCCCGCGGAACATGTCCTCCGACAGGCGGGTGCGGTAGAGGATCTCCCCCATCCAGATGAACATCGGCAGGGCCGTCAACGCCCAGCTGGACGACGAGGTCCAGATCGTCGTGATCATCGCGTCGCCGGCCGGGCGACTGGTGAACATCTCCACCCCCACCCAGGCGACGCCCATCAGCGCCAGGCCGATCCAGACGCCCGTTCCCAGCAGCAGGAACAGGACGAACAGGAAGATCCCCATCAGGGCGAACTGGTCCATGGGCTCAGGCCTCCCGCCGGTCGCGGGGGTCTTCGATGGCGTCGGCCTCGATCCAGCAGCGGCCGGTCAGAAGCGTGCGCAGGAAATGGTCCACCAGCGCCAGCGCCAGCACGCATCCGCCCAGCGCCATCGCCGATTGCGGGATCCACAAGGGCGTTGCGTCCTGCCCCTGGGAGATGTCGTGCAGCTTGTACGACCAGTAGGCGCCGCGCACCGCGAACCACGCGAAATAGCAGCCGATGACGGAGGCGATGCCCAGGGCCCAGATCTCGCCCCACCAGCGATGGCGCCCCAGCGCCGTCAGCAGCAGGCTGACGCGGATATGGGCGCCGCGGCCGAGCGCATAGGCCATGGCCAGGAACGACGCCGTCGCCATGGCATAGCCGGCATAGCTGGTGGATCCGGGAAAGACGCCGCCCGTCCAGCGGGCCAGCATGTTGGCGACGATCAGGACCAGGATCATGACCAGCGCCACGGCGGCCACATAGCCGCACACGGTATAGAGCCGGTCGAGAGCCCCCGTTACGACCCTACCCGGACTTCCGGACTTTGGCGCCATCGCCTGCCCCAAGCACTGGAGAGTTACGCCACTGCGGCGCGCTCGCGCGCCGGGGGCTTGCGTCAAGCCGAGAAGGACCGGCGGCGGCCCTCCAGATGCGGGGGCCGCCGCCGGAAACGGTCACTCCGCCGCGCGGTAGGCGTCGATGATCGCCTGTCCCTGCTCGCCCGCGGCGGCCAGCCATTCGTCGGCCATGGTCGCCCCGATGGCTTCCAGGTCGGTGCGCAGCTGGTCGCCGGCCGGCTGGACGGTCATGCCGTTGGCGGCCAGCTGTTCCATGTACCAGTTGGTCAGCCGCTCGGAATCGATCGTGCCCGCCCGCTCGGCAATCATCGCCACGCCGCGGATGGTGGCCTGCAAGGCCGGGTCCAGGGCATCCCAGGTGTCCTTGTTGACGAAGACGTAGTTGCGCGGCAGCCAGGCATTGACCTCGTAGAAATGGGAGAGCTGCTCCCACACCTTGCGGTCGTAGCCGGTGGAGCCGGAGGAGATGAAGGCCTGGGCGACGCCGGTGGCCAGCGCCTGCGACAGCTCCGCCGCCTCGATCTGCACCGGGGTCATGCCCGACAGTTCCGCCATCCGTGCGGTGGCGGCGTTGTAGGCGCGGAAGCGGATGCCTTCCATATCGGCGACCGAGTTGATCTCGCGGTCGAAATACAGGCCCTGCGGCGGCCACGGCACGGCATAGAGCAGGACCAGGTTCTGCTCCAGCAGCACCTCTTCGATGGTCGGCCGCGCGGCCTCCCACAGGCGCTGGGAATCCTCGAAGCTGGTCGCCAGGAAGGGCACCGAATCGAAGCCGAACAGCGCGTTCTCGTTCTCGTGCGCGGACAGCAGGCGTTCGCCGATCGGCGCCTGTCCGGTCTGCACGGCGCGCTTGATGTCCGCCCCGTTGAACAGCGAGCCCGAGGGGTGGACGACGATCTCGATCGCGCCCTGGGTCGCCACGCCGACGGCATCGGCGAAGGCCTGGGCGTTCTGGGTGTGGAAGTTGCTATCGGCGTAGGCGACCGGCATGTCCCACGTCTCGGCACCGGCCGAAGCCGACGCCAGACCCAACACGGCAATAGCGGTGGCGGCACAGGCCGCCGGCAGAACCTTGGTCACGTGCATTTTCCCAATGCCTCCCTTGTTCTTGGCTGGGTCGTGTCATCCCGCCGCGGCGGCGGACGATGGGGAGCGGAACCGCTCCGCACGGTAGGGGGTGAAGTCGAAGTTGGGACGTCCTCCTACAATGAAGTCTGCGATCAGCCTACCTGTCTTTGGGCCGGAGGTCAGGCCAATATGATGATGGCCGAATGCAAAATGCAGGCCGCGGTGCGTCGCTGACGGCCCCCAGACCGGAAGGCTGTCGGTCGTGGCCGGCCGGTGGCCCAGCCACTCCACCGTTTCGGTGAACTGCAGGCCGGGAAAGGCCGCCAGTGCCCGCCGTTTGAGCATTTGCGGCGGCTCGCTGCTCGCCGGCGCGTCAAGGCCGCCGAACTCGACCAGCCCGGCGATGCGCATGCGGTCGCCCATGGTGGCCGCGACGCATTTGCCGTCGGTGATCATGACCGAGGCATCGCCGGTGCCGACGGTGGCGCCGACGAATTCCACATGGTATCCGCGCTCCGATTCCAGGGGCACGTCGATGCCGATGCTGGCCAGCAGGCGCTTCGACCAGGCGCCGGTGGCGACGACGGTGTGGTCGGCCGCGATCGGCCCGGCAGAAGTCTCCAACCCACCGATTGCGCCATCCTTGCGCAGGAAGCCCGTCACCTGGGCACGCATCACGGTGCCGCCGGCGGCGGCGAAGGCCTGGGCCAGGTCTCGCACGTAGTCACCCGGCTTGGTGATCACGCCATGCTGATCTTCCAGCACCATCAGACTGGTATAGCGGGGCGACAGGGCCGGCACGCGCGCCCGCACCTCCGGCCCGTCCACCGTCTCGAACCGGAAGCCGCAGTCGCGCCGCACCCCCCAGCCGAAGGCATCGCCGTCGCGGTAGGTGCTGTCGGGATAGGCGAAGATGAAGGGACCGGCCCGAACCGCCCCGGCGGCCGGCGTGCCGGCAGCCAGGCGCCGGTGTTCGTCCAGGCTGTCGCTGACCAGCGGCGTCAGGTGGCGGGCGATGGTGCGCACCTTGCCGGCGTCGCAGTGGCTGAGATAGCGCACCAGCCAGGGCATCAGCCGTGGCAGGTAGGACCAGCGCAGGAACAGCGGCGCGTCGCGGTCCATCAGCATGCGCGGTGCCTTGCGCAGCAGCCCGGGGACCGTCACGGGGACCACCGCGGCGGCGGCCAGCACGCCGGCATTGCCGTGCGAGGCGCCGGACCCCGGCTCGCCGCGGTCGACGACGGTGACGGTGGCCCCAAGGCGTTGCAGGTGCAGGGCGGTGGAAATGCCCATGATGCCGGCACCGGCGATGGCGACGCTGGGCTGACTGCGGGTCATGGCTCAGGCAATCCACTCGCTGACGGGGGCATGCGCCTCGTGCAGCGGCTGACAGGCGATGTCGACCAGCGCGGGCCCCCCCGCCTCGACGGCGCGGCGGATGGCGGGCAGCACCTGTTCGGGGTCCTCCACCCGTTCGGCCGGCACGCCGAAGGCGCGGGCGACGGCGGCATGGTCGGTGGCGGAGAAATCGACGGAGAAATAGCGCCCCCCGAAGCCGGAACGCTGGCCCGCCTTGATCCACCCGTAGGTGGCGTTGGCGACGACGATGAAGGCGATGGGAAGCTGCTTGCGCACGATCGTCTCCAGCTCCCCCGCCGTGAAGCCGAAGCTGCCGTCGCCCATCACCGAGATGCATTTCGCCGCCGGCCGGGCATAGTGGGCGCCGACGGCCGCCGACAGCGAATATCCCAGCGCGCCATGGGCGCGGTTGCTGATGAAGCGGCGCCCCGGCTTGTCCATGACCAGGAAGGCGGACAGATAGGGGCACGGCGTACCGGGATCGGCCACCACGACGGCGTCGTCCGGCAGGCAGGCATTCAGCGCGGCGACCACGCGTTCCGGCCGGATGGGGCGTTCCAGGCTGTCGGCCAGCGGCTTGAACGCGGCATGCTTCGCCAGCCGGGCGGCCTGGGCAAGATCGCCGCCGCCGAAGCGGGGCAGGGGTGTGCCGGTGCGCCGGGCCAGCGCGGCATTCATCGCCGCCAGCGCCAGCCGCGCATCGGCGACCACCGCCACCTGGGTGCGATAGCTGGCGCCGATCACCATCGGGTCGGCGTCGATATGGATGATGTCGGTGCCCGGCGCGGGGAAGCGCCACCGCTCCGTCGTCACCGAACCGGCGCGGCAGCCGATGAACACCACGACGTCGGCCGCTTCGACCACGTCGCGCGTCGCGACCACGCCGCCATTGCTGCCGACGACGCCGACCATGTTGGGGTGGGTGTCGGCCAGGCTGCCGCGGCCGCTGATGGTCGTCGCCACGGCCAGATCCAGCCGTTCGGCCAGGCGCGCCAGCTCCGCCTCGCCGCCGGAATTGACGACGCCGCCGCCGCAGACCAGCAACGGCCGCTCGGCCGCCAGCAACCGGTCCAGTGCCGCCTCGACGGCGGCGGGGTCGGGGGCGGCAGGCCAGGCGGGAAAGCGGGCATGGCCGGCCTCCCACCAGATCTCGCCTTCGGGGGCCGGGGCCTTCTGCACATCGATGGGCAGGCCCAGATGCGCCGCCCCCGGCCGCCCGGTCGTCATGGCACGAAAGGCCGCGCGCACCAGCCGCGGCAGCATGTCGGCCGACGGGATCACGGCATTCCACTTCGTCAGGGGCCGGAACAGCGCCGCCTGGTCCAGCTCCGTCAGCGGATAGCGCCCGGCGGAGGTGGTGGAGACATCGGAGTTGATGGCCAGGATGGGAATGGAGGATTCGTTGGCCTCCACCAGCCCCGGCGCGATGTAGGTGGCGCCGCCGCCGCTCGGCCCTTCGCAGACGCCGACGCGGCCGCTGACGCGCGCATAGGCGTCGGCCATGTAGGCGGCACTGCGCTCGTCGCGGGTCAGGATGTGGTCGATGCCGTGGTCCAGCCGGTAGAGCGCATCATAGAACGGCAGCGAGGTGTCGCCGCACAGGCCGAAGATGTGGCGCACGCCATAGCCTTGCAGCATGCGCACCATCGCCTCGGCCCCGGTGACGGCGTTGGGTCGGTGCATTGACATCGGCGGATCGCCCTGTATTGTGCGGTGTCGACAGATCTGTATACAGGCCGGAATACAAGGCTGTCCCGTCAGTGTCAATGCAGGGCAGCAAGGGTCGGGACACCGGGACGTGGCGCAGATGCAGCAGGGCAATGTGGACCGGCTGTACGAGGCCGTGCGCGACATGGCCATCGCCTTCCATTTCAAGCCGGGCGAGCGGGTGAACGAGGTGGCGCTGGCCCGGCGGCTGGGCGTCAGCCGTACCCCCCTGCGCGAGGCGCTGAACCGGCTGACGGCCGAAGGGCTGCTGACGATCCAGCCCGGTCGCGGCTTCTTCTGCCGGACCCTCGATACGGACGAGATCGGCGACCTGTACGAAGTGCGGCTGGCCATCGAAGAAGCGACGGTCCGCCGCCTCTGCCGCAGCGCCCCGACGCCGGACCTGCAACGGCTCAGGACCTTTCTGCTGGAAACCGGCGGGGACGCCGGCACGCGCACGGTGTCGGAGCTGACGGCACTGGACGAGACCTTCCACGAACGGCTGGCGGAGCTGTCGGGCAACGCCGAGATGCTGCGCGTGCTGCGCAATCTCAATCACCGCATCCGCTTCGTCCGCTGGATCCACATGGAAGACCGCCGATCGGGGACGCAGGCCGATCATCAGGCTATCCTCGACGCCGTGCTGCGCGGTGACGAGGACGGGGCGGTGCGCCTGCTGCAAGGCCACATCCTGCGGCGCCGCGACCAGATCACGGCCGCCGTGCGCGAGGGCTATGCGCGGATCTATCATGACCGGGCCGGGGAGGGCTGAGGGTGCGGGACAGGGCGGTGCGATGGCGATAGCCAGGGGCGGCAAGGCGGTCTATGGGGCGAGCATCGGCATCCTGATGCTGCACGCCCGCTTTCCCCGCATTCCCGGCGACATGGGCAATGCGCTCACCTGGCCGTTTCCCGTGCGCTACAAGGTCGTGCGCGGCGCCTCGCCGGACCGGGTGGTGCGGCGGCGGGCGGACGGGCTGCTGCCCGATTTCATCGCCGCCGCGCGCGAGCTGGTGGACGACGGCGCCGACGGCATCACCACGAATTGCGGGTTCCTGTCGCTGTTCCAGCCGGAGCTGGCGGCCGCCGTGGGCGTGCCGGTCGCCACCTCGTCGCTGATGCAGATCCCGCTGGTCGCGCGGATGCTGCCCCCCGGCCGTCGCGTGGGCGTGGTGACGATCTCTGCCGCGACCCTGACGGCGGAGCACCTGACGAAGGCCGGCGCGTCGGCCGACACGCCGATTGCCGGCACCGACCCGGCCGGCGAGTTCACCCGCGTCATCCTGGGCGACGAGATGGACCTGGACGTGGAACGCGCCCGCGCCGACGTGGTCGAGGCCGCGCGCCGGCTGATGGCGGATCACGCGGACATCGGCGCCATCGTGCTGGAATGCACGAATATGGTGCCCTACGCGGCCGATGTCCGCGCCGAGACGGGTGTGCCGGTGTTCAGCATCGAGACGCTTGTGGCATGGTTCCAGGCCGGACTGGTGCCCCGCCGGTTCGGTCAGGACGCAGGCGGCCGGTCGGCACCATTGGGGTCCTGAAACCCACTTGAAGCCCTGCCCCATGATGGGGGAGGACTTGTGGACATCGACAGACGCAGGCCCGGCAAGTCGTCGGGCATTTGCTGCGTGGTCGGCGGCCGAGGGCGCAAGGCATGGCCAAATGGCTCAAGGACGACCTGGACCGGCGGCTGCTGGCGCTGCTTCAGGCCAATGCACGGCTGCCGACGGCGGGGTTGGCCAAGAAGCTGAACGTCGCCCGCACCACAGTCCACGAACGCATCGCGCGGCTGGAGCGTGACGGCGTCATCCGCGGCTACACCGTCGTCCTCGACCGCGACCCCGGTGAGGAGCACACCCAGGCGCTGGTGCTGCTGGAGGTGGAACAGCGCCGCTCCCCCGAAGTGATCGCCCGTCTCAAGGCCTTTCCGGAGGTCAAGCTGTGCCTGGCGATCAGCGGCCAGTACGACCTGTTCCTCAGCGTGGAAGCCCCGCGGCTGGAAGACCTGGACGTGATCCTGGACGAACTGGTGTCGGTGCCGGGGATCGAGCGTTCACGGTCCATGGTCGTGCTGGCCAGCAAATTCGACCGGCGCGCCGGACGGTCCGTGCCGGAGGCATCCGGGCAGTAGGCGGGGGCCAGACCGGCAGAACAGGCCGACACTGTGTCGGACTTGCCGCATCATGCCGTCACATCGTCGCGTGAACACCACGGTGCCCGTGCATACCCTCAATCCAGAGCCTTCAAAGGGGCCAAAGCCTTCAAACGGGAAAGGGTTCGAGACATGGCACGCACGAAGGTGTTCCTGGTGGGCGCCGGCAAGATCGGCCGCGCCATCGCGGCCTTCCTGACGCACAGCGGCGACTATGCCGTCACCGTCGGCGACAGCAACGCTGCGGCCCTGCCCGCGCTGGGCGGGCATTGTGCCGGCACGGTCCACCTGGACGTCCACGACCGGCGGGCGCTGGAACTGGCCCTGGCGGGGCACGACATCGTCGTCAACGCCGCGCCGTTCACGCTGACGGTCGCCATCGCCGGCGCGGCCCATGCCGTCGGCGCCCATTATTTCGACCTGACCGAAGACGTGGCCAGCACCCGCTTCGTCAAGGAGCTGGCGGAGACCGCGGCCACGGCCTTCGTGCCGCAATGCGGGCTGGCGCCGGGTTTCGTGTCGATCGTCGCCGGCGACCTGGCCAAGCGGTTCGACCGGCTGGACGAACTGAAGCTGCGGGTCGGCGCCCTGCCGCGCTATCCCAGCAACGCGCTGAAATACAACCTGACCTGGAGCGTGGACGGCCTGATCAACGAATACTGCAACCCGTGCGAGGCCGTCGTCGACGGGGAGCGGCGCACCGCCGATGCCCTGGAGGGCCGCGAGACCCTGGTCATCGACGGCGTGGAGTACGAGGCGTTCAACACCTCCGGCGGCCTGGGCACCCTGGCGGACACGCTGGAAGGGCGCGTCCGCACGCTGAACTACCGCACGATTCGCTATCCCGGCCATGTCGAGATCCTGCGGCTGCTGCTGAACGACCTGAAGCTGCGCGACCGGCGCGACCTGTTGAAGCAGGTGCTGGAGGCGGCGGTGCCGGCGACCTTGCAGGACGTCGTCGTGGTCTTCGTCACGGCCGCCGGCCATCGCGGCGGGGCGCTGGTGCAGGACAGCTTCGCCACCCGGGTCCTCGGGCGGGAGATCCAGGGCCAGGCCTGGGGGGCGATCCAGATCACCACGGCAGCGGGCGTGTGCGCCATGGTCGACCTGCTGCGGTCGGGTGTGCTGCCGCGCCGCGGGCTGGTGCGCCAAGAGCAAGTGGATCTGGCGACGTTTCTCGACAACCGTTTCGGGCAGCTGTTCCGCCCCGAGCCGGCGGTTTCGGGGGGCAATGCGAGGGCCGCGGCCTGAGGCCGCCGACACGGATTTGTTTGCAATTCCCGCGGGTTGCCCCTATATGCCCTGCCACAGGCCTGACGGACCCGACATTTTTTGCTTCGAGCCCGAGAGTGAGGGGCAAGACCTGACGGAACCCTCATGCCACGAGCCCACCGGCGCGCGTGGCGCCGGACTCACTAACTGTTCGACTAGGAATGCATGGAATGGCTAAGGGAACCGTGAAGTGGTTCAACACCGTCAAGGGCTACGGCTTCATCAGCCCGGATGATGGTGGCAAGGACGCGTTCGTCCATATCTCGGCCGTGGAGCGGGCTGGCCTGTCGGGCCTGGCCGAGGGCCAGCGCGTCGAATACGAGCTGCAGCGTGGCCGCAACGGCAAGCCGGCGGCGGAAAACCTGAAGCTGGAAGGCTGACCCGGCCCAGGCCGCAATCAGCCCCCGATCGGTGTCCCCGTCGTCCATCCGGACCCGGGGACCGGACAGCACCACAAGAAGAACCATCGAAGCGGCGCCCCTCGGGGCGCCGCATTCCATTCCGGCGACAGGCAGTGGCAGGCGATCCGCGGCAAGGCGCGATCCGACGGCACCCATGCCCGGCGCGTCGCCCGGCGCCTTGGATGTCCGCCTTGCCCCACGCTTACGGACGGCGCGCCGCCTCGCGCGTCGGGCCGATGGCGTTGGCGTGGGCGTCGAAACCCTCGTAGAGGGCCAGGCGGCGGGCGTGGGGGGCCAGGGTCTTGTAGCCTTCGGCAGTGACATAGCCGATGCCGGTGGCCTTCAGGAAGTCGTAGACCGACAGCGGCGACCAGTTGCGGGCGTGGCCGCCGGTCGGCAGCACGGCGTTGGGGCCGAGGACGAAATTGGCCAGGGTCAGCGGCGTGTGTTCGCCCAACAGGATCTCGCCGGCATCGGTGATGCGGCCGAGATGGCTGAACGGGTCGGCGCTGTGGATCAGCAGGTGTTCCGGCGCGTAAGTGTTGGTGAAGGCGACCGCCGCGTCCCAGTCGGGCGCCAGCACGACCCCGCCGCGGGTGCTGCCCAGCACGGCGGAGGAGAACTCCACGCGCTGCGCGCCCATCTGCGCCCAATAGCCGGGGATGGCGGCAATCGCCGCTTCGGCCACCGCCTCGCTTTCGGTGACGAGGAAGGCTGAGCTGTCGGCCCCGTGCTCGGCCTCGATCAGCAGGTCCAGCGCCGCCAGGCGCGGGTTGGCGGTGTGGTCGGCCAGCACGATGGATTCCGACGGCCCCGCCGGGGTGCCGGGGTCGATCAGGTGGGACAACAGCGCCTTGCCGGCCAGCACCCAGGGGCTGCCGGGGCCGACCAGCTTGCCGCAGCGCGGCACCGTGGCGGTGCCGTAGGCGACGGCCGCCACCGCCTGGGCGCCGCCGCATTTGTAGACGTTCTCCACCCCGGCGATGCGCGCGGCCACCAGAGTGCCCGCGTCCACGCGGCCGTCCGGCCCGGGCGGGGTCACGATGGCGATTTCCGGCACGCCGGCGACGACGGCGGGGATGCTGGTCATCATCGCCACGGACGGAAAGCAGCCCTTGCCGCGCGGCACGTACAGGGCGACCGACGGGATCGGCCGCCAGCGCTCACCCGCGAAGGCGCCGGGGCGGACCTCGTGCATCCACATCGGTTCCGGCATCTGGCGGGTGTGGAACTCGCGGATATTGGCAACGGCGAACTCGATGCCCGCCTTGACGTCCGGCTCGATGGTGGCGAAGGCATGCTCGAACTCGTCCTCGCCGGCCTTGATCGTCTCCGGCGTCACCGCGGACTTGTCGAACTCGTTGGCGAAGCGGGCAAGGGCCGCGTCGCCCTCGACCCGCACCGCCTCGACGATGGCGCGCGCCGGCTCGATATAGCGGTCGAGCGAGGCTTCCTCGCGCACCATCAGGGCGGCGGTCTCTTCGGCGGACAGCTCGGCCAGGCGGTGCAGGCGAACGGGGGTCGGCATCGGGACTCTCCTCGGGACTCGGCGGCTACTTCGACAGCTATTTCGACTTCAGGAAGATCTCCAGCCCCACCAGCCGGTCCAGCACCCAGATGGTCGCCAGCGCCACGACGATATAGACGACGGCGATGGCGGCCAGGTCCGGCGTGATGACGGAGCGGATGGAGTTGTAGACCAGAACCGGCAGCGTGACGATGCGGGCGTCCACCAGCATCAGGCTGACGATGAACTCGTTGAACGCCAGGATGAACATCAACAGGCCGCCGGTGATCACTCCCGGCATCACCGCCGGCATCGTCACGGTCAGGAAGGTCAGCAACGGCGGCGCGCCGCAATTGGCGGCGGCATTCTCCAGGTCGACATCCAGGCTGTTCACGGCCGAGGCCACCGCCCAGATCATGAACGGGATGTTGATGACGCAGGTGGCGATGCCCACCGGCCACAGCTGGCCGAGAATGCGGATCTGCCCGAACACCAGCATCATGCCAAGGCCCGAGACGATCAGCGGAATGGTGAACGGCAGCAGCAGATAGAGCTGGATCGCCGTCGCCATGCGCAGGCGATAGCGGGCGAGCGCGATCGCCGCCAGCGTGCCGATGGGCAGGCTGATGAGGGTGCAGATCGCCGCGACATAGAGGCTGCGCAGGAAGGCGTCGCTGTAGCTGTCGGTTTCCACCAGCGAGGCGTACCAGCGCAGCGACAGCCCCTCCGGCGGGAACTGGATGATGTTGCCGGCGGTGAACGAGGCGACGATGACGATCACCGTCGGCAGCGCCAGGAAGATCAGGTTGAACCAGACGACGGTCCAGATCACCACGGTCTTGGCCTGCGGCGCCTTCATCGCAACCGCCTTGCCGAATAGCCCAGCGTGCCGACGCCGACCAGGGCGAAGACCACGCCGACGACGGTGGTCGCCCCCAGCACCAGCAGCACGGCCAGCGCCGAACTCAGCCCCTGTTCGTCGGTGGAGAAATAGCCGTCGTAGATGGCCGAGGCGATGAAGTCGCTGGTGCCGCCGCCCATGATCTCCGGCATGGCGTAGTCGGTGATGGTCAGCGTGAAGACGACGACGCCGGCGGCGACCAGCCCGGGCTTGGTCATCGGCAGCAGCACGTGCCAGAGGGTGGCGAACCAGCCGGCGCCGAGGCTGTCGGAGGCCAGCTCCACCTCCTCCGGCACCGCGGTCACCGCCGGGGCGAGCATCAGCACGGCAAACGGCAGCATGTACTGCACCAGCCCGATCAGCACGCCGGGATAGGTGTAGATCAGCTTGACGGTGCCGAGGCCCATCCAGGTGAGGGTGGAGTTCAGCAGCCCTTCCTGGCCCAGCACGATCAGCCAGCCATAGGCGCGCACCACCTGGCCGATGAAGAACGGCAGGAACAGGCCGATCAGCAGCAGCTTGCGGGTGGCGGCCCGCTTGGTGCGCACCATGGCGTAGGCGTAGGGGAAGGCCAGCACCAGGGTGATGGCGGTGACGATCACCGCCGCCAGCACGGTGCGGATGATGATGGTCGAATAGAACGGCCGCTCCAGCACCGTTTCGTAGTTGGTGAGGGAGTACTCCTCCGTCAGCCGGAAGGTCGAACGGTCGAGCTCGTGGAAGCTGGCATCGACCATATAGGCCATGCCGGCGACCAGGATGGCGACCAGCAGGACCGCCGGCAGCAGGAAGGCCCAGCCCGTTGCCGGGCGCATCCGCTGTGGCCAGATGGCTGCGCGTACCGCCTCCGCCGCGAACAGCAGGCGCAGCAGCGGCGAGCGGTTGCGGGCGGATGTGGTCATCGGGGTGGGCCGGACGGTATCGGCATCGGTGGAACGTTGCAGGTTGAAAGGTCGCGCGCAGTACCCGGGAGGTCCCCGCCTTCGCGGGGACGACGGGTTTGTTGAGGGACAAACCCACCCATTTCCCCGTCATCCCCGCGCAGGCGGGGATCTCCAGGGTGCCGTGTGCGGGCGAGGACCTCCTCGGACAGCGTGCGGACCGTCAGCCCTGCATGATCTCGTTGAACTTGGCGAACCAGTCGGCCTCGTGCTCGACCAGCACCGGTGTGGGCACGCTGATCAGGCGGGCGAAATCCTCCTGCGTCGTCGGATAGGCCGGATCGCCGGCCAGGTCCTCCGGCGGGGTCAGGCCGGGGCGGGTCGGCGGCAGGCCGAGGCCGTTGCACCACGTCTCCATCGCCGCCGGCGACAGGGCGAAGTTGACGTATTCCTTGGCCCAGTACAGCTCGTTCTCCGGCAGGCCCTTGGGGATCCACAGCCCGTCGGTGTCGACCTTCGCCCCTTCCTGCGGCACCGTCCAAGCGACGGGGATGCCGTTCATCTTCGCCTCGCGGGCGTTGGAGATGATGGTGCAGGCAACGTCGATCTCGCCGTTCTGGAACCACGTCGTGAAGTCGGGATCCTCGCCCAGCAGCGGCTCCTGCGCCTTCAGCCGGCGCAGCCAGTCCCATCCCGGTTCCATGTTGTCGGGGATATCGTCGATGGTGCCGCCGCCCAGGATCACCGCCACCGGATGGAAACCGATGCCGTCGTCATAGAGCGCGACACGGCCCTTGAACCGCTCCTCCAGCATGACGTTCCAGCTGGTCGGCGGCCCCTCGGGGAATGCCTCCTCGCGGTACGCCAGCACGTAGACATAGCTGTAGGTGTTGACGATGGGATAGCTGTCGAAGCCGGCCGGCTGGGCGGCCGGCAGCAGGCCCTCCAGGTTCGCAAGATCGCTCAGGTCTTCCGTCACCCCGCGCAGGGCCGACTTGGTCGCGTTGGTCGTGGTGTCCCAGTTGACGTGGATCGGCGGCACCCGGCCCTGGTCGACCGCCGACCAGATGCGCGGGCGGATCTCGTTGTCCTCCGTCAGGTCGTGGCGCACGGCGATGCCGGTCGCCGCCGTGAAGGGCTGCGATACGCCGGCATCCAGGCTTTCCACCCACACACCGCCCCAGGCGCGGACGATGATCTCTTCGGGCTTCTCCACATCCTGCGCGCGCGCCAGCCGCGACAACAGGGCCGAGCCGCCGATGGTGGCGGACGCGCCCAGCGCCCCGGCGCCGGCCAGCAGGCGCCGGCGCGGCAGAAGGAACCGGCGGGTGCCGGTAAGCGTCGTCTTCGTCATGTCCTCAAGCCTCCCGTTTCTGATGCGAAACAACCAAGGTCAGGTGTCGCGGGGGAAGACCATCAGGTCCCGCCGCTTCCAGCCGATGGCGACATCCTCCCCGATCCGTCTTGTCTTGTGGTGCAGGGGGTCGTGGTCGAAGATCCGCAACAGCGCCCCGCCAAGACCGGCGGCGTGCACCGCGTAGACGACCCGATCCCCTTCGAAGATCACCTCGGTCACAGTCGCCGGCACCACCATATCCGCATGCGCGATCGGCTGGCCAGCCTCGCCGAGCAGCACCTGCTCGGCCCTCAGCGCCGCTTCGGCGGGCGCGCCGGCGGGCAGGGGCGCCGCACAGCGGCCGGCGCAGACGGTGTCGCCGATCGCCACCTCGGCCTCGCCGTCGGCGCTGCGGCGCACGGCGCAGGGCAGGAAATTGGTGACGCCGATGAAGCCGGCGACGAAGCGGTTGGCCGGCAGGCGATAGGCGGTTTCCGGGGCCGCCGCCTGCTGGATGCGCCCACCGTCCATGACGATGACGCGATCGGACATCACCAGGGCTTCGCGCTGGTCGTGGGTGACGTTGATGGTGGCGACGCCGAGTTCCTGCTGGATGCGCCGGAATTCCAGCTGCATGTCCTCGCGCAGCTTGCGGTCCAGCGACGCCAGCGGTTCGTCCAGCAGCAACAGGTCCGGTTCGAAGCTCAACGCCCGGGCGATGGCGACGCGCTGCTGCTGGCCGCCCGACAGCTCGTGGATGCGCCGGTCGCCCAGGCCCGCCAGCTGCACCAGCCCCAGGTATCGCTCCACCCGCGCCGGGATCTCGTCGCGCGGAAATCCGCGCATGCGCAAGGGATAGGCGATATTCCCCGCCGCCGTCATGTGCGGGAACAGGGCCAGCCGCTGGAACACCATGCCGATCGACCGCCGATGCGGCGGCAGCGCCCCCACCGGCCGCCCGCCCAAGAGGATGGTGCCGGCCGTCGGTTCCATGAACCCGGCGATCATCCGCAGCACGGTCGTCTTGCCCGACCCGCTGGGGCCGAGGATGGTCAGGAATTCGCCTTGCCCAAGCTCGAAGCTGACGTCCTCGGCGGCCGCGACGTCCCCGAACCGCTTGGTCACGCCGTCGAGGCGCACCATGGGTTTCGTCGGCTCCGGCCCTGCCACACGGATCGGCTGCGGATTGCTCAATGTGTTGGAAGGCAAAGGCCGGACCTGTTTCGGGGGCGACGCATCTACGTTGCAGTGCGGCAGTCCAGCGAAGCTGCCGGCCCGGTGTCAAGCACGAATGGGCGGGCACTGCCCTGGGGCCGGTCTTGCGGGGCAATCCCGTCGGGGGGACCCCAGTCAATGCCGGCGGATGACGATGCCGCGGCCATGTTTGAACAGTCCTGACAAGTCCCGCCCCGGCGCGGTCTCGGCCATCATCCGGGCCATCGAACGGCGCCGCACTGCCCGCACGCGGGCCGGCCTGCCGACACCCGTGACCCAAGGAGATCGGATCATGCGCGGACTGAAGGCAATGATCATCGCCACCGGCCTGCTCGCCGGCGGGCCGGCCCTGGCCGACTGCAACTACCTGGGCAATTCGTACCCGGTGGGCTACGTCATCTGCTCCGAAGGGTGGCTGCAGGAATGCACCATCGCCGGCTATTGGTCGGCCATCGGCATGTGCCATGCCCCGGACACCGAACTGCCCCGGCTTGAGCTGTCGGCGGCGGTGTCGCAGCCGGCTTCGTCCGAAGTTGCGATGGTGCTGGAGACACCGGAGTGCGCGTCGCTTGAGCAATAGTCGGACGGCCGTCCTGCGCCGGATGGGGGGCTGCCGGCGCAGGATGGCGGGTGGAGAATTGGGGGACACAATACTCAATTACCATAACCGCTGCCCGGGCCTTGTCAGCGGGCCACCGGGCTGGCGGATCCACCAACTGACCGGCGACCTTCGACCTCGAAAGGGGCGAGATCTGCGACCTCGATCTGGAGGACTACCATTGACCAGCGAACCGACCACCAAGGTCGGCATGCGGCCACCGCATCCGGGGGCCTTCATTCGCGACGAGATCATGGAGGAACTCGGTCTTCCCATCACGAAGGCCGCCGAGATCCTCGGCGTGCGCCGCGCCACGGTTTCCGATCTGGTCAACGAGAAGGCTGCTCTCTCGCCCGAGATGGCGCTACGCATCGAAAAGGCGTTCGGGGTCTCCATGGACACGCTGCTGCATATGCAGGCCTGGTACGATGTGCACGCGATGTGCCAGAGGGCGGGTGAGATCGAGGTGAGGCGGTACGAAACGGCCTGAGGCAGGTCAACGCACGTGTTGGCGGCGTAGGACCCTAACAACCAAGCCTCCGGCAAACCCGGGGCGGTTTACCTGCGAGTCGCCGCGGGCGCGGAACCGGACTTCCGCATCGGCTTCAGCGAGGGTCGACGTCCGCCCCTCACGCCAGCTCCCACTTATCCCGCCAGTCCGACGTCACGTAGTTGATGATGATCGACTTGCGCAGGCCCTTGAAGGGGTTGTGGCCGGCGCCGTGCCAGGTGTTGTCGGCGGGGATGAAGATGACGCCCTTGTTCTTTCCGTATGGCGCCGATCCTACGTATTTGAAATCCGGCGGGCCTTCGTAGATGTCGGTGCCGGCGCCGGCAAGGCCGGGGTCGTCGGACAGATAGACCAGCATCGTGAAGGTCTTCACGGCGATGTCGGTGTGCGGCTCCAGCCAGAAGCCGTCGACGTCCTGGCAGTATTCGATCCGAAGATGGCTTGCCGAGAGATCGGCACCGGTGGCGGCTTCGATGGCGCGCAGCACTTCCGGCGCCTGGAAGGCCTGGACCACCCGGCGGCAGACCGGGAAGCGCGCCTGGTTCTCCGGCGTGAAATAGACCCGGGTGGCGTTGTTGGTCTCGCGCTTGCCGTTGAAGACGGCCCCGTCCGGCGGGGCGAAGGGCAGGGCCGCGATGGCGTCGCAGTCCTCCGCCGGCAGCGCATTCTCCAAGAGCCAGTGG
>JACKIG010000020.1 GCA_020638595.1 Rhodospirillaceae bacterium | reverse complement strand
GACATAGTAGGCGGTATAGAGCGCCTGGCGGAACGTCACCGGGTTGCCGGAGACGACGGTGAGATCGACGTCATCCCAGTCTTCCCCGCTGAGGTTCTCCAGCACCGCCCAGCCCTGGACATCCGCCGTCGTCACCGCGGGATCGTCCGACAGGGTCAGCCGATAGCTGCCCTTCCACAAGGGCGCTTCGACCACATAGGCGACGCGGACGGCCCGCTGGGTGTCGCCGCTGGTGGACACGGAAAGCTCGCGCCGGTCCTGGGCGTTGTTCTCGGCGAGGGCTGCCAGCGCTTCGCTCACCGCCGCCTGAAGCTCCGGGTCGACGAAGCGCACGGCGTCGGACTGTTCCAGCACCAGCTGCTGGATGCCGAGATCGGTCAGCAGGCTCAAGCGGTTGTGGTAGACGATGCCGCCGTCGCCGGTTTCCTGTACCTCCTGCTCCACCGCGATGATGCGCCCGCGGATGGCACGGGACCCGAAGCTCTCGACCTCCGCGCCGCGCAGCGCGTTCAGCAGCGCCACCGGCGACGCCAGGGCAGACTGGTCGAAGGGCAGTTCGCGGAAGACGTCCGACAGGGGCTCCAGACCGGGCAGGCTGATCTCGCCGATACCGCCCTGGTCGTCGTAGACGACGATGCTCTTGAGCACATCGTTGACCTGGTCCAGGCGCACGCTGAGGTTGAGATCGGCATCGCCGTCGACCGTCGCCTCGTACTCGAAATAGCCGACGCCGCCGGTCGACAGCATTACGCGCCGCAGTTCCAGGTCATCGGCCAGGGCCGAGCCGGCGCTGAGCCCCAGGCCCAGCGCCGTGGCACCCAGGAGCGCCCCTTGAAATCTCGCCATCGGTGTTTGTTTCCCCCGGTTGCGGGGGCGGCACGTCCGGCCCGGCCAAACCGCCGGCCGCGGCACGCCCCCCAAGGCGCCGCCGCGCGGCAGTGTTCGCGGGCGGGTACGCGTCTTCATGCTGCGCCAATGTGGCGACACCACGGCGTACGCCCGGGCCGCGGCGGCCCCAGGGGTACGGGCGGCGCGGACAGTCCCGGCGTCAGCCCAGCGATGCCTTGACGACGCCGCTGGCCTTGCCGAAATCCATCTGCCCGCCGAAGCGCGTGCGCAGTTCCGCCATGGTGCGCCCCATGTCCTTCAGGCCCGCGGCACCGATTTCGGCGATCACGCCGGCCACGGCCTGGCGCATCTCATCCTCGCCCATCTGCCGGGGCAGGAAGCCCTCGATCACCTCGATCTCCTCGCGCTCCGCCTCGGCCAGCTCCAGCCGGCCGCCCTGCTCGTACAGCGCGATGCTCTCGCGCCGCTGGCGGATCATCGTCTGCAAGAGGCCCGTGATCTCGCCGTCGCCGAGACCCTCGGTATTGCCTTTTGCGCGGGCCGCGATATCCCGGTCCTTCAGCGCGGCGAGGATCAGCCGCAGCGTCGACACCGCCCGCTGCCGCTTGGCCTTCATCGCTTCCTTCAGCGCTTCGTTGATCCGCTTGCGCAGCATGGTCGGACACCCTCCTGTCGCGACGCACGAAGAATGACGGCCGTCCCACTGGCGCGGCCGATTGTTCGTCGGTTAGTGTTGTGGTGCGGTGCCGGCGTATGGCCTCTGTCGCTTGGCCTCTTTCGCTTGGCCTCTTCCAGGAGGTCCGCCGCCCTTCCCGAAGGCGGTCCCCAACCGGGCAGCCTTCGCAGCTAGATTGAAAGCCTGATCAGGGAATGTCCAGTATGCAAACGGGGTCGAGCCCACCCCCCAAGGCGCCGCCGGGCGCCACCGCTGCGCTGGTGCTGGCCGACGGCGCGGTGATGTGGGGGCGCGGGCTGGGGGCGGCCGGGTCCGCCGTCGGCGAGGTCTGCTTCAACACGTCGATGACCGGCTATCAGGAGATCCTGACCGACCCGTCCTATGCCGGGCAGATCATCAGCTTCACCTTTCCGCATATCGGCAATGTCGGCGCCAATGCCGAGGATGTGGAAACGACCACGCCGTCGGCCCGCGGCCTGGTGCTGCGCGCGGACATCACCGAGCCGTCGAACTGGCGCGCCAGCCGCCACCTGGACGACTGGCTGAAGGCCAACGACCTGGTGGGCATCGCCGGCATCGACACCCGCCGGCTGACCCGCCGCATCCGCGACGGCGGGGCGCCCAGCGGCGTCGTCGCCCATCACCCCGACGGCATCTTCGACATCCCGGCGCTGCGCCGCCAGGCGGGGGACTGGCCGGGCCTGGCAGGCATGGACCTGGCCATCGAGGTGACGCGCCGCCAGACCGAGCAATGGGACGAGACGCGCTGGCGGCTGGGGTCCGGCTACGGCCGGCTGGAAACGCCGCAGCGCCGAGTCGTCGCCATCGACTATGGCGCCAAGCGCAACATCCTGCGCTGCCTGGCCTCGGCCGGTTGTGCCGTGACGATCGTGCCGGCGACGGCGACGGCGGAGGAGATCCTGCGCCACGACCCCGACGGCATCTTCCTGTCCAACGGGCCGGGCGACCCGGCGGCGACGGGGCGCTATGCCGTGCCGGCGATCCGCGCCCTGATGGCGACGGGCAAGCCGATCTTCGGCATCTGCCTGGGCCACCAGATGCTGGCCCTGGCCCTGGGCGCGCGGACGGAAAAGATGCATCAGGGCCACCGGGGCGCCAACCATCCGGTGAAGGACCTGGCGACCGGCCGGGTGGAGATCACCAGCCAGAACCACGGCTTCGTCGTGGTGCCGGACAGCCTGCCGGACGATGTCGAGGTCACGCATGTCAGCCTGTTCGACGGAACGAACGAGGGCCTGCGCGTGAAGGGACGGCCGATCTTCTCGGTGCAGTACCATCCCGAGGCGTCCCCCGGACCGATGGACAGCCACTACCTCTTCGACCGGTTCGTCGGCCAGATCGACGCGGCGAAGGCCGGCTGAAGCGACAGCCGCCATGCCGCCCCCACCCCCCCTTCTGTTCGGTGCGCGCGTGCGCGTCAGCCTGGCCGACGACGCCGACGCCGGCGACCTGCTGGAGTTCCATCGGCGCAACCTGGACCGGCTGAAGCGATGGATGCCGCCGGTGCCCGAGACGTTCCTGACCCCGGACTATTGGGCGCGGTGGGTGACGGCGGCGCAGTGGCTGTATGACAAGGAACAGGCGATGCGTCTGATCGTGCGCCACGGCACCGCCGCGGACGCGCCGCTGATCGCCCAGGCCAACTTCTCCAACATCGTCAAGGGGCCGTTCCAGGCCTGCCTGCTCGGCTATCACGTCGACGGCGGCGCGGAAGGCCGCGGCCTGATGCGCGAGGCATTGCAGCTTGGCATCCGTTTCGTCTTCGAGGAGATAAGGCTGCATCGAATCATGGCCAACTACATCCCCGGCAACGACCGCTCGGCCAGGCTGCTGGAGCGACTGGGCTTCGAGCGGGAGGGCTATGCCAGGGACTACCTGTTCATCGACGGCGCCTGGCGCGATCATGTGCTGACGGCGTTGACGAACCCGGCCCAGACGGCACCCGTCGCCGATCGCGACCTCCACACCGCCCGCGCGCCGCTGGCCATGGCCCGTATCGCCCGGCGGATCGCCCGCCCCCGGCAATAAGGCGACACTCTGCCCAGCCGCAGGCATTCCCCCTTCCGGTCAAGTCCCGTATATAGCAGCGCCGCTGGCCGTTCCCCCTTACGGCCCGGCGCCGAGCCCAGGCCCACGACGAGTCGACATGCCAAAACGCACCGACATCGAAAGCATCTGCATCATCGGCGCCGGCCCCATCATCATCGGGCAAGCCTGCGAATTCGACTATTCCGGCGCGCAGGCGTGCAAGGCGCTGAAGCAGGAAGGCTACCGCGTGGTCCTGGTCAATTCGAACCCGGCCACGATCATGACCGACCCGCAACTGGCCGACGCCACCTATATCGAGCCGATCACGCCCGACATGGTCGCCCGCGTGCTGGAGCGCGAGCGCCCCGACGCGCTGCTGCCGACCATGGGCGGCCAGACCGCGCTGAACACGGCGATGGCGCTGGACACGCCCCTGCCCTCTGGGGAGGAGAGCATCCTTCAGCAGTTGGGGGTCGAGCTGATCGGCGCCCATCGCGAGGTCATCGCCAAGGCCGAGGACCGGCTGCTGTTCCGCCAGGCCATGGACCGCATCGGCCTGGACTCGCCGCGCTCCATCCTTGTGCACGGCATTCAGGAGGCGCTGGACGCGCTGGACCATGTGGGGCTGCCGGCGATCATCCGCCCCAGCTTCACCCTGGGCGGCACCGGTGGCGGCATCGCCTATAACCGGCAGGAATACGAAGACATCGTCCGCGGCGGGCTGCGCGCCAGCCCGGTGGGCCAGGTGCTGGTCGAGGAATCCGTCCTCGGCTGGAAGGAATTCGAGATGGAGGTCGTGCGCGACCGCGCCGACAACTGCATCATCGTCTGCTCCATCGAGAATATCGACCCGATGGGCATCCATACCGGCGACAGCATCACCGTCGCCCCGGCGCTGACGCTGACCGACAAGGAATACCAGCTGATGCGCAACGCCTCGATCGCGGTGCTGCGCGAGATCGGGGTGGATACCGGCGGATCGAACGTGCAGTTCGCCGTCGACCCGGCCACCGGCCGGCTGGTGATCATCGAGATGAACCCGCGGGTGTCGCGGTCGTCGGCGCTGGCGTCCAAGGCAACCGGCTTTCCCATCGCCAAGGTCGCGGCGCGGCTGGCCGTCGGCTACACGCTGGACGAGCTGGACAACGACATCACCCGCATCACCCCGGCCAGCTTCGAGCCGACGATCGACTATGTCGTCACCAAGGTGCCGCGCTTCACGTTCGAGAAGTTCTCCGGTGCCGAACCCCTGCTGACGACGTCGATGAAATCGGTGGGGGAGGCCATGGCCATCGGCCGCAGCTTCCAGGAAAGCCTGCAGAAGGCGCTGCGGTCGATGGAAACCGGCCTGACGGGCCTGAACGAGCCGGAGATCCCCGGCGTGCCGTCCGATCCGCAGCGCCCGGTGGAACCCGATGTGGTGCGCGCCGCCCTGGCGCGGCCGACCCCGGACCGGCTGCTGATCGCCGCACAGGCCATGCGCCTGGGCCTGTCGCTGGACGACATCCACGCCGCCACCCGCTTCGACCGCTGGTTCCTGGCGCAGATCGCCGACCTGGTCGCGACGGAGGACGTGGTGCGCCGCGACGGCCTGCCGGACAGCCCGGCCGACTGGAACCGGCTGAAGCGCATGGGCTTTTCCGATGCGCGCCTGGGCGAGCTGGCGGGGCAGAGCGAACAGGCGGTCGCCGCGGCC
This sequence comes from Rhodospirillaceae bacterium, assembly GCA_020638595.1. Lineage (GTDB taxonomy): Bacteria > Pseudomonadota > Alphaproteobacteria > DSM-16000 > Inquilinaceae > JACKIG01. Next base: position 58,035 of record JACKIG010000020.1, on the reverse strand, counting down.
CGGCGCGCCTGCGGCGTCACGCCCGTGTTCAAGCGCATCGACACCTGCGCCGGCGAGTTCCCCAGCCCGACGCCCTACATGTATTCGGCCTACGAGGATGCCGAGGGCGAGTGCGAGAGCGACCCGTCGGACCGCGCCAAGGTGGTCATCCTCGGCGGCGGCCCCAACCGGATCGGCCAGGGGATCGAGTTCGACTATTGCTGCGTCCATGCCGCCTATGCCCTGGCCGAGGCCGGCTATGAGACGATCATGGTCAACTGCAACCCCGAAACCGTCTCCACCGACTACGACACCTCGCATCGCCTGTATTTCGAGCCGCTGACGGCCGAGGACGTGATCGAGCTGATCCGGGTCGAGCAGCGCCGCGGCGACGTCAAGGGCGTGATCGTGCAGTTCGGCGGGCAGACGCCATTGAAGCTGGCCGAAGACCTGGAAGCCGCCGGCATCCCGATCCTGGGCACGCCGCGCAACGCCATCGACCTGGCCGAGGACCGCGAGCGCTTCCGCGCCCTGCTGCAGGACCTGGGCCTGAAGCAACCGGCCAACGGCATCGCCCGGTCGGGTGCGGAGGCCGAGGCCATCGCCGAGACCGTCGGCTTCCCGGTGCTGATGCGCCCGTCCTATGTGCTGGGCGGGCGCGCCATGGAGATCGTGCACGACCTGGAGGGCCTGCGCCGCTACATCGGCCATGCGGTGCGCGTTTCCGGCCGCAACCCGGTGCTGATCGACCGCTACCTCCAGGACGCGGTGGAGGTCGACGTCGATGCCGTCGCCGACGGGGATGCGGTGCACGTGGCCGGCATCATGGAGCATATCGAGGAAGCCGGCATCCATTCCGGCGACAGCGCCTGCACGCTGCCGCCCTATTCGCTGGCCGCAGCCGTGCAGGACGAGATCGTCCGCCAGACCACGCTGCTGGCCCGGTCGCTGGGCGTCATCGGCCTGATGAACGTGCAGTTCGCGGTCAAGAGCGGCGAGGTCTACATCCTGGAGGTCAACCCCCGCGCCAGCCGCACCGTGCCCTTCGTCGCCAAGGCCACGGGAACGCCCATCGCCAAGATCGCCGCCCGCATCATGCTGGGCGAGAAGCTGGCCGATTTCGACCTGGGCAACCGCGCCCCCGGCCACACCGCGGTCAAGGAAGCGGTGTTCCCGTTCGCCCGCTTCCCCGGCGTCGACACCCTGCTGGGACCGGAGATGAAGTCGACCGGCGAGGTGATGGGACTGGACCGGGATTTCGGCCGCGCCTTCGCCAAGGCGCAATTGGGGGCCGGCGTCACACTGCCGCATGGCGGCGCGGTCTTCATCAGTGTGCGCGACCGCGACAAGCCGATGTTCACCGTCATCGCGGCCCGGCTGCTGGCCCTCGGGTTCCGCCTGTTGGCCACCGCGGGCACGGCCAGCCACCTGGAAGCCCAGGGATTGTCGGTGCAGCGGGTCAACAAGGTGCTGGAAGGCAAGCCCGACATCGTCGACGCGATGATCGACGGCCAGGTGCAGCTGGTGTTGAACACCACGGAAGGCGCCCAGGCGATCGTCGACAGCCGGTCGTTGCGTCGGGCCGCATTGATCAACAATATACCCTACTACACGACCGTGTCGGGCGCCCGTGCGGCGGTGGAGGCCATAGCCGCCATCAAGGCCGGGCGCCTTGAAGTCGCCCCGCTGCAATCCTACCTAGCCCAAGTGTTTTGAGATGGGGTTGGACGCCAGCGGCGGCGGTGACGTTGCCGAGGGCTTTATTATTGCGAAAGGTCAGTCGACCATGAACAAGGCGCCCATGACGGCCGAAGGCTATAACCGCCTGCTTGAGGAGCTGAAGCACCTCAAGTCCACAGAGCGGCCGGCGGTGATCAAGGCGATCGCCGAAGCGCGGGAGCACGGCGATCTGTCGGAGAACGCCGAGTACCACGCCGCGCGCGAGCGGCAGAGCTTCATCGAAGGCCGCGTGCTGGAGATCGAGGACATGATCTCGCGCGCCCAGGTGATCGACACCTCCAAGCTGTCCGGCGACACCGTGAAGTTCGGCGCGACGGTCACGCTGGCCGATGAAGAGACGGACGAGGAGTCGACCTACCAGATCGTCGGCGCCAACGAGAGCGACATCAGCCGCGGCCGCCTTTCGGTGACGGCCCCGCTGGCCCGGGGGCTGATCGGCAAGGCCGTGGGCGAGGTCGTGGAAGTCACCACCCCCAGCGGCGCGAAGTCCTACGAGATCGTCCAGGTCCAGTTCAACTGACCCCAAGGGACGCCGGCCGCCGAATCGCGGTGGCCGGCGGCGACCCGGGGACCGTCGGGTCCGGTCGCCCGTGGTTATTTCGCCACAGGCCGCAGGATTTTTCCGGCCATCTGTGGGTGCCCTGCCCCGGTGGCCGGTTCGGGGGCCGTACGGGTTTGGCGCCCCACGGCGGTATGACGTTCCGTCGCCGCCGCAGCGCATCGAACGCCGTTTCGACGTATCCTGAAGGGGACGGACAATCCGACATCGGCGCCTGGCACACAGACGCCGAAAGATAATGCAGTTTCGAATTGTTATATTTTGAAGAACTACGTTTCGCTGTTGCAGCAGCGCCGGACTGGCCCATATTGTACCGCTCAACGGGCCGGACGATTATCTTCGGCCTGGTCTTTCTACCTGAGAGTCGAGTGCTGCGCCATGACCCGATCCATCGCCGACCGGACACCGCGAAGCCGCTGCCAGCCCCTGGCGCGAATGCCGTCGTGTCGCATGATCGGGGCCGCTGCCCTGCCCCATGCCGCTGCCGCCTAGGCAAGCCCCCTGTTCCCGCATTCACGATCCGGCGATGGCCGCCGGCAAGGAACTGCCGACATGACCATGGATTGGAAGGCCGAGGTGACGCGACTGCGCGCGAGCCATGGCGGCCTGGACGGTCTGGCATTGGTGCGCGAGCTTCTGCGCGATCCCGCGTTGCGCGGCCGTACGGCCGTGGTGTCGTCCTTCGGGGCGGAAAGCGCGGTGCTGCTGGACATGGTGGCCACCGTCGACCCGTCGACGCCGGTGATCTTCCTGGACACCGGCAAGGTGTTCGCCGAGACGCTGGCCTACCGCGACGAGCTGACGGCGCTGTTGGGCCTGCGGGATGTCCGCAGCGTCGAACCGGAAGCCACCGACATGCGCCAGCACGACGCGGATGGCGACCTGTGGCGCAAGTCACCGGACTTCTGCTGCCACCTGCGCAAGACGGCACCGCTGCACAAGGCCCTGTCCGGGTTCTCGGCCTGGATCACTGGACGCAAGCGCTTCCAGGGCGGCCTGCGCACCGAACTGGCGGCGATCGAGGCGGAGCCGGCGCATGCCCGGCTGAAGTTCAACCCCCTGGCCACCTGGTCGGAAGCCGACATCGAGGACTATCGGCGGCTGCGCCACCTGCCGGCGCATCCGCTGGTCGCCGACGGCTATCTGTCCATCGGCTGCGTGCCGTGCACACGGCCCGTCCAGCCCGGCGAAGACCCGCGGGCCGGGCGCTGGTGGGGCCTGGACAAGACCGAATGCGGCATCCACCTGGCACGATGACCGAAACGGCCGGGCGGCGGCGACGGACCCGACGGGGCTTGCCCGGTCCGCTGGGCCGCAACGCCCGGCCGGCAACGCGGATGGACTGAGAACGGGCGCGGATCACCACCGCCGACCGGGGTCGCCTGGGGCGAACCCGGCCCGCGGCAGTCCGTTCTAGCCGGCGTCGCCTTCGTCGGTCTGTTCGATGTCCTGGTCGCCCGGCTGCTGGATGGCATTGCCCCAGCGGTCCTGATTGGGGCGGTCCTGGCGGTCCAGCTGGCCGTCGCCGTTACGGTCCATCCGATCGACCGCATGCTCGAACGGGCTGTTGAACTCCTCGGCCGTCACCTGGCCGTCGCCGTCCGCATCCAGGAACTGGAAGTGGTCGACCATGCGCTCGCGCATGAAGTTCAGCCACAGGCTCTCGAATTCGCCGAGATCCAGGGTCTGGTCGCCGCTCGTATCGAATTCGGCAAGCTCGCCGGCCAGGAAGGTGTCGATCTCTTCCTGGGTCAGGCTGTCGTCGCCGTTGGCGTCGAACCGTTCCAGCATGCGCAGGCCCGGCCCGCCGCCATGGTGGGCGAAGCCGCTGGGCCCCATCCCGCCGCGATGGTCGCTGAAGCCCGCCGGCCCGCGGCAGTCGCCGCCATGCCGGCCGATACCGTCGGCCTGGGCACCGACGGCAATCCCGACACCGGCAAGGGCAATGGCTGCGGCAGCAATTTTCGAAATCGTGTTCACGTGACTCTCCGCTCGTGTTTTCTTGTGATGGCACCACCTTAGAGGCCAGCTGTCGCAGAAGTTCGTCCATGTGGGCCCGTGTTTGTCGCAGGGCATGGCGGACCCGGCGACTGACACACTTCGATACACTTTTCCTCCGCCAACCGCGCCCAAAGGGGCTATACGCCCGGGGACACGCCCACACCCACACGACGATCATGGAGCCCACGCCCCACATCCTGGTCGTGGACGACCACCAAGAGATCCGCGACCTGCTGGCCCGCTATCTGGTCAAGAACGGCCTGCGCGTCTCCACCGCCGGCAGCAGTGCCGAAGGGCGCCAGACGCTGAAGGCGGCGGCGGTCGACCTGGTCGTGCTGGACATCATGATGCCGGGCGAAGACGGCCTGTCGTTCTGCCGCCACCTGCGCGAAACCACCGACACACCGGTGATCCTGCTGACCGCCATGGCGGAGGAGACCGACCGCATCGTCGGGCTGGAAATCGGCGCCGACGACTACGTCACCAAGCCGTTCAACCCGCGCGAGCTGCTGGCCCGCATCAAGTCGGTGCTGCGCCGGGCCAACAGCCTGCCGCGGCAGCGCGAGGAGATGGCCGGCGCCACCCAGAAGCTGGGCTTCGACCGCTGGGTGCTGGACGTCGACCGGAGGGAGCTGGTGGGCACCGACGGCGTCGCGGTCCCGTTGAGCACGGCGGAATTCCGGCTGCTGGCGACCTTCCTGAAACGCCCGCGGGTGGTGCTGTCGCGCCAGCAGCTTCTGGACCTGACCAGCGGGCGGGCGGCCCAGGTGTTCGACCGCAGCATCGACAACCAGGTCAGCCGCCTGCGCCGCAAGATCGAGCCCGATCCCAAGGCGCCGACCATCATCAAGACCGTCTGGGGCGGCGGCTATACCTTCGCCGCCGACGTGGTGGAGCTGCCGTGAAGCGGCTGTGGCCCGGAAGCCTGGCGGGCCAGCTGATCGTGCTGCTGCTGGGCGCGCTGGTCCTGGCCCAGGCGGTGACGGCGGTCATCTTCATCGACGAACGGGCGGTTGCCATCCGCGCCGCCGGCCGCGACCTGGTGCTGGCCCGCACGGCCGCCGTCGTGCGCCTGCTGGAGGAAACGCCGCCGGAGCTGCATGACCGGGTGCTGACCGCCGCCAGCTGGTTCCGCCTGGCCTTCACCATCGGCGACGAAAGCGCGGTGCCGGCCGACGGGTCGGACGATGGGGCCGCCGCGGCCGCCGAGCTGCACCTGGCCGCGGCACTGGCCGAGCTGATCGGCGATGACCGGGACGTGCGCGTGCGCATCTTCGAGGGCGAGGACCCCTGGCCGGGCCATCGGCGGCCGCACCCGCCGCACGGTGAGCCCCCCGGCGACGACCGTCCCCTGCCGATGAACCAGCCCCGGCCGCCGATCCGCGGCCTGGCCCTGGCGGTGGCGCTCGACGACGGGCACTGGCTGAACGTCGAGGCGACGGTCCCGACCGCCCCGTCGCGGTCCTGGCTGGTGGCCCCGCTGATCTTCACCGTCCTGATGGCGGTGGCGATCCTCGTCATCGCCGCCCTGACCGTCCGGCGGATCACCCGCCCCCTGCGGGCGCTGGCCGCCGCCGCAGACCGGCTGGGCCGGGGCGACAGCGCCAGCCCGCTGGCCGAAACCGGGCCGGAGGATATCCGCCGCACGACCCGGGCCTTCAACGCCATGCAGGCGCGGCTCGCCCGCTTCATGGCCGACCGTACGCGTATGCTGGCGGCCATCAGCCACGACCTGCGTACACCCATCACCACCCTCCGCCTGCGCGCCGAGTTCATCGACGACGCCGAAACGCGCGACAGGATCATGGCGACGCTGGAGGAGATGAGCCGGATGACCGAGGCGACGCTGGCCTTCAGCCGCGACGAGTCGATGACGGAAGAGACGCGCGTCGTCGACCTGGCGGCCCTGGCACAGAGCCTGGCCGACGACATGGCCGAGCTTGACCAGGATGTCGCCTTCACCGGTCCCGACAGGCTTGCCTACCCCTGCCGCCCGGTGGCGCTGAAACGGGCCATACGCAACCTGGTGGAAAACGCCGTGCGCTATGGCCAGCGGGCGCGCGTGTGCCTGGAGGCACTGCCCGACGGCCCGCGGCTGACGGTCGAGGATGACGGACCGGGCATTCCCGAAGACCGCCTGGCCGAGGTCTTCGAGCCCTTCGTCCGCCTGGAAGCCTCGCGCAGCCGCGAAACCGGCGGCGTCGGCCTGGGGCTTGCCATCGCGCGGTCCATCGTCCACGCCCATGGCGGCGACCTGGTCCTGGTCAACCGGCCCGGTGGCGGCGTGGCGGCGATCCTGACCCTGCCGCCCACGACGTTGTGAGCCGCCTGCCGGAAGCCCCGGGTCCGGTTCCACTGCGAACGACCGATCAGCGCCGCCGGGCGGATGGTTGTCGCAGATATGTCTGAAGATACGCCGTCAGCAGCCGGACAAGCTGTGCTTCCAGGCATCCGTCGATTTCCGCCGGAAGATGTCCCTCAAGCAGTGCCCGCACCGGCCCGACCAGGGCACTGAAGGCGATCGAGGCCGTGATGGACGGATCATCGAACCGGGCATCGGGTGCGCTCGCCAGCATCGCCGCGACCGCCGCCACCATGCGCGATTGTACCTGGGCGACCAGTTCGGGGCCGCCACGCTCCGCCGCGACGGCGTAGAGCGCCTTCGATTCCTCGCGATCGCGCAGCTTTGCCGCAAGAAACGCCCTGACCAGGGCTGGGGCCATCTCCGGTATCGGCTTGCCGTGGCATTCGCGGCAGACATGGTCGATGGCGGCGGCAATGCCGACCAGGTGCCGTTCCAGGACGGCCGCCAACAGCGCATCGCGGTTGGGATAGTACTGATAGAGGCTGCCGACGGAGATGCCGGCGCGCTCGGCAATGCGGGTCGTCGTGCAGCGGCCCAGGCCCTCGCGGGTCAAAACCTGAATGGCGGCCGTGTGCAGCGCGGCGATCGTGGCGGCCGAGCGGGCTTGAACCGGAGATTTCCTTGGCTTGAGGGCCGCTGCGGCGCTGTTCATGGAATGCGAATTCAAAACCTGAAGGATCCTTCATATGCTCGCCTGAACGGGATCACGCAAGAAGCGGAAAGCGAAAGACATGTCCAGCATCGACAAGGCCGGTACGTTCACCCTTGGAACCCGCACGGTAAGGCGGCTCGGCTTCGGCGCCATGCAGCTGGCGGGACCCGGCGTGTTCGGCCCGCCGAAGGATCGCGGCGCGGCCCTGGCCGTCCTGCGCGCGGCCGTGGCATCGGGGGTCAACCATATCGACACCAGCGATTTCTATGGCCCGCACGTCACCAACCAGATCATCCGCGAGGCGCTGCACCCCTACCCCGATGATCTGACCATCGTCACGAAGATCGGCGCCCGGCGTGGTGAGGATGCGTCCTGGCTGCCGGCCTTTTCGAAGGCGGCGCTGACGCAGGCGGTCCATGACAACCTGCGCAACCTCGGGCTCGGCGTGCTGGACGTGGTCAACCTGCGGATCATGGTCAAGGTCGAAGGCCCGGCCGAGGGATCGATCGAGGAACCCCTGACGGCCTTGGCGGATTTGCAGCAGCAGGGGCTGGTACGCCACATCGGCCTGAGCAATGCCACGCCCGCGCAGGTGGCCGAAGCGCGCAGGATCGCGCCCGTGGTCTGCGTGCAGAACATGTACAACCTCGCGCATCGGCATGACGACGCGCTGATCGACGCCCTGGCCCGGGACGGTATCGCCTATGTGCCGTTCTTCCCCCTGGGCGGGTTCACGCCACTGCAATCCTCCACGCTGTCGGCCGTCGCCGGCCGTCTCGGCGCAACGACGATGCAGGTGGCGCTTGCCTGGCTGCTGCGCAGGTCGCCCAATATCCTGCCGATCCCCGGAACGTCCTCCGTCGCGCATCTGCGGGAGAACCTCCTGGCGGCCGAGCTGGAGCTGCCGGATGACGCGGTCGCCGCGCTGGCAACCGTCGCGGCATAGATCGCAGCCCGCGGCGTCCGAACGCCGGCAAAGCCCTGCCGCATGGCCCTCACGCCGCCTTTCCCACCGGTCGGGCCTCCAGCCCGTCCGGCGTGCGGACGGCCCGGAGGGGGAAGTCGAACAGGTCGCGCTGCAGGCAGAGCAGCGGGTCTGCCTGTGGGAAATAGGGCTTGTCGCCGCGCAGGAACTTCTCGGCGGTGGGCTGGTGCAGGATCTCGTCGATCGCCGCCAGGTGGTCGTAGGGCGGGCCGCCCAGCAGGGCTTCGATGCAGTCGGCGCAACGATCGTCTTCCGGCGCGGCGACCGTGGCCTTGTCGCCCATGGCGACGATGCTGACGCAGTCCGGCCGCTGCGCCAGGACGTAGCGCGCCGTGGCACCGGCCGTCATGAACGACGCCAGCAGCACCTCGTCGGCGGTGGCGAAGGCGGCCAGGGCGCCGCGGACGCCGGCGGTCGTCCGGTGGACGACGGTCCGGCCCGCGAACACGGCGGCACCTGCGCGCAGGACCTGGTAGGGGGAATTCGTCAGGTCGAACCCGTCGATGGGCAGGCCGTTGACCTCCCCCACCAGCACGGCCCGGTCGCGCCACGCAAGGCAGGCCTCGACATCCTCTTCCAGCACGATGCGGTCCGCGCCGAGGGCAAACAGCACCGGTTCGACGGAAAAGGCCCTGAACACGTCGATGACGACGGCAATGCCGCGCGCCTCGCGCGCGCCATCCAGCAACGACAGACGGCGGATCTGCAAACCGGTCCTCCCGTGCGGACCCGGCGGGCGCCCTTACGCCCGAGGGGCCGGGGCTGATCCGCTGACGATACGCTGCCCGTGGCCGGGCGTCCCGGGGGAATTCCGCCGGCGCCGGATGCCGGGGCGCGCGTGCTGAGCCTATTCGCTGGCGACCGCCATGGCCGGCTGCAGCCGTTCCGGCCACAGGCCGCCCAGATCGGCGGTCAGCCGCTGGGCGGCGGTGAGGGCCAGCGGCAGGAAGCGGTCGACCGCCTCGCGCGTGAAGCGGGATTTCAGGCCCGACAACACCAGCACGCCGCAGCACTTCCCCTCGCCGTTGAAGATGGCGACCGAGATGCCGGCGACGTCGGGGTCGCGCTCGCCGGACGAGACGTGATAGCCGGTGCTGCGGATCTGGTCATAGAGGGCGCCCGCCGCGCCGGCAAAGGCCAGGAGGATATGCCCGCCCGAGCCGCGGTCCAGCGGCAGGTGCTCACCCTCGTCGATGTGATGGCGTGCCGGACGCGGCGAGTTGCGGCGATACAGGCACACCCGCACATCGCCTTCGCGCACGTAGTACGAGGCGCTTTCCTCCGTCGCCTCCACCAGGCCATCCAGGATCGGCCGGACCGCATCGCCCACGTTGAAGTTGCGGCGGTACACCCCGCCCAGCCGCCAGGGCATCGAGCCCAGCCGGAAGATGCCGCTGCCCGTCCGCCGCAGATAGCCGTGGCGCTCCAGCGAGGCCGCAATGCGCAGAATCGTCGTCTTGTGCAGGCCGGTGATGCGGGCGAGCTGGTGCAGCGCCAGTTCCTCCCGCTCCGTGGCGAAGGCCGCCAGGATCTTCAGCGCACGATCGACCGCTTCGACACCGCCCTGGGGCATGCCCGATCCCTGCCGGTCAGTCGTGCGACACGAGCGGGCGCCCGGGAACCGGCATGCGTGCCCGCAGGATCTGGCCGCTTTCGGACTCGGTAATATAAAGCTCGCGCATGTCCTTGCCGCCGAAGGCGAGGTTGGTGGTGGCCAGTCCGGCACAGCTGCGCACGCGATACAGCGGCTCGCCCAGCCGGTCGAACACCCAGACGCTGCCATGGCCGGGGTCGCAGACCAGCAGGTTGTCCTGGCCGTCCATGGCCAGGCCGTCGGGGCCGCTGATGCCGCCGCTCAACTGGACAAACACTTGCGCCTTTGACACGCGCGAGTCACGCGTCAATGGGATCCGCCACACCTGACAGCTTCGCGTCATCGCCACGTACAGGTGCGTTTCCGCCCCGTTGAGGACGATGCCGTTCGGCCCGGGGGCGACATCGATCAGGCAGTCCAGCCGGCCGTCGGATGTCCAGCGGTAGACACGGCCGCTGGCGTCCTGCAGGCCCGTCTGCCCGTGGTCGGTGAAGAAGAGGTCGCCGTTGCGCGCGAGGATCAGGTCGTTGACGCCCTTGAAGCCTTCGCTGCGGATATTGGCCAGCACCGGCTTGATGCGGCCGCTGGCCGGGTTCAGCTCAAGCACGCCCAGGCGGTAGTCGGTGATGAAGATGCGGCCGTCGCGGCGGATCTTCAGCCCGTTGGGCCAGCCTTCGTATTCCGTCACGACCGACCACGTCCGGTCGGGATCGACGCGGAAGACCCGGCCGAACGGGATATCCACCACGTAGAGATTGCCTTCGCGGTCGAACGACGGACCTTCCAGGAAGCTGTCGACGACCGCGCCCCCCTTGTTGGCATCCGCCCAATCCGATCGCCTGTCCCGCCGATACCGGTCGGGCAGGCTGGCATAGACCTCGGTGGCGATGTTCTGGGGCGGTGAGAAGAAGCTCATATGACGCCATCCCTGCGGAGCTGTTCGCGGTCTTCGGCAGAGATGCCGAGCTCCGACAAAATTTCATCGGTGTGCTGTCCCAGGATGGGGGGCGGTGTGCGAGGGCCTGGATCGCCCTGCGACAGCTTGACACCGGCGCGGACGACCGCGACATCGCGACCCACACCGGAAACCGAAGGAAAACGCTGCACCAGGCCGCGCTCGGCAATCTGCGGATGATCGAGAACCTGCGGCACCGAGAGGACGCGTCCCGCCGGGACGCCTGCCCTGTTCAACACGGTTTCCCAGTGCGCCGCCGGCTGGTCCGCCAAGGCCAACTCCAGCTCCGCCTTCAGGGCGCTGCGGTGGCGCTTGCGCGCCTCGCGCTCCGTGAAGCGGGGATCGGCGGCCAGGTCCTCACGGCCGAGCAGCCGGCACAGGGTCTCGAACTGTTCCTGCTTGTTCGCGGCGATGTTCAGAAGCCCGTCGCCCGTACGGAACGTTCCGGACGGGCTCGCCGTCACGTTTTCGTTGCCCATCGGCTGGGGGGCGACATCCGCGATCAGATAGTTTGAAACAGCCCAGCCCATTGTCACGAGTGTCGCTTCCAGCATGGAGACGTCGATAAACTCCCCAGTGCCGGCAACGTTCCGACGAAACAGCGCGGATGCGATGGCAAACGCCGCCGTCAGCCCCCCAATGGTGTCGCAGACGGGATAGCCGACGCGCATCGGCGCCGTATCCGGGCCGCCGGTCACGCTCATGACGCCGGAGAGACCCTGGATGATCTGGTCGTACGCCGGATTGTCCCTGAGCGGGCCGGTCTGTCCGAACCCCGATATAGCGCAATAAATGATTTCGGGTCTTATCGACTTCAAAACCGGATAGCCTAAATCAAGGCGATCCATTACGCCGGGTCGGAAATTTTCTATGACTACGTCGCTGGCGGACACCAGTTTCAGGAACAGATCGCGTCCTTTTCCGCTCTTCAGATTAAGTGTCATGGATTTCTTGCTGGCATTCTGCGCAAGAAATGACACGCCCATCAGCTTCTTGTTGAGGTCGGGGTCAGCCCCCAGCTGCCGTGCCAGATCACCGGATCCCGGCACCTCGACCTTGATGACCTCCGCCCCCATCTGGGCGAGCTGATAGCCGCAGAACGGACCGGCCAGCACATTGGTCAGGTCGAGAACACGAACACCTTCAAGCAGACGCGACACACGCGGTTCCTCACAACACCAACGTCACCCGTGCCCGGCCGGGGCCTGGGGGCAGCACCGATGTCGCGCCGGGCGCAAGGGCACCGGCAGCGCGCTCCAGCCGGACAGGGCGATGGGGCGGCGAAACGACAGCGACGACGTGACTGTGCCGCCCGCATTCTCGCTGACGGAGCCTCCAGGGTGAAGGCGAACATTCGTATGTACTGGCGCACTAACATGACGCGGGACCACGGCCCGCAGACGCCAAAACACCCCTTCTGCGCGAAGACGGCACTCGAATTCGGACCAAGGTGGTCGAGTGCGTCCGCCGGGACGGTGGGCGGGTCGCCGAGAGCCGGTCAGCGCACCGCTTGGCGCAACGCCGCCGCGCCGGCGATCGGACCGAGCGTCAGCGCCAACGCGAACAGGCCGCCCAGAAGCAGCAGATGCGGGCGCACCGTCAAGCCCATAACAGCGGCATCGACCGCCGCGGCGCCGAACACCAGCAGCGGCACGAAGATCGGCAGGATAAGAAGGGCCAGCAGCACGCCGCCCCGCCGCGTCCCCAGCACCAGCGCGGCACCCACCCCGCCGAGCAGGCTGAGGCTGGGTGTCCCCAGGGCCAGCGAGGCCGCCAATACCCCGAAGGCCTCGCCCGGCAGGTTCAACAGCGCACCCATCAGCGGGGCGACGACCATGAGCGGCAGGCCGGTGATCAGCCAGTGGGCCGTCACCTTGGCCAGCGCCACCAGTTCCAGCGGCAAGGTCCCGAGCGCCAGCAGGTCCAGCGTCCCGTCCTCGAAGTCGCCGGCGAACAGCCGCTCCATCGACAACAGGTTGGCCAACAGGGCAGCCACCCACAAGACGCCGCCGGCGATGCGGGCCAGCAGGTTGGCCTCCGGCCCCAGGCCCAGCGGGAACAGCGCCGTGGCGATGACGAAGAAGACCAGTGCCGCTGCGGCGTCGCTGCCGGCGCTCAGGCCCAGGCGCACGTCCCGGCGCACCAGGCGGACCCACGACCGTGCGCCGCTCACGGGGCGGACATCCCGGCGGCCGGCGGCGGCGCATGGTCGTCCAGCGACAGCAGCCGCCCATCGCCGACCGGCAGGTCGGCATGGGTCGCCATCACCGCCATGCCGCCGGCCGCACGATGGCGCGCCAGAAGATCGCCCAGGATGGCGATGGAGGACCGGTCGAGCGCCACCGTCGGTTCGTCCAGCAGCCACAGGCGGCGCGGCGCGACCAGAAGGCGCGCCAGCGCAAGGCGGCGGCGCTGGCCTGCGGACAGATAGCGCGCCGGCAGGTCGCTCAGCCGCCCCAGGTCCCAGGCGGCCAGCGCCTCGTCCACGCTGTGGCGGCCGGTCGCGCCCCGTCCCGCCATGGTCGCCCAGAAGCCGAGATTGTCGCCCACCGTGAGGGAGAGTTTCAGGGCGTCCTGGTGGCCGACATAGGCAAGCAAGGCACGATGGGCCGCCGGATCCTCCTGCACCAGGCGTCCGTCGGCCAGAAGGTGCCCGTCGAACGGCGGCAGCAGGCCGGCGATCATGCGGATCAGGCTGGACTTGCCGCTGCCGTTGGCCCCCGTCAGGATCAGCGCCTCCCCCGCGTGCAGCGCGAAGGACAGGTCGGCGAAGACCAGGCGGTCGCCGCGCAGGCAGGCCAGCCCGACGCCGGCCAGGGCGGGGGGTGCCGCGGTACCGGCGACGCCCGTCATGCCCGCTGCCGCCGTCGGCGCGGATGCCCCGGACCGGTCCGGCGGGCGGGCATGGCAGGCTGCGGAATGGTCGCAAAAAAAGGCCACCGCAGGGGGCTTTTGCGGTGGCCAAAAGCTGTAGCGGGGATCCGCCGGCGGGGAACCAGCCGATCCCCAGGCATCTGGGGACTGAACGAGCATCCGGCACGGGCTGTCCCGAATACGCCGTCCTGGTCAGGGGACCATGCGAGGGACGCTAAAGGCCGAAAGTGGCGAAAGTGTGATCGCCGCCGGGCCTGTCCGCCGTCGGCCGGGCCGGCAGAGGCGGTCACTCGCGCGCAAGGCCCTTGGCCGCCAGCGCGCCGAGATACGCCGCCTGCAGGTTGTCGCGAGTCTCGCCCATCTCGTACAGGTACGCCCACGAATAGATGCCCGTGGAATGGCCGTCATCGAACCGGATGCGTACGGCGTAGTGGCCCACCGGCTCGACCTCGACGATGCCGACATGGCGCTTGCCGGCCACGATCGTCTTCTGGGTGGGATTGTGGCCCTGGACCTCCGCCGACGGGCTTTCCACCCGCAGCAGTTCCGCGGGATAGGTGAAGGTCACGCCGTTGTCGAAGTCGATCTCAAGCTCCCTGGTGGCGCGCTTGACCCGGATCTCCGTCGGCCAGTGCTCCGATCCCCATCTGCCTTCGGCCATGGCCGTTCGCCCCCCGTTTCCCCGCGAATGCCGTCACGCGCCCCGCTCAGCGGGCCGGCCCATCGTCCAGCGACCGTGCCTCGTCGACCAGCATGATCGGAATGCCGTCGCGGATCGGGTAGGCCAGCCGCGCCTGGTCGCTGATCAGCTCCTGGTTCGCGGCATCGTACCGCAACGGCGCCTTGGTCAGCGGACAGACCAACAGCTCCAGCAGCTTCGGGTCCACCGTGGCGGTCATGATCCCTCTCCCCTCGGCCGGCGGCCATGCGACGCCCGCGCTCAATGCCGGGGCGTATCGGACCCCTCATTATCGAGTGCGGCCATCTCGATCAAGGACAGCAGCAGTTCCGCCCGCTCCGGCCGCGACGGCGCCTGCAACAGCGCCTGCTTCTCGCACGGAGAAAACGGGCAGATCATCGCCAGCGACGTCACCAGCCGGTCATCCGGCGTGTCGTCGATGGCGTCCCAATTGGCCTTGATGCCCTGCCGCTCGAAATAGGCCGCCAAGGCCTGGCCCAGCCGGTCACGGTCCAGCCCCAGGTCCTCGGCCGCCGCTTCCATGTCGTCGCGGAAGGGCGACCAGTCGGCGACGACCCGGCGATAGCCGCGCGTGGTCTCCAGCTCCTCCACCAGATGGAAGCGGCACAGTCCGGTCAGCGTGATCAGGTAGCGGCCGTCGTCGGTCTCGTCGAACGAGGTGATCCGGCCGGCACAGCCCATGGGATAGACCTCCGGCGTGCCGCGATCCCCGGCGCCGGCCACCGGCTGGATCATGCCGATCAGCCGGTCGCTGGCCAGCGCGTCGTCGACCAGGGCGATGTAGCGCGGCTCGAAGATGTTCAGCGGCAGCTGTCCGCGCGGCAGCAGCAGCACGCCGGTCAGCGGAAAGATCGCCACGCTCGGGCTCAGCTGGTCGAAGGTCGGGAAGAACGGCGGCCAGGTCATGAAAACAGAAGCGAGGACAGGCGGCGGCGGGCGGACAGGGTCAGCGGATCCTTCGGCCCCAGCGCCTCGAAGTATTTCAGCAGCTCCTTGCGGGCGGCCTGCTCGTTCCATTCGCGATCGCGCCGGATCGCTTCCAGAAGCTCGTCGATGGCACCCTGGCGGTTGCCGCCGGCAAACAGCGCCGTCGCCAGGTCGATGCGGGCCTGGTGGTCATCGGGGTCCTTGGCCAGCCGGTCGCGCAGGCTGCGCGTATCGGCGGCGACGTCGCCCGCCTGGGCCATCAGCTCCAGCTCGCGCACGACCGACACGACCTCCGGCGCCTTCGCCGCTTCCGGCGGCGCGGTGTTCAGCACCTCCTCGGCCTCCGCCCGGCGGCCCAGGGCCAGCAGCGTGCGGGCGAAGCCGGCGATGGCTTCGGGCAGGCCCGGTTCCACCTGCAGGACCTGGCCATAGATATTGCCGGCGGCGTTGAAATCGCCGGCGGCCAGCGCCTCGCGGGCGTGGTCCAGCGCGTCCTGCAAGGCGTCGTCCCCGTCGCCCGCCTGCTTGGCCAGCCGTTCGACGAAGGTCTTGATCTGGCTGTCGGGCAGGGCGCCGACGAAGGCATCGATGGGCCGGCCCTGGAAGAAGGCCCAGACGGCCGGGATCGACTGGATGCGCATCTGGGCGGCCAGGGCCTGGTTCTGGTCGACATTGATCTTGACCAGCTTCACCTTGCCGCGCGCCGCCTGCACCGCGCGTTCCAGCGCCGGCCCAAGCTGCTTGCACGGCCCGCACCACGGCGCCCAGAAGTCGACGATCACCGGCGTCTGCATCGAGGCATCGATCACGTCGGCCCGGAAGCCGGCCGTGTCGGTATCCTTGATCACGCCGTTGGCGGGTGCGCCGCCGCCGATGAGCGATTCCATTGCTCCTGATCCCCTTGTGAGGTTCGTAGAAAGATGGGCCGCGGGTCCCGCGCGGCAAGACGGGCAGCGATCAGCCGCCCAGGTCGATTATCTGCGGCGTGTGACCGCAGGCCTCAACGAATTTGACCAGATCGTCGCTGGCGATCGCCGTGGTCATGGTGTTCACCAGCGGATGATAGTTCAAGGGGGTCTTGGCCATCATCCCCTTGTCCAGCGCCACCGTGACCTGGTGGTCGCGGTCGTTGATCAGGGCGAACGGCGTCACGGAACCGGGGATGACCCCCAGCACCGCCATCAGCCGGTCGGCCGACGCGAAGGACAGCCGGCCCGCCCCCAGCCGGTCGCCCAGCGCCTTCAGGTCCACCTGCCGGTCCTCTTCGCATACCACCAGCCAGTATTGGCCCTTCTTGTTGCGCAGGAACAGGCTCTTGCAATGCCCGCCCGGCAGCACGCCGCGCAGGTCCTTCGCCTCCTCCACCGTGAACACCGGCGGGTGGGTGTGCGTGGTGACAGGGATGCCCAGCGCGGCAAAGCGGGCGAACAGGACGTCGGGCGAAGCGTGGGTGTGGGGCGTGTCGGTCATGGGGCGCCTGTATAGCAACGCCGATCCCGGATGTCAGATGCCAGATGTCAGAAAGGCGAAAGACCTCCGTCATCCGGCTTGCATTGCCGGCCGGCATGGCTATGATCGCCCGCCTGTCCGCCCCATATCGTGGCCGACAGCGGATCGCGGGCGTAGCTCAGGGGTAGAGCGCAACCTTGCCAAGGTTGAAGTCGAGGGTTCGAATCCCTTCGCCCGCTCCAGATTTCTGAATTTATTCAACAAGATACAGAGCACGCAGCCGATCTTCCTGGGCACCAATATGCCTCCGGGGAGCGAGCGGGGGAGCCGCAAGCCCGGTAGCTGAGGCCGGAAGGGCCACGGTGAGGAAGGGCACTGCTGCTGTCGGCCAAAGCTACGGTCGATCCCGACCACGGGTCCGCAGGCGGCTTTCAGTGAGCCGCGCTGTCAGCTCACGCTGGTGATCGGAACTTTGCTTTCGATCCCTGTCAGGTACGTCCATACAATGCCGGCCCTGGACCGTCGGCAATGCGCCAAGAGCCGCCCTCGGACTGCGAGTCATGTCAGTCAGAGATCTATTCGTTCAATGGCCGTCTAGAGCCCAACTCGGCTGCTCCGTCGGTGCCCGTCGGTCCAGGAGGCCGTTCCAAACCGAAGAAGCGGTAGCCTACCCTCTTGGTGCTATTATGACGCGGACTTTCAGAACGCCAGAGTGGCTCTCGAGATCGCGTTCTATCCCTACAGGGTTTCCAATTCTGCCTTCCGGGTCGTAGACGAAGCAGACCAGCGTCTTACAGTCCGGATGCACCTCGTAGCGAGCTATGTCTATGATTAGCTGTTCGCCGAGATTCTTTGTCTTCATGGACTCGCGCGTCTTCTTCACCTCCACGACGATCTGTTCGGCCTTGAGGAGGAAGTCAATGCGTGACGAACCACCAGCATAGCTCGGCGCCCATTCCTCGGCACGGACATCGTCGAAATGCAACCGAAGGATCGCGTGCAGGAGGTCTTGAACATCATATTCGTCCTCAATCGAGAGTGTGTCACGTTCGTCATGACGCTGCTGGAGCTGGCGCGCGACAATGTGGAAGCGCAGACAAAGTTTCTCAATTAAGCTTAGCCGATCTGGTTCATCTTCTGGACCGTTGTCCTCAAGTTCATACTCCTCGATCTCATCAATCATGGAACTTAGAATCGCCGCAGCTTTCTCGAGACCATGTCGATAGGCCTCATCGAAAGCGGATTCTGGCGTCGATGTTGTAAAAGCGGATAGGGAATAGCGGACGGCTTGAAAGTCTGCAATATTGCGGCTTTGTCTGCCGAAAATTCGCTCGATTGCAATCTCAGTGTCGCGACGCCACTTTGTGAACGCGGGATTGGATGACCTGGTTACGGCTAAAGTCTTGGTGGCTTCACGTTGCCGGGTCAGGATGTCGATGGACTGCTGCTTTCTCATAGTCCAGGCTTGCCATATTCTTTCGACCGATTCCACCACGGTCGATGACCCTGGGCAGCGGGATCTGCCAAGGTTCGTTGGGCAACACACTATTGTCACGAGCCATTGCTCGCATTAGATTTAGCATGCAATGCGAAGTGACGCTGTACCCTTTAAGTTTGAAATCGTTAGTGTCCTCAGGGACTTGGCGCGATCTGCCGACGCAGGGCCGTCCGCAGTGCAGCTGACTCTTCCTTTCATGAATGTGTTTGTATGTCCGAGCGCCTTCGAGAGGGATGCTGCTGCCGAAATCGTAGTGCGTAGCAGCGACCGTCGTGTGCTCAGCGCTCGAGAATGCTGCGATGGCTGCATCGAAGATGCTCTCAGATCTCTCCAAGAATTGCGTTCTCAGCTCGTTAGCAAGAGAATCGGACTTTTGGGAGAGCGTGATGGTCCACTGTATCAGCTCGTCGAGTTGATGCTTGTTGCCATCCGACAATTCCTCACATTCGAACAGCAATTGCCGAGCAGGAATCGCGACCGGGTAACTGACGAAAGCGGGCGCTACCGGTCGCCAGAAGACCGTCAAGCCTATTTCGATTGCCTTGAACTCCTACGTGGGCATCTCAGTCGTTGCCTTGGGCAGGTAGCGATCATTGCGGGAATGGACTTGCCGTCAGACGGCTTGATCTCCGGTTATCAGGGGCCTTGGCCAATGGAAGCCTACGGGTCGGTTGAAGATGCTGAATTGCACATCTGACGCGATCTCGTACGGAGTGTTGCTCCACGTTGATCACAATGAATAGCCGTGTCCATGATCTCTTGCCTAATAGTTATCTGTCAGCAATCGGCCAGCTTGGGTTCTTCATTCAACATAGATAGATGGTGTACTTCCCGTCCCGGGCGATCATGGAGGATATTGCGGCGAATGACCAGGAAGGGCTCATATCAGCCGAAGATGTCTCGGCAGCGATAGGCTGCTCCGGGTCAACTACGGACCAATGGCAAAGTCGAGCGAGGGCCTGCGCAATGAATACCAGGCGTCAGGTTCTGCCGACTAGCCATTCGCCAGCGGACCCAATCGCGCCTCGCCAACTTCGTCTTGAGCGCCCACGGTGCCCGGGGTAGATCGCGGCCCGCGCGTTCCCAGGGAACCTATCCCGCCCCCGCATCCACGCCTGCCCGCTCCGCCGCGGCCTCGACCGAGCCACCCGCCGTCTCGGTGACCCGCAGCCCGCGGCGGCGGGCAAGGCCCAGGAGCTCCGCCTCCGCTGCCAGCAGTGTGTTGGTCCGGCGCAGCGCCCGCACCCGGCCGTCGGCATACTCACCAAGGACGCGGCAGCCACCCGCGCCCGCCTCGATCCAAATGCGCTGCATCTTCCCTGCGGTACTGCCCGGGACTGAGCGTGCCTCAAAATCCAAGCAATAGCAATGCATTATGATTGCATACAGTTTCCTGACGGGTCTGGTTGGGACGAGAGAGCGCAACCTTGCCAAGGTTGAAGTCGAGGGTTCGAATCCCTTCGCCCGCTCCAGATTTTTGATTGTCCGACATCGGCGTACCATTGGCCGCGGATCGCCAGCGCCTTCCCCCGCTTACGGCATTGACATCCGGATCGCCGATCCGTCTTCCGACGCCGGCAGGACCAGCCATCGGTTGCGTGTCGCCGATGCCCCTTCCCAGGCGCCGGCTGTTCGGCACTGACGGGACAGGCCGGCAACCGGCGCGATGGCGTCGGCCATCGCCACGACGCGGCCCAGCACCAGCAGCACCGGCCCGTCCCAGGCAGCGCCATGGGTGGCGAGGCCGAGCAGGTCCGTGGTGCGGACCTGTTCCGCGGGCTGGCTGATCGACGTCAACACGGCGGCCGGCGTGTCCGGGGCAAGACCGTGGTGCAACAGCCGGCGCGCCAGGTCGGGTGCCGTCCGTGCCCCCATATAGACGACCAGGGTCGTTCCCGGGTCGGCCAGGCCCCGCCAGTCCAGGTCTTCCGGCAGCCGGCCGCTGCGGTCGTGGCCGGTGATGAAGCGGACCGAGCGGGCGGTACCGCGATGGGTCAGCGAGACGCCGAGGCGGGACGCGGCGGCCGATGCCGCGGTGATGCCGGGCACGACGTCGACCGGAATGCCGGCCCGGCGCAGTGCCGCGATCTCCTCTCCCGCGCGGCCGAAGACCATCGGGTCGCCGCACTTCAGGCGCGCCACCGCCAAGCCCTGGCGGGCGAGCGCGACCATCCGGGCGTTGATGTCGTCCTGGCGGCAGCTGGGCCCATGGCCGCGCTTGCCGACGGCGATCCGCCGGGCTTCGCGCCGCGCCAGTTCCAGCACAGCCGGCGACACCAGGTCGTCGAACAGGATGACGTCGGCCGCCTGCAATGCGCGCACGGCCTTCAGCGTCAGGTGTTCGGCATCGCCCGGCCCCGCCCCCACCAGGGTCACGCGGCCGGTGCTGGTGGCCGCTGCGGCGGTCTCGGCGATCAATGCGTCCACCACGGAGCCGCCGTCTGCGGGCGGCGGATCGGCGAAGGCACGCTCGCAGAACCGGCGCCAGAACGCCCGGCGCCCGGCCGATGTCGGCAGGCGGGCGGCGATGCGGCCGCGAATCCGGGCGGCCAGCGCGCTCCAGCCCGCCAGTCCCGCCGGCAGCACCGCTTCGATCCGCCGCCGGATCTCCTGACCCAGGATCGGTGCCGCCCCATCGGTGGAAATGCCGATGACGACGGGGGAGCGGTTGACGATCGAGCCGAAGGTGAAGTCGCACAAGGCCGGCCGGTCGACGATGTTGACGGGAACGCCCCTGCCGCGGGCGGCGGCGGCAAAGGCCTCGCCCTCGCTGCCGTCCAGGTCGGCGACGGCCAGCGCCATGCCCGCCAGGTCGCTGTCGTCCCAGGACCGGACCAGCAGGCGGATGACGCCGTCCGTCGCCAGTCTCGCCACCTCCTCGCCGGGCTGGACTGCGATGACCGTGACGATGGCGCCTGCGGCTGCCACCAGCTCCGCCTTCCACGCCGCCGCGGCGGTGCCGCCGGCCACCAGCACCGGGCGGCCGGCCAGCGAGAAGAAGACCGGCAGCCGGGCCAGCGGGCCGAGCCGCGCCGGCAGCTGCTCAGACGGCAGTCGACAGTCGGGCATCGTTGATGATCCTCTGGATTTCGCCGCGGCAGGAACCGCAGTTGGTGCCGGCGGCACAGGCCTCGCCGACGGCGACCACGGTGGTGCAGCCGATGGTGACGACCGCATCGCGGATGCGATTGGCGCCGACGGCAAGGCAGGCGCAGATGGTCGGCCCGGGGTCGTCCGCGCCATCCCCGGCCCGGCCGGCCAGCAGCGCCTGGCGGTCGACGGCGTCGGCATCGCTGCGCGTCAGCCAGGACGCGGCCCAGCTGCGGGACACGGCGACCGGCTGTGCTGCCGCGAACAGGGCACCGACCAGGCCGCGGTCGTCCCAGACGGCGACGCGGCGCCGGCCGCCGGAGGGGTCGCGATAATCCACGCACGCCTCGGCGGACGTACCGAACAGGGCGGCTGCAAGGGCCTGCCAGTCCTCCGGCCAGCGGTCGCCGGCAAGCTCGATCCGCCAGCCGCCATCGGTGCGTGCGGCGGCCCAATAGGCGGCATCGATGCGGGCCGGACGGTGCCTGACGACGGCGAAGGCGTACCACGCGGCGGCGAAGCGGCGCACGCTGACCCGCGCCGATTTCGAGCCCGGCTGCCCGGAGACCGGGTCGACCGCGGGCGGGACCAGGCTGTCCACCCTGGCCCGGGCGGCCAGCTGGTCCGTCCAGTGCATCGGCACGAAGACCGAGCCGGGACGCTGGCGGTCGCTGACCAGGACCCGCAGCAGCAACCGGCCGCGATCGTTTTCCACGACCGCAAGATCGGCGGGGCCGAGGGCCAGCGCCTGTGCATCGGCCGGCGCGATTTCAACATAGGGCTCAGCGATGAACTGCGACAGCCGCGGCGACTTGGCCGTGCGCGTCATCGTGTGCCAGTGGTCGCGTACGCGCCCGGTGTTGAGGATGAAGGGGCGGCCGGCGGCCTGCGGGGGCGCCAGTGCATCGGGCTCGACGGCCACCATGCGCGCCTTGCCGTCGGGCGTATGGAACCGGCCATCGGCGAAGAAGCGGGTCGCCCCCTGCCCATCGGCGGGCACCGGCCAGAGCGTCGGCGCCAGCGCGTCGTAGCCATGGCGGTCGAGGCCGGCGAGGCCGCCGAGGTCCAGGCCCCGGCTGCCATCGTTGCCGCGGGCGGTCAGCGCGGCGTATTCGCGGAAGATGGCGCCGGGACCGTCATGGTCGAAGGCGGCGCGATGGCCCAGGCGCTGGCCGATCCGGCAGAGAATCCACCAGTCCGGGCGCGCTTCGCCCGGCGGCGGCAGGAAACGCCGCTGGCGTGAGATCCGGCGCTCGGAATTGGTGACGGTCCCGTCCTTCTCGCCCCAGGCCGCGGCCGGCAGCAGCACATGGGCGCAGGCGGCGGTATCCGTTCGCGCCGTCACATCGGCGACGGCGACGAAGGGGCAGGCCTTCAGGGCGGCCCGTACCCCGTCGGCATCGGGCAGGCTGTCGACCGGGTTGGTGCCCATGATCAACAACGCCTTGATGCGGCCGTCGGCAACAGCCCGGAACAGGTCGACAGCCTTCAGCCCCGGCCGGTCGGCGATGCGGGGGGAGGCCCAATGGGACTGGACGATGTCGCGGTGGTGCGGGTCGCCCAGGTCCATATGGGCGGCCAGCTGGTTGGCCAGCCCGCCGACCTCGCGGCCGCCCATGGCATTGGGCTGCCCGGTGACGGAGAACGGCCCCATGCCCGGCCGGCCGATGCGGCCGGTCGCCAGGTGGACATTGAGGATGGCGTTGACCTTGTCGGTGCCGCGGACCGACTGGTTGACGCCCTGGGAATAGACGGTGACGGTCCTGGGCGTGGCAGCGACCAGATCGTAGAAGGCGGTAAGCTCTGCCGGCGCCAGCCCGGTTGCCCGTGCCGCGCCGAACAGCCCGCAGCGCCGCGCCGCGGCGACCGCCTCGGCCGCGCCGGCGACGTGGCGGCGCATGAACGCCGCATCGAGCGCCCCGCGGCTGTCGAGGTGATCGAGGAGCCCGAGGAACAGCGGGATATCCGACCCCGGCGCGATCGCCAGGTGCCGGTCGGCGATGTCCGTGGTCGCGGTGCGGCGCGGATCGACGACCACGACCCGCATCTGCGGACGCGCCGCCTTGGCGGCGGCCAGCCGCTGGTACAGCACCGGGTGGCACCAGGCGAGGTTGGAACCGACCAGGACCACCAGGTCGGCCAGCTCCAGATCCTCGTACAGGCCGGGGACGGTATCGGACCCGAACGCCCGCTTGTGCCCGGCCACCGACGAGGCCATGCACAGGCGCGAGTTCGTGTCGATATTGGCCGAGCCGATGAAGCCCTTCATCAGCTTGTTGGCCACGTAATAGTCCTCGGTCAGGATCTGCCCGGAGACATAGAAGGCGACGCTGTTCGGCCCATGGTCGCGGATCGCCGTGCCGAACGCGCCGGCCACCCTGTCCAGCGCGGCGTCCCAGGTCGCCCGAACTCCGTCGACGATGGGATGCAGCAGGCGGTCATCCAGGCCCAGCGTTTCGGCCAGGGCCGAGCCCTTGGCACAGAGGCGCCCCCGGTTGGCCGGATGGTCCGGGTCGCCGGCGATGGCGACCGAGCCGTCGTCCCGCACCGTTGCCAGCACCCCGCAGCCCACCCCGCAATAGGGGCAGGTGGTGCGCACCGCGGCCGCATCGCCGCTCACGATGCGATCTCCCGCTCGGCAAGGATGGCCAGGCCTTCCCCGTCGATCAGGATGCGGCCGCTTTCGATCCGGGCAGCGACGGTCGTCACCCGGCCGTCGTCCGGGCCGTCGATCTCGCCCGTATCCAGGCGGATGACGGCCTCGTGCAGCGGGCAGGTGACGCGCGTGCCGTGGACGATGCCCTGGCTCAGCGGTCCCCCCCGGTGCGGGCAGCGGTCGTCGAGGGCGAAGACCTGGTCGTCGGCGGTGCGGAAGACGGCGATACAGCCGTGCGCGGCCTTGATCATGCGGGCACCGCGCTTCGGGATATCGTCCAGCGCCCCGACATCGATCCAGTGGTTCGGCATGACGTTCATTCTGCGGCGGCCCCCAGCCCGGTAAGATCGACCAGCGGCCGGAACTCATGGGCCTGGGCGCCGGCGGCGCGTTCGGCCCACGGATCCTTCTGGGCAAACCGCTGGGAGAAGACGAAACGGTCGTGCAGCTCGCGGCGCCGTCCGGCGTCGTCGACCACATGCTCGCGGATGCTGTCGAGGCCGACACGGTCGGCCCATTTGTAGATCCGCTCCAGATAGCGGCCCTGCTCGCGGTAGAGCTGGACCACCGCGGCACAGTGCTCGACGACCGCGTCCTCGGTGGCGACCTTGCACAACAGCTGCGTGCCCTTGACATGCAGGCCGGCGGCCCCGCCGACATGCAGCTCAAAGCCGCTGTCGACGCAGACCACGCCGACATCCTTGATCGTGGCCTCGGCACAATTCCGCGGGCAGCCGGACACCCCCATCTTGACCTTGGCGGGCGTCCACGACCCCCACAGGAACTTTTCCAGCCGCACGCCCAGGCCGGTGGAATCCTGGGTGCCGAACCGGCACCAGTCGGTGCCGACACAGGTCTTCACCGTGCGCAGGCCCTTGGCATAGGCGTGGCCGGACACCAGCCCGGCCCGGCCGAGGTCGCCCCACACCGCCGGCAGATCCTCCTTGCGTACGCCCAGGAGATCGATGCGCTGGCCGCCCGTGACCTTGACCGTCGGGATGGCGAAGCGGTCGACGACGTCGGCGATGGCGCGCAGCTCCGCCGCGCTGGTGACGCCGCCCCACATGCGCGGCACCACGGAATAGGTGCCGTCGCGCTGGATGTTGGCGTGTACCCGCTCGTTGATGAAGCGGGACTGGCTGTCGTCCTGGTATTCCCCCGGCCAGGTGGCGAGCAGGTAGTAGTTCAGCGCCGGCCGGCACTTGGCGCAGCCGCAGGACGTCGTCCATTCCAGCGCCTGCATCACCGCCGGGATCGACTTCAGCTGCTGGGCCACGATCAGGCGGCGGACATCGTCGTGGCCGAACTTGGTGCAGCCGCACACCGACTCCACCGCCGCCTTGACGAAGCCATCGCCCAGCGCCCTGGCCAGCAGGTGTTCCACCAGCCCGGTGCAGGACCCGCACGAGGCCGAGGCCTTGGTGTGCGTGCGCACCCCGCGGACGTCGGAGAGCCCCGCGGCCGCAATGGCATCCAGGATCGTCTGCTTGCGAACGCCGTTGCAGCCGCAGATCTCTGCCTCAGCCGGCAAGGCTGCAACGGCCTCCGTAGGGTCGAGGGGGGCGCCCCCCGCGTAGCCCTGGCCGAAGATCAGCGTCTCGCGCAGCTCGGTGATGTCGGCGCCGGTTTTCAGCAGGTCGAAGAACCAAGGTCCATCACGGGTTTCCCCGTACAGGACGGCACCGATGATCCGGTTGCCGGCGATGATCAGGCGCTTGTAAACGCCGCGGCGGGCATCGCGCAGCACGATCTCTTCCCGGTCCTTGCCGTCGGCGAAGTCCCCGGCGGAAAAGAGGTCGATGCCCGTCACCTTCAGCTTGGTCGACGTCACCGATCCCGTGTAGGCGGCAGACCCGTCGCCCAGCAGGCGTGCCGCCGCCACCTTGGCCATTTCGTAGAGCGGCGCGACCAGGCCGTAGCAGGTGCCCCGGTGTTCGACGCATTCGCCGACCGCCAGGATCTCCGGATCGCTGGTTGCCATGGCATCGTCGACGACCACGCCGCGGTTGACCTCCAGGCCCGCCGCGCGGGCCAGGTCGGTCGACGGCCGGATGCCGACGGCCATCACCACGATGTCCGCCGGGATCTCGCGGCCGTCTTCCAGGCGCACGCCTTCCACCCGGTCCCGGCCGAGGATCGCCTTGGTGTTGGCCCCGGTGTGCACCGCAATGCCGCGCGCCGTCACCGCCTGTTCCAGGAGGAAGCCGGCGGCGGGGTCGAGCTGGCGTTCCATCAGCGTCGGCGCCAGGTGGATCACCGTCGTTTCCATGCCGCGCTGCTGCAGGCCCGCCGCGGCTTCCAGCCCCAACAGCCCGCCGCCGATGACGACGGCCCGCCGATGGCGGGCGGCCGCCTCGACCATCGCGTCGACATCGTCGAGGTCGCGGTAGGTCATCACCCCCGGCAGATCGACGCCGGGCAGCGGAATGATGATCGGCGCCGATCCGGTGGCGATCACCAGCCGGTCATAGTCCGCGACGGTGCCGTCGGCGCCGACGACGCGGCGGGCCTGGCGGTCGATATGGACGACCTTGCAGCCCCGGTGCAGCGTGATGCCGTGCCCGGCGTACCAGGCTTCGTCGTGGATGATGATGTCGTCGAAGCCCTTCTCGCCCGACAGCACCGGCGACAACAGGATGCGGTTGTAGTTCACCCGCGGCTCGGCGTTGAAGATCGTGACCCGGTAGGCATCCGGATCGCGTTCGAACAGGTGGTCGAGCACGCGTCCAGGCGCCATGCCGTTGCCGACCACGACCAATCGTTGCGTCATCGTCGTATTCCTTGTGCCTGTACCGGTTCAGGCGGCCTTGGCCGATGCCGGCCGCGGCCGCGCGCCGCCCTCGTACTCCTCCAGGAAGTCGAGCAGCGTCTCGCGGTACCGGTAGTAGTCGGGGTGGTCGAGCAGGGCGCGGCGCGTGCGCGGCCGCGGCAGGTCCACCTGCATGACGTGGCCGATCCGGGCGTTGGGACCGTTGGTCATCATCACCACGCGGTCGGCCAGCAGGATCGCTTCATCCACGTCGTGGGTGACGCAGATGGCGGTGACGCGGGTGCGGGCCCATACCTCCATCAGGACTTCCTGCAGCTCCCACCGGGTCAGGCTGTCCAGCATGCCGAAGGGCTCGTCCAGCAGCAGCAGCTTGGGCGACAGCGCGAAGGCGCGGGCGATGCCGACCCGCTGCTTCATGCCGTTGGACAGCTCGCTGGCCCGCTTGTCGCGGGCGTCGGCAAGGTCGACCCAGTTCAGGTAGTAGTCGACGATCTCCCGCCGCTCCGCCGCGGTGGCCGTCGGATAGACCTGGTCGACGCCCAGGGCCACGTTCTCGCGGGCCGTCATCCACGGCATCAGCGACGGCGACTGGAAGACGACCGCGCGTTCCGGCCCGGCCGACGTCACCTCCTTGCCGTTGAGGGTGATGCCGCCGCCGGAGATTTCGTTGAGACCGGCGACCATGGACAGCACCGTCGACTTGCCGCAGCCGGAATGGCCGATCAGCGAGACGAACTCGCCCTTGCGCATCTTCAGGTCGAAGCCGTCGACCACGGTCAGCGGCCCCTTCGGCGTCGGATAGATCTTCCGGACGTCGAAGAACTCCACATAGCGCTCGACGATCGGCGAGGCCGCCGCCGCGCGGCTGGCCGCCGGCATCTCGTCGGCCTGCGTCAGCGGCACGACATTGGGCAGGGTCGCGGCGGCCGCCTTGCTGCCGCCGCTGCGGCCCATCCCCACCTCCATCAGGTACTGGGTGACGGCCGCGCGCAGGTCCTTGAAGGCGCGGTCGTGGTTGATGGCGGCACGGTCGCGCGGGCGCGGCAGCTTGACCGCGAAATCCGGCCCCAGCACCGCGTCCGGCCCGGGCTTCAGCGGGATGATGCGGTCGGCCAGCAGGATCGCCTCGTCGACGTCGTTGGTGATCATCACCACGGTCTTGCGGTCCTGGGCCCAGATCCGCTCGATCTCGTCCTGCAGGTTGGCGCGGGTCAGCGCGTCCAGCGCCGACAGCGGCTCGTCGAGCAGCAGTACCTCCGGGTTCATCGCCAGGGCGCGGGCGACCGCCACCCGCTGGCGCATGCCGCCCGACAGCTCCGCCGGGCGGCGTCCGGCCGCATGGCCGAGGCCGACCAGGTCGACATAGCGCCGGGTCAGCGCCGCCCGCTCCGCCTTGCTGGCCGACGCATGGGCGCTGTCGACGGCCAGGGCGACGTTGCCGGCCACCGTCAGCCACGGCATCAGCGAATAGGACTGGAAGACCAGCCCGCGTTCCGGGCCCGGGCCGGTGATCGGCGCGCCCTTGAACAGCACGTCCCCGCTGTCCGGCTTGGTCAGGCCGGCGATGATTTCGATCAGCGTCGTCTTGCCGGAGCCGGAGAAGCCGACGATGGCGACGAATTCCCCCGCTTCGACGGCAAGGTCGATGCCGCCAAGCACGCGGGTCTGGCGGTCCCCTTCGCCGTAGCGCTTGGCGACCTGCTTCAGTTCCAGGATGGGCATGGGTCTGCCTCCCTCGGTCAGCGTGTGGCGGAATGGGTGAAGGCGGACTGCAACGCGTACATGATGCGGTCCAAGAGGAAGCCGATCAGGCCGATGGTCAGCACCGCCACCAGGATCTTCGACAGCGAGCTGGACGACCCGTTCTGGAACTCGTCCCAGACGAACTTGCCGAGCCCGGGGTTCTGGGCCAGCATCTCCGCGGCGATCAGCACCATCCAGCCAACGCCCAGCGACAGCCGCATGCCCGTGAAGATCAGCGGCATCGCCGACGGCAGGATCAGCTTGGTGACGGTCTTGCGCGTCGACAGCCGCAGCACGCGCCCGACATTCATCAGGTCGCGGTCGACCGATGACACGCCGAGCGCGGTGTTGATCAGCGTCGGCCACAGCGAACACAGCGTCACCGTGATCGCCGACGTCACCAGGCTGCGGGGCATCGGGTCCCAGACTTCGACATACAGTGCTGACACCACCATGGTGACGATCGGCAGCCAGGCCAGCGGCGACACCGGCTTGAACATCTGGATGACCGGGTTGAGGGCGCCGCTGACGGTGCGCGACAGGCCGCAGGCGATGCCCAGCGGCACGGCCAGCAGGGTGGCCAGCACGAAGCCGAGGGCGACGGTCTTCAGCGACGTGGCGATCTGGTCGAAATAGGTCGGCCGCCCGGTATAGGCGCGCCAGCGCACGCGGTCCTGCTGGCCCTCGGCGATCAGCTGTGCGTTCCGGTCTTCCTGGTCGGCATTGAATTCCGCCTCGCGCCCGCGCTCGGCCAGGTGGTCCTCGTAGAGCAGGACGGCCTGTTCGACGACATCGCCGGGGCCGGGTATGGCGCCCAGCGATGTCTGGACCTGGGGCGCCAGCGACGCCCAGAGGACGATGAAGACGGCGATGCCGGCCAGCGGCACGCCCAGCGACTGCCACAGCTCGCGCAGCTGCGGGCGGATGGTGTCGCCGGCGGCCATGCGCAACAGCGGCACCAGGAAGCCGAGGCCGAAGGCCCCGAGATAGGGGGCGGACCGGTTGATCCGCCGGAACAGGGACTGGCGCCGGTCGTCCCGGCGGCGGGCGACGTCGTCGTCGACCAGATCGGTGGCAATGGCCATGACGGTGGCTCCTGGCGTGAAGGCTGGCTGTTGTCCGAAGAAGGCGGCGGGCGGCCGGCTCAATTGCCGGCGACCACGTCGGTGCCTTCGACACGCTGGTCGTCGCGCAGGCCGATGGCGAACTGGCGCAGGTAGTCGTTGGGGTGCCGGCCGTCGAAGGTCACGCCGTCGATGAAGGCCGCCGTCGGCTCGCGGTAGCCGTCGCTGTCCCAGGGGAAGTCGGCTTCATCCGCCAGGCCGTCGTCCACCAGCGACCGGGCGGCCTCCAGGTAGATGTCCGGCCGGTAGACGCTGCGGGCGACCTCGTCATACCAGGCGTCGGACTGCTGCTCGGCGATCTGGCCCCAGCGGCGCATCTGGGTCAGGTACCAGACGGCGTCGGAGGTGTAGGGATAGGTGGCGTAGTAGCGGAAGAAGACGTTGAAGTCGGGGATGTCGCGGCGGTCGCCCCGCTCGAACTCGAAGGTGCCGGTCATGGAATTGGCGATGACCGCGGCATCGGCGCCGACATATTCGGGCCGCGACAGGATCTGCACCGCCTCCATCCGGTTGGCGTTGTCGTTCTCGTCCAGCCACATCGCCGCGCGGATCAGGGCGCGGACGATGGCGCGGGTGGTGTTGGGGTTCTGTTCGACGAAGTCGGCGCGCAGGCCGAAGACCTTCTCCGGGTTGTTCTGCCAGATCTGGTAGTCGGTGATCACCGGCACGCCGATGCCCATGAACACCGCCTGCTGGTTCCACGGCTCGCCGACGCAATAGCCCTGGATGGTGCCGGCTTCCATGGTCGACGGCATCTGCGGCGGCGGCGTCACCGACAGCAGCGCCTCGGCCCGGATCTGGCCGGTGATGTCGGTCGGGGAATAGAAGCCGGGATGGATGCCGCCGGCCGCCAGCCAGTACCGCAGCTCGTAGTTGTGGGTCGACACCGGGAAGACCATGCCCATGTTGAACGGGCGCCCTTCCGCGGCGAAGGCATCGACGACGGGCCTGAGGGCTGCGGCCGAAATCGGGTGCTCCGGCAGTCCGTCCGCACGGCTGGGGATGTGCGGGCGCATCATCTCCCAGATCTCGTTGGACACGGTGATACCGTTGCCGTTGAGGTCCATGGAAAACGGCGTGACGATGTGCGCCTGGGTGCCGTAGCCGATGGTGGCAGCCAGCGGCTGGCCGGCCAGCATGTGCGCACCCTCCAGCTCGCCGGTGATCACCCCGTCCAGCAGGACACGCCAGTTCGCCTGCGGCTCCAGCGTCACGTACAGGCCCTCGTCCCAGAAGAAGCCCTGCTCTTGCGCGACGGCCAGCGGTGCCATGTCGGTGAGCTTGATGAAGCCGAAGGTCAGCTCGTCGACCTCAAGGTCAGCGATGTCCGCCCAGGCGGTGCCGCTGGCGAGGCCGAGGGCGAGCGCGCAGGCCAGGGCTGCGCCGCGCGGGGTGCGGGCCGACCGGCCCGGTTCGGTGGTCTGTGTCATGTGACCGTTGCTCCTCAATGCCGGCGCGCCTTCCACGCCGATAGGGCAAAAAAAAACGCCGCGCGACGCAGGCTTCGCAGGGTGCGAAACCAGTGTCGGCGACGTTGCCGGGTGCCCATCATCGGGCGAAGCGGGTGAGATCGACGGCGACCGCCATTGGCCGGGCCGATCCGTGCCCAGAGTGCAATGCACAAAGCGTGCCAGCCGCAAGGTCCGCCGGAAACCGGCCGAATCCCTCCGCATCGGCCGGGCGGGGGCCGCCCACGCCCTCAGCAATCGCTCACGAATTCATCGGCCGCCGGGTGCAGTTGGCGAGATTCTGTGCAAACGAAGCTTTGGCGTGTCCAGCCGTCAGGCCGGCAGCGCCCCGGCGTCCAGCGCCGCCAGATAGGCGTCGAGCCGATCGGGATCGAAGACCGTGCCGTCGAATGGCCGGTCCGGTGGCAGGACCAGCGTCCCGGTCGTCGCCGCGACGGCCATCGGCTCCGTCGTGCCGCCGATGATGCGGCTGTCCGCCAGGGGGATCGCGGCGTCGCCGCCGGCGAGGGCCGCCCGGTAGAGGTCGGGGCGGAACGTCGCCCGGGCCAATGCCGCAGCCGCGGCCGAATGGGCGATCTGCCCCCAGCGCACCATCTGGGCATAGAGCCACAGGGCGTGGCACTGCCACGGGAAGGTGGCGGCGTAGCGGTGAAAGCCGATGAAGTCGGCGATGGTGTGGGTGCCGCCTTCAGGGCCCGTGCCGAACCGCCCGGCCAAGGCCCGCCGGAAGCAGGCCGCCGGCGCATCCACATGCTCCGGCCGGGCCAGCAGCTCGGCCAGTGCTTCATGGTTGGCGGGGTCGTCGGCCCAGCCCGCGGCAGCGTAGAGGGCGCGGACAAGGGCGGCCACGGTGTTGGGATTACGTTCTGCCCAATCCGTGCGCATGCCCAGGACCTTGTCGGGGCTGAGCGGCCACAGCTCCGCCTTGGTGGCGACCACGTGGCCGGCCCCGGCGGATTCCGCCAGCGAGTTCCACGGCTCGCCCACGCAGAAGCCGTCGATGCGCCCCGTCTCCAGGGCATCCACCATCAGCGGCGGCGGAATGACGACCAGCTGCACATCCCGGTCCGGGTCGACGCCGCTGGCCGCCAGCCAGTAGCGCAGCTCGTAATTGTGGCTGGAGACCGGGTAGACCATCGCCAGGATCGGCGGCGGCCGGCCCGCTGCGGCCCATTGGCGGACGACCCGCGCCAACGCGGCCCCGCTCGCATGCGGTCCGCCCGCCGCGCGCAGGCCGGCCGCGGCCATGGCCTCGTACAGCGGCGTCGACACCGTGATGGCATTGCCGCCTATTCCGAGAGCCATCGGCGCCACCATGGGAACCCTGAGATGCTGAATGCCCAAGGTCGAGGCAATCGGCAGCCCCGCGAGCATATGCGCCGCGTCCAGGTGGCCGACGATGGCGCGGTCGCGGATATTGGCCCAGGAGATTTCGCGGACCAGGTCCAGGCTCAGCCCTTCGCGTTCGGCAAAACCGCACTCCCGGGCGACGATCAAGACGGCGCTGTCGAGCAGGGGAATGAACCCGATGCGCAGATGCGCCTGCTCCGGCGGCGGGCGATGGACGGTCATGGGTCGGTCTCGTCCAAGAGGGCTGCGGCAGTCACCAGGCTCTGGGCGATCTCGGCCAGGCGCTTGTTCTGCTTCATCGCCGTGCGCTGCAACAGGCGATAGGCCGCCTCTTCGTCGATGCGGCGCGAACGCATCAGCAGGCCTTTGGCCCGTTCGATCACCTTGCGGTCGGCCAGCTGGCTGCGCGCATCCTCCAGCTCGCGGCGCAGGCGCGCGAAGGCGTTGAACCGGTGGATCGCCATCTCGGCGATGGGGCGCACCCGTTCCTTCTTCAGGCCGTCGACCACATAGGCCGACACGCCGGCATCGATCGCGGCCTGCATCTGTGCCCCGTCCGTCTGGTCGACGAACAGGCACACCGGCCGGGTGCCGTCCCGCGACACCTGCAGCAGCTGCTCCAAGGTGTCGCGGCTGGGGTTCTCCAGCGCGATCAGGATGACCTGCGGGTCGATGGCGGCAACGCGTGCCAACAGATCGTGCATTTCGCTGATGCGCGTGACGACAACGTCACCGCCCGTCAGCAGTCCCTCTTCAAGAATCGAGGCCCGGATCGGCTCCTCGTCGATGACAAGCACGCGCAGACGGGCCTCTGGGTCGCGGGACATCGGATCGGTGCGCAGATCTCATCGCCTCGAATGCGGCATTGCAACACGACGATGCAAACCACATGCCGAGGGGCGCGTCCGTTCGTCCGCAGGGGGCCAGGAGCCTGATGTCCGCCTGCCCTAATGGGCCGTCCAGCCGCCATCCACCAGCAGCGACGTTCCGTTGACCATCGCCGAGGCGTCCGAGGCGAGGAAGAGCACCGCCAGGGCCACGTCGTCGGCGCTGGCTAGGCGGCCGGAGATCAGCTTGGAGTCGACATAGGCCTTGAACTCGGGATTGGCCAGGAACGGCCGGGTCATCGGCGTTTCGACGAAGGTCGGCGCCACGGCATTGGCGCGCACGCCCGTGCCCTTGAGGTCCAGGGCCATGGCCTTGGTCAGACCCTCCAGCGCGAACTTGGTCGCGCAATAGACCGACCGCCGCGGCAGCGCGACATGCCCGGCCTGGGACGTCATGTTGATGATGCTGCCCTTGCCCTGCGCCGCCATGCGCCGGGCGGCCGCCTGGGCGGTGAAGAACGCGGCCTTGAGATTGATGCCGCTGACGAGGTCGAAGGTGGCCTCGTCCACGTCCAGGAAGGCCTGCGGCACATTGGTGCCGGCATTGTTGACCAGGACGTCAAGCCGCGTCAGCCCGTCGACCACGCGGTCCACCTGCGCCCGGTCGCAGACGTCGAGGGTCACGGCGTCGGCCGTGCCGCCCGCCGCCGTGATCTCCTCCACCGCCACGGCCAGTTCGTCAGACGATCGCGCCGCCAGCACGACATGGGCGCCTGCTTCGGCAAGGACCGCGGCACAGGTTCGGCCGAGGCCGCGCCCTGCGCCGGTGATCAGCGCCGTCTGTCCTGTCAGCGAAAAGCGGTCCCACACCGTCATGGTCAGCTCACTCACCCGTTTCCTCGGCCATCGCCCGCTTGTGTGCCGCCAGGGCCATCAACCGCTGGTCGCGCCAACGGCAACGCCCCGGCAACCCGGACAGGGGCAGGCGGCCCCGACGCTCGGCCTCCACCCGGCCGACCAGCGCGTCCCCCCAGGGCTGCGGGTCGGCGCGGCTGCGGACGATATCGAGATAAAGCCCGCCCAGCCGTTCGGCATAGTCGCGCACGCCCGCCGGCGCGTTCAGGTCGATCGTCTCGAACGGCCCCATGAACGACCAGCGCAGCCCGAGCCCGTGGCAGACGGTGTTGTCGATGTCCTGGGCCGAACAATAGCCTTCGTCGAACAGCGCCCAGGCCTCGCGCAGCAGTGCGCCCTGCAGGCGGTTCAGCACGAAGCCCTGGACCTCGCGCGTCAGCGTCACCGGCACCTGTCCGACCGCCTGCATCAGCGACCGCGTTGCCGCGACGGCTGCCGCATCCGTCCAGGGGGCGGGCACCAGCTCGACCACCGGAACCAGGTAGGGCGGGTTCACCGGGTGGGCGATCAGGCAGCGGCTGCGGCTGGCCAGCCCTTCGGTGAATGCCGACGCCGGAATGCCGGAGGACGAAGACCCCACGATGGTTTCCGGCCCCAGGACCGCGTCAAGTTGTTCGTAGAGCGCGCATTTGACGTCGACCCGTTCGAACACCGACTCCTGCACATAGGCCACGCCGTCGACGGCCTCGGCCAGGCTGCCGGCGACGGACATGCGGGCGGCGATGGCCGCCGGATCGTCGACCAGGCCGAAGCGCTGGAGGTCGGCCAGGCTGTCGCCGACCGCCTGTCCGAAGGCCGCCAGCGTCGCGGCGTTCTGGTCGAAGACCCGCACGGCGAACCCGGCACGGGCGAAGACGATGGCCCACCCGGACCCGACCAGGCCGGCGCCGATGACGGCGACCGGCCTGCCGGCCATATCGGTGGGGGCGCTCATGAGACCAGCGATGCCGCGCCGTCGGCGAGGCAGATTTCGCTGATGCGCAGGTTGTCGGCGGTGATGCGCGACGGGAACCGGTCCTTCAGCCGCTCCTCGTGGATGGGGATGATGCGCCTGGCCTCGTAGCCCGTCTGCTTCATCATCTCCTCGGTGGCGAGGATCAGGTTCATCTGGCTGCCGACGGCGAGGCCGACCGGCGTGTACATGCTCTTCACGTCGACGCTGGACCCATCGCCGTCGATATTGTCGAACTGGTAGACCAGATCGCCCGCCATCACCCAGGTATCCTCGGACGGCGACTTGCCGTCGTTGCGGACCGTCACCCACATCGACCCGAAGGTGTGGCTGTCGCGGGCGACATGCAGGTCGATGCCGGGCAGCACGTCTTCGACGCTGCCGTCGACGACGGTCAGGCGGCCATCGGCGGCCAGCTTGACGCCGCGCAGGATGTCGCCGGGATCGACGGCGATCATCATCCAGCGCATGCGCTCCGGCAGCGACATCGCCCACACCCATTTCTCGATCTCGTCGCGCTGGATGTAGAAGCGGGCGTTGGGGAAATCCTCAACACAGCCGAAATGGTCGAAATGGGCATGGGTGATGAAGACGGTGTTCACGTCTTCCGGCTTCAGCCCGCATTCGGCCAGCACGACGGCCGGGCTGCGCCAGTTCTCGACGCCGAACTTCACGGC
Source organism: Rhodospirillaceae bacterium (assembly GCA_020638595.1). GTDB lineage: Bacteria > Pseudomonadota > Alphaproteobacteria > DSM-16000 > Inquilinaceae > JACKIG01. The sequence goes on along the minus strand of JACKIG010000020.1, from coordinate 22,184 downwards.
CAGGTGCTCGCCATAGTCCTTGTGGTTGTAGCCGACATCGACCAGCGCCACATGGTCGTCGCTGCGGATCAGCGTGTAGCAATAGGGAAGCTTGACGTATCCCTGGTTATGGGCGCCGTAGAGCACCCCGCTCTTGTGATAGTTTGGGACAAACGAGTATTCGAGGACGTGGATCGAATAGCGCGACATCGCGTTTCCTCCCGTTGATTTTCGTGATGATCAGGCGGTTGCAGGGGCGACGGCCTTGGCGCCGCACGAACAGCAGGCCCCTGAGAAGTCCACCGGCGTCATGCCGGCACGCGGTTCGGACACCGAGATCAGCAGGCGCTGCCCCGCGGACAGCTGGTCGACCAGGGCGGCGGCCGGCCGCAGGCTGTGGTCGTCCAACCGGCGTACCGGAGCACGGTCGAGCGCACGGGCCACCTCGCCCAGGGTCTCGGCGATGGCCGCGAGGCGAGCGTGATGGCGGGCGGCGGCGGCGGGCACGCGGACGGCGCGCAGCCGCTCCGCAGCCTCGCCAAGCTGGCCGGTGGCCGTCCGGTACATGCCGCGATCGAGGTCGAGGCCGGATCGCCCGCCGGTCGAGGCAAGCAGCAGCAGCCCGCTCAGCTGCCCGAGCACGCGGCCCAGGGCGTCGTAGATCGGCCGGACGGTGCCGAGATAGGCGATCACCGCCTCGTCCTCCAGCCCGGAGGCGGCGATGGCCTCCGGCCGGGCATCGTCCGGCGTGTCCCAGATGCTGCAATCCGCGCGATGGATGTGCCCGGCCGTGGCGGCGGCGGGGCCTGCGGTTGTCCTCATTCCACCTCCTCCAATCGGGCGGAGCTGCGGCGGATCAGCCGGCCCGGCAGAAAATGTTCCTCGCCCACGGCGTCCTTGCCGCGCAGCAGGCGCTCGATCTCGTCGAGCGATACGTCGATCATGGCGTTCAGCGGCTGGCGCACCGTGGTCAGCGAATAGGACGGCCACGCCGCCATGGGGATGTCGTCGAAGCCGATGATCGACAGGTCCCTGGGGATCGACAGCCCCAGTTCGCGCCGTGCCGCATCCAGCGCGCCGATGGCGACGATGTCGTTGGCGCAGAACACCGCGTCCGGTGGCCTCTGCCGGTCCAGCAGCCGCTTGATGGCGTCATAGCCGGCCTCGTAGCTGAAGCGCCCGCCCTCTTCGATCGCCGGCGCCGGCAGGCCAAGGTCGCCCGAAGCCTCTATAAAGCCGCGCATGCGGTCCAGGTTGGTGCTCGTATCGGAAAGACCGGTGATGTAGGCGAGACGGTGATGGCCCGATTTCGCCAGCATCTCCGCCACCAGCCGTCCGCCGCGATAGTTGTCGCAGCAGACGGCGGCAGCACCGGTGCCGGGCACGTACCGGTTGAACAGCAGCACCGGCGTGCCGGCCTCATGGCAGGACGACACCATCGCCGACGACATGGTCGCTGCCAGCACGATGGCGATGTCGGGGCTGTATTGCAGCAAGGTCGGCAGCACGTCGTCCACCTTGCCGCCTTGGCCTGCGAAGAACAGCATCGTCTGCAATCCGGCCTCTTGCAGGCGCTTGGTCAGGTGGACCAGCACCTCCGGATAGAACGGGTTGGTGATGTCGGCCGCGACCAGGCCGGCAATCTGGCTGCGCCGCGTGATCAGGCTGCGCGCGAACGGGTTGGGCTGGTAGCCCATGAACTCCGCGGCTTCCAGCACCCGTTGGCGCGTCTCGTCGGCGATCACCGCATCCTTGGTGAAGGCGCGCGAGACCGTTGCCACGGAGATGCCGAGCTCGTCGGCGATGTCGCGCACGGTAATCCGCCCGCCACCGCGTCTGGAGCCCGCACCCGGCCGGCGTTTCCCATCGGCCCCGCCGGCCGGCAGCTTGTCTCGCGCCATGAACCCCATCTCAGTTCTATTCGGCGACCAGCCGCGGCTGGGCAGGCGCGCCATACGGGACGTTCAGCCCACCATAGCGTCGTACCCGCACATTTGCCTGTTCGGCATGGGCAACGAAGCCTTCGAGGATGCAGAGCCGCGAGCAGTACTCGCCGATCATCGCCGCCGCCTCGTCCGTCATCACCTTCTGGTAGGAATGGGTCTTCAGGAACTTGCCGACCCACAGGCCGCCGGTATAACGGCCGGCCTTCTTGGTCGGCAGGGTGTGGTTGGTGCCGATGACCTTGTCGCCATTGGCGACGTTGGTGCGCGGCCCCAGGAACAGCGCGCCGTAGCAGGTCATGTGTTCCAGGAACCAGTCGTCGCGGTCCGTCATCACCTGCACGTGCTCGAAGGAGAGGTCGTTGGCGACGGCCAGCATCTCCTCATAGGTGTCGCAGACATAGACCTCGCCGTAATCGCGCCACGAGACGGCGGCCGTGTTCGCCGTCGGCAGAATGGCCAGCAGACGGTCCACCTCGGCCATCGTTTCGTCGGCGAGCTTGCGGGAATTGGTGACCAGCACGGCCGGCGAGTTGTACCCGTGCTCGGCCTGGCCGAGCAGATCGGTCGCGCACATCTCCGCATCCACCGTCGTGTCGGCGATGACCAGCGTCTCGGTCGGGCCGGCCAGCAGGTCGATGCCGACACGCCCGAACAGCTGGCGCTTGGCTTCCGCGACATAGGCATTGCCCGGGCCGACCAGCATGTGGACGGGCTTGATGGTCTCGGTCCCCAGCGCCATGGCACCGATAGCCTGGATCCCGCCGAGCACGTAGATCTCGTGCGCCCCGCCGATTTGCATGGCGGCGATGGCGGCCGGGTTCGGCTCGCCCTTGAACGGCGGCGTGGCGGCGACGATGCGCGGGACCCCGGCCACCGAAGCGGTCAGCACCGACATATGGGCTGATGCGACCATCGGGAACTTGCCGCCCGGGACGTAGCACCCGACCGACTGCACCGGGATGTTGCGGTGCCCCAGGATGACGCCCGGCAGAGGCTCTACCTCGATATCGGTCATCGAGGCGCGCTGGGCCTCGGCGAACCCGCGGATCTGGTCATGCGCGAACCGGATGTCATTCATCTCCTGTGCGGTGACTTTCGACATCAGGGCTTCGATCTGCCCGGCTGACAGGCGAAAGCTTTCCGGCTCGTACCCGTCGAACTTGGCCGACAGCTCCCGCACGGCGGCGTCGCCGCGGGTGCGGACGCTCTCCAGCGTCGCTTCGACGACGGCGCGTACCTCGGCATCGTCTTCGGACCGCTCCGCCTCCGGCTTTCCGCGCTTCAGTTGATTGATCATGGCGCTACTCCTGCACATGCATCGGGGTGATCCGCCGGGCTTTCCGCCGATTCCATCACCGGCGAAGTCCGGCCTTGATGCCGTTCCATGCATCCATTCGCCCACCGCCCGCGCCCGTGTCTCTGCGAGACCTCGGGCGCGGACGGGGGGAGCTGGGATCAGTTCGGTTCGACCGTGGGCTCGACCTTGGTCAGCGAGTAGAGGTCCGCCGGCGGCTCGCAACGCTGGCAGTTGATGCCGGGCTCATTCGGGGCCGCGACGACGACGTCGGCCGGCAGCGGCTGGATGGTGGCGCCCGGCGTCGGTTCGCCTTCCAGTGCGGAGGCGAGCGACAGCTCCGGCAGCAGCACCGGATTGAAGACCTCGGTCACGAACGAGCCAGGGACCAGTCCTTCGGGGAAGGCGTTGCAGCCGTCGGCGAAGGTATCGCCCTCGCACAGGGTGACGGCATCCGCGGGCACCCACGGCAGCGGATATTCGATGTTGCGCTCGCCGACGGGCAGCGGCTCGCGCTGGCCCTGCAGGATCTCCATCATCAGCTTGAAGGCATAGCCCGACTGCGCCGGCGGCGAGCCCGCGGATACGCCGGCCAGCCCGACGGCCTGATAGTCGGGGTTGGCCAGCGCCAGCCGGAAGCCGTTGGAATTCTCGCCGGTCACGGGCACAAGCCGGTTGGGGTCGGCCTGCAACAGCGCCTGGATCGCGCCGAACTCACCGGCCTGCGCCCAGATGCCGTCGACGTCCGGGTGCGCCGCCAGGGCCATCGCGGTTTCCTGCTGGGTCGTCCGGTCGTCCCAGTAGCTGTAGTACTCGGCAACGACCTCGATGCCGGGATACTGGTCGAAGATGTGCATGGCGCCGTTGGTGTGGCGCTCGTCCACCGAATTGCCGGGCACCCCGCGGGACAGGAAGATCTTGCCCTCGCCGCCCATCGCATTGACCAGCGCCTGGGCGGTGTTCTCGCCGAAGCCGGAGGTGATGTAGCTGATGTTGTACGCGCACTGTTCCGTCACCGTGGCGTCGTACATGAAGAACAGCACGCCTTCTTCGCAGCCCCGGCGCACGACGCGGTTCAGCGCGGTGGACGAGATCGGGAAGCTGACGATGCCGTCGGCCCCGGCGGCGATCATGCTCTCGTAGTCCGAGATCTGCGCCTGCGGGTCGGTGCCGGAGATCACTTCCACCAGTTCAACCATCTCGTCATAGGGCGGCGTCTGGGCCAGCGCCTTGACGATATTGGCAGCCTCGCTCTGCCAGGAATTGCCCGAATAGCTCAACGACAGATAGATCAGGAACCTGCCGTCGTCGGTCAGCGCGTGGGCGGGGCCTGCCGCCGCCAGCGTCGTGCCGGCGAGCAGGGCGCCGCAGGCCAGGGTCTTTGCCGTCTTCAACGTCCTCATCAGCGTTTCCTCCATGTCTCGGGGGTTGGCCCCGCTTGGACCGGTCAGCGACCGATCACCGACCTCCGGCACCCGGGATCGGGTAGGCCGGACCTTGCCTGTGGACGGCCGGGCGGCGATGCGCCGCGGCTGCCTGCCAGTGCATATGTAATCGTTTACATTGTCATCTATTCTTCTCGCCTGCCGAAGGGTGAACCGCCATGGCCTATCGCCGCTCCGACCCCATCCAGGTCCGCAGCGCTTCGTAGACCTGTTCGCGCAGGACCATCAGGGCGAACAGGATGACGCCGCCCTCGACGATCGTCTTCCAGCCCTGCTCGATGCCCAGAGCCGACAGTATGGTTGCGAGGGTCGTCAGCAGGATCGCGCCCCCGACGGTCCCGAGGAAGTTGCCCTTGCCGCCCAGGATGGACGACCCGCCGACGACCACCGCGGCGATCGACGGCAGCAGGTAGTCGTCACCCATGCGCAGCGTCGCGCCATTGGCATAGGACGCCAGCATGATCCCGGTGAAGCCCGCGCACAGGGCGGAGATGGCATAGGCGCCGATCGTCACCCGCACCGTCGGAAGGCCGACCACATGCGCGGCCGCCGGGTTGTTGCCGACGGCATACAGCCGCCGGCCATAGGTGGAATAGGACTGCAGCAGGAACCCGCCGGCGACAAAGGCGGCCAGCACCAGGATCGGCACCGGCAGTCCCGCCAGCTCGGCGCGCATGACGTCGTTCAGCACGGGGGCCGGATAACCGCGCGGGGTGCCGCGCGTCACGCCGAGGCACAGGCTGTAGACGATGATGCCGGTCGCCATGGTCATGATGAAGGGCGGCACCTTCAACAGGCTGACACCGATTCCGCTGGCGACACCGACCAGCGTGCAGACCACGAGGATGGCCGGCAGGATGAAGACGAGGTCGCCGTTGTCGCCGGCAAGCCAGGTCGTCGTCAGCACGCCGCCCAGCGTGATCACCGAGGCGATCGACAGGTCCAGGCCGCGCACCAGGATCACCAGGCCCTGGCCGAACGAACAGAACACCAGGAACGATGCCAGGTAGAGGATGGTCTCGGCCTGGTTCCAGCCACCGAACGCGGGGCTGATGACCCGCGAGCCGAGGATCATCGCCACGGTCAGCGCAAAGATGACGCCGATGGTGACGGTCTCGCCGCTCAGCCGGCTGGTCCCGCGCGTATCCGCCGGCATCCGGCCGGCCTCGCCCAGGCGCTGGTCGACGCTCATCGCTGTGCCCTCCGCTGGCGTGAGGCCATGTGCACGAGGGTCATCAGCAGCACTGCCACGATCATCACCGTGCCCTGGAAGACGCCGGTGTAGAACGACGACACGCCCGTGGAGAACAGGACCTTCTGCATCAGCATCAGCGTCGCCGCGCCCATCAGCGAGGCGATGACGCCGCCGGCGCCGCCGGAAAACGAGGTGCCGCCCAGGGCCACCGCGGCGAAGCACAGCAGCAGGAACGGGTCGCCCGCGGCCGGATTGCCGGTCGAGGTCTGGGCCGCCAGCATGTAGCCGGCCGCGCCGTAGAACACGCCCGCCCAGCAGAAGGCGATGAAGCGCGTGCGCCGTACATTGATCCCCGACAGCGCGGCAGCGTTGGCGTCCCGGCCGACGGCGAACAGCGCCAGGCCGGTGTTGGTGCGCCGGAACACCACCCAGACCAGCGCCACGGCCAGGGCGATCAGGGCCGCCACCGAAACCTGGCCGAACAGCGAGCCGGTCAGTTCGTAGGCCATGAATTCCGACACATAGCCGCCGGGCGCCTGGAGGATCAGCAGCGAGATGCCCTTGCAGATCATCATCGTCGCCAGGGTGGCGGCGATCGACTGGATGCGCAGATAGGCGACGGCAAGGCCGTTGACCGCGCCGACGGCAAGGCCGATCCCGACGACCATGGCGAAGTTGGCCAGCGCCCCCCAGGGGCCTTCGACCGGGACGACGGCGACGATGACGTTGGCCAGCGAGATCACCCCGGCCACCGACAGGTCGAAACCGCCCTGCAGGATGACGAAGGTCTGCCCGGCCGCGGCCAGCATCAGCGGCAGGGAGTTGTTGAGCAGCGATTCAATGGAATAGGCCGAAAGGGCCGAAGCCTCGGTCGCCGCATAGATGACGACGAGAATGAGATAGACGCCGGTGATCAGCAGTGCGCCGTTGGTCAGCAGCCGGATCGGCCGCCATCTTGCCGGCAGGGGCGGGTTTGCCAGGCTCATCGGTTCAGCTCGCAGCCCGCAATGGCGCCGCACCACCATGGCCGTGCGCCGCCGCCAGCAGGTATTCCTCGGTCAGCCGGTCGCGCCCGACATCGGCGACGATGCGGCCGCCATAGATGACGAGGCAGCGGTGGCAGAGATGCACCAGCTCCGACAGCTCCGACGAATAGACCAGGATGGCCCGCCCATCGGCGACGAAGCCGCGCATCATCGTGTAGATCGCCTGCTTGGTGCCGACATCGACCCCGCGCGTGGGGTCGAACATCACCAGGCAGCGCGCCCTGGTCATCAGCGCGCGGGCCAGCACGACCTTCTGCTGGTTGCCGCCGGACAGGTCGCTGACGCGGAAGCCGAAATACCGGTCGGCCAGCGACACCGCCTCCGCCGCCGTGCGGGTGGCGGCGACATCCAGCCGGTGATGGATCAGCCCGCCGCGGGCGATGCGCGGTACCTGCGGCAGCGACATGTTCGCCGCCGCCGTCAGGCCGCCGAAGATGCCTTCGGTCTTGCGCTCCTCCGGAACATAGGCGATGCCGTCCCCCGCCCGCAGAGCCCGGCGGGGGGAGGTCAGGGCGACGGGCCGGCCGTTGTAGCGAACCTCGCCCGCTTCATGCGTGCCGACGCCGCCCAGGGCGCGGAACAGCTCCAGCTGGCCCTGCCCCTCCAGCGCCGCCACGCCGAGAATCTCGCCCGACTTCAGCGACAGGCTGACATCCCTGAGGCGGCCCGTGGTCAGGCCGCGCGCCTCGATCAGGGTTTCTGCCCCGGCAGCGGCGGCGACGGGGGCGGGATAGGCGCGCTCGGGCGCGCGCCCCACCATCATCGCGAAGATCTGGTCGTCCTTGACGCCGGCAAGGTCGACGGTGTCGATGGACTCGCCGTTGCGCAGCACGGTGGCGCGCTGGCAGAGCTCGCGCACCTCGCTGAGGCGGTGGGAGATGTAGAGCACAGCCACACCGGTTTCGGTCAGCCGCCGCACCTGCCGGAACAGCCAGGTCGCGTCCGGCAGGGCCGCCGTCGGCTCATCCAGGATCAGCAGGCGTGGCCGGTGCGACAGCGCGCGGACGATCTCCAGCCGCTGGCGTTCCGCCAGCGACAAGGCTTCGACACGGGCGACCGGATCGATGTCGGTGACGGCCCATTCCTTCAGCACCGCTTCGGCCCGGCGCGTGATCGAACCCGCCGCTTCCGGCCAGAACCGCGTGCCGGAGACGCGCGGCAGCAAGAGGTTTTCGGCGACCGACAGGTTGGGGAGAAGACTGAGTTCCTGAAACGCGGTGGAGATGCCGGCGCGCCGGGCCCCCAACAGCGTCCGTGGCGCATAGGGCTGGCCGGCAAGCTCGATCGTGCCGCTGTTCGGCTGCACCGCCCCGGAGAGGATCTTCACCAGCGTGGACTTACCGGCGCCATTCTCGCCCAGGACGGCATGCACTTCATGCGGGACGATCCGCATGGTCAGCGACCGCAAGGCCACCGTGGCGCCGTAACGCTTCGACAGCCCCGCAACCGCGAGAGCCGCAACCGATCCCATCGCTTCCTCCCGCTCCGGCCGCATTATTGTTTGTGATCGCGGCCGAATGAAAACGTTTACAGTGACAATCCTATGCATGAATGAGCCACGCGGTCAAGGGGCAACCGGCGCTGTGGCGCGGGACAGCCCCCGTGGTCGTCCGACCGGCTGCAATCGGCTTTCGGACATCGATCGGGTTGCCCGCAACGGCGTGCTGGGCCACGATCCACCGCCTGACAGGTCTTCGCGTGGGGGTGTCCCACGGCAGCGAACACGGTGATGCGGTACCCGCCAGGTGGTTTGCAGCGACGCCGTTTGGGGGATGACGCCGGCCAATGAAGACGACACGGAAGCCTGGTCTGCGCATGGGACCGTCACGCCTTCTGCCCATCGCCTGCCTTGTCCTGCTGGTCGCGGGTCCGGTGCACGCGCAGGCTGCGCAATCCTGCGACGGCCGGGGGGCGGGCGCGGACACAAGTGAGGCGTGGCAGCGAAGGGTGGCGGCGGCCGATCCCGCCGCGGGCGAGCGGTTGTTCCGGGCATGCAGCGTTTGCCATTCGGCCGAATTCGCCGGACCCAACATGGTCGGTCCCAACCTGTGGGGCATCGTCGGTCGGCCGGTCGCATCGGCGGAGGGCTTTTCCTATACGACCGCCATGACCCTGCACCGCGACGCCATCGGCGAGTGGAGCCTTTGCCGCCTCGACAGCTATCTTGCCAATCCGCAAGCAGACGTACCGGGCACGTCGATGATGTACCGGGGCATGGTCGATCCGGCGGACCGGCTGGACCTGCTGGCCTATCTCATGACGCTGTCGGTGGACTGAGCCTGGGGAGTACCGCCCCGTGGACCACAGCCCGGTCGAAACCGTCCTGCACAGGCGTGTTCAAGCCCGCCTAACCCGGCCACGCACGTTGCATCTCCGCGCACTGTCCAGGGAGGTCCCCGCCTTCGCGGGGACGACGGGATAGTCGGTGAATATCAAATCCTTACCGTCACCCCCGCGAAGGCGGGGGTCTCCTCGGTCAGTGTGCGGACTTGGGGTGCAATGCAGCCCCAGACCCCATCACTCACACCCCGGCCGGCATGTTCGCCGGGTCGCGGATGACCTTGCGCGGGGCGGTCAGTTCCTTCCAGCGCGAAAGCGCCCGGTTGGGGGCGGGGTTGGGCTCGCGGCCGACGAATTCGCCGTGGCCGGGGCGGGCCTTGATCTCCGACTCCTCCACCGCGACCATACCGCGGGTCAGGGTGAAGCGGGGCAGGCCCTTGACCTCGATGCCCTCGAAGACGTTGTAGTCGATCACCGACTGCTGGCCGGCGGCGGTGATGGTCTTGGTGCGCTGCGGGTCCCAGACGACGATGTCGGCATCCGCCCCTTCGACGATGGCGCCCTTGCGCGGGTAGAGGTTCAGGATCTTGGCGCTGTTGGTCGAGGTCACGGCCACGAACTCGTTCATGGTCAGCCGGCCCGTCGCGACGCCGCGGGTCCACAACAGCGGCATGCGGTCCTCGATGCCGCCGGTGCCGTTGGGGATCTTGGTGAAATCGCCCAGGCCCATGCGCTTCTGGTCCGACGTGAACGAGCAGTGGTCGGTCGCCACCACCTGCAGGCTGCCCGATGCCAGGCCCGCCCACAGGCTGTCCTGGTGCAGCTTGTTGCGGAAGGGCGGTGACATCACCCGTCGCGCGGCATGGTCCCAGTTCGGGTTGGCGTATTCGCTTTCGTCCAGCACCAGGTGCTGGATCAGGGGTTCGCCATAGACGCGCATGCCCTTCTGGCGCGCCCGGCGGATTGCCTCATGCGCCTGCTCGCACGACACGTGGACGATGTAGAGCGGCACGCCGACGGTGTCGGCGATCATGATGGCGCGGTTGCAGGCCTCGCCTTCCACCTCCGGCGGGCGGGAATAGGCGTGCGCCTCCGGCCCGGTATTGCCTTCGCCCATCAGCTTGGCCTGCAAATGGGCGACGACGTCGCCGTTCTCGGCATGGACCAGCGGCAGGGCGCCAAGATCGGCACAGCGCTGGAACGACGCGTACATCTCGTCGTCGTCGACCATCAGCGCGCCCTTGTAGGCCATGAAGTGCTTGAAGCTGGTGATGCCGCGGTCGACGACCGTCGCCATCTCGTCGAACACCTGCTTGCCCCACCAGGTGATGGCCATGTGATAGGAATAGTCGGCACAGGCCTTCGACGACTTGTTGTGCCACATCTGCAGGCCTTCCAAGAGGCCCTGGCCCGGCGACGGCAGGCAGAAATCCACCAGCATGGTGGTGCCGCCGGACAGGCCCGCACGGGTGCCGCTTTCGAAATCGTCGGCCGAATAGGTGCCCATGAAGGGCATTTCCATGTGGGTGTGCGGGTCGATGCCGCCCGGCATGACATAGCAGCCGGCGGCGTCCAGTACCGTGTCGCCGGCAAGGTCCGGCCCGATGGCGGCGATCCTGCCGCCTTCCACCAGAACATCGGCCTTGTAACTGCGGTCTGCGGTGACGACGATACCGCCCTTGATCACTGTGCTGGCCATCGCCTGGTCCTCCTGTTCTTTCGTTTCGTCCGGCGCCGGCGGTCCATTGCACGCCTGCGGCCGTTCGCGGCCTGCGGACCCGGGCGTCCTCCCCCAGGCAGGGGAGGACGTCCTTGGGCGCCAAGATCAAGACCTCGTCAGCGTCCGGCTTTGCGTCCTGTCCCAGGGGATTCCCGCCTTCGCGGGAATGACGGGAGTCAAATCGTACCTAGCTCTCAATAGACCCGTCATCCCCGCGAAGGCGGGGATCTCCCTGGGCAATGTGCCGACCTTCGACCGGCACCACCGTTGTATTGGCGCCGATGGACAGGACGCTCATTTCTGTTGGCCGGTCGCAAGCGGCTTACTGCCCCATCGCCTGGTCCCAGACGTCGTGGGTCCAGGCGGCTTCGCCGGGATCCTCGGAGATCACGGGGTCGCTGTCGCCCGACAGCAGCACGTCGACCGTGCGCTGGAAGGCTTCCGGGTCCAGATAGCCCAGATGCTCCGCATCGGCGGTGATCAGCGTGGCGATGTTCTCCATCTGGCGCTGCTGCACCTCGAAGGTGGCGGCCCCGGCCATGTCGGCGTCGACGATGGCTTGCGCCGCCTCGTCCACATGCTCGATGGCGTATTGCCAGCCGCGCGCCGACGCGGCGATGAAACGCGCCAGCTTGTCGACGTATTCCGGGTCTTCCAGGCTGCTCTCCAGGGCATAGAGGCCGTCTTCCAGCGTCGCCACGCCCTGGTCCTCATAGAAGAACGTGACCAGCTCGTCCTCCGGGATGCCGGCGTCCACCACCTGCCAGTACTCGTTGTAGATCATGGTGGAAATGCAGGCCGCCTGGTTCTGCAACAGCGGATCGACGTTGAAGCCCTGGCGCAGCACCTCCACATCGGCGTCCGGACCGCTGGTGGAAAAGCCCAGCCGGCTCATCCACGACAGGAACGGATATTCGTTGCCGGCGAACCAGACGCCCAGGGTATGCCCGGCGAAATCTTCCGGCGCGGTGATGCCGCTGTCGGCGCGGCAGGTCAGCATCATGCCGGAGCGGTTGAAGAACTGGGCAACGTTGACCAGCGGAACCCCGCGCTCGCGCGCCGCCAGGGCGGCCGGCATCCATTCGATGATCACGTCGGCACCGCCGGCGGCGATGACCTGCGGCGGGGCGATATCGGGGCCGCCCGGCTGGATGGTCACATCCAGCCCGACCTCGTCATAGAACCCTTGCTCCAGCGCGACGTAGTAGCCGGCGAACTGGGCCTGCGTGACCCATTTCAATTGAATGGTGAACGGGTCATTGGCGTTCGCGGCCGGGGTGCCCAGGGCCATGGCCAGCGCCGTTACGGCCAGCAGTCGTATCTTGCTCATGCTCTCACCTCTTCCGTTCCAGTTGGTTATTGTCGTTCGGTCTCGACTGTCCGGGGCTGCCGGCCGCTGCATCCGTCCTCCATCGCGCAACACCTAGCGGTCGCTCTGCCGCTGCGACGGGTGCCAGAATGTCGTCACCCGTTCCAGCAGGACCAGGATGCCATAGGTGATCGACCCGGCCATGGCCGCCACTGCGATGGTAGCCCAGACCTTGTCGACGTTCAGCCGGGCAACTTCGGTGGAGATGCGGAATCCCATGCCGTAGATCGGCGTGCCGAAGAACTCCGCGACGATCGCCCCGATCAGCGCCAGGGTGGCGTTGAGCTTCAACGCATTGAAGATGAAGGGCAGCGCCCCCGGCAGCCGCAGCTTGATCAGCGTCTGCCAATAGTCCGCGGCGTAGGAGCGCATCAGGTCGCGCTCCAGCGTGCCGGTGGCGGCCAGCCCGGCGGTGGCGTTCACCAGCATGGGAAAGAAGGTCATGACCACGACGACGGCGGCCTTGGACTGCCAGTCGAAGCCGAACCACATGACCATGATCGGGGCGATGCCGACGATGGGCATGGCGCTGACCAGACTGCCCAGCGGCAGCAGCCCCCGTTGCAGGAACTCCGACCGGTCGATGGCGACGGCGACCAGGAAGCCGCTGGTACAGCCCGCGAGGAAGCCCGGGATGGCCGAGCGCACGAAGGTCTGCCAGAAGTCGACCCACAGCGTCGCCCGGTCGGCCAGGAAGGTGTCGAAGATGACGCTGGGCGCCGGCAGCAGGATCTGCGGCACCTGGAAGCCGCGCGTCAGCACCTCCCAGAAATACACCAGCAGCCCGCCGAACAGCAGCGGCACCAGCAGCGACGCCACCCGCCCGGGCACCGCCGACAACCGTGCCATGGCCAGCCACAGCAGGACCGCAATGGCGATCAGCAGCGCCCAGGCCGCCACCCCTTCGGCGGTGTAGGTCAGACCGTCGTCAAGCCGGCGCAGCAGCAACAGCCCCAAGAGGAAGCCGGAAACCGCCACGGTGCCCGCCGCCAACGGGGCCGACAGCCGGGTCGGCAGCACCAGGCCCACGACCATCAGGACCAAGGCCGCCCCCAGCATCAGCGAAGCGCCCGTTCCCGCCGCCAGTGCAACCCGATCGCCGCCGATCGCGCCCACCGGCAGCACCAGCAGGATCACCGCCAGCACGACGACCGCCAGCCCCGCCGCCAGATTGGCCCGCCTCATCGCCGGCCCCCGCGACTGGCGTGCACCAGCGTCTCGCAGGCCGTCACCGCCAGGATGCAGACCAGCGCCAGCACCGCGCACATCATCAGGGCCGACCACATCTGCACGGTCTGGCCATAGTAGGACCCGGTCAGCAGCCGGGCGCCGATGCCGGCCTGCGCGCCCGTCGGCAGCTCGCCGACGATGGCGCCGACCAGCGCCAGCGCGACGCCGACCTTCAGGCTGGGGAACAGGAAGTCGACCGACGCCGGCCAGCGCAGTGTCCAGAATACCTGGGATCGCGTGGCGCTGTAGGTACGCAGCAGGTCCAGCTGCAAGGGGTCGGGCGATCGCAGACCCTTCACCATGCCGATCGTCACCGGGAAGAAGCTGAGATAGGCGGAGATGATGGCCTTCGGCACCACCCCCGTCAGGCCGATATTGCCCAGCACGACCACGATCATCGGCGCGATGGCCAGGATCGGCACCGCCTGAGAGGCGATGACCCAGGGCATCAGCGACCGGTCGAGCGTGCGCACATGCACCATGCCGACGGCGATCAGGATGCCCAGCACCGATCCCAGGACAAACCCGACGAGGGTCGAGCTCATCGTCACCCAGCCGTGGAAGATCAGGCTGCGCCGGCTGGTGATGCTCTGCCCGGCCGTGTTGTCCCACAGGTCGCGCAGGACCTGGATCGGCGTCGGCAGCACCGGCCGGTCCATCGACCAGGTGGCGCCGACCAGGTCGGTGAAGGTCCAGTCCAGATCCTGCCGCTCGAACGCCTCGATCGTGCGCGGCGCGTTCAGGTAGATGGCCCCGGCGAACCAGGCCACGGCCACGGCCGCCAGCACCGCCAGGATCGGCAGCGTGTTGCCCCGGCGCATCCTGGCACCCAGTCCGCCGCCGAAGGCCGGCAGGCGCGGGCGCAGGGCGGGGGCACCCAGGTCGGTCATGCCGGCACGACCGGCGGGTCGTAGGAATGCCCGGCACGCAGGCCGTCGCGCACCTTCTGGGCGATGGCCAGGAATTCCGGCGTCTCGCGCATGTCCAGCACCCGCTCGCGCGGCAGGTCGCATTCGATGACATCCAGAATGCGGCCCGGCCGCGGCGACATGACGACGATGTGGGTCGACAGGAACACCGCCTCGGGGATCGAATGGGTGACGAACACCACCGTCAGCCGCGTCTGCGTCCACAGGGCATGCAGGTGCAGGTTCAGGTTGTCGCGCGTGATCTCGTCCAGGGCGCCGAACGGCTCGTCCATCAGCAGCAGGTCGGGCTCGAACCCCATGGCGCGGGCGATGGACACGCGCTGCTGCATGCCGCCGGACAGCTGCCAGGGGAACTTGCGCTCGAACCCGTCCAGCCCGACGGTGGCCAGCGCCCTGGCGGCGCGCTCGCGGCGTTCGGCCTTGGGCAGGCCGATGATCTCCAGCGGCAGTTCGACATTGCGGCGCACGTTGCGCCACGGATAGAGCGCTGGCGCCTGGAACACATAGCCGTAGGACCGGTCGAGCCGCGCCTGTTCCGGCGTGCCGCCGTCGACCAGGATGGTGCCCGCCGTCGGCTTCACCAGGTCGGCGATGACGCGCAACAACGTGGTCTTGCCGCAGCCCGAGGGGCCGATCAACGAGATGAAATCATGCCGTGCGATCGCCAGGTTGACGTCCTTCAGCGCGGTGATCGGTCCGTCCTTGGATCCGAAGACCAGCGACAGGTCGGTGGCCGACACCATCGGATGCGGCACCTCGTCGGGCGTCAGGGGATGGTGGTCGGCCGTCATCACGCCGTTCGGCTTAGCCTCTGCGGTGGAAAGGGCATCCATCGAATCCGGGATCTCCGCGCCAGGCGGGGGTAGACGAGTGCAGGCGCCGCCAATCCGACTGGCAACCCCCGTGCCAAGAGCGCGAGGTCATGGTGCCCCCGACCGACCGGCAGGCGGCCGCCGCCGATCGCACCGGTTGTGCCCAGCGAATGGGCAGGACGACGGCTCACTCTGCCGCATCCTTGCGCATGGGGTTGTTGGGATGGGTGGTCCAGTTGGCGTAGCCCAGGCCGGTGTCGACACGGGTCATGGTGATGCAGCCGTCCACCGGGCAGACATGCATGCAGAGGTTACATCCGACGCATTCGTCCTCGATGATCTCGTAGCGGCGCTTGCCGGCAGCGTCGCGCAAGGCCGCGATGGATTGGTGGCTGGTGTCCTCGCAGGCGATGAAGCACTTGCCGCACTGGATGCAGAGATCCTGGTGAATATTCGCCACGATCTTGTAGTTCAGGTTCAACCGCTCCCAGTTCACGAACCTGGGTACGGCGGCGCGCTGGAAATCGGCGGTCGTGCGATAGCCCTTGCCGTCCATCCAGTTGCTCAAGCCCGAGATCATGTCCTCAACGATCTTGAAGCCGTGGGTCATGGCCGCGGTGCAGACCTGGACGTTGGAGGCCCCCATGGCGATGAACTCGGCCGCCTCGCGCCAGCCGGAAATGCCGCCGATGCCGGAAATGGGCAGGCCGGCGCACTCCGGATCACGCGCGATCTCGCCCACCATGCGCAACGCGATCGGCTTGACCGCCGGTCCGCAATAGCCGCCGTGGCTGCCCTGCCCGTCCACCACCGGCTCCGGGCACATCAGGTCCAGGTCGACGGCGGTGATCGACTGGATGGTGTTGATCAGCGACACGGCATCGGCGCCGCCGCGCTTGGCGGCGCGGGCCGGCTGCAAAATGTCGGTGATGTTGGGGGTCAGCTTGACGATCACCGGCATGCGCGTCGCCTGCTTGCACCAGCGGGCGACCATCTCGACATAGTCCGGCACCTGGCCGACGGCGGACCCCATGCCGCGTTCCGACATGCCGTGCGGGCAGCCGAAGTTCAGCTCGATGCCGTCGGCGCCGGTGTCCTCGACCAGCGGCAGGATCGCCTTCCAGTGGCTTTCCTCGCACGGGACCATCAGCGACACGACCACGGCCCGGTCCGGCCAGTCGCGCTTGACCTGCTTGATCTCGCGCAGGTTGACGTCCAGCGGCCGGTCGGTGATCAGCTCGATATTGTTCAGCCCGGCGACGCGCGTGCCGTTGTAGCTGACGGCGCCATAGCGGCTGGCGACGTTGACGATCGGCGGGTCTTCGCCCAGCGTCTTCCACACCACCCCGCCCCAGCCGGCCTTGAAGGCGCGGACGACGTTGTATTCCTTGTCCGTCGGCGGGGCGGAGGCCAGCCAGAACGGGTTCGGGGACCGGATGCCCAGGAAGTCGTTGGTCAGATCGGCCATGGGTGTGCCCTCCCCCTCGTATCGGCCCTGCTGCACCTCACTGCGGCGTCAGCCGCCCAGCCGCCGGTGGATCGCCTCGGCCGCCGCCTTGCCGTCGGCCACCGCCTGCACCGTCAGGTCCAGCCCGGCGATGCAGTCGCCGCCGGCGAAGACATCCGGAAGGCTGGTCTGGCGGTCGTCGTTGACCACGATGCGGTCGCCGGCAATCTCCAGCAGGTCGGCCGCATCGCCCAGCGCCGACGGCACCAGCACCTGGCCCACCGCCTTGAACACCTGGTCGGCCAGCAGCGAAACCGTGTCGCCGGTGCCGGCCAGCCGGCCGCTTGCGTCAAGCTGGGTGTATTCGAACGTGACCTCCTTGACCGCCGTCGCCCCGTCAGCGGCCGGCCAGCCCTGCAACGACCGCGGCTGCGCCCAGAACTGGATCTTCACGCCGTGGGATTGGGTCCAGGCCTGTTCCTTCACCGTTGCCGGCATCTGCTCCGGCCCGCGGCGATAGACCAGCGTCACCTCGTCCGCCCCCAGCAGCTTCGACTGGGTGGCGATATCGATGGCGGTGTTGCCGCCGCCGATCACCACGACCCGGCGACCGACCGGCAGCGTGCGTTTGTCGTCGGCCTGGCGCAGCGCGGCTATGGCATCGACGGCGTTCAGCACGCCCGCCATGCCCTCGCCCTCCAGCCCCAGGGCGCGCACCCCGGTTTGGCCGGTGCCCAGGAACACGGCGTCATAGTCGCGGCGCAGCCCGGCCAGGGTGATGTCGCGCCCCAGCGCCTGGCCCAGCCGCAGCTCGATACCGCCAACGGAGAGGATGAACGCCACCTCTTTCTGGGCAAAACCGTCGACCGTCTTGTAGGCGGCGATGCCGTATTCGTTGAGGCCGCCGCCCTTGGGCCTGGCCTCGAACACCGTCACGGCGTGGCCCAGCACCGCCAGGCGATGGGCGCACGACAGCCCCGCCGGCCCGGCGCCGACCACCGCCACCCGCTTGCCGGTCGCCGGTGCGCGCGTGAAGGGCTGGATGCCGGCGGCGAACAGGTGGTCGGTGGCGAAGCGCTGCAAGGCGCCGATGGCCACCGGCTTGTCCTCGTGCGTGTTGCGCACGCACGCCTCTTCGCACAGCTCTTCCACCGGGCAGACGCGCGCACACATGCCGCCCATGATGTTGGCGCCCAGGATCGTCGTCGCGGCGCCCTTGACGTTGCCGCTGGCGATGGAACGGATGAAGGCCGGGATGTCGATGCTGGTCGGGCACGCCTCCACACAGGGCGCGTCGTAGCAGAAATAGCAGCGCGCGGCCTCGATCAGGGCGGTGGAGCGGTCGAGCGGCGGATGGGCGTCGGCGAAGTTGCGGGCCAACGCCTCCGCATCCAGCCGCCCGGCGGCAATGTCCGGCCCCGCCGTCATGCCTGGACCAGCGGTCCGTAGGTCTCCGGCCGGCGGTCGCGGAAGAACTGCCAGGTGTTGCGCACCTCGCGGACCATGTTCATGTCCATGTCCGCAATCACCAGCTCGTCGTTGTCCTCGCTGCCCTGGGCGATCAGCTGGCCGCGCGGGTTGGCGACGTAGGAGCTGCCGTAGAACTTGCCGATGTTCCACGGCGCCTCGGTGCCGACACGGTTGATGGCGCCGACGTAATAGCCGTTGGCGGCGGCCGAGGCCGGCTGTTCCAGCTTCCACAGATACTGGCTGAGGCCCGCGACGGTGGCCGACGGGTTGACGACGTATTCCGCCCCGGCCAGCGCCAGCGCCCGCCAACCCTCGGGGAAGTGGCGGTCATAGCAGATATAGACGCCGAGCTTGCAGTACGCCGTCTGGAACACCGGCCAGCCGGAATTGCCGGGCTTGAAGAAGAATTTCTCCCAGAAGCCGGCGACCTGCGGGATATGGGTCTTGCGGTATTTGCCGAGATAGCTGCCGTCGGCATCGATGACGGCGGCGGCGTTGTAGTAGACGCCGGTGATGTCCTCTTCATAGATCGGCACCACGATCACCATGTGGTGGCGCTTGGCATACTCCTGCATCAGCTTGGTCGTGGGGCCGTCGGGGATCTTCTCGACCGCCGCGTACCACTTGGCGTCCTGGCTGGGGCAGAAATACGGCTGGGTGAACACCTCCTGGAAGCACAGGACCTGCACCCCTTCCGCACCGGCCTTGTCGATCAGCGGGATATGCGCCTCGATCATCTTGTCTCGGATCTGGTCGGGCGTCATGTCGGTATCGCCCTTCAGGCCCATCTGGATCAGGCCCGCACGCACTGTCGTCATCTCCGCTCCTGTCTCTTCTCTCCGGTGCCCCAGCCCGGCTTGCCGCCGGATCAACTATGTCATGCATCCCGCGTGCCGCCTAGCGGCAGGCCGTCGCCGCCGGCCGGACCCCGGGGCGCGGACGGCGCCGGGCGGCCGGGTGGTGCCGGTAAATCGGGCAACCGGGGAAGGCAGACGGCCACAATGCAGGCAAACGCAACACCCGGCCCGGGGACAGTCGTGCCGTATCCGCGATCGAGTTGCCGGCCGTCTTCGTATCGGACGGCCAAGGTGTTGTGGGGGGCAGGCGATCGGCGACGGTGCCCTGTGACAGGGCCTCCCCCGTCGCTGGGGCGAGGTTATTCAATGGGGCGCGCCGACAACTTCACGATCGCGCGCCTATTCGAAAATTTGTATTCCCCTGCCCTGCGCCGACCGGGATGTCGCCACGCGAAGCGGATCCGCCGGGACGGTGGGCAGACCCTCGCCCGGCCTGCGGCGATAGTGCCAAGGCCCGCGCGGGACACCCGCGCGGGCCTCGATCGTCCGGCTTCGGCGGTGGCAGCGGCCGGGGTGCCCGCGGGCGCCCGGCCGCTGTCGACCGTCTCAGCTGACCGTCACTTCCAGGTTCGGGTCGACATAGACCTGGATGTCCACCGTGGCCCCGCTGGTGGCGTTGTCGATGGTCGCCACCTGCTGGGCCGCACCGGCGCCGGTGCCGTCGGCATCGACGAAGACGTTGCCGCCGGCGTCGACCTGGACATAGTCGCCGATATTCGTCTGGTCGATGCCGGCGACGCCCGACAGCAGGTCCGACAGATCCAGGACGTCGTTGTCGGGGTTGGCATCGTTGCTGAAGTCGAAGTCCAGGATGGTGTCGATGCCGGTGTCGGTCGACAGGAACCCGAAGGTGTCGCTGCCGGAGCCGCCTGACAGGATATCGCTGCCGTCCCCACCGAAGATGATGTCGTTGCCCTCCTGCCCGAAGATGATGTCGTCACCGGCCCCGCCGAAGATGGTGTCGTTGCCGCCGGCACGCCCGTTGCCCTCGCTGTCCACGGACTCCTGCGCCAGCTCCGCGGCATGGGCGCGGATATAGGCGATGGTGTCGGCCCGGGTCCACGCGTCGCCGCTGGTCGGGTCGGCCGCACCGCTGCCGTTGCCCGCCTCCAGCTGCTCGAACACCGCCCAGCCGGCGCCGTCGACGGTGCCCAGCCCCTCGGCATCGGCCAGGATATCGGTGTGCAGCGTGTCGCCGAAGATCAGGTCGTTGCCGTCATTGCCGATCAGCGTGTCATCGCCGGCGGCTGAAAGGTGGCTTTGCTGCGCAAGATCGAGCAGCACCGTTTCCAGCTGGTTGCCGTTGGTGACGTTGCTGGCGTCGCCGTCGTCGTCGATCTGGTTGAGCAGGTTGTCGGCGCTGGTCCCGACCGCCAGGCCGATGGCGTCGACCGACGATCCAAGGTTGATCAGCGCCTGCAGCTCGCTGCCGGCAACATCCGGCTCGGAATTGCCCGTCTCGCCGATGCCCAGGACCTGGTTCAGATCGCCCTGGCCGTCGGAGATGCCGTTGTTGGAGCTTTCCAGGATATTGCCGTTGGCGTCCACCCGGACCGAACGGTTGGGCGCGCCGTCCGAAATGAAGATCGTCTGGTTGATGTCGGCATTGGCGATCGGCAGACCGGTCGCATTGGTGCCGTTGAAGTTGTCGCCATTGCCCAGCCACCGCTGTGCCGCCAGGAACCCGGCCTCGTAGTTGGTGAAGCCGTCGGCGACCACGGCACCTTCGGAATTGGCGGCATTGATCTCGCTGGACGTGGGGTTGTCGCCAAGGCTGGCAGACAGGATGAACGCCTTGGCCGCGTCCAGCTGGGCCTGGTTGACGACACCGTCCTGGACGATGGTGAAGGTCTGTTCCGCCCGAATGCTGGATTCGAACGCGATCATGCGCACCACAACGGTGGCCCCGGGGGTGTTGGCGTAGCTGTCCAGCACCCGCTCCACCGCGGTGTCCAGCGCCACGATGCGCCGCACGCTTTCCGAGGTCCCGTCACCATCGACGTCATAGCTGATGAACGTCTCCATGCTGCCCGAGACGTCGAGCACCAGGATGACATTCGCGGTCTGCCCTTCCAGGCTGCCACCGCCGACATCGCCGATCAGGATATCGGCCCCCAGGCCACCGACGATGTCGCCCTCGCCGCCCGGATCGACCGTGTCGACGCGGTGGTCGGTGGTCTCGCCGGGGATATCATCGACATTCTCACCGACGACCAGGCCGTCGATCTTGGGCAGTTCGATGGTCAGCGTCGTGCTGGCCCGGTCGCCGTCGCTGTCCTCGATGGTATAGGTGAAGACGTCCTCGGCATCCTCGGGCACGGAGGTGGCGGTCAGCGCATAGCTGTAGCTGCCGTTCGACTGGATCGTCAGCGTGCCGTAGAGGCCTTCGATGGTCTCGCCGTTGGCATCGGGCACGATCGGCGCCACCGGCGCATCGGACGAGACGCTGACCACGGTGGCCTGCGGCCCATCGGCGCCGACGCTGTCCTCACCGCCGATCCCGTCGGTGACGGTACCGTCGATGACATTGCCGACCACCACGATCGCCGCCACCGCGACACGATCGCGGTCGGCCTGCGCCTCCGGCGTGTCGTCCTCGACCACCAGCGTCAGGGCATCATCCAGAACGGCCGTGTCGCCGTCCGCATCGGTGATCAGAAGGGCACCGGACAGGTCCAGCGACAGGGTCTGGCCGTCGTCGTTGGCAGGCACATTCGGCAGGTGGTCGATCTGGTCGAACAGCGTGATGGTGAACACGCCGCTCGACGTCTCGGCGATGGTGAACACCACCCGGCCGCCGGCAACACCCTCGATGACCGCACCGTTGACGTTCCACGTCACGGTTTCACCCAGCGAGGTCGCCGCCAGGCCGCCGGTCGTCAACACGTCACCGGACACGCCGGTGTTCAGCGAGAAGGTGCCCGGCGCGTCCGCACCGACCGATACCTGGCTGGCCAGTTCGGCCGCCGTGACGGTCACGGTCGTGACCTGGCCGCCCTCGAAGTTGCCGCCGGCCAGCGCGTCCTCGTGCACCGTCTTGGCGATCGGCGTGACGTTCAGGTTCACCGGGATGTCGTCCTCGACCACCAGGGTCAGGGCGTCGTCCAGCGGCACCGTGTCGCCGTCCGCGTCGGTCACGCGCAGCGCGTCCGACAGGTCCAAGGA
>JACKIG010000002.1 GCA_020638595.1 Rhodospirillaceae bacterium | reverse complement strand
TCGGTGATGTTGGCGTTGGCGGTGATGGTCACGCCGGCATTGTTGAGCTGGGCCGGGGTGGCGGTGCGGTTGAAGCCCGCGACGGCGATCGTCTCGTTACCCGGCGTGAGGAGGTCCGTGTCGTTGAAGGTGATCGACGACAGGCTGCCGCTGATGTTGTAGGTGCCGGCAGGGATCGTCACCGAGGTCGATCCGGCCGTGGCCGTCCAGCCCAAGCCCGTCAGGATGGCCGCTTCATCGGCGGTCAACGGCGACCCGAAGGTCAGCGTCGTCGAGGCACCGACGGTCAGCGATCCCGTCCCGGAGTTGTAGCTGTAGGTTCCGAGGGCAGAAGCCGTCGTTCCATTGCCGCTCGTGTAGGACGGCACCGCATCCGTGCCCAGCACGCCGATGCTGGCCGAGATCGCGTCCGCGGCCGTGGTCACCACGTCCTGGTAGTTGGCCACCGCGCTGCTCGCCTGGATGGTCGAGGTGGCGTCGGTGCCGAGGAACACGCCATTGCTGGCGCTGTTCGCCGTCGCCGTCGCGCTCAGCGTGTTCTGGGCCGTGGCAATGCTCGAAATGGTGGTCGAAGCGCCGTCACCGCCGATTTCGGTATCGATCGTGTTCGAGACCGTGCCGCCCGTGTCAACCTGGCTCGCGCTGATCGTGGCGTCCTGGAACTCCTGCGAGCTCGCGGCCACGAACGCCGCCGACGCCGTCACATCGCCGGTGAGCAGGTCGGTGCTCGTCGTCGCGGTGATGCCGCTCGCCAGCACCGCATTGGTCGCCGACACGGTCACCGTGTTCGCCGTGGTGCGGTTGCCGATCGCGCTCGCCGCCACGGTGTTATAGGACGTGGTGATCGTGCTGCCGATCACCTCGCTGTCGATATAGGTCTTGACCGGCTCGCCGCCCGTGCCGACCAGCGTCGCCGACAGCGCAGAGGCGCCCTGGATCACCTGGGAATTGGCGGTCGCGCCGACCACTTCGCCGTCGGCGGTCGCATCGCCTTGCAGGGCGGTGAAGCTGAGCGCGATGCCGTTGTCGGCGGTATTGCCGATGACCGAGGCGGACAGCGTGTTGCCCGGCTGGACCATGGTGCCATTGGCATCGACATAGCCGCCGGTGTGCACCGTGGACGACCGGGCGTCGGCGCTGTTCGCGGCATAGGTGGTCAGCACCTGAACGTCGATGGCCGAAGCCGTCAACGCCGAGGCGGTGCCGCCCGTCGGCAGCGTGCCGCCGATGCTCTGGTCGTTCGCCAGCGCAAAGCCGGCCGCAACCTGCGCGATTTCCGTGTCGCCGTTCGCGGTCTGGGCGTCGGCCAGCAAGGTCACGCCGCCATTGCTGGTATCCAGGCTCAGAATGTCCGCCGTCACGGCAATGTCGTTGGTGGCGGACGCGCCGGTGACCGCCGCGCGGATGGCGTTGCCCGCATTCACCAGGGTCGAACCGCGAGTGTCCTCCTGCGTCGCGAGCGTCACGGAGGAGGTGGCGACCGAGGCGCTGACATCGCCGTCGATCGACTGCACCGCCGCCACCGCGCCTGGCGCGCTCAGGGTCGAGCCGGCGGTCAGCGACAGGCCGTTCACCGCGCTGGAGCCGGTCGATGCCGCCTCGATGGTGTTGGAGGTGACGGTCAGCTCGGAATTCGGCGTTTCGAAATTGCTATCATAGACGTCCAGGCTGATGCCCGCGCCGCTCACGCTCGACGACACGGTGTTGGTGTCGGTAAGGGTCTGCACGCTCGCCACCACGTGTTCGGCGCCAGCCGCCAGTTGCACGCCCGCGCCGGACAGCACGGTGACGTCCGAATCGGTGATGGTCGCCGTGCCGGAGCCCGTGATCTGGTTGGCGTTCAGGTCCGTGGATTGGGTGCTGGCATTGCCGGTGGCGCCCGCGGTGATCGTGTTGCTGCTCAGCGCAATCGAACTGGTGCCGACCGTGCCGCCGGATCCGACATCGTTGCCGGCCAGGATGCCGATGGAGGAACCGGCATTGCTGGCGGTGACATCCTCGTTTAGATCCTGCTGGCCGGTGACGGCGGAAGACGCCGCAATCGACGCGGTGGTGTCGGTGCTGGTGATGGCGCCGGTCAGCGTGTTGCCGGTCGCGGTGGCGGTCAGATCGCTGTTCGACAGCGTGACC
Source organism: Rhodospirillaceae bacterium (assembly GCA_020638595.1). Classification (GTDB taxonomy): domain Bacteria; phylum Pseudomonadota; class Alphaproteobacteria; order DSM-16000; family Inquilinaceae; genus JACKIG01. The sequence continues at coordinate 27,439 of JACKIG010000002.1, read as the reverse complement.
GTCGCGCCGCTCAGGCTCTCCAGACTGGCGTTGACCGAGTTGCCGCTCAGACTGGCTGTCGTCGAGCCGGTCGTCCGCTGCGCGGTCGTCACCAGCAGGTCGCCGGTGACGGCGGTATCCTGCGAGATCAGGGTCTCGTCGATCGCAACCGCGGCCGCGGCGCCGTTGCCGTCCAGGTTCACGCCGTTGGCCAGCGCAATCGACGCGCTCGCGTCGTTCACCGTGGTGCTGGCCGAGATGTCGTTGTTGTCGACGGTCAGCGTGCCGGTCAGGATGTTCTCGAAGCCGGCATCCGCGTTCAGCAGCGTCACCGTGTGCGAGTTGGCGTTCGTGGTGCTCTGAACCGTGCCGTCATTGGTCTGGAACGAGCCGGTGGCCGCACTGTCGGTGCCCAGGCCCGGCGTGAAGGCCAGATTGACCGCGGACGTGCTGAGATTGCCCGTGCCGCTCGTCGCAACGCTGTTGTTCAGCGACGAATACGCGCCGTCATAGGTCACGTCGGCGGCGGTGTTGTCCTGCAGGTTCAACGCCGTGCTGGTGCCCGTGCTCGTGCCGGTCACGGGGGACGCATTGTTCTGGCTCAGCACCGAGCCGAAGTCCTGCGACTGCACGACGCCGCTGCCGAAATCCAGACTGACGGACGCCACCGTGGCGAACGCCGCGCCTGCGGGCAGTGCGGTGGCCATCGCCACAAACGCGGTACCCGCCAGTAACCGCTGACGCAAGGTCGTTGTTTTAGTCGGCATCAAAGCCACCCTTTCGCTTGCAACCATGACAAAATGAAAGATACCGGTCAGTTCTCGCACCGAAGGCGATGGCGCTCCATTGGGTGGATTTCGTGGAATGTGCCCAATTTACGAGTGTATGTTCGCATGTATGTGAGGGATTTGCGTACCGATGCGTAGGACCCGCGCCCCGTCGTCGGGGCGGCTAGGGCGTTTTCGGTACGGATTGACCAACACTCCCGCCCCATCTCCCGCCGAAGCGGGGCCCATGCCTGAGAGCTTCTCACAGGACACGGACTCTGTATTGGTCTCTCAGGCATGGGGCCCCGCTTCCGCGAGGACAGGGAAGCCGGGCTGGTGAGCCAGCGGGAAAAGAAGCCGCTGTAGGGTCTCTGACGGAACCGCCGTCCGCGATACCGGCAGGCTGCCAGCGGGCCTTGCGGTTGATCGGGCCGTCGGGCCTCCGAGCGTCGGGGCGCTCCGTCCGGTCGCGAACGATCGGGGTCGTCACATCGCCGATCCTGTCGGTTCCGCTGCGGCCATCCTAACCCGCCGCAACCGCCGGCGCCTCCAAACCCGCACGCGGTGGCGGGGGATGGCCCATGGCAAGCCTTGCCTCTGTTTGAAACCGGGAATCCCCTGTGGAGAGCTCCGGCTAATCGCCGTCGATATCAATCCATATGACATGGAATTAATAAGATAAAGAAATTGTCAATACGAGAGAATGCGTAATTGCAAACAGACTAATCGCGCGAATTGTCATATATATAAGGGTCGCGTCTTCACATTTGGTTCAATTGCGCGCAATCCCTATTGTTGCGAGGGTGGGATTGTGGTTGAAGTCGCGTCAACGTCAAAAAATAACGAGATGCATCCCATGTCATCCAACACACGTTCCTTGCAGCGACGGCTGCTGGCGGGTACCGCATTCGTGGCGGTCATTGCCGCCCTGCCGGTCGACGGAGCCCGAGCCGTCGCCTCGGTGGACCTGGACTTCGGCAGCGGCGTCGTGCAGTCGTCGGATTTCGGTTCGGTGCTGAGCCAGGGCAATGCCGCTCCCGTGGCGGGCACGGGTTCCGGCAGCAGCACGACGTTGAACCTGCTGGACAACACCGCCGCCGACGTGACCTATGGCGGTGCGTATTCGTTGCTGAACAACAGCGTCGCGACCTCCGGCACCGCGAACCTCAGCACCGCTGCGGTCAACCTGGCGTTCACGCCGGGCCTGGGCACGGACAGTGCGGCCACCGGCTCGTTCCAGACCAACAGCGCCGCCGTCTCCGCCAGCAATATTGGCAGCCAGCATTCGGTGACGCTGCTGAACTCCGATGCCGGCTTCGAGAACATCCTGACCGGCACGCTGAGCGTCGACAACAACGATCTCACGGCCAGTGCCACGGCGAACGACGCGAGCGCCAGCATTGCGCTGGCGTCGGGCGTGGACCTGACCGGCACCGGCGCCGCCGCATCGGTTGCCATCGACGAGACCCTGGCCGCAGCGCCCGATTCCGCCACCGACGCCGACCTGCTGGTGGCGAGCGCGCAGCAGACCAGCGGCGACGTGACGGCGACCGTGACGGCGACCGACCTGACGGGCTCGACCAACTCGACGTCGCCCGGGGACGGCAGCGTCGATGTGCTGTTGGAGAGCGTGAACGGTGCGACGGTCAGGCTGGCGAACAGCGATGTGACGACGACCGCGACCGGCAACACGCTGAGCGGTGACATCACCAGCACCGACGCGACGGCGACCCTCTCGGCCTCGGCTGCCGTCACCGGCCTGCAGGACCTGGCGGGCAGCGTCGTGGCCAACAATTACGACGCCACCGTCCGCGTGATGGCGGGTATCGATCACAGTGACACGGTCGTTGGTTCCGCTGACGCCAGCTCGCTCACCGTTGCCGACACTGCGGTCACCGCCACCGCCACCGGCAACGCCAGCAATCAAACGATCGCCCTGAATGCCAACCGGATCCTCGGCTCGGGCATTGCCAGTGTATACGATGGGAACACGGGCGCGGCCGACGTTCAACTGGCGATATCCGGCGCGGAACTGGCCGTGGCGAGCGTGCAGACCCTTGCCGACGGCGAAACCGTTTCATCGCTGGTGAACGCCGCCTTGGTTCAGGTGCGGGCCGGCGACGCCGATGCCGCGATCACCGGTTCCGAACTGTCGCTTCTCTCCAACACCATCGAAGCGGCCTCGACCGGGTCCAGCGCCGTGAACGGCCTGTCGCTGACCGCCGGCTCGACCCTGAGCGCGCCGGGTGCGGTGGTGGCCGTGCAATCCATCGACGGTGACGTCTCCGCCACGCTGGACGGCGCCATCGCGCAGAGCCTGCTGGAGGATACGACCGTCGGCTCGACAGTGGTGAATGCGGGCAACGCCATCGGCGCCTCCGTCATCGGCGGGGCGGCAACCAACGACATCATCGCCACGACCGATAGTCTGAGCCTCGATACCAGCGGTGGCAGCGCGTCGATTGTCCAGAACGCGACGATCGGCAGCCAGGAAATTCCCCAGGTCTCGGCCGGCTTTGTCCTGGTGAACGACCAGAGCATCGGCGGCACGCTCACCGGCGGAACGGCATCGGCGTTGACGGCGACGGCCACCGGCGTCCGGGTTCTGACCAACTACCGGGCCGGGTCCGTTGCCGACGCGATTTCGTCCACGGTGCACACCGGCGGCTATGCCGATGCGAATGGCGTGCTGGTCGAGCCGGGCAACACGCTGTCCGCCTCCGTCGTCGGCAACACCGCGGACAACGGCATCGCGCTCAGCTTCACCGCCCTGCAAGGGGATGCGACCGGCGACGGCGAGTATGTCGCGGCCATCGGCAACTCCCAGGTGATCCAGGGCGGCTCGGCGCTGACGGCGCGGATCGTCGGGGTGCTGGGCGAGCCGGTCAAGGCCTATATCGACGGCCGAGCGACCGACAGCACGGTCACCACGTCGTACAACACGGTGGCGGCCAGTGCCATCGGCAACCGCACCACGGCGAACAGCCTGACCGTTTCCGCGACCGATGTCGTGCTTGCCGCGGCCGCGGTGTTCGACAATGTGAGCGTGCAGGAATTCCGGAACTCCTCGATCAGCGCCAGCCAGGTCAACACGGGCGGCACGGTGTCAAACACGGTCGCGACCACAATCGCCCGTGCGATCGACGGCTCCACCGTGACCAGTGCGGAGAACACGCTGAGCGCGACGGCGACGGCGAACAGCGCCAGCAACAGCGTCACGCTCGGCACCGATGCAACCGCGTCGATCCAGGCGACGACCTTGCTCAACAATGCCCAGGTTGTGGCGGGCGGCACCATCTCGTCCCGGATCGGTGTGCAGGGCACCGGCGGGAACCTCAACAATGCGGGTGTGAGGATCACGGCTGGCGGAACCATCAGCGGCTCGCAGGTGGATGTCACCGGCAACACGGTGGTGGGTGAGGTCAAGGCCAACACGGCGCTCAACACGCTGGCTGTGACGGGCACAATCGTCTCCAGTGGCAGCACGAGTCACGGGTTGATCAACGATCAGAGCGTGGATGCGGCTTCGGCACTGACCAGCAATGTGGCCGGGTCGTTCGCAATCGTCGAATCGGCCGACCGGTCGGTCACCGGCTCGTCGCTTGCGGTCAGCGACAACCTGCAACAGTCCTATGCCACGGCGAATACGGCGACCAACACGGTCACGCTGCATGCAACCACGTCCGACGTGGCAACGCTGGCGGTCAACACCCAGACGCTGGCCGGCCCGGTTACGGCCAACGGCACCGGCGTGGTCACCACGTCCGACCTGGAGGTGACGGCAAGTGCCGGCGTGACCGCCTCCGACCTGACGCTGGACGGCAACCGCAACCAGAGTGTCGCCACCGGCAACCTCGAAACCAGCACCCTGACGATCGCCGCGACCAATGTCGACCCCGTGCCGGGGTCCGCAGGCGCCGGCCATGCGGAATACGGTTCCTTGCCCTCCGGCAACGCCACCCTGTCGTCCGAGCAGGGCATCACGGGCGCGCCGACGGTCAGTGCGTCTGCCACGACGAACGTCTTCAACCACGACGCCACGGACGCGAGCGCCCGGATCGTCGATCAGAGCACGGTGTCGCTCGGCAGCAACCAGACCACGGCGCAGGCGACCGGCAACAGTTCGTCGCTGGACGGCAATTTCGGCACCGGCACGACCGCCAGCTATGACGCCAACGGCGTCGTCTATGGCGACCAGGATGTGCTGAGCGGCGCGGCCTTTGCGGCCACGACGACGGCCGCGGTCGGGTTCGCCCTGACCTCGGACGACACCTATGCCGGCGCGACGGTTTCGGCGAGCACGGTGGCGGTCGACGGCAACTCTTCGGCAGCGCTGGCGCGGGCCAATGTCGGCACCATCACGCTGGACGTGACGGCGGCCAATTCGACCGTCGACAGCGGTGTCGACGCCAACCTGGACTCGACGGCGCTGGTCGGCGAGGCCGGGTTCCTCGCCTACCGCAACCAGAGCACCGCCAACAGCACGTCCGTCTCGGCCGACAGCTCCGCCACGACCTACTCGCTCGCGGCCACGCAGACGACCGCGGCGACCAGCACGGATGCGGCGGCCTCGAACAGCACGCTGTCGCTGTCGAACAACGCGTCGGCAGCCACGGCGGTGGCGAACACGTCCACCACCGCGTTGCGGGTGGGCGGCGACGCCATGAGCACTCTCGACGCGTCCGCGGCGGCGCTGACGACCCAGTATGCCGGCGGCACGGTGTCGGCGACCGGCGGCGTGTCGGCGACGGCGGCGTTCGCCGTCGGCGCGGGCGCCGATGCGGTGGCCGGTTCGTCGCTGTCGCTCGACGGCAACACCAGCAGCGCCAGCGCCAGCGGCAATGTGGCGACGGCGGGCCTCTCGGCCGACGCCACCAATGTGACCGCCGGAGCCGGCACCGCCGGGACGATCAATGCGTTGAACGACACCGTCGCCGCCACGTTCGGGTTGGTCACCTACCAGGGCAACGGCGCGGCGATCACCGCGACCAACACCGCCAACACGTTCAGCCTGGGGGCGACCGGGACGACGCTGGACGGGGTCGACTCCTCGACGCTGTCGCTCGCCAGCAATGCCGTCACCGCGTATGGCACGGGCAACACCGCCGCCAACACGGTGGCGCTGGGCAGCGCGAGCACCGCTTCGCTCGACGCCTCGGCCGGCCTGCACAACCGCCAGGACAATGGCGGCGCGGTGAATGTCTCGGCCGCCGGCACGTTCGCGCTCAATGCGGACACCGGCGCGACCGGTTCCGCCCTGAACGCGAGCACGGCGAGCCTGACCGGCAACAGCGTGCTGGCGCTCGCCCGCGGCAACCTGGCCAGCAACAGCCTGGCGATCAACGCGGCGGCCACGACGACGGGGACGGGTGCGGCGACCTACACCGGCAGCACCGGTGCGCTCTCCGCCGCGTTCGGCCTGTTGAACGAGCAGAGCAACACGGCGGCGGTCAACGCCACCAGCACCGGCGCCAGCTACACGGTCGCGCTGAACGGCACGTCCGGCACCGGCCTCGGCGCCAATGCCAGCACGGCGGCGTTGAGCGGCAACAGCGTGACGTCGGCGGCGTATGGCAACATCGCCACCAACGCCCTGACGCTCGCCTCGCTGAACGGCACGGCCGACGATGCCTCCGCCATGCTGACCAGCTTGCAGTCGAACGGGGCTGCAATCGGGGCGACGGTCTCCGGTGGCTTTGCCGGCGTGACCGTGAACGGTGCGGCGACCAACGCGACCGTGTCCGTCGGCGGCAACAGCTTCGCCGCCAGCGCGGTCGGCAACTACGCCACCAGCACCATGACCCGAAACTAAAAGCCCTGCCCGAAAGCGGGAGGCGCCTGGATGTTGAGGACATCCGGGCGTCGGGTGTCGCTGGGAGGGGGATCGACACGTGCGCGCCTTTGAGACGCCGCAATGGCCCAGGCATCGGCGAGCGTCGGACGTCCAAATCGCAATCGGAAAGGTCTTGGCAGTGTCGCCTTGTCCGGTGAGGGAAATCCAGCCACAATGAATAACAATTATTACGTCCCAATAGGGGCTTGAAAGACGCGATGTCGCCGGCAGCAGGATCGCTGGCCCGTGAGCGGGATTTCTTACAGGGACTTCGATGGTTGGATCGTTCTACGAACTCGAAGGGAAGACCTTTCTGATTTGCGTCGGCGCGATGCGGTGCGCCACCAGCTGGATTCACCGCTACCTCGCCTCGCTTCCGGGGGTCGCGGTCTCGCCGATTAAAGAAGTCCACTATTTCAATGCGAAATTCCCCACCAATGCCCTCAGCGATGCGGATGTGCTGGCCCTGAAGCGCCTGGGATTGCAGGCTGGCCGTACCGGCAATCCCGTCGATAACCTGCTCCTTGAGCCGGTCTTCCAGGCCAGTATCGACCGCGCGCAGATGATCTATGACGACGAGGCCTATTTCGGCCACTTTGCCCGCCTGTGTGCGCCCGAAACCTTCGCCCTTTGCGATATCACCCCGGCCTATGCCGTGATCGGCCGGCCGGGTTTCCAATACATGAAGAATTTCGTCGCCGCGCAGGGGCTTCGCGTGAAGATCCTGTTCCTCATGCGCGACCCCCTCGACCGGCTCTGGTCGCAACTGCGCCACATGCAGCACCTCAATCCGGCAGCGGCGGTCGCAACACGATGGCCCGAGGCGATCCGGTCCGCCCCGATCATGGCCCGTGCGGACTACCGCGCAACCATTGAAGACCTGGACGCCACCTTTTTCGCGAGAGACATTCTCTATCTCTTCTACGAGGATCTTTTCACCGAGGCCTCGCTGCGCCGGCTCAGCCATTTCATTGGCGCCGACCACTGGCCGGGAAACACCGATGAAAGAGCGAACGCGTCCATGCTGGAGCAGGGCCTGCCGGAGGGGGCGCGAGAGGCGTTTCTGGATGCCCTGGCGCCGCAGTACGCGTTTTGCCGGGACCGCTTCGACGGCCAGGTGCCGGCCTGCTGGGCGGCATAGCGGTGGCGAGCGCGGCGCTGTCCTCGCGCTGGACGGTCAGGCTACCTTCCTGTACTGTATTCGTCACGCAGCGACAGTCAATCGGGCGTCCTGCGGTTGGTCGCGATTGAAAAGGGGATATCAGACATGCCAGAGGAACTGATTGGGTTCGGGTTTTTCCAAAGCGCTCGCGAGCCTTATATTGCCAACGATATGGCGGTTCTTGAAGCGAGTGATCATCTGTTCAATTTGACGGCGTTCGACGCCGCCGCCGATCATCTCGACCGCGCGGGTGAGGCGGTCCTTGCCGCCGCGCGGGCGAACGACATCCGTGGCGCCGACGATGGCAACGGTCTGGACCAGCCACCCTATGCCGACGGATCCGACTTCTTCCTGTAGATCGTGGTCGGCACACGAGGGTTGGGTCGGCCCTGAGCGATAGCCATTGGGTGGCCTGACCCTCGGACCGGCAGTGCATAGCGCTGCCGGCAATGCCTTTGCGTGCTTCCGCAACGCCGGGCCTTCGCCCGCTTCCGCAACGCCGGTGTCCCGGTGCGGTGTACGGAAGCGGGGCATTGTTTCGTCACTTGGGGATCGTGACCCCTCCTTCCCAGCGGGTCCGATACTGACCGCCGTCGGCCACGGCACCTTCCGCCAGGTAGGTTCCGGAGCCGGTCATGTCGGCGTAGCGCCCGGTGCCGTCTACCATGGTCCACTCGCCGACCGAACCGTCCCGGGATTCCCGGAGTGCGGCCGTTCCGCCCTTGCATCGGCGGGGCCGTCCGCACATGACAATGCCCGTCGATGGTGTTAGACGCCTCGATGACATCGAAGCCAGCGACGACGATGCGGCCTCCGCCGCAATTCGCCGTCATCCCTCCCGCGTCATCGTTTCATTCCCGCCGGGGACCGAAGTCCATGCGCATCCCTGCGCCGCACTATGCCTGGATCGTGGCCGGAACCTGCACCCTGGTCGTGCTGAGCGCCGTGGGCCTCGCCCGGTTCGCCTTCGGCATCATCCTGCCGCTGATGGCCGCGGATTTGCGGTTGGGGTACAACGAACAGGGCATTCTCGGCGCGAGCTATTTTCTCGGCTATCTGGCGATGGTCGCGCTGATGCCATGGGTTTCGTCCAGGCTGAGCGCCAGGCGGCTGTGTGTCGGCGGCCTGTTGGTGATCGCCCCCGGACTGTTGGTCATGGCGCTCTCTCGCGACTATGCGGTGCTGTCCGCGAGCTATTTTGCCGTCGGCATCGGCAGTGGCGCCGCCTTTGTCGGCGCGATGACGCTGCCGGCATTCTGGTTCCAGCCCTCGCATCGGGCCCGTGGTGCGGGTCTGGTCACGGCGGGGGCGGGGCTCGGCATCCTGTCCTCGGGCCTGCTGGTGCCGCGGGTGCCGGCGGCGATGGGGCTCGCGCAGTGGCAACTGGTCTGGCTGGGGTTCGCCATTGCCGCGCTGGCCATCGCCCTTATCGCTGCCGTGGTGTTGCGCGACCGGCCGGAAGAGATCGGTCTCGCGCCTTTTGGCCAGGCAAAGCCCAAGCATGCCAGCTTAAGCCGCAGCGGCGGGCACGCCGCCGGCAAGGTTTGGCCGATCCTGCTCCACCTGGGAGCGATCTATGCCCTGTTTGCCGCCACCGCACTCACCTACACCACCTTCATCGTCACGACGATGGTCAATGAGTTTGCGGTGCCCAAGGTGACGGCCGGCCTGCTGTGGGCCGCGGTGGGCGGGCTCAGCATGGTTTCGGGCACCCTGTTTGGCCATATCTCCGACCGCTTCGGCGATCACGTCGGAATGGCCCTGACGATGGCGATCCAGTCGGCAGCGTTTGGCCTGGCGGCCGTGGGCCTCGGCGCACCCGGCCTCTACGCCTCCACCGTCCTGTTCGGGATCTCCGCCTGGAGTATGCCGTCGATCATGGCGGCCGCCTCCGGACGCTATCTGGGGGCGGAGAGGGCTGCATCGGGCTTTGCCGTGCTCACCCTGATGTTTGCCGGCGGCCAGGTGCTGGGCCCCGCGGGCGCCGGCATGCTGGCAGAGTGGACCGGCAGCTTCGCCGCCAGCTATGGCGTGGCCGCCTGTCTGGCCCTGCTGGCGGTGCTGCTTTCTCTGTTGCTGGCGCCCGGCAAGCCGCGTCCGGTCAGACATACGCCCCGGTGACGGTGCCGAACGGGCCGAAGTCCGCGACGAACACGTCGCCGGCCTTGGGCCGGAGCATCCCGGTCAGGGTGCCGGTGCTGACCATCTGGCCCGCCTTCATGCCGACGCCGGTGCGCGAGAGTTCGTTCGCGAGCCAGGTCAGCGGCACCATGGGGTGATCGAGCGCCTCAGCAGCCGAGCCTTTGCGGACCGGCTCGCCATTGCGATAGAGCACGACCTCCTGGCCCGCGATATCGCGGTTGCGCCAATCGTCGATCGCCGGCCCGTAGACGATGGAGCCGCCGCCGGCGCCGTCCGCCAGGATGGCCGGCAGCGGCGGGAAGCGGTCGTCATGGATGAAGCGGCATTCCGCGAATTCGATGCCCGGATGCAGCGAGGCGACGGCATCCGTCACCTCCTCGATGGTATAGGGCGCGTCCCGTGGCGGCAGATCGGCGCCAAGCCGGGCCTCGTACTCGACTTCCGGGATCGGGCTGCACTGGCGCGCGTGGACAAACTCCGCCGGCGAGGGCCAGAGGCCGGGCGCGTAGACGCGGCCATAGATCGGCGCATCGGTGCGCAACTGGCGCTGCATTTCCGGTTTTGCGGCGGCGATCTTCCAGCCGACCACCTCCCAGCCGAGTTCCCGCTCCACCATGCCGGCGATGCGATAGGCGGTTGCCGGGTCCGGTGGCGTCAGGGCGGGGTCGAGGCCGCTTTGCTGGCGGCTGTCCCGCCGCAGGTCTGCCAACAGGCGGGCGAGTTCGCGCTGCTTGTTCGGGTCCATGGTCGTCTACTCCTGCATGAGGGCGGTTGCCCGATCCAGCGACACGGGGGCGTCGTCCAGCAACAGGTCAATCGACGCATTCTCCCAGTTCATGGCGTCGAGCGTCCTCGCGCTGCCCCGATTCAGCCGGTGCTCAAGCACGAACCGCGACAGCAGCAAGCGGCGGGCATCGCCGCCCGCGGTGCCGAGGCGCGTGCCTTCGGCGGCCAGCAGGGCCGCGGTCGTTGCGTGATAGAGGTTGCCGGCCGCCGCGCGGCAAAACCGTTCGTGCTCCGGATGCGCGGCGACTTCGGCGGCGAAGCGGAAGGCGTCGTCCACCGCCCCTTCCAACTGCGTGCGGTACTGGCCGGGCAGCCCCGGAGCGTCCTTGATCCGGTCGGCCAGGTCATCGCGCAAGGCCTCGTGCGCCTTGGCCTTGCCGACGGCGCGCTGCACGGCGTCGAGCGCGTTGATATTGCTGGTGCCCTCCCAGATCAGGCCCAGATGCGCATCGCGCACGAAGCGGGCGTTCGGCCAATCCTCAATATAGCCGTTGCCGCCGCGGGCCTCCATGGCGCCGGTTGCGACGGCGACGTTGTCGCGGCAGGCGCGGTACTTGGCAATGGGTGTGATGAGGCGCAGCGCAGCCTCGGGCGCATTGGCGGCGTGCAGCAGCGCCGACAGCGCCTGCTCGGTCGGGACCATCAGCTTGAGAAGCTGCCGGCGCATCAGCGGGTGGCGGATGATCGCCTGGCCAAAGGCGTCGCGGTACCGGCTCGCCTGTAGTGCCTCGTTGAGGCAACGCCGCATCATGCCGGCCGCGCGCGCCAGGTGGGAGAGGCGGCTGGAATTCACCATGACCAGCATCTGCTTCAGACCCTGGTCGAGCGCGCCGAGCTGATAGGCGCGGGCGCCCTGGAACACGATCTCGCCACTGGCCATGGAGCGGCTGCCGAGCTTGGGCTTCAGGCGGACAATGCGATAATCGTTGCGGCTGCCGTCCTCCAGCGTTTTCGGCATCAGGAACAGGCCGAGGCCGCGGCCGCCCGCGGGCGCGCCTTCGGGCCGGGCCAGCAGGACGGCGAGTTCCGCATCGACGTTCGAGCAGAACCATTTCTCGCCCCAAAGCCGCCAGTGGTCGCCGTCCCGCACCGCTTTCAGGTCGCCCGCGCCGACGTCGGAGCCGCCGGTTTTCTCGGTCATGAACTGGGCGCAGCGATGCAGCGTGCCGACATCCTGGCTCCACATCCGGTCGAGATAGCGGGCCTTCAGGGCCTCGTCGCCGAAACGGCGCACCAGTTCGGAGGAGCTGTCGGTCAGGTTGACCGGGCAGAGCAGGCCGAACTCCGCCTGCGAGAACAGGTAGTGGAACACGTATTTCGCCAATGGCGGCAGTGGCTCCGGCGATCCGAGCACATCGCCCCGATGGCACATCGCGTGCAGGCCGAAGCGGCCGAAGGCGATCTTCTCCATCTCGCGATAGGCCGGATGGAACTCGATCCATTCCTCGTCGCGGCCGAAGGCGTCGCGGTGGTGCAGGACCGGTTCGTGCCGGTCCGCCGTGTCGGCAAGGTCGTAAAGCTCGGTTCCGGCACAGGCGCCAAGGGCCGACAGGTGCGGCGCCAGTTGGGCGGTGAGGTCTGGCGCCATGTACAGCGGCAGCAGGGCGCGCAGGCTGGCGTCGATATCGTAATAGTTCAGACCGCGCGTGGTCGGTGCGATGGCTTCGGCGCGACGGCTCGAAGCCGCGCGGCTCGTCAGGGCGACGGGCGCATTCATTGTTCAGATTCCGCGAATGGCTGTATCGGTGCGATCCGGGACCGCGGCGCCGACCATAGGCGTTGCGTCATATGCCGATCAAACGACTTGTTCTCCCAATGAATTGAGTTTAACGCAATTCAGTTGCGCTTTCGGTACTGGTTGAACCATTCTCCTGCCCCATCTGCCGCGGAAGCGGGAGCCCATGCCGGAGAGCTTCTCACAGGACACGGACTCTGTATTTGTCTCTCAGGCATGGGTCCCGGGTTCCGCGAGGACAGGGAAGCTGGGCTGGTGAGCCAGCTGGAAAGGAATCCGCTCTATGTCCTGGCGTCGTCTTCCCCCGCTGCATGCCGTCCGCGCGTTCGAGGCCGCGGCGCGTCATCTCTCGATGACGCGGGCCGCCGACGAGCTGGGCGTGACGGCGGGCGCCGTGAGCCGGCATATCCGCGCGCTCGAAGATCATCTCCAGGCGGCGTTGTTCGTGCGCCGCTCGCACGGGCTGGAACTGACGAGTTCCGGCGAGGCGCTCGCCCAGGCGGCATTCGAAGGGCTCGACCGGATCGCCGACGCGGCGAGCGGCCTGAAGCACAGAAGCCTTCGCCGATTGGCGGTCGGCGTCTACGGCTCTTTCGCCTCGCGCTTGCTGCTGCCGCTTTGGCCCGCCTTGCGCGCGCAGCATCCCGACCTCCAGATCGATCTGCATACCAGCATGAACCCGGTCGAACTGCTGCCGAGCCGCTACGATGCCGTCATCGCCGTTGCGGATCGCGCCCGCCGCACGGGCCTGGTCTCGATCCCGCTGACGCCGATCTCGACCGTGCCGGTCTGCGCGCCGGAATTGCTGGAGCAGGGGCCGCCGGATTTCCGGACCGCGCCTTTGCTGCACGCGCGTCCGCGCCCGGACGACTGGCGGCGCTGGCTCGACCATGCCGGCCTCGGCTCGGTCGCGGTCCAGGGCGGCAGCACGTTCGAGAGCCTGAACCTGGCGTTCGAGGCCGCGGAGGCCGGCATGGGCTTCGCCATCGGGATCGAGGCCTTGCTGGGTCGTGACCTGGCCGCAGGCCGCATCGTCATCGCGCACGAGAGCGTGCGGCCGACGCGCCGGTATTTCGTGCTGCAATACGAAGCGAGGGTCGCCGGCGACCCGGCGTTGAAAGCCTTCTCCGATTTTCTCCAGGAGCGGTTGGTCGACCGCCCGTCGCCATAGGATTTGCGCACTGGGCGGTAGGGGTGCCCCACCGGCCCCACCCTCGCCATGGGGCTTGCGGTTCACGCGCTCCCGGAATGCCGCCGGTTGAAGGCCATTCCCGGCAGCGGACGCATCGCGCCTGGAATGGCATAAATAGGCAATGTCAGTCGCGATTTACGCGCAATTACCGTGTAATCTAATTGTTTTCGACAATTGTAATGATGGGTGAACGGCGCCAAATCAGTTCCATGCATGGCGACAACAATGAATAATACAATGCTATGTATTTGTTGAGAGGGTGTTGTGCAGTGGTCGCGTGCCCCCGTTATATTAGGAGAGTGCAATGTCTGGGTACGATCATCCCACGAATTTGAAAGCGGCGGAGGGCCTGTTTGAGGACCTGTCCCGGTTCGAGGACGATGCCGGTTCGCCGATGGGCGGGCCCGCGGATGACGGAAAGCCGTCGTCGCAGTCTCAGTGGGACGAGTCTTTCGCAGCCGATGAAGGCATTGCGCTCGCGGATGGCGGGTTGGCTGGCGGTGCGGAGTCGGACGTGTTCGGCGGCGAAGCGATCCGTTTGGGGCCGACCGGTCCGGTCCCGCTTCTGGTGCAGTTCGAATACGGCACGACGGCCGATCAATCCATGGCGCTGTTTCAGGAGCTCGGCGCTTCCAATGTTCGGATCATCCGAGCGGAAAACGCCGCGGATCATCTGGGCACGCTCTACCGGATCGAGCTTCCCGATAGCGCCGCCTCGGCCGAGCAGATCGAGGCGATTTCCAGCCGGGCGCCGGTCAGTTATGCGGAGCCGGACTTCGCGGTCTCCATCGACGCGACCAGCAACGATCCGGGTGTTGTCGGCGGGTCGCTCTGGGGCATGTATGGCGACCAGTCGACCATCGCCAATCCCTACGGCAGCCAGGCGGCAGAGGCCTGGGAGGGCGGGCACACCGGCTCCTCGGGCACGGTCGTCGGCGTCATCGACACCGGGATCGATTACACGCACGAAGATCTGTATCTGAACATCTGGCTCAACCAGCGGGAAATTCCGGTCGCGCTGCGAGACTCCCTCGTCGACTCCGATTCCGACGGGTTGATCACCTTCCGCGATTTGAACGCGACGGCCAATTCCAGCTTCGTCCGGGACGTGAATGCGAACGGGCGGATCGATGCGGGCGACCTGCTGAACGACTCCGCCTGGGAGAATGGCGTCGACGAAGACGGCAACGGACGGGTCGACGACCTGATCGGGTGGGATTTCGTCAACAACGACAATGATCCCTATGACGATCAGGGCCATGGCACCCATGTCAGCGGCACAATCGGCGGCATTGGCGGCAATGGCGTCGGGGTTGCGGGCGTCAACTGGGACGTGCAACTGGTCGGCCTCAAATTCCTGGACGCCAACGGCAGCGGCTATACGTCGGATGCGGTTCAGGCGGTCGATTACTTTACGGACGCCGCGCGCAATGCCGTCCAGGGCGAGCATTTCGTTGCGACCAACAACTCCTGGGGGGGCGGCGGCTATTCCCGGACCCTGGACGCCGCGGTCGCGCGCGGTGCCGCCCAGGACATTCTGTTCGTCGCGGCGGCCGGCAACGAATCGCAGAATACCGACATCAGCCCGAACTACCCGTCCAACCTCTCGACCACGCAGGCGGCGGGCTATGAGGCGGTGGTGTCGGTCGCCTCGCTGACGAGTTCGGGCCAGCTGTCCAGCTTTTCCAACTATGGCACCCAAACGGTCGATCTTGCGGCTCCGGGCTCGACGATCTATTCGACCCTGCCGGGGGATCGCTACGGCGCGTATAGCGGCACCTCCATGGCGACGCCGCATGTTACGGGTGCGATTGCGCTGTACGCATCGGCCAACCCGAACGCCTCGGCCGCGGACGTGCGGGCGGCGCTGTTGTCCACCACGGTCGAGACCAACTCCCTGACCGGCAAGGTCGCCAATGCCGGGCGGCTCGACGTCAGCCAGTTGCTGGGTGTCGACACCGCGCCGACGCCGGAGCCCCCGCCGCCCGCTCCGACCGACCTGATTGCCGGCGATGCCTCGACCACCGCGATTCTGGCCGCGGGTGTGGCCACGGCCTCGTCCATCGACTTCGGCGGCGACCAGGACTGGTTCCGCGTGTCGTTGCATGCCGGCTACACCTATGACATGGCGCTGGATGCTCCGTCGGGTTCGGCCCTGGACACCTATCTGCGCCTGCTCGACGGCGCCGGCCACACGCTGGCTGCCAACGACGATGCGGTCGGCCTGAATTCCCGGCTGAGCTTCACCGCCGACGCGGACGGCACCTATTTCGTCAGCGCCCAGGGCTATGGCTCCAGCACCGGCGAGTTCGTCCTCGCCATGAGCGAGACGTTGAATTCCGGCGAAACCATTGTCGGAAACAACCGGGGCAATCGCCTGTATGGCACGTCCGGCGGGGACGAGATTTACGGTCTGCGCGGCAACGACACGCTGTTCGGCCGCGAGGGCAACGACCAAATTTACGGCGGATACGGCAATGACCGGCTGATCGGCGGCGATGGTTCCGACACCTTCGTGTTCGATACCGTTCTGAACCGGCGTTACAATGTCGACCGGATCTACGATTTCTCCGACACCGAGGACAGTTTCCTGCTGGACCATCTCATTTTCGGCCAGTTCGACGCCGCCACCGGTGTCACGAATGAGAATATCGCGATCGGCTCGCATGCGTTCGACGGGAACGACTATCTGATCTACAACCCGTCGAATGGCGGCCTCTATTACGACGCCAACGGGTCGGACCGCGGCGGACAGCAGCTGTTTGCGGTGCTGGCGACCGGCCTGGACCTGAATGCGGACCATTTCCTGATCGGCTGATCCCGGAAGGTTCGCCCGCCCCGCCCGCGAGCCGGAGCGGGGCGGACACGCCCGTCACCGCCAACCCTGGCCATGCCGCGCCTCTCGTCTCCGCAATCGGGTTTGCCGATGGCAAATGTCGGCGCTGACAGGTTGCCGTCAGCCTTCCCGGGTATTTTGCCGAAAACGGGTAAGGAGACTCCGAACAGTGCGTCGAGTGTTTTCCGCAGGCATGGCGGTATTGCTCTGGTTTGGGATTTTGACATCCGCGGCGACCGCAAGGGACCCGGTCGACAAACAGGTGGCAACCCTTCATCGCCAAGGCTTTACGCACTTTCAGGTGACGAGGCGGCTGTTGTCGACGGAGATCGACGCCTATGCCCCCGTCGGCACCTACGTGCATCTGGAAATCGCCAACAAGAATGGCGACGTGCTCGAAATCATCCAGCGGCGCATCACCAAGGCCGACTATGTCCGGGCGGCCGACGCCATCCACAAGCGCGCGCTGGACAAAAACCACCAGCCGCCCGCGAGCGGCGGCCTGAGTTCTCTGTTTCAGATCTTTTCCCATTCCAAGCCACCCGCGGCCGACATCACGGGCATCTCGATCCACGGCGCCGTCGGTGACGCGGGAGGCGATGCGGGAGGCGGAAGCGATGGGGGAGGCGGTGGAGATGGCGACGGGGGAGGGGATGGCGATGGGGATGGAGATGGCGACGGGGATGGCGGCGGCGGTCACGACTGACCCGTCTTTGCCCGCTCCCCGCAACACAAAGGCAAAAAAATGCGGCTGTTACTGGTGGAAGACAATCCGCGCCTCGTTGAGTTGCTGACCGAGCGCATCCGCGCCGCGTGCTGGCATGTCGACGCCCTGGGAAGCGCAGCCGAGGCCGCCGAGGCCATGCGCACAGAGGACCACGATCTCGTTCTGGTCGATCTCGGCCTGCCCGACGGCAACGGGCTGGACCTGATCCGCCGGGTGCGAAAGGCCGGCAATAGCGTGCCGATCCTGATCATCACGGCCCGCGGCGCCATCGAAGACCGCATCAACGGTTTGGATGCCGGCGCCGACGACTATCTGGTCAAGCCCTTCAACCACGAGGAATTTCTGGCCCGATGCCGGGCGCTGACCCGGCGCCGGCCATCCGGCGAACTGCCGGACCTGTCCATCGGCGACCTGACCTATCGGCCCGTGGACAAGATGCTGCAGGTCGGGAGCGAGGGCATTGCGCTCTCGCCGCGCGAGGTCGGCATTGTCGAACTTCTGATGCGCGAAGCCGGGCGCGTGGTGGCCAAGCGCAAGCTGGAAATCACGCTGTCGGAATACGATCACGACCTGTCGACCAACGCGCTGGAGCAGGCGATTTCCCGGCTGCGGAAGAAGATCGAAACGGCCTCGGCCCGGGTGCGCATCGAAACGATCCGCGGCCTCGGCTATATGCTGAAGGAAAGGGCGTGACGTGACCGCCCGGCACTCGTCGCTCCTGCATGTCGTCTTTCGCCGGATCGCCGCGTTCGGCGCGCTGGCGATGGTGATCCAGTTCTCGGTCGTGGCGCATGAGTACTGGACCGACGAAACCAAGCTGGTGCGCAAGATCATCACCCTGGAAACCGAGCTGCTGGCCGCCGGCATCCGTCCGGGTATGGCGGAGCCGGCCTTCGAGGTGCCGGCCGGCCTCCGCCGCCGCTATCGGCCGGCCAACAGCCTGGCGGAGTTGGAGACGAACGGCTATTTCGTGCTGATCAACGATGCCGACGGCCACCGGGTCTTCACCAATTGCGACCGGCCCGCCTGCATGCGCGTGCTGAACCACGACACCAGCCATATGCCTGATTTCTGGTTCCACATGCTGGCACCCAACAAGCCGCTGAGCTTTATCGGCGGCCGGCGCCTGCCCATCGCGGGCGAGACCTATCAGTTCAACATCGGCAGCTTCCAAGACCCCGAAAACCGGATCATCTGGGCGCTCTGGGAAGAAATCCTGAGCCATATGCTGGTGCCGATGTCGATCATGCTGGTGCTGGTCGTCGGGGCCACGACGCTGTCGGTGCGCACCGCCCTGCGCCCGGTCCTGCGGGCCTCGGCCATTGCGGCGCAGGCGGACCCGAACACCACCGCGCTGCGGCTGGACACCGCCGGGATGCCGCGGGAAATCGCCCGGTTCTCCGAGGTCATCAACCGCAATTTCGGCCGGATCAACGACTTGATCAAAGGGCAAAAGCTGTTCGCCTCGGCCATTTCGCACGAAATTCGCACGCCGGTCTCCATCGTCCGGCTCGAACTGGAGCAGATCGACCACCCCCGCGCCAGGAAAGCGATCGACGACCTGGACGGGCTGACCCATTTGCTGAACCAGTTGACGGCCCTGGCCAAGCTGGATGCGGTCGACCCCGCAAGCTTCGTCGACGTCGATCTGGTGGCCCTGGTCGAGAACGTGATCTCCGACATGGTGCCGCTGGTCTACGCCCGCTCGAAATCCATCGAGTTCGAGAACCAGGGCGGCAGCCCTGTCTGGGGCGTGCCGAACCTGCTGGAGAATCTCGTGCGCAATCTGGTGGAAAATTCGGTCAAGCACACCCCGGCCGGAACGCATATCGTCGTCAGCACCGGCCCCGGCGCCCAGGTCTCGGTCCGCGACAACGGCCCCGGCATTGTCGGCGCGCCGAGCCAGGCCGGCATGGTCACGGGCCAGGTGAAGCTGGGGGATGGCCTCGGCATCGGGCTGAACATCATCACCGGCATCGCCAAACTGCACCGGGCGGTGTTCTCCCTCGGCTCCACGCCCGGCGAGGGCACCCGCGCCACGATCCGCTTCCCCACCTGACCGCTCACGGACAATTGCGGGTTCACGCCCTGCTCATCGACCCGGCCGTCTACCGGAAAGACGCTGGACGCCCGGCCTCTGATTGGGATCAGGCGCAACGGGAGGAACGGGGCGGATCGGGGCAGGGCGACGGGCTCCGCAGCGGTCACCATGTCTTTGACGCCGTTTCCCGGTCCGGCGCCCCGGGGCGATCAGTGGCGGGTCATGGTGCTGGCGGTGAAATTGCCGACCGCGTTGGCGGCAAAGCGGTTGCCGCTCACCGACACGGTCGCATTCGTCGCCGCACCGTTCACGGTTGCCCCGGCAAAGCCGTCGGTCACGCTCGCCGCCACACCGCCCGCATTCGATTGCCGACCGGCGATCATGGCGGAGGCATCGTCTGGCGTGTCGTTCCGTGAGGCGAGCGTCAGGGCGTTGGTGGCGATGTTGCCATACGCCGCCGACGTCACGCTGTTGCCGTTCAACGCCACCGTGCTGGCATTTGCGCCGGTGCCGGTACCCGACGTGCCGTTCAGCGCGACCGTGTAGCGGACGCCGGTGCCGCTGGCCACGATAGCCTCGGCATTTGCCTGGTCGCTCAGCAGGCCGAACGTCGTGGCAAGCGTGCCGGTGCTGCCGGTATAGCTGGCCGCCCCCGGGCCCGCCGTCACCGCGATGGCCGCAACCGCCAGCCCGTTGCTGGCCAGGTTGCCGCGAGCCAGGGCGAGCAGGCTGTTGCCGGTCAGGTCGGCCGTGCTGGCGTTCAGCGCGGACCCGGCCGCGCCGGTGTCCACATTGAGCGCGAAGCCACCGGCGGCGGAGACCGTCACGGCGCCGAAATTGTCCTGGCGGTTGTACAGCGCGGCGGAGGCGTCGAACGTGCCGGCATCGGCGCTGCCGAGCGACACCGTATTGGCCGCGATGTTGGCCGTGCCATACGCGCTGACCGCGTTGCCGGAGAGCGAGAGCCGCGCGGTATCGACCCCGGCAACATCCGTGCCGCTCGCCGACAGGCTGAACGTGTTGGCGGTGTTGGCCGAGGCGATTGCCGCGGCGTTGTCCTGCGCTGTCGCCAGGCCGAAGCCGGCGTTCACGGTCCCGGCAAGGGCATCGACGGTCCCGGCAATGCCGGCGCCCGCGGTGGTGTTCGCGGCGTCGACCGTGAGGCCGGCGGTCGTCACATTGCCCGACGCTCTGGCGCCGCTGGTGTTGCCATCGACCGACAGCGACGAACCGATTGCACCCCCCGCGCTGCCGGAGACGACGGCCGCGGCCGTCATGCCCCCGGTCGCCCCGACCGTGCCGCCGGCGGACTGGACGGTGACCAGCCCGGCCGAAGACCCCAGGTTCGCCGTGCCGTCGCCGCCGATGGTCAGCGCGCTCGCCGTCTTGTTGGCGGTGGCGGAGGACGCGCTGCTGTTC
Source organism: Rhodospirillaceae bacterium (assembly GCA_020638595.1). Classification (GTDB taxonomy): domain Bacteria; phylum Pseudomonadota; class Alphaproteobacteria; order DSM-16000; family Inquilinaceae; genus JACKIG01. The sequence continues at coordinate 6,820 of JACKIG010000002.1, read as the reverse complement.
GAGGACAAACGCACCGTGCCGTTCGCGGCCCCCACCAGGTCGGTCTGCAACGCGACCCGATAGCCGGATGCGCTGCTATCCGCGACCACGGCTCCGGAGTTTGCAACCGTGTTGCCCAGCAGATAGGCGCCGTCCGCATTCGCACCGACGCTTGTGTCCAGAGTGGCATCCGTGTTGGCAAGGCCCGCGTCCACGTTCGTGCCCGTCACCGCAATCGTGCTGGTGCTGGAATTGCCGGTGGCATCGGCCGTCGCGCTGTTGCCCTCCACTGTCGCGATCGCGACGTCCAGCAGGGTGATGGCCGCCGTGGTGCCCTGGTCCAGCGACACCGATACAACCGTCGTCGCCGCTGTCGGCTGGCTGTTGCTCTGCGTGTTGTCCAGCACCGCGGTTGCGCCCGAGCGATCCGCATTCAGGGCCATGCTGTTGGTCGCCGCGTTCGATCCGGCCTGCGCCAGCGTGGCGTTTCCGTTCATGGCAACGGTGCTGCGGATAATCGGACCGGCCGTGGCATCGGTCGCGTCGCCGTTATAGACCGTCGTCGTTGCGCTTGCCGCGGTGCCGGGTCCGAAGCCGATCACCGTCTGATCGGATGCGAGCACATGGTCGGCGCTGACGGTGGCGCCGCCATTCAGAATGCCATTGGCTGGCAGGCTCTGCGCCGGAAGCGCGTTGGCCGCTGTCAGCGTGACGGCGTTGAGGGCTTCGTTGGCAACCGCAACGCTCTGGTTTGTGTTGCCGTTCAGCGCCAGCGTCGAACCGGACATGGCCGCCGAGGCAAAGACGGTCGCATCCGAGCCCGCGGTGGCATTGCCCGTCGATGTCTGTTCCGAAACAAGGGCGCTGCTGGCAGAGGCGAAGGCGGAGGCCTCCAGCGTGACGCTGTTTTGGGCGCCATTCCCCAGTGCCAATGCGGATTGGGCGTTGCCGATCACCGCAAGGCTGGCCCCCGATACCGCGGGGTCGTTCTGTTGCAGGATGGCGAAACTGCCGAAAACCGTGCTTTGTGCATCGTTGCCGGACATCTGCCAGTTCAGGAACGAGATGTCGGCCTGGCTCGACAGGTTGGGAGACCGGGCAACCATGGCCCCGTCCGTCGCAATGGAATGCTCCAGCGTGTTGGCGGAAACCCGGATCGTGTTGTCCGCGACATTCGTCTTGGCCGCACCCGTCGTCGCATTCTGCGAGACCGAGAGCGAACTGCCGTCGATCGGGCCTTCCCATTGGATGACCACGCCGCCCGCATTCACGGCAGGCGTTCCCGTCCCGGCGACGCCGATGGACGCTTGAGCGGCGCCCCAGACGGCCTGCTGCGCGTTCAAGAGGGTCACCGGCGCCGCCAACACCGTGGCGACAGTGACGGTTTCGGCGTTGATGGCGTTGTTGGTCGTGGCGGCGGCCCGCAAGACGTTCCGGTCGGCCATGACCGTGCTGTCGGAAAGCGACGATCCGGCGGTCACGGTGCCGATCTTGATCGTCGCCGACGTGGTTGGCGCATCCGCATCGTCGGTCAGCCGCGCACGGGTCGTGGCATTGGCGGAATACTGGAAGGACGACACCGCAAGATTGCCATCCGCATCGGTCCCGACGGTGTAGAGCGGGATATACGGTCCCGAGGCGGCCGCCGCGGCCACGTCGGGCAGAACCGCCCGCAACTGGCCCGCGAATTCATAGACATACGTATCGGCCAGGGTGAAGGGCGACGACAATGCGGCGGGAACGAAGGTGTCGTTGGGGGTGTAATCCCCGTATTGCGTATCCGTCGCCGTCGCGTAGACCTGATACTTCCCGCTGCCCACCTTTGCGCTGGGATACATGGTGCCATCGGTTTCGATGATGATCGCGAACGGAAAGGGATTGCGCGGGTCGCCCTGGGCGATCGTCGTCCCCAAATCCGAATAATAAATATCGACCGCATAGGTGACGCCGCCCGGCGGTTTCGAGGTGATCTCGAACAAAAGAACATCGGAGGGCGTCTGGTCCAGCGGCGTGAGATTGTTAAATTCCGCGGCGCCTTCGATGGAAACGCCGCCCGCCGCGGTGGTCTCGATGCGGCTTGCCTCTATGGTCACGGTGTTTCCGAGGGCGTTGTTGCCAATGCTGGTGGCTTCCAGCCGGTTGTTTTCCGTGACGATGGTAGAGTCCGATACGCTCCCATCGATCGCTGTCAGAATGGCAAGGCCCGTGCCGGCCTCTCCGGTGACGGCGGACGACACATCGCCCTGTTGTTGCTGGCGGGATGCGCCCACGGCCAGAGACGCGGCCCCGTTGATCGCCGCATTGCGAAACGCCAGGGTCGCCGTGTTCAGCGTTTCCGTTCCCGACGCCGTCGCTACGACCGCGTTGTCGCTCACGGAGACGGTCGAGGCGCCGGCGTCACCGGCGATCGTGGTCCGGATGATGCTGTCGACCGTGTTGGCCGTGACGTTCGCGCCGCTGCCATTCTCCTGCGCGTTCGCCAGCGCATAACCGGCCGCGACGATGGGCAGGGTGCCGTTCGGACCGATGGACACGCCACCGGCATGGTCGGCAATCGTGATCGCAGTGGCCGTATCGGTCAGGGCCAACGTGTTGGTGGATCGGGCACCGGTTGCGGTGGAAAGCTGAGCGTTGCGGCTCACGGTCAGGGTGCTGCCGTCAACGCTGCTGCCGGCGAACAGGGTGATGGTCGAGGCGCCCGTCACGGCACTGACCGGCGCCTGGCCGGATTGAACGGCGGCGACGGCGCCGGTGGCATCCACGCCATTGCCGGTGAGGCTCAGCGTGTTGGTCGTATCGGCGCCCAGGGCCGAGGCGCTTTGGGTGTTGTCCGTCACGCTGACGGTCGTGGACGAAACCGTTCCGTCTTCGTCTGCGACATTGGCCGCAATCCCGTTGCCGGAACCGTCCGCCAGGACGGTGGCGCGCTGGATTTGGGTGCTGACCACCACCAGGTCCGCGGTCGCCAGCAACTGAATCCCGTCCGCGACGGTGTCGCCATCCGTCAGGGATGCGTTGGTCGCGTCGCCCGCCAGCCTGTTTGCCTGCACCGACAGGGTTTGGGTGCTGTCACTGCCATGGGCGGTGGCGCCCTGGGTGTTCGCGGCGACGCTCAGCGTCGAGCCGCCGGTATTGCCCGTCGTGTTCCCGGCGCTGTCCAGCCCGGTATTGAGCGCAAGGGTGGCGTTCGCCGTCGTCGCCGACACCGCGCCCGACTGGTCGCCCAGCGCGCTCAACGCCGCCGAGGCCCCCACCGTATCGGGCGAACCGTCGATCACGCTCAGGCTGGCGGTATAGTCGTTTCCGGTGGCGAGCGAAACGATGCCGCTCTCGCTCAGGGTTGCCGTGGCTCCGCCGACCGATTGCAGGGTCACGGTCACGGCGTCGTCGGTCGATGCGGCGGTGACGGCAGCGCCGGCTTGCTGGCCGGCCACGATCAGCAGGTCCGCGGCGGCGGTGGAATCCGGCAGGGCGGAAAGGGTTTGGTCCAGTGCAACGGTGCCGGCGAGGCCGGTTCCGGCCAGGCTGACGCCACCGGTGACGGCAATCGCGGCGGCCGCGACATTGCCGGTGGCCGTTGCGATGACATCGTTGTTGTCCGCCGATACGGCACCGGTGACGGTCACTTCATCGACTGCGGGCGCGGCCCCCTCCACGAGGATCTGGCCGCGATTGCCGGCGCTGGTGGCCGTCGAACCGCCCGCCGGTGTGGTGCGCTGAAGAATGGCGAGGGCCACGGTGTCGTCGGCGGTCGTCGGCGACACGCTCAGGGTGGTGGAGGCTTCGGCGGCGTTGGCGCTGGCACTGGCGGATAGGGTGTTGTCCGAGAGCGCACCGGTTACGGACTCCAAGGTGACCGCGCCCGGGGCGGTTGCGGTCACCCGGACCGTGCTGCCGATGACCGTCGCCACAACCGTGTCGTCGTTCCGTTGATCCTCCACGCCGCCAATAGCGGCCGAGGCGACCGCCAGGGGGGCGCCCAGATCCAATTCCGCCGTCGCGAGCGCCGCCGATGCCCGGTCCGGCAGGAGCGCAGCCATGGACGCAATCATCGCCGCCAATGAGATGGAGTTTCTCAGTCTTTGACCTGGTATTTGGTGAGGTAATGGAATACCGTATGCGATATGAGGCAATGACCGGGACCCGTATACAAATTTCGACCTCCGTACATATGTATTGATACCTATCGGATCGGTAAACCATATAATTGTATAGATAAATTGCCGGAACAAAGTGCGCGCAGATACGCATTCCGGGTGTCGCAGTTGCTAACAGTGAGGCGGAGACTGGTAGCGAAGCGGCGATAGGGATAAACCGGAGGCAGTGGCGGCGATTTTGGCCGTTTCCATTGCTCCGCAAGGGCGCGGCCGGCGATGGTGGCGCCCGTCAAAAACCCCCGTCATTGTGCACCGCCTAAGGAAATGCGCTCCATCGCGACGCTTGTGCCAAAAATCGCGAGGCGCATGTCTGGCGAGCGGGTGTCGCCGCTGCAAGGTCGCGGGCCGGCTCGGCCGCACGGCTCAGGGTTCGTGGAACGCCCGGTTGAAGCTGTTGACCAGGGGGCGGGAGAGATAGTCGAACATGGAGCGCTCGCCGGTCTTGATCATGACCTGCACGGGCATGCCCGCCACCAGGTCCACGCCGTCCAGGCGTTTCAGGCTTTCCGGGTCCAACGTCACCTGGGCGCGGTAATAACTGGCGCCGGCGCCGCGGTTCGGCTGGGTGACGTCGGCGGCGACGAAACTCACCCGCCCTTCCAGATAGGGGGCGTTGCGTTGGACCAGGCCGGTCAGGCGCACCTGGGCCGTCAGGCCGCCATGGACCATTTCGATATCGGTCGGCTGCACCTTCACCTCGGCGACGAGCCGGTCGCCCGCGGGCACGATGTCGAGGATCGGCGCGCCGCGTTCGATGACGGACCCTTCGGTGACATAGCGCAGGTCGAACACCCGCCCCGCCTCCGGCGCGCGCAGTTCCCGGCGGGCCAGCACGTCTTCCGCCGCCCGCAGCCGCTCCGCATTTTGGGCCAGTTTGGCGTCGACCCGCTGGCGATCCTCGGCGGCCAACTGGCGGAAATCGGAATCGATCTGGCGCAGGGTTTGCTCGATCTCGCCGATGGAAGCGGCCTCGCGCGCGATATTGCCCGTATCCGACGCGATGCCGCCCCGGGTCATGGCGATGGAACGGCGCAGGGCCAGCACCGCCGGCATCCGCTGCAATCCCTGATTCAGCAGGTGGCTCGCGGCCTTCTCTTCCTGCTCCAGCAGCGAGAGCTGGATGCGTTGGGCGTCGATACCGCCGTTCAGCGCGTCGATGCTGGCGCGGTGCTGGGTGATGCGCGCTTCGAACAGAGCCCGCTGGTTCTGCAGGTTTTCGCGCCGGATGGCGAACAGGCGCCGCTGGCCGGCCACCGCCTCGCGCGAGACGGAATCGGTCCGGGCGAGCAGGGCGGCCGGAAAGACGACCGCCGCCCGATCCCGTTCCTCGGCCTCCAGCCGCGCCGCCTGCGCCAGCAACGCCCAGCGTTCGTGCCGCAGCGCGTCCGCGTCGGCGAGGGCGCCGGTGTCGCCGAGGGTGATCAGCGTTTGCCCGGCCCGCACCCGGTCGCCCTCGCGCACATGAATGCGCGCGATGATGCCGCCTTCCAGATGGCTCAGGGTGCGGCGCTGGCCTTCTGCCCGGATTTCGCCATCGGCCATCGCGGCCTCGGTCAAGGGTGCCCAGTACGACCAGGAGGCCAGGGCAAGGAGAAAGGCCAGCAGCACCAGCGCTCCGAGCCGGACGGCCCCCCGTGCCTCGGGACGCTCGGGCAGCGGATCGTGGGGCAGGGTCTGAGGCAGCGGCAATGCCAGGGGGCGGACCGGAGAAGCGATATTCGTCATGCGTGGGCCTGCATCAGTTTGCCGGAGGGTTCGGGAACGGCGGCGACAGAGGGGACGGGGGCAACCGCGGGCGTGTTCGGAGCATTCCGTTGCCGCAGGCTGGCGAGGACGTCGTCCCGCGGGCCCAGCAGCGAAACCGCCCCCTCGCGCATCACCAGGACGGTGTCGCAGGCCTGCACCAGGCGGGGCCCGTGCGAAACCAGCACCACCGTCGTGCCGCGGTCCGACAGGCGCCGGACCGCCCGCATCAGGTCCAGTTCGGCGTCGCCGTCCAGATTGCTGTTGGGCTCGTCCAGCACGACGAACACCGGCTGGCCGAACATGGCCCGCGCCAGCCCGACCATCTGCTTCTGCCCGCCCGACAGGTGCTGGCCGTCGTCGCCGATCCGGGTGTCATAGCCCTGGGGCAGGCGCAGGATCATGTCGTGACAGCCGGCCAGACGGGCGGCCTCATAGACGTCGTCCGGACGCGCCTCGCCCATGCGGGCGATGTTTTCGAACACGGTGCCGTCGAACAAACAGACCTCTTGCGGCAGATAGCCGACATGGCGGCCGAAGTCGCTGCGTTGCCAGCGAAACACGTCCGCGCCGTCGAGGCGCACGGCGCCGGCGCTGGGCTGGAGCGTGCCGGTCAGCAGGCGGATCAGGGTCGACTTGCCCGCCGCCGACGGGCCGATCACGGCCAGAACCTCGCCCGGCGCGAGCGCGAAGCTCATGCCGCGGATGCTGGGCCGGGCCTGCCCCGGAAACGCGAAGCTCAGCTGTTCCACCGCAATTCGCCCGGTCGGGCGCGGCAGCGCGCGGTCCGAACGGCCCATGCCCTGGCGCGACAGGAAGCCTTGCAGCCTCTGCCAGGCCTGGCGGGCCTGCACGATGTTGCGCCAGGCGCCGAACACCTGCTCGATCGGGGCGAGGGCGCGGGCCATGACGATCGAGCCGGCTATGGCGGTGCCGGCGGA
>JACKIG010000019.1 GCA_020638595.1 Rhodospirillaceae bacterium | reverse complement strand
CCCAGAACCCGACCATGGGCGAGGAGTGGCGCCGCGGCTGGCACCCCGAACGGGCGGCCGCGCGGGCATCGGGCGACCCGGTGCTGGTGGTCGGTGCCGGCCCCGCCGGCCTGGAATGCGCCCTGCACCTGGCACGCCGCGGCTATCCGGTGACGCTGGCCGAGGCGGGCCGCGAGCTGGGCGGCCGTGCGCTGGCCGAGGCCAGGCTGCCGGGGCTGGCCAGCTGGAAGCGCGTCGCCGACTACCGCGTGCAGGCCCTGCGGCAGATGGGCAATGTCGAGATCTACCGCGACAGCCTGCTGTCCGCCGACGACGTCCTGGGCTTCGGCTTCGCCCATGTCTTCCTCGCCACCGGGGCCACCTGGCGCGCCGACGGCATCGGGCGCCGCCTGCGCCGGCCGGCCCCGGGGCTGGAGGGTGCGTTCACCCCGGACGACATCCTGGCCGGCCGCATGCCGCACGGCCGGGTGCTGGTCTATGACGACGACCATGCCTATCTGGGCGGCGTGCTGGCCGAAGCGGTCAAGGCCGCCGGCCATGACGTCGTGCTCGTGACCCCGGCGGCGGAGGTATCGGCCTGGACGGCCAACACGCTGGAACAGAAGCGCATCCAGCGCCGGCTTCTGGAACTGGGGGTGGAGATCGTCACCGCCCGCGGGCTCGCCCGCGTCGACGGGGGCCGGGCGGTGCTGGACTGCGTCTATACCGGCCGCACCATCGAGACCGCCTGTGATGCGGTCCTGACGGTGACGGAACGGCAGCCCGACGACGCGCTGGCCCGGTTGCTGCGTGCCGAGCCCGGGCGGCTGGCGGACGCCGGCATCGCGACGCTCCACGTCATCGGCGATGCCTTGGCCCCCGGGCTGATCGCCGCGGCCGTCTATTCGGGCCACGCCGCGGCACGCCATTTCCAGGCGGATCCGGCCGCCGTGGACGCCGAACTTTACCGCCGCGAATTGCCGGCCCTGACCTGACACCGGCCGGGGCGGGTGGACGGTGCCGGCAAACGGCTACTATCGAGAATGATCAATATATAGTCTTTCTCGTTTTCACTGCATGACGGCGACACGCATAGCAAACAGCATGTGCGAACCTCGGGAAGGTTCCAATTAACGGAAATTTCACCAAAGCACACTTAACAATAAGCATTCGGCACAAATCCATGCCGCCATCGGGGTTATTGGACGTGCGCCGGGGCGGGCCTTTCCCGCACTTCCATTTCCGCAGAGGCAAGGATATCCGGCGATGAGGCTACAGTTCTGGAGAAGCGTGTCCGGCCGTCTCGTCCTGATCGGCCTGGTGTCGGCATCGGGGCTGGTCGCCCTGGTTGCCATGGCCGTGGTCGATTCGCGCGAGCGCATCCTTGCCGACCGGCGTGAGCGCCTGATCGAACTGGTCAATGCCGGCACATCCATCGTCCAGGCCATCCACGATCGCGTGGGAAGCGGAGAGCTGTCGGAGGAGGAGGGACGGGAGGCGGCGCGGGATGCCCTGCGCGATATTCGCTATTCCAACGATGGCTACTTCTTCGTGGTCGACGGCGAGGGCGACTCGGTGGTCATGGGCCTGGACCCGGGCCTGGAAGGCCGCAACCTGATGGGTGCCACCGACCCCAACGGCACCCGCTTCGTGGAACAGCTGGTGACGATCGCCCGCACCGAGGGGCAGGGGTTCCTGGGCTATGAATGGCCGCAGGTGGAGGGGGGCGAACCGCAACCGAAACTGTCCTTCGTGCAGTGGTTCCAGCCCTGGGACTGGGTCATCGGGACGGGTGCCTATGTCGACGACCTGCGCGAGGCGTTCCGGGACGACCTGCGGAAGATCGGGATTGCCGCCGCGGTGATCCTGGCCGTCCTGGTCGGCGCGATGGTGCTGGTGGCACGCGGCCTGTTGGGCCCGATCCGCAGGGTGACGGCGACGATGGAGCGCCTGGCGACGGGCCATCTCGGCATTTCCATCCCCGACACGGGGCGGCATGACGAGCTGGGCAAGATGGCGCGATCCATCGAGGTGTTCCGCAGCAACGCCATCGAGCTGAACGAGGCGGAGCAGGCGCGCGCCAAGGCCGATGCCCGGGCGCGGGAGGAGCGCAAGGCCGCCCTCTACCAGCTTGCCGATACGCTGGAAAGCGAGGTCGCCAGCATCGCGGTCGGCGTCTCCCGATCGGTCGGCCGGGTGGAAGACGCGCTGGGCGGCATTGCCCAGGTGGGCCGGGGCACGGTCGAGCGGACCGAATCGGTCGAGGCGGCCATGGATACGGTGCGCGGCGACGTGGAGGAATGCAGCCAGGCGACCACGGAGCTGGACCGGGCGGCCGACGAGATCGCGTCGGAAGCCGACGCCAGCTCCGCCATCGCCGGTGAGGCGGTGGATGCCGCGCGGTCGGTGGGCGCTTCGGTCGACGCCCTGACGGCAGCGGCCGACCGGATCGGCGAGATCGTCGACCTGATCGAGACGATCGCAGGCCAGACCAATCTTCTGGCGCTCAACGCCACGATCGAGGCCGCCCGCGCCGGCGAATCCGGCCGCGGCTTCGCCGTGGTCGCCGGCGAGGTCAAGATCCTGGCCAGCCAGACCGCCAAGGCCACCGAGACGATCCGCGCCCAGGTCGACGAGGTCCGGGGGCTGACGCAGCAGACCGCCCGCGCCGTCCTGGGCGTGCAGGACATCATCGCCCGGGTCGACCAGACCTCCGCCCGCATCGGCGAGGCGATCGGCCGGCAGGCCGCGTCAACCGCGCGCATCGCGTCGACCGTCGGGCGCACGGGCGACAGCACCGGGCAGGCCGTCCAGCGCATCGGCGAGGTCCGCGAGGCCACGGGCCGGTCGCTTGCGGAAGCCGAAGCCATGCGCGGCGCCATCCGCGAGGTGACGCGCCTGACCGAAACCCTGACGACGGAGCTGTCGTCCTTCATCCGCAAGCTGCGCGGCGAGGGGGAGGAGTTCATCACCTGGAGCGACCGGTTCAGCGTCGGTCACGACCGGATCGACGGGGACCACCAGCGGCTGATCCAGCTGGTCAACCACCTGAACCAGGCCATGATCGACGGCAAGGCGGATACGGAAATCGCCGGCGTGATGCAGGACCTGGCCGACTACACCGCATCGCATTTCGGCCGGGAGGAAGAGATCATGCGGACGTTCAGCTATCCGGATCTGGCCGAACACAAGGCCATGCACCGGGACCTGCTGGCCAAGCTGACGGACTTCCAGGCCCGTTTCGCCAGGGGCGAAACCGCGCTGACCATCGACGTGATGAATTTCCTGCGCGACTGGCTGATCCACCACATCGCCGAATCCGACCGCAAGCTGGCAAGCTTCGTGCTGAAACCGCCTGCACCGCACGGCCGCCAGTCGGTCTGAGGCCGCGGGCTACCGCCACACTGCCTCGGCCACGCGGCGGAAGTTGCCGCCCAGGATGCCGGCGATCTCCGGCCCGCTGAACCCGGTCGCCGCCAGTTCTTCCGCCACTTCCGGCAGGCGGCGGACATCCAGGAACCGCACCGGACGGTCATAGCCGGCGTCCTTCGGCCAGTAATGCGGGTCGCGGGCCACCGTTTCGGCCATGGTCGGGCTGCCGGCGTCGGCCTCGGCGTCATCGGGCGCGAAGTCGAGGCTGATCCCCACATGCGCCGCCCCAACCAGCCCCGCGATATGGGCGGCGTGGCGGGCAACGGCAGCGGGGGTCGGCACCTCTTCGCCCAGGAACAGGTTGACGCCGTTGACGCCGACCACGCCGCCCGTGGCGGCACAGGCGCGGATCTGCGCGTCGGTGATGTTGCGGGCGTGGTCCACCAGCGCACGGGCGTTGGCGTGGGAGAAGATCACCGGCCGGCTGGACCGGTCCATCGCCTCCAGCGTGGTGCGCAGGCCGGTATGGGTGCAGTCCACGACCATGCCGACACGGTTCATCTCGTCGATCACGCGGCGCCCGAATGCCGTCAGCCCGGTATCCTCGTCATGGCAGCCGGAGCCGGCGAGGTTGTTGCGGTTGTAGGCGAACAGCATGTGGCGCACGCCGAGGTCGTAGTAGAGCTGAACCATCTCCAGCCGGCCGTCGAGCGCATTCATCCCCTCGATGTCGAACGTCACCGCCATCTTGCCGTCGGCCCGCGCGCGGTCGATCTCCGCCACCGTGGCGACCAGCCGGCACCACGGCGCTTCGTCGGCCAGGCGGCGCCGCAGGGCTGCGATGTTCTCGACGGCGCGGGTCCACGGCCGGGGGTCGAAAGAGACGTTGATCGACAGATAGCCGACCCCGGCATCGCGCCAGGGGCGCAGCAGCGGCTCCAGCGGTGCAGCGGGTTCCAGCTCGAAGCCGCAATGGTCATCCCACACCAGGGATTGGCGGTAGATCTCGCGCGCGTCGCTCAGCTCGGTATCCTCCGTCGCTCGGTCGGCGGATGGTAGCCCGCGGCGGCCGCATGCACCATTGCCGCGGTCGGCCTCGACCCGCCGCCGGTCGGGTCTGTAGGATGCGCAGCCGGACCCGCGGCCGATCGCGCCGCCCACCCGCATGACATGAGGCCCGCTTCCATGCTTGCCAACATCCCGCTGCTGATCTTCGTGATCGGTGCCTACAACGTGCTGGCGCTGATCACCGGCACGCCCATGACCGGCACCATGGTTTCGCTGACGCTGCCGGGCGGCACGCCCTTCGTCATGACGCTGGGCGAGGTCCTGATCCTGGTGGGTCTTGTGCTGCTCTATCTTGAGATCTTCAAGTCGACGCGCACCGGGGTGGTCTCGATCATCGACCACCTGCTGTCGATCGCGCTGTTCATCGTCGCCCTGGTGGAATTCCTGCTGCTGCCGGCGATGGGCACCGCGACATTCCTGATCCTGACGGTGATGACGCTGGTCGACGTCATCGCCGGCTTCACCGTCACCATCTCCGGCGCCCGCCGCGACGTGGGACTGACACGGTAGGGATCGCGGCCGACGGTGCATCGTCACCTCGCGCCGGTGCTTGGCTGACCGACGCCTTCCCGGTCGGCAGGCGTCGAGGCGAAGCCGGAACCCGACGCAACCCCCGTCGGTCTAGTTCGTCACCGACAGCCCGCGCACGATGACGCGCGCTGCTTCCGCCGGGGATCCCGCGGGCATGCCGAACACGGCCGTGCCGCCGACGACGGGGCGGTGGTTGCCGATCGGGGCCAGGCCGGGGGCGCGGACGATATCCAGCCCGATATCGCCTTGGATCATCAACCGCGGCGCGGCCCCCGCAAGGGCAGCGGGGTCGAGATCGAACACGTTGGCGATGCCGTTGGTCAGGTCGATCTCCGCCAGCCCGGCCAACTGCGTGGGCGAAAGGCGAACGAAGCCGCCCCGGGGCAGGTACAGGCCGGGCGCCCCCATGGTTTCATCCGGCATGGCCGGATAGTGGCCGACCTGCGCGAGGCGGGGGTCGGTCAGGTACGGCGGCGCCGGCAGCACGGCCAGGCGCAGGCCGGCCCCGAACTGCAGGGTGACGGCCCGGCCGCGCCTGGCGGGGACCGTGGCGGCAACGGCGCCGCCCCGGCGCTTGAGCACCCAGCCGGCGGAACCATCCAGCCAGACGGCATCCAGCCCGGCATCGCCGCTGACCGGGATGGGCCGGTCCGTGGCCAGGTGGCCGCCCAGGCGGATCATCAAGGTCGTGGCCACCCCGTCGCGCAGGTCGATCTCGCCGACGATATGGCTCAAATCCGCGCTCAGATGATAGAAGCCGGCCCCGTCGGCCCGCATGCGCACCGGCCGGGGGCCTTCAGGCGGGGCGGCCGGCAGCAGGCTCGGCTGCCCGACCAGCGCGATGCCGTCCAGCAGGGTCGGTAGGGTGCGCAGCAGCACGCGGCCTTCGGCCGATGTGGGCGTGTCCGGGGCCGACCAGCAGGCCGGCTGCAACAGCTCCAGCCGGTCCTGCGGGTCGGCGTCGACCGCCAGCGTCCCGCCGGACAGGCCCGCCAGCATCCGCAGGTCCAGCCGCAGCCGGTTGGCGGCGGCATTGCGGATGTCGACCACGACCGGCCCGTCGGCGCCGACCCCGGGGGGAACCTCCAGATCCAGACCGCCGGCAGCGGTCCAGCGCAGGCCCGGGCGGGTGCCGACCTGCCCCACGGCCACGCCTTGCCACGCAGGGCCGGCATCGGAGGGGCCGGCACCCGCGTCCCAGGCGGCGGTCGTGAGAACCGCCCCGGCCGGGGCCGTCACAAGGTGGACGTCGAAGGGGGCGAACACCCGCCACGTCGCCTGTCCGGCCTCGGCCTCAACCACCAGATCGGCACCGCCGACGTCCAGGGAGCGCCGCCAGTCCAGGCCCGGATCCAGGATGACCGTGTCGAACCAGTCGGCGTCGATCTCCACCTCTCCGTCTTCGGTCGTCGCGAACAGCGGCTCGAGAACGGCAACCGTGTCGAACAGCCCGTTGTCGATGGCGATGCGCTCGATCGACACGACGCCGACGCCGTCGAAAAGGAACGTGTCCGGCCCCCGCAGCCGATAGGTATCGCGCCCGCCGCCGCCGTCGACACGGGTGGTCTGCCAGGTCGCCAGCGCATGCACCGCCAGCGGGTCGGCCGGTGGGATCTTGCCGTCCAGCTGGGCGGCGCAGGCCGGGTCCAGCCCGGCCGTTGCCGCCGGTGCGTCCGCCGGTGGCGGGTCGGCAGCCGCCGCGGCGGCCTGGGCCATCATCACCAGGCTCATGAGCCCGGTTTGCAGCCGGCGCCCCATGCCGCTCATCCCCGCGTCCCCCTGCCTCTCCTTTCCGGACGGGTACGGAAATAGCACAGGAATGATAATATTCCGTTCATCCGTGCAACCGTGCGCTGAAGTCTTGAACCCGGGGGGCCGCGGTCAGCCTTGCCAGAAGCGCTTGGCGCATTCGCGGCGGCGTTCGGCCTCGGTCCGCCCGATATCCGCCAGCAGGCGGGCGTCCAGGTTCCGCAGCGCACGGCGCGTCGTCGCGCGGCGCCACCAGGTCCGTGCCAGGGCCGCGCAGGCGCGACCGAGGCCGGAGAGGAATGCGTGCCAGGGGCTCATGGGCCGGCACCCTGCGGCGGATCGGCCGGCGGATGTTACGGTGGCGGCCGAAGCATGGCCGCCGGCCCGGGCGTAGACTGCCGGGACGATTGCGGGAGAACGGCAATGGTCAGCAACGCGTTGTTCGCCGAAGTGGCGGCGCTGGCGGGCGATCCGGCGCGGGCCTGCATGCTGCACGCCTTGATGGACGGCCGCGCGCTGACGGCGACGGAACTGGCGCGTGTCGCCGGCATTACGCCGCAGACGGCCAGCGGCCATCTTGGCCGGATGACGGCCGCGGGTCTCTTGAGCATCGAGAAGCAGGGGCGGCACCGCTATCACCGCCTGGCGGCCCCGTCGGTGGCGCGGATGGTGGAGAGCATCATGCAGGTGGCGGCCGACCTGGCACCCGACCGCCGCAGGTTCACCGTCGGCCCGAAGGACGAGGCGCTGCGCCGCGGCCGTACCTGCTACGACCACTTCGCCGGCCGGCTGGGCGTGGGCTTGGCCGATGCCATGATCGCGAGCGGCCATGTGGAGATCGACGGCGAAGCCGGACTGCTGACCGAACCGGGCCTGGCGTTCCTGGCCGGCATCGGCATCGACACCGCCCCGATGCTGGCAAGGCGCACCCGGGTGTCGGGCCGCGTGCTGTGCCGTCCCTGCCTGGACTGGAGCGAGCGGCGCCCGCACCTGGCCGGCATGGTCGGCGCCGCGCTGTGCGCCCACAGCCTGGCCCAGGGCTGGACACGCCGGCTGGACGGCACGCGCGCCGTCGCCGTCACGCCGAAGGGCCAGCAGGTCTTCCGCGAGGCGTTCGGCGCGCGGCTGGACTGACGCGCCCGGTTCCCGGGCCGCGGCCTATTCCGCCGCCGACCTGCGTTGCGCCCATTCGCGCTCGATCCAGCGCTCCAGGATGGCGACGTGCTCGCCCTCCTCCTTCACGAATTCCTTGGCCATGCTGCGGATCTTGGGGTCGGGGGAGGTTTCGGCGATGTGGTGGTAGAACTCGAACCCCAGCAGTTCGCCTTGCAGGGCCGCCTTCAGCGCGTCCAGGCGCGACAGGTCGGGGTCGCCGGCCCACAGCGCCGTGCGCTCGGGCGTCACCAGGTCCGGCCAGACATGGTCGCCGGGCATCAGGGCGGCCAGGTCCGCGGTGCCGGCCAGGGATTTGGCCTCTTCATAGTGCAGGCGGGAATAGCCGGCGAACTGGCGGAACAGATCGGCCACCTCGGTATTGCCCACGGCCTCCATGGCGGCCCCCAGTTCGTCGAAATGGATGGCCGCCTCCTCCTCCACCTTGATGGCATAGGCGATGAACTGGTCGACGGAGCGGATCTCCTGCCCGCCCTTGAAGATCGCGGCGGCGATGGACATCCGGGGCTTGCGTCCGGGCATGGTCTGGTCGCCTTCGAACGTGACCATGATGTCCTCATCGCGGATGAAGCACTGACACGCCAACCGATAGGGCGGCGGCATGTCGTTGACCTCCGCATTCTCGATCTCGTCGGGCGTGATCTTGCCCAGTTGGCGCAGCATCTCCTTTTCCTTCTCGGTCAACGCGATGCCGTATTTCACGCCGTCGCCCGACAGGTGCTTGACCTGCACCACGCACGACCCGCATTCGCCGTCGCCGCAGTCGAACGGGATGGGGATGCGATGCGCCTTGGCGACCGACAGGATGGTGCCGCGGTGCCCGGCGACGGCATAGACGGTGACGTTGTTCGCCATCACGGGGGAGGAAAAGGTGACATTGGCCATGGATCTTGCTCCTGCTGCGCGCCCCTGGGGCCGGGCATCACGGCGCGCCGCCGCGGGGCCCGGTCGCTTGCCCGGCCATGCAGCAAGATCCGCGCCAAGGCCCGGCCGGCCCGATTCTGCTGCACCTGCACAGGGGCGCGGGCGCCGGCTTTGCCGGAAAGCCGACAGGCGATGCGCCGGAATGTCGGAGTCCCGACAGCGGCGCTCTTTCACGCCCATGTGCAGCCGGAAAGGCCCTGCCCCCCTCCGCGGCTGTTGCCGTCGGCCGGCAGAGAACGGAAACTGGACCGTTGGCCCACCGGAATCGCCCAGCTACGGAGAGTCCCGATGCCGTTGTTCCCGAACGCCCGCCGCCTGCCGGCCCTTGCCGGATGGCTGCTTGCCGCGACCGTGCTTGCCGCCGGCGCCGCCGAGGCCGAGCCGCTGCACCTGCGCATCGTCCATTTCAACGACATCGACCGCATGGCCGACGACGACGGCCGCGGCGGCCTGCCGAAGCTGGCCACGGTCATCGCGCAGGCGCGCGAGGGCGCCGAGCATGTGCTGATCACCCATGGCGGTGACACCATCTCGCCCTCGCTGCTGTCCGGCATCGATCGGGGGGCGCATTTCATCGAACTCTTGAACCAGGTCGGCATCGACGTGATGACCCTGGGCAACCACGAATACGATTTCGGCCCCGACGTGATGGTGGAGCGCGTGGCCGAGGCGGAGTTCCCGGTGCTGTCGGCCAATTCGGTCGCCCCCGGCGGCGGCCTGCCCGAGGGTGTGCTGGCCAATACGACCTTCACCTTCGACGATTGGACCATCGGCGTGTTCGGGCTGACGACGCCGACGACGGCGGAACGCTCCAGCCCGGCGCCCGTGACCTTCCGCGACGTCAACGAGGTGGCCGCCGAACAGGCGGCCGAGCTGGAGGCCCAAGGGGCGGATTTCGTCATCGCCCTGGCCCACACCACGATGTCGGAGGACGATCGCCTGATCGCCCAGGCCGCGATGCCGCTGATCCTCGGCGGCGACGACCATGACCTGCGCATCAAATGGTTCGGTGCGACGGCCTTCGTGGAATCCAACAGCCAGGCCGATCTCGTCACCGTCATCGACCTGACGCTGGACCGTGACGCCGACGGCAAGGTCGTCTGGCACGCGTCCTACGACGTGGTCAACACGCTGGATGTCGAACCGGACGCGACGATCACCGCGGCCGTCGCCGTCTATGAGGCGCTGCTCGACGAAGAGCTGGGGGTGGAGATCGGCACCACCGCAACGGCGCTGGACAGCCGCCGCCAAAGCCTGCGCACGGCGGAGAATGCGTTCGGCAGCCTGGTCGCCGACGCCATGCGCGCTGCCGTCGGCGCCGACATCGCCATCACCAACGGCGGCGGCATCCGGGCGGACCGCGAGTATCCCGCGGGGACCGTGCTGACGCGCCGCGACATCCAGGAAGAGCTGCCCTTCGGCAACCGCACCGTGCTTATGGAGCTGACCGGCGCCGACGTGGTTGCCGCGCTGGAAAACGGCTTCAGCGGCCTGGAGGATGTGGCCGGACGCTTCCCCCATGTCTCCGGCATGACCGTCGAATACGCCCCCGGCTGGCCGGCGGGCCAGCGCGTGGTCGCGGTGACTGTCGGCGATGCGCCGTTGGACCCGGCGGCGACCTATCTGGTGGCCACCAACGACTACATGGCACGCGGCGGCGACGGCTATACGGCGTTCCAGTCGGGCCGCATCATCATCGACCCGACATCCGGGGAATTCATGGCCAGCCAGGTGATGGACTACATCGCCGCCGCCGGCGAAATCGCGCCCACGGTGGAAGGCCGTCTGGTCGCCGTGACCCCATAGCCCCGGGCCGGGGCTCCCGTCGGGCCGTGGTGCCGGGCAGGCCGGTGCTGCGCCCGCGCAAGGGCGTCTTGGCGCTGCCACACTTGTGCTGTCGCTCTTGGCCGCGGCGTCGGTATCCGGTAGGCCTCCGGGACCGGGGGCGACCGCCCAACGGCAAAAGGAAATCGCGATGCCCAAGCCCACCCCCACGGCCCTGTCCGCGCTGGCCGCAGGCCTGGTCCTGGCCACGCTAGTCGCAGCGCCGGCAGCCGCCGAGACATCCCCGAGCGCCCGGACGATCTGGGACCGCTTCGCCGAGACGTGCCCGCCCGTCGTCGCGTCCGCCGATCCCGCCACCTATGCGACCGGTCTGGGCAATGCGGGGGGCGGTGCGGGGGGCGGCATCGGCCAGTCCCTGGACGGGCGTATCCGCCATTCCACGCTGGAAATGCCCGATATCGACCCCGATGGCGGCCCGGCCTTCCTGATGACGCAGGTGAACCGGTTCGACGGCGGGCGCACCGTCCAGTGCATGCTTCAGGTCGTCGGCCTGGCCGAAAGCCCGGCCGGCCTGACGGACCTGGCGCGCGCAGAAGTCGGCCGGGTCCTGGGCGACGGGGTCGCCCTGGTCAGTGCCGGCGGGCCGATCGTGGGTATGGAACTGGGCGACGGCAACGGCATGCCGATCACCGGAACGGAAATGGTGCGGATCTCGACGGAAGGCTTCCCGCCGGACGCGGTGATGACCGTGCAGGTGCTGCCGCAGGTGGTCATCCTGACGCTTTTCGTTGCAGAGGCGCAGGCGGAATAGCGCCGACGGGGCACGCCCGCGCGCCCCAGCCGATCGGCCGCGCGAACGAACACCCGCGAAGGGCGGCCGCTACCGCGCGCCCTGCCGGCGTGCCTCGATGGCGTCCCAGATGCGCGCCTCGATGCGGGTGCCGTCCAGGCGGTTGATCTCGTGGATGCCGGTGGGCGAGGTCACGTTGATTTCCGTCAGGTAGCTGCCGATCACGTCGATGCCGACGAAGATCATGCCGGCCTCGCGCAGGACGGGGCCGATGGCGGCGCAGATCTCGCGGTCGCGGTCGGACAGCTCGGTACGCTCCGCCCGGCCGCCGGCGTGGAAATTGGCGCGGGCTTCGCCCTGTCTGGCGACACGGTTGACCGCGCCGGCCGGCTCGCCGTCGACCAGCAGGATGCGCTTGTCGCCGTCGCGGATCTCCGGCAGGTAGCGCTGGACCATGATCGGTTCGGGATAGAGCTGGGCGAACATCTCCAGCAGCGAGGACAGGTTGTCGTCCTCCGGCTTCAGGTGGATGACGCCGGCGCCGCCGTTGCCGAACAGCGGTTTCAGGATGATGTCGCGGTGCTGTGCGCGGAAGGCCAGGATCTCGTCCCGGTCGACGGTGATCAGCGTTGGCGGGATCAGATCGGGGAAGCGCATGATGAACAGCTTCTCCGGCGAATTGCGCACCTGGGCCGGGTCGTTCACCACCAGCGTGCGGGGGTGGATCAGCTCCAGCAGGTGGGTGGCCGTGATGTAGGCCATGTTGAACGGCGGGTCCTGGCGCATCAGCACCACGTCCACCGTCGACAGGTCCAGCTCCTCCGCCGCCCCCAGGGTGAAGTGGTCCCCCTTCAGCGGGCGCACCGCCAGCGGGCGGGCGCTCGCCATCAGCCGGCCCTCGCGATAGGCCAGCTGCCGGGTCTGGTAGTAGAACAGGGTATGGCCGCGCTGCTGGGCTTCCAGCGCCATGGCGAAGGTACTGTCGGCGGCGATGTCGATCCCCTCGATGGGATCCATCTGGATGGCCACGCTCAGTGTCATCTTGGGGTCTCTTGTTTCGGGGGGGCCGGCTGGCGGGTCAATTCAGGCTCTGCTTCATCTGCTGCACCAGGACGGCGGCCTCATGCAGCCAGCGGTCGGCAAGACCGCGGGCGGCCGCCTGGGTGCGGAACCGCTCCAGCGCCGATATGGCAGCGCTGCGATTGCCCAGATGGGCGTTCAGAAGCCCGCATTCCCGCCAAAGCCATGGCTCGTCCGGTGCAATCAGGGACATGGCATCGATGACCGCCAGTGCATCATCCAGACGCTGCTGGCGCAAGTGCCTCAGCTTGATGTTGTTCTGCAGGCGCAGCAGGACCTCGCGCCGGCTGACCGGGGCGAAGTGTTCCGGCGACAGTTCCGCGTCCTTGCCCGCCACCGTCTTCAACAGGTCGCGCAGTTCGTCCGGCCGGCGGATCCGGCCGCCGTGGAACGCGTCGACGATGTGGCGTTCGCCACCGTCGTCCAGCCGGACCAGGAAGTGGCCGGGGAAGTTCAGGCCCGTCATCTGCCAGCCCTGGGCCAGGCCGACGTCCATGTAGATGATGCCCAGCGCCACCGGCAGGCCCTTGCGCCGGTCGATCACGCGGATCAGGCTGGCGTTCTGCAAATCGTCATAGGTCAGCGTGTCGCCGCCGTAGCCATGATGCTCGGCGATGACGGTGCTCAGCGCCTGCGGCGCGCCGGTGCCGGCGGCCTGCAGGGCCGCCACCTCGCGGGCCAGCTGGTCCAGGTGATCGCGGTAGCGCTGCAACGGCGTCATCGGCCGGTCGAGCGCCGCGAACGCCAGCGCCGCATCCGCCAGCGGGATGTCGTCGTCGCCGGCAGCACCGAGCTGCGCCAGCCTGTCGCGAATGTCGGGGTCCACCGTTCGCACCGATCGCCGCTGTCCGTGCCGCTGCCGCTCAATCCGCCGCGACGCGGACGTGGCTGACGATGCCGCGTACGTAGTCGATCTGCCGCGCGTGCGCTTTCACCCGCTCCACCTCGTCGTCGTCCCGGCCCAGTCCCAAGAGATAGACCACACCGTTGGCAACCTCCACGGTGTAGTTGATGGCATCGATCGAGGAATCCAGCGTCATGCGAGTCCGCAGCTGCGCTGCGATCCAGGAATCGCGCGCAAAGCCCGCAAGGCCGCCGCCATCGGCGATCGTGATCTCATTGATCACCTCCTGCACCCCGTCCACCTGCCAGACCAGCCGCAGGGCGACAAGCATCTGATCGGCATCGGCGACCGTGCCCGTCACCAGTACGCGCCCCTGGTGCACCGCGGTGTTGAGCCGCTGGATCAGGTCCAGATCCGCCGACAGCCAGGCCCGGTTGATCTCGGCCACGATGCGCGCATCCTCCACCACCTCGCCGACGGTGCGCTCCTCGGCGATGGCGACGCCGGCGGACGCACCGGCCCCGACGGCCAGCGACACCGGCGTGCAGCCGGCCAGGCAGGCCGCGGCCAGCAGGGCGCCGGTCGGCCTACCAGCCCGCATCGGGCGTGCCGTCCATGCCCGCCATCCAGGCATTGCGCAGGTGCAGCGGCCGGCGCCAGGGGCGGACCACGACCACGTCGAAGCGGATGGCCTCGACCGGCGGCAGGCGGGCGCGCTCCGGCCCGGCGAGGAAATACTGTGCCGCGCGCATCAGCCGCCGCCGGCTGGCCGGCCCGACCGCGGCCAGCCCGTCGGCCCCGTCCGCCCGTTGCTTGACCTCGACGAAGACCAGGCGGCGGCCCGCGATGGCGACGATATCGATCTCGCCGACGGGCGTGCGGTGGCGCCGGGCCACCACGCGGTAGCCCGCCAGCCGCAGCCACCAGGCGGCCAGGCTTTCGGCACGCCGCCCGGCCTGCTCCGCCCGGCGGCGGACGGCCGCCTGTCCGCGGCTATCCGCCATCGCCGTCTTCGGGCGCTGCGGCCAGCGCCAGGGCGCGCCGGTAGAGGTCGCGCCGCGGCAGGCCCGTGGCCGCGGTGACGGCGTCGACGGCATCGCGCAGGCTCGACTGCGCCATGGCCGCCCGCAAGGCGGCATCGATCCGATGGGTATCGGCGGCGTCGGGCGGCCCGGCCTCGGGCGGGCCGACGACCACGACGATCTCGCCCTTCGGCCGGGCCTCCCCGGCATAGGCCTGGGCCAGCGCCGCCAGGGTGCCGCGCCGCACCTCTTCGAATCGCTTGGTCAGCTCGCGCGCCACGGCCGCCGGGCGGTCGCCCAGCACGGCGGCCAGGTCCGCCAGCGCCGCGGCCAGCCGGGGTGCCGTCTCGAACAGGATCAGCGTCGCCGGCACGGCCGCCAGCGCCTGGATCGCCGTGCGGCGCGCGGCGGATTTCGGCGGCAGGAAGCCGGCGAACAGGAACCGGTCGGTCGGCAGGCCCGACAGCGACAGCGCCGCCAGCGGGGCGCTGGCGCCCGGCACGCAGGTGACGTCGCCGCCGGCCGCCAGGACGGCGCGCACCAGCTTGTATCCGGGGTCGGACACCAGCGGCATGCCGGCGTCGGACACCAGCGCCACCGCTTCGCCCGCGGCGATGCGGCGCAGCAGCGCCGGCCGCGCCCGCTCGGCATTGTGCTCGTGATAGCTGGTCAGGCGCGTGGCGATGCCGTACCGGCGCAACAGCGGGGCGGTCACGCGCGTGTCTTCGCAGGCGATCACCGCGACGGCGCCCAGCACGTCCAGCGCGCGCAGCGTGATGTCGCGCGCATTGCCGATCGGCAGGCCGACAAGATACAGGCCTGTCAAGTGTTTACTCGCGGGGGCGCCCCCGGTACCCTGCTGCGGACCGACGTGGTCATCGGCCGGCGATGCCGCATGGACAGGGTCTGGAGGGTCGAAGGATGGCACGGTCAATGGCGGCAGCGCTTGGCGCCGAGCTTGGTCGTTGGAACGAAAGGCGCCCCACGGGGGCCCGGCTGCGGGCGGCGGCAATCCTCGCAATCGCCGGGACACTGTTCGTGGGTGCCTGTGCACAGAGGGTAACGAGCCCCCGGCCGCAGGTGCAAGGCCCGGTTGTCACGGCCACCCAGACGCAGACGCCGGAAGTGACGTCCGCCGCCGGACCCGAGGTGCGGGACGGCACGGCGCGAATCGGCCTGTTGCTGCCGTTGACCGGCGGACCGCCCGGCGACCCGGGCAACGCCATGCTGCACGCGGCGGAAATCGCACTGCTCGACCTCGGCGTCGACAATGTCGAACTGCTGCCCCGCGACACCCACGGGACCGAGGACGGGGCGCGCGAGGCGGCGAATGCCGTGATCGCCGACGGCGCCAACATCATCCTGGGTCCGTTCTTCGGCCGTTCCGTCCCCGGGGTGGCGGACGTGGCGCGCTCGCGCGGCCTCAGCGTCATCGCGTTCACGACCGATGCCAGCGTCGCCGGCTCGAACGTCCTGGTGATGGGGTTCCTGCCCGGCAACGAGGTCGACCGGATCATCCAGTACGGCAAGGCGCAGGGGCTGGAAAGCTATGCCGTGCTGGCGCCGCAGGACCGCTATGGCGAGGTCGTCGCCCAGGCGGCGGAGGAAGTGGCCCGCGCCCGCGGCGTCCGGCTGGGCGCCGTGCAGTTCTACAGCACCGAGATCGGCGACTATTCCGAGCTGGTGCGCAGCGTGGTCGAGAACGGCGGCTATGACGCCGTACTGCTTCCCGATGCGGGGCTCAGGCTGCGCGCCGTGGCATCGCTGATCCCCTATTATGGCGGCGATTCCATGCACATGCTGGGCACCGGCATCTGGGCCGGCCAGGCCATCGGGGCGGAGCAGGCCCTTCAGGGCGCCTGGTATGCCGCACCACAGCCGGAGCTGCGCGCCGCCTTCGAAGACCGCTACGAGCAGCTGAACGGCAGCCGGCCGCCGCTGGTGGCCGCACTGGCCTACGACGCCGTGTCGCTGGCCGCCCGGCTGATGCAGCAGCCCGGCTTCCGCGCCTACGACCATCAGACCCTGACCGACAGCAGCGGTTTTGCCGGCATCAGCGGGATCTTCCGATTCGACGCCCGCACCGGGCTGGTGCAGCGCGGTCTTGCCGTCATGGAAGTGACGGAAAACGGCACCGTGGTGCGCGAGGCCGCGCCGGAAAGCTTCGTCGCCGCCGGTCTTTGAGACCGGGCGGCGGCGCGCGGCCGCAGCCGCGGGGCGAACCGTGCGGGGGGTGCGGCGATGACGGCATGCCGCCGCACGGGCTCCGCCAGCCTGCCATCCATGGGGCGAGCATGGGGATGATCTTCGACTGATACCTTCGCATTGCCATATTGTTTCTTGATTTAGCTTAGTTCTTTGTCGAACACTGCGGGCATGTCCAGGTCCGCGACCCATCGCCCCCTGAAAGCCGAACCGCGGGCGGCCGCCGCCCCCCGGCGCGCCGGCAGCCGCACCGCCACGCCGCGCCGGCGCGCCGGCGCCGGTCCGCACCGCCCGTGGCGCGCCGGCGTTGGCGCACCGCGCTGAAATGGGTTGCCGTGATGGCGATCTGGGGGATGGTGGCCCTGCTGGGCGTCGTCGCCTATTTCGCCTACGACATGCCGCGCACCGGCGATGTCGTGGTGGCGGAGCGGCGCCCGGCCCTGACCGTGCTGGCGGCCGACGGGTCGGCCATCGCCCGCTATGGCGAGATGACGGGCGACGCGGTCCATGTGGACGAACTGCCGCGCCACCTGATCGATGCCGTGGTTGCCATCGAAGACAGGCGTTTCTACAGCCATTTCGGCCTGGACCCCTTCGGCATCGTCCGCGCGGTCTATCGCAACATCCGGGCCGGCCGGATGTCGCAGGGCGGCTCCACCATCACCCAGCAGCTGGCCAAGAACCTGTTCCTGACGCATGAGCGCACCCTGCGCCGCAAGGTGCAGGAAGCGCTGCTGGCGCTGTGGCTGGAGGCGAACTACAGCAAGGACGAGATCCTGACCGCCTACCTCAACCGGGTCTATCTGGGGGCCGGCACCTATGGCGTCGATGCCGCCGCGCAGACCTATTTCGGGGTGTCGGCGCGGCAGGTGAACCTGTGGCAGGCGGCGATCCTGGCCGGGCTGTTGAAGGCGCCGTCGCGCTATTCGCCCGCCAGCAATCCGGACCTGGCCGAAGCCCGGGCCGAGACGGTGCTGGCGGCCATGGTCGATGCCGGATTCATCACCGCGGCCCAGGCGCTGGAGGCCCGCGAGCTGCCGCCGACACCGCGGCGGCGGCCGGCCAGCGGCAGCGATGCGCGCTATTTCGCCGACTGGGTGGCCGATCTGGTGCCGGACTATGTCGGCTATGGCGCGGCCGACCAGGAGGTGGTGACGACGCTGGTCGCACCGCTGCAGCGCTCCGCCCAGTCGATCATCGCCGATTACCTGGCCGGCGGCGAGGCAAGCCAGGCCGCCCTGGTGGCCATGCGCCTGGACGGTGCCGTGGTGGCCATGGTCGGCGGCGTGCACTATGACGACAGCCAGTTCAACCGCGCGGTCCAAGCCCAGCGCCAGCCCGGTTCCGCCTTCAAGCCGATCATCTACCTGGCGGCGATCATGCAGGGCATGCGGCCCGATACGCCGCTGCTGGACGCGCCCATCCGCATCGGCAACTGGTCGCCCGGGAACTTCAGCGGCCGCTACCGCGGCGAGATCACAGCCACCGAGGCACTGGCCGTCTCCGCCAACACGGCGGCCGTGCGCGTGCTGCAGGGGGCCGGCGTCGATGCGGTCACGACGCTGGCCAGCCGCCTGGGCATCTCCACGCCGCTGACCACCGACATGTCCCTGGCGCTGGGGACCAGCGAGGTCACGCTGCTGGACCTGACGGCCGCCTACGGCGCCTTCGCCAATGGCGGCATCGGCGTCTGGCCCTATGCGATCGAGCAAATCCGCGACGCGTCGGGCGATGTCGCCTATCGCCGCGCGGGCGGCGGCCCCGGGCGCATCGTCGCGGCGGAGGCGGTGCGCGACCTGACGACGATGATGATGGCGGTGGTCA
The DNA here is from genome assembly GCA_020638595.1 of Rhodospirillaceae bacterium. GTDB lineage: Bacteria > Pseudomonadota > Alphaproteobacteria > DSM-16000 > Inquilinaceae > JACKIG01. The sequence goes on along the minus strand of JACKIG010000019.1, from coordinate 45,495 downwards.
GCGAAGGCACCGGGCGTGCCGCCGCGCTTGACCGGCCGGCGGCCGGCAAGACCGGCACCAGCCAGGACTTCCGCGATGCCTGGTTCGTCGGCTTCACCGCCGACTATGTCTGCGGCGTCTGGGTCGGCAACGACGACGGCACGCCCATGGACGGCATCACCGGTGGCGGCCTGCCGGCCCGCATCTGGCACGACTTCATGGAGGTCGCCCACCGCGGCCTGCCCGCGCGCCCCCTGCTGGGCATGGCCCCTACCCCCGTTGCCGCGGCGGACGATGGGGACGCAATGGAATCGCTGCTGCGCCGGGTGCTGGAGGAACAGCGCTGAGCGCCAGAGGCGGATTGAGGTCAGGTCTTTCGTTATCACATCCAGGCAAGGCCGGGGCATGGTGGGGGTCGCATGGTCGGGGTCGCACATGGTCGGGGTCGCATGGCCGGGGTCGCGCATGGTTGGGGTCAGGTCTTTCCTTGTATCCGGGCAGTTGCCCGGTGCATATTGAACGACCGGCACCCCTAAAACTGAACCCTTGATCGACTTTCGCGGCCGCTACGGCTCCGTCACGGGCAGTCGGCCACCAGCGTCGACAGGACGATGGCGGTGCTGGTGGCGCCCAGCGTGCGAGGCGGGTGATCAGGGTGTCGATCTCCGCCGCTGGACGCGGCGGCTACCTTGAGAATGAAGGCGTCATCGCGCCGAACCAGGTGGTGGCGGCATTCGACGATGTCGCGGCACGATCCGGCGAGCCTGCGCACGGCCGGGTAGTGTTCGGGCGTCGTGCGCAGGCACACGAAGGCGATGGCCTGACCCAGGCGGGCACGGTCGACCACCGCGGTAGCCGGTGACGATGCCTGGTCCTCCATCCGGCGGACGCGGTCGGCCACCGCCGGGGCGAGCAGGGCCGACAAAGCCGGCGAGCTCGGCAAGCTCAGCCGCGCGTCGCACTCAGCGCGGCCAGCAGCGCCAAATCCGGTCGAGCGGCCGCTCGATTACCGCAATTCCCGCCCCTGAATTTCGATTGCCCCGATAGCCGACCCGGCCGTCGAACGCCCATTCCTTCGCGCCCCCCGCTGCCCGACACTGCCTATGGCAGCGCCGTACGCGCCGCGCAATCAGATGGGGAAACCATCATGCTGTAAGGGGCGTGGGGCTGGCCATCGCCGCGCCAGTCAGGCCGATCAGGCTGTTGTGCATCCGCCGCACCCTGCATTTTCGGCCCACGCGCGTGGGTTTCCGCCACCAACCTGGGCGCGGCGGTCGCCGATGCCACCACGGGCTGGTCGCCGCCTTCGGCCTGGTGGCGATCACCAGCGTGATGCTGGAACTCCGGGCCGTGGCTCAGGCTCGCCGGCGGGCTGATGCTTGTCTATCTGGGGTGGCAGCCTGCGCCGGCACTTCGCCCGAGCCGGGGCAACGCCCGGCGGCCGCCGGTGCCCCTCTGCGCTTCTGCGGCGGCGTGGATCAGCGGCGTGCTGCTGACGCTAAGCCCAACCGGCCACGATCTGTCGTTCCCAGCGATCTTCACCGGCGTCGGCCTGGGGGCCCAGGCGGTCCGCACCGGGCGACGGTGCGCTGCTGGTGGCGAGGCCTCGGTCTCGGCTCGGCGCTGTGGTGGCTGGCGCTGGCAGCGGCGTGGCGCTCCGCCGCCGCCTGGGCCAGCCTGGCTGGTCTGGATCAGCCAGATCGCCGGGGCTGCCCTGTTTGTTCGCCGCCTATGCGCTGGCCAGCGTCAGCGGCAGGCCTGGCCGCCGCGTTCCGGTATTACCAGGGCGTTCCGGCAGGCGCAATCAGGCCATGACCCGGCGGGGACGCCTGATGCCACCCGACCCGATGCCGGGGTGCGCCACGAGCGCCGCCGGGGCGCCAGTTGACATAGGCGACCGGCTGATCCCAAGTGTGTCGCCCGGGCAGGGCGACCCCATTGAGTGCCGCGCCGCGGGTGCGATGCGGATGTTCGCCAGACGACGCCAGTGCAGAAGAACGAGCAGGGGCGGAGATCTCGATGATGACAGGTCGGTCATGGAGCTGCACCGATTCTGCTGGCCCTGCCCAGTGATGCTGTGGCGCCGGCGGCAGCGATCGCACAGGAGAGACCGCAGCAAGGGACGCAGAACAAGCCACCGAACCCAGGAGACGCAGGCCACCCCCGACGCGGAGGCGCCCAGGGCAGAGCCCCCGGCGAAACCGATGAGGCCCCACACTGCAGCGGAGGGCCCGCGCCGGAGGTGGGCTTTGCCGAACTCACGATCAACGAAAGCGGGTGGGGCGGCGCGTTCTCGCGCGACAACCCGGCATGATCAGCTATTGCGGCATCGCCCGCAGTACGAACCCGACCTCACGCTGGTGCTTCGCCACCTTCTGGACAACCAGACCAACATATCAACCTATTGATCAATCCGGATGGTCGTTTCCAGCGAGGAACAGCAGCAATTTACCCTGGACATCGGCAGATCGGTGGCGATCGCCGCTAAGCTCCCACCATTAACGGTCGTTCCCTGGGCGAGGTCCCCGACATCCGTAAAGCGCCTGCACTTCCCGGGCAAAGTATCCTGACCCTGACGACCGAGCAGGGCGCGGCCTTTCCGCTGACCGGTACGCTCAACGCCCTGGACAAAGCAGCGAATGCGTACGGCCCAGGCGCTGATGGCCCGAAATCCCATACCTTGGGAGCCTGCACGCGATACTGGCGAGGATCACGCTGGAGGCCCTGAACGTATCTGACGGCGGGCCTGGAGATATCACCTATCCCGGACCGTTCCCGGTAACGAGATTTCACCTGCGGTTCATCTGGCAGGTGGTGACCTGAAACGGCGCGCTGCCTGGGAGCCGCGCCCCAACGGAATCGGTCCGAAATCGATGCGTTCACCAAAGGACGCTACGTAGCGCGATCTCGATAGGCGCTGGCGACTTCAGCGTGCAACCTATGCCGACAGCGAGATCTTCCGCGAACGCTATGCGCTGCGGACGGCGCGGGCCGAATGCGTGACGGAAGACGCCGCATCGGTTCTGGCTCTGGTCTTCGCCCTCGACCAGTACTTCTACTCGGTGTTCTACCACGAGGCGACGATGGAGCATGCGGACGACGCCGTCGCGGAATCCGAGAAGATCGCCAACCTCATCCGAGAACTCGCCGGCGGCGAGACCCAGCCCTCGGGAGATTGAGGCGCCGGGGTCTGCCGACCCTATGGCCCGGAACGACACGACGGGGAGCACGATGAACGACGCCCCATTGGGATACCGCCACCCCAGCATGACGACCTCCGGCCTGGAGCGCCTGCGCAGCCTCAGTACCCAGCGCTTCGTCATCTCGGACGTGGCGCCGGAGATCGACGGCGGACGCTATCCGGTCAAGCGCGAGGTCGGGGATGTCCTGGAGGTCTATGCCGACCTGATCTGCGACGGGCATGCGCAGATCGCCGGGGCGCTTCTCTATCGGGAGCAGGCCGACGAGGCGTGGCGCGAGGTTCCCTTGCGCTTCCACGACAACGACCGTTGGACCGCGTCGTTCCCGCTGGAACGCAACACCCGCTACACCTACACGGTGGCCGCCTGGATCGATGAATTCGAAAGCTGGCGGCGGGACGTCACCAAGAAGGTCAATGCCGGCCAGGACGTCAGCGTCGACATGACCGAAGGGGCCGACCTGGTCGGCATCGCCCGCGGCCGCGCCAAGGGCGAAGACCGGGCCAGTCTCGACCGGCTGGTGGCGGGTCTGGCGGCCGCGGCCGGTACGCCGCGCATGCAGGAATTCCTGTTCGCCGACGAGACCAGCCAGCTGATGCGCCGCTACGGCACGCGCGTCGGCTACACCCAGTATGACAAGGATCTGGAGGTCTTCGTCGACCGGGTGCGGGCCCGCTATGCCGCGTGGTACGAGATGTTCTGGCGCAGCCAGGGCAGCGATCCCAGTCGCGGTTCCACCATCGACGAATGCATCGCGCGCCTGCCCTATATCCGCGACATGGGTTTCGACGTCGTCTACACGGTGCCGTGGCATCCCATTGGCCGGAAGAACCGCAAGGGCCGCAACAACACCCTGAACGCCGGTCCCGGCGACCCTGGCAGCCCCTATGCCATCGGCTCCGACGAAGGCGGGCATACGGCGCTCAACAGCGAATGGGGCACGCTGGACGACTTCAAGCGTCTGGTCGCCGCGGTGCATGAGCATGGAATGGAGCTGGCCATGGACTTCGCCGTCCAATGCGCGCCGGACCATCCGTGGATCAAGCAGCACCCCGACTGGTTCAAGTGGCGGCCGGACGGCACCATCCGCTATGCCGAGAACCCGCCCAAGCGCTACGAAGACATCGTCAATGTCGAATTCTACGCCCCCCACGGCGGCAAGGCGATCGAGCCGCTGTGGGTGGAGCTGCGCGACGCCGTCCTGTTCTGGGCCGAGCTTGGGGTGCGCACGGTCCGTGTCGACAATCCGCACACCAAGCCGCTGCCGTTCTGGGAATGGCTGATCCGCGAGGTTCAGGACCGCTTTCCCGACGTCGTCTTCCTGGCCGAAGCGTTCACCCGACCGAAGCTGATGAAGTCGCTGGCGAAGCTGGGCTTCACACAGGGCTACACCTACTTCACCTGGCGCAACACGAAGGGGGAGCTGACCTCTTACCTGGAAGAGCTGACGCAGGGTCCGGCCAAGGAGTACATGCGCGGCAACTTCTTCGCCAACACGCCCGACATCCTGCCGACGATCCTGCAGCAGGGCGGAAGGCCGGCCTTCATGCACCGCGCCGTATTGGCGGCGACGCTGTCCAGCGTTTACGGGATCTACAACGGCTATGAGCTGTGCGAGAACGCGGCGGTGCCGGGTAAGGAGGAATACTGGTATTCCGAGAAGTACCAGTACAAGGTCTGGGACTGGGATCGCCCCGGCAACATCCGCGACTGGATCACCCGGCTGAACAAGATCCGTGCCGAAAATCCGGCGTTGCACGAATACGATAACCTGAAATTCTACAACGCCTGGGACGACAACATCCTGGTCTACGGCAAGATGGCGCGCCAGGCGAACAACTTCATTCTGGTGGCCGTCAACCTGGACCCCTACTCACCCCACGAGGCGCATTTCGAGCTGCCGTTGTGGGAGTTCGGCCTGCCCGACCACGCCACCGTGTGGATGGAAGAGCTGATCACCGGCTACCGGTTCACCTGGACCGGCAAGTTCCAACATATCTGGATCGACAACCAGCACCCGGCCTTCATCTGGCGCGTGAAGCCGGCCTGACGGTCGCTTCGTCACAGCGGCGTTTGTTCGACGGTAACGCGGTCGACGGGCGCATCGTTCTGCTGTCTGCACCGGTCGGCCGATCCCTCGGCGGGTAGCGTCACGGTCACCGTCGTGCCCGTGCCGATCTCGCTGTCGATGGTCAACGTGCCGCCGTGCAGGTCGACCAGGTCCTTCACGATACTGAGGCCGAGCCCGGTGCCGCCGATCGCCCGCTCCCGGGCGTTCTCCGCCCGCTCGAACGGGCGCAGCATGCGCGGGATCTGGTCGGCCGGAATGCCGATGCCGGTGTCGGAAACGGCGATCACGCCGGCCCCGTCGGCTCCGGCGCGCACGCGCACATGGATGGCGCCGCCGTGCTCGGTGAACTTGGTGGCGTTGGACACCAGGTTGAACAGGATGCGTTTGATGGCGCGCTCGTCGCCGAACAGCGGCGGCGGCGGTTCGTCGATGGACAGCTTCAGGCTGAGCCCGTTGTCATGGGCTGCGCTCTGGAAGAACTTCATGCAGCCGTCCAGCAACTGGCGGGTGTCCAGCACCTCCATGTCCAGCTCGATGCGTCCGGCTTCGATCTTGGAGATGTCCAGGATGCCGTTGATCAGCTCCAGCAGGTGAATGCCGCTTTCCATGATGTCGGCGGCGTATTCGAAGTATCGGTCCATCGCCCCATCACCGTGGACCTTCTGCTGGATCATGTCGGAGAAGCCGATGATGGCATTCAGCGGCGTGCGCAGCTCGTGGCTCATGGTCGCCAGGAACGTGGATTTGGCCGTGTTGGCGGTTTCGGCGGCGATGCGCGCCTGCTCGGCATCCCTGAGGGCGAGGTCCAGGCTGTCGGCCAGCTGCCGCAGGTCGAAAGCCTGGGCTTCCACGCGCCGCGAGGCGGCGGAGATCTCCTCCTCGCGGCGGATGAACTCCGTGATGTCGGCGGTGATGGTGACCAGCATGCCGTCGCCGATCGGATGGTCGCTCACCCGGAACCAGCGGTCGCCGAGATGGTTGTCGATCGATCCGCCTTGCCGGCGCACCTTCGGCCGCACCTCGAGCAGCGCCCTGCGCGCCGGGCCGTCGTTCTTGCCGAACCGGGTCGTAAAAGCCTCCAGCGCCTCGCGGTAGGTGAGACCGGGGGTGAGACGATCGGCCAGTTCCGGCAGCATATCGCGGAACGAGCTGTTGCACAGGACCAGCCTGTCGTCGCCGTCCCAGACGGCCACGGCTTCACCGATGCTGTCGATGGCATTCGACAGGATCCGGTAGGTGCGGTCGCGCTCGCGGATGGCTTCATTGCGCTGGGTCACATCCAGCCCGGCGTAGATGACGTGTTCGGGACGGCCGTCATTGGATCTGAGGAGGCTGCTGCTCCACAGGATCTCACGCACCCGGCCGTGCCGGGTGATCCAGCGGCCCTCGCTGGTGGGTTCGCCGTGACCCGAAAGCAGTGCCTCCAGCATGGCCTTGCTCTCGCCGATGTCTTCGTCCGGCACCAGCCTGTCCCAAAGGAACGTACCGACGATGTCCTGGCTCTCGTATCCCGTGATGGCTTCGCAGCCGCGATTGAAGCGTACGATCCGTCCTTCGGTGTCCAAGACGACGATCGGGGCGCTGGTGGTACTGAGCACCGTGGAGACGAACCCCCGCTCGTGCTCCAGCCGGGCTTCGGCCGACTTCAGTTCCGAGATGTCCTGGAACTGGGCGATCATGTACTGCGGCCGGCCGCCGTCATCGGGGACGACCGAGGCAGACACCAGCGCCCAAACCACATGTCCGTTCTTGTGCAGGCAACGCTTTTCGCGCTGGAACGACGTGACCTCGCCGCGCAGGGCGCGGCTCATCCAGCCGGCATCGTGGTCGAGATCGTCGGGATGCGTGATGGCATCGTGATTGAGCGCCATCAGCTCCTTGGTGCTGTAGCCCAGCATCTCGCACAGGGCAGGGTTCACGGCGATCCAGCGGCCGTCCAGCGTCAGCTCGGCAAATCCGGTGCGGGCTTCCCGGAAGAAAACCTGAAGCCGGTGCTCGCTTTCGATCAGGCGCCGTTCGGCCCGCTTGCGCGAAGTCACTTCCCAGAAGATGACGATGCCGCCGACCACCGCGCCCTCGGTCACGATGGGATGGATCCAGGCCTCGAATTCGACCGACACCCGATCGCTGACGGCCAGCCGCAGGTTGGGCGCGCGCATGGCCTCCCCGGTGCGCAGGCTTTCGCGCAACGGGAAGACCCATCCCGCGGCACCAAGCCGCCCGGCAAAGCGCAGGCGCAGGACATCGTCCAGATCCCGGCCGACCAGTTCGTCCTGCGAAGCGACGTCGAAGACCTTCAATGCGATGGCGTTGCAGCGGCGACACCGCCCGGCCGCGTCGACGGCGACGACGCACTCGGTCACCGAATTGAGAACGGTCTTGAGCGTCTCTTCTCCGGCGTTGAGGCGCACTGCGAGCATTTTTGCCCTGGTGGTCTCGCCGAGAGCCGAAGCCTCGGCCTTCCGGCACGCTGTCGTCTCCGCGCGCAGCCGACGCCCACGGTCGTAGGCCACCCACGCCAGTCCGATCATCGAGATTGACAGGGCCAGCGCTACGGCCGCGGCCAACACACGTGCGTCTATCCGGCCGGGCCACGCCGCGTCGACGCCGCTGAGGGTGCCGGCGACGAGGGCGGCCAGGGCTGCGAGAACGATGATGGCGGTATCGCGGGTGGCGGTGTGCCGCGCCTGGGCCTGTCGCCCCAAGGGATCGTGTGGCGGACGAAGCATTGCCGTCTTGCGCCTTTACCGGCGGTGTGCGGTCGGCCGCCGATGCGGCCAATGGAGTCGCCCTTGGGCACGCAGCGACATCCACCGCGGCCGGCGATCGTATCGCGGGACGCCGGCACCGGCAGCGCGGGCCAGTCGTTGGTGGCGATCAATGGACATGCTGACTGCGATTTGACACACGATCTCTCAAGCTATGGTTAAGTGTTCGGAATGGCGCCGCGGTGTCAATTCTGGATGGGGAATTGCCGTCCACTCTTGCGGAACTCCCTGTGGTGTCCGCTCAAGCAAACGTCGGTCGGCCGCCCTCCTGCCTTGTGGACCGATGAAAGTCCGCAGCCGGTCGCATCGCGACTGCGGCGCGGGGGGTGAAGTGTGCCGAATGAGCGTCACACCAGCGTGATCACTTTGGGCGACGGGCGGCTTGCGGACGCGATCCTGCCGCCCATCGGCATGGTTGCGGCCATTGCGATCGTTGACAAGGGCTCCGGGCCGGTCTTAGTCACCTATCCCTTTGTTTGGTTCGGTGGATCGGGGGACGCAGGTGCAGCCAGCTTCACTGCACATTCGGGAAACGGGACCGGCGGCATCGCCGCCGGCATCGGGCACTGTCGTCACCCTGGCCGCCGACAAGCCCATGCCGCTGGATTCCGGGGCCAGCATCGGCCCGGTCTCGGTTGCCTATACGACCTGCGGCACGCTGAATGCCGATGCGTCCAACGCCATCCTGGTGTGCCATGCGCTGACCGGCGATCACTACGTCGTCGGCCGCCATCCGGTGACCGCCAAGCCGGGGTGGTGGGAACTGGCGGTCGGCCCTGGCTTGGCCATCGACACCGATCGCTATTTCGTCATCTGCTCCAACGTGCTGGGCGGCTGCATGGGGACCACCGGCCCGAAGGAGGTCGATCCCGCCACCGGCAAGCCCTACGGCATGGGGTTCCCGGTCATCACCATCGGCGACATGGTTCGCCTGCAGAAGCTGCTGATCGACCATCTGGGGATCGAACGGCTGTTCTGCGTCATCGGCGGGTCCATGGGCGCGATGCAGGCGCTGCAATGGGCGGTCGACTATCCCGAATGCGTGTACGGTGCCATCCCCATCGCCGGCGCGGCCCGCCATTCGGCCCAGAACATCGCCTTCCACGAGGTCGGCCGCCAGGCGATCATGGCCGACCCCGACTGGCATCAGGGCGACTATTTGCTGCACGACAAGCGTCCGACCGGCGGCCTGTCGGTTGCCCGCATGGCCGCCCACATCACCTACCTGTCGGAGACGGCGCTGCACCGCAAGTTCGGGCGCAACCTGCAGGACCGCAAGGCACTGGGGTTCGGCTTCGATGCGGATTTCCAGGTGGAAAGCTATCTGCGCCACCAGGGCTTCACCTTCGTCGACCGCTTCGACGCCAACTCCTACCTCTACATCACGCGGGCGATGGACTATTTCGACCTGCCGGCCCGCCATGGCGGGCGCTTGCAGGACTGCTTCCGCGTCGACGGGCGCGCCACGCCGGTGCGCTTCTGCCTGATCTCGTTTTCCAGCGACTGGCTGTTCCCGACCCGCGAGAGCCGCAAGATCGTCCACGCGCTGAACGCCGTGGCGGCCAATGTCAGCTCGGTGGAGATCGAGAGCGACAAGGGCCACGACTCCTTCCTGTTGGATGAGCCGCAGTTCCATGCCGTGCTGTCCGGCTTCCTGGAAGGCCTGGCTGAGCATCGCGGCCTGAAGGCGGTGGGATGAACCATTTCGAACCGAGGGTTCCCCTGCCGGACCTGCCGGACGCCCACGGGCGGGAGATCCGCACCGATCTGCGGCCGATCGCCGATATGGTGGCGTCGGGCAGCCGCGTGCTGGATGTCGGCTGCGGCGACGGGGCGCTGTTGCACTATCTCTGGCGGGCCAAGCGCGTCGACGGCCGCGGGCTGGAGATCAGCCACGAAGGCGTGCGGATGTGCATCAGCCGCGGCCTGTCCGTCACCCAGGGCGACGCCGATACCGACCTGGCCGATTTCCCGTCCGGCGCTTTCGATTGCGTCATCCTGAGCCAGACCTTGCAGACCGTCCGGGCCCCCCGGGTGGTGCTGGAACACCTGGTGCGCATCGGCCGGCAGGCCATCGTCAGCTTCCCCAATTTCGGCTATTGGCGTGTGCGCTTGGCGCTGTTGCGCACGGGCCGGATGCCCGTGACCAGCGGCCTGCCACTGCAATGGTACGACACGCCCAATATCCACCTGTGCACGATCCGCGATTTCGCGATCCTCTGCGGCGAGATGGGGGTGGAGATCGACCGCAGCCTGGCGCTGCGCCGCAGCGGCCAAATCCAGGAAATGCCGCCGGGCCACCGCGCCAACCTGCTGGCGGAAACCGCCATCTTCCTCTTGCGCCGCCGCTAGGACAGGGCTAGCCGCAGTCCCGCGGGCGGTCGCGCAAGGCGGCATGGCGCGCCGGCGCCATGGTACCGGGCATGGGCACCAGCACCCGCCGGCGCTGTCGTGCCTGCGCGCGCGTTGCGGACAGCTGGTAGATCTGCTTCGACGCTTCGATCATCACCACGCCGGCGAAGCCGGAGAACCAGTGCTGGCCCAGCTCCTCCCACGCCGTCGCGGCCGCCAGCAGGAAGCGGGCGCGGAAGGGCGGAATGAACAGGGCGCGGGCCTCGCGCGCGGGCACGAACAGGTCGGTGCGCAGCATGCGCGACAGCTGCGAGCCGCTGTAGGGCTGCCCGTGGCCGAAAGGGGTGCGATCGAAGCGGGCCCAGATGCCGCGGCGATTGGGCACCACCACCATCAGCCGGCCGCTGCCCGACAGCACGCGCCAGATCTCGCGCATCAGGCCGCTGCGGTCTTCGGCATGCTCAAGCCCGTGGACCAGCAGCACCCGGTCGATCGACATGTCCGGAAAAGGCAGGGCCGTATCCTCGGCCAGGGCCACGCGGCTTGGCTCCCCCGCCGGCCAGGGCATCACACCCTGGCGGGCCGGCATCACCGCAAAGACGCGCTCGGCCTCCGGCACGAAGGGTTTCAGGAAGGGGGTGGCGTAGCCGAAGCCGAGAACCGATTGCCCGTGCACGTCGGGCCACAAGCGGCGCAGCTGGCGCCGGATCATCCGCTGTGCCACCAGCCCCAGGCCGCTTTCGTAGAAAGCGCGAAGATCGACGACATCCTGATGCATCGGCCCTCACCCCCCGATCGGGTGTGGGACAAGGTGCCCCATGACAGACTTAGGCGCTCCCACCGGGCTTGTGAAGCCGCCGCCGGCTTGGCATCGTGGCCCGCCGAGCCGAAAGGAGACGACGACCCCATGTCCGCGTTGCAGATCGAGCTGATCCCGGCCCTGACCGACAACTACATCTACCTGGTGCGCGAGCCCGCCAGCGGGACGACCGCCATCGTCGACCCGGCCGAAGCCCAGCCTGTCATTGCCGCGCTGGAGGGGCGCGGCTGGACGCTCGACCTCATTCTCAACACCCATCACCACGGCGACCACATCGGCGGCAATGCCGAGCTGAAGGACCGCTATGGCGCCACCGTCATCGGACCGGCCGCCGATGCCCACCGCATCGGCACGCTGGACCGCACGGTCCGCGAAGGCGACCACGTCACCATCGGCGATCAGGACGGCGTGGTGTTCGAGGTGCCCGGGCATACCAGCGGCCATATCGCCTTCTGGTTTGCCGGCAGCGATGCCCTGTTCTGCGGCGACACGCTGTTCGCGCTGGGCTGCGGCCGCCTGTTCGAGGGCACGCCGCAGCAGATGTGGGCCAGCCTGGGCAAGCTGCGGGCACTGCCCGACAGCGCCATGATCTATTGCGGGCACGAATACACCGAGAGCAACGCCCGCTTCGCCGTGACCATCGAACCGGACAACACCGCCCTGAAGGATCGGGCCGCGGCGATCGCGACCCAGCGGCGCAAGGGTCAGCCGACGATCCCGGCCGTCCTCGGCCTCGAGAAGGCGACCAATCCCTTCCTGCGGGCCGACGATCCGGCGACCCAGGCGGCCATCGGCATGGCCGGTCGCGAGCCCGTGGCCGTGTTCGCGGAGATCCGCGGCCGCAAGGACCGATTCTGAGCGGCGGCGCTTGGGCCCCGTGACGGCGGCGGAGATCATCGACGCCCTGGGCCTGCGGGCGCATCCGGAGGGCGGGCATTTCGCCGAGACGTGGCGCGATCGGCCGGCCGACGGCTCCCGCGGCGCGGGCACCGCGATCTACTACCTGCTGCAAGCGGGTGAGGTGTCGCGCTGGCACCGGGTCGACGCGGCGGAGATCTGGCACTGGTATGCCGGCGCCCCGCTGGCCCTCGCCGTCTCGCCCGCGGACCGTCCGGCCGCGACCATGACGCTGGGGCCGGAGATCACCGCCGGGCAGCGGCCCCAGGCCATCGTCCCGCCCGGGGCCTGGCAGAGCGCGGAAAGCCTCGGGGCGTGGACGCTGGTGGGCTGCACCGTCAGCCCGGCGTTCCGCTTCGGAGGGTTCGAGCTGGCGCCGGACGGTTGGCGGCCGGACCGATAGGGCGCGATGGCCGGGTCAGCCGGCCCGGATCCTGTCGAGGAACGCCTTCACCGACGATCGCAGCTTTGCGGCCCCCTGCGTCAGGTCTTCCGCGACGGTCAGGACGTGCGTGGCCGTCTCGTTCGACATCTGTGCTGCGGCGGAAACGCCGGCGATGTTGTGCGAGACGCTTTGCGACCCGTGTGCGGCCTGTTCGACATTGCGGGCGATTTCCGCCGTGGCGGCACCCTGCTCCTCCACGGCGGCAGCGATGGTGGTGGCGATCTCGGCAACCTGGCGGACGGTCTCCCCGACATGGCGGATCTTGTCGGCGGTCTGGCCGGTCGCGGTCTGCATGGCATGCACCTGGGCTGCGATCTCCTCGGTCGCCTTGGCCGTCTGGTTGGCCAGGGTCTTGACCTCGGACGCCACCACGGCGAAGCCCTTGCCCGCTTCGCCGGCGCGCGCCGCCTCGATGGTGGCGTTCAGCGCCAGCAGGTTCGTCTGTTCGGCAATGGCGGAGATCAGCTGGACGACATTGCCGATCTTGTCGGCCACCTGAGTCAGGCCGCGCACACGCTCGTCGGCCTCGTTGGCTTCGTCCACGGCGATGCGGGTGATGCCCGTGGACTTTTCGACCTGATGGTTGATCTCGCTGATCGAGGCGGTCAGTTCCTCCGTCGCCGCGGCGACGGTCTGGACATTGCCGCTGGCTTCCTGGGATCCTGCCATGGCGGCACTGACCCTGTCGGTGGTCTCGGCCGAGGCCTTGCCCATGGACTTGGCGGCAGCCTCGGTCTTGCCGGCGGCACCGGCAATATGGGCAACCAGCCCGTCGATCGTGCGCTCGAGTTCGTCGGCCAGCTTCCTGTGGTCCTCCTTCCGTTCGGCATCCGCCCGCGCCCGCATGGCTTCCTGTTCGTGGCGCATCTGGTCGATCTTCACGATGTTGGCCTTGAACACCTCGACGGTATCGGCCATGGATCCGATCTCGTCGCGCGTCCCGGCATAGGGGATGACAGCGGAGGTATCGCCGGCGGCCAATGCCTGCATGCCTGACCGCAGCCGGCCGATCTTGCGCGCGACCATCACCGAGGTCGACATCAGCAGGACAAGGACGATCAGGCCCCCGGCGATCGTCGTCATCAGGAAGTTGCGCAGGCTGTCGTCGATCGTTCCGTGGACTTGGTCCGCCGCCGCTTCGACCTGAGCGGAGACGGAGGCGAAGATGGCCGACACACCGGTGACGATCTCTTCCCCCAGGGCGTCGATCTCGTCGTCCAGGCGGTCGAACTCGCTGTCGGCCGCACCGCTGCGCACGGCGGCGAACAGGTCGTCCTGGATGGTGGTCGCAAAGCGCTCATAGGTGCGCTCGACGTTGCTCAGCAGTTGGCGATCCTGCGGCGTGGCGACGATGTCGCGCAGCAGGGGCAGGGTCTCGCGCAGGAACGCGTCGCCATCGTCGATCGTCCGCACGCGTTCATCCGGGATGTCGCCCGCCGCCCGGTCGACGATCGTATCCATCGCCGTCAGCAGCATGGCACCCGTCGTTGCCTTCGCCTGCTCCAGCAGCACGAGTTCTTCGACGTGCTGTTCATTGGCCCTGGCGGCACGGCGGATGTCGTCGAAGGCGTCGACGACGATCGCGCTGATGATGGCCAGGACCAGTACCGAGAGACTGGCGACCGCGATGAGGCGTAGCTTGATGGTGACAGCAGGCATGTTCATTGCTCGTCCGGTAGTGGCGACGGCGGCAGACCGCGGTCCGGCTGGGCTGGCACGGTATTGACAATGGTTTAATAAGACATTTACTCGAATCGGCTCGCGATGATTGCAGTCTTGATAATAAGCGCTCGAAATTATCGCAGCGTCTGCCGTTGCCGGCCGTTCGGCCGCGGTCAGCCTCCGGTGGGGATGGCCAGCATGGGGTTGGCCGCGCTGGGAAACACGATGGCGATGACGGTGCCGGCACCCGGCCTGGACCGTACCTCGAACGTAGCACCGTGCAGGTCGGCGATGGCCTGGGCCATGGGCAGCCCCAGGCCCAAGCCGGAATCGGTGGCGATCTGCGCATCGGTGTGCACGCGCTCGAACGGCCTCAGCGCGGTTGCGACCTCGTTCGGATCCATGCCCGGCCCCGCATCCGTGACGGTCAGGCACAGCCGGCCCTGGTCGTCCAGGTCCGCCATCAGGTGAACGGTGGAGCCTTCCGGCGAGTACTTGATCGCGTTGGTGACAAGGTTCGTCAGCATCTGGCGCAGCTTGGGGCGGTCGACATGCGCCTCGACCCCCGGCGTGTAGCGGACATCGATGGCGATGGCGCGGCGTTCGGCATAGGGAAGGTTCATCCGCCGCACTTCATCCAGCAGCGGGCCGATCGGCGTGCGCTCCGCGACCAGCGCCACCTTCCCGGAATCCAGCGACGTCAGTTCGAGGATGTTGCCGATGATGTCCTGCAGGTTGCCGGCGGCGTCCCGGATATCCTGGATGTATTCGCGGTAGCGGGGGTGGCCGATCGCGCCGAACAGCTCCGCCGCCATCATTTCGCTGAGGCCGATGATACCGTTCAGCGGCGTGCGCAGCTCATGGCTGATGCTGGCCAGGAAGGTGGTCTTGGCCTGGCTGGTCTGGATTGCCTGGTCCCGGGCGATCCGCAGCGCCGCCTCGGTCCGCCGCTGTTCGCGCAGGTCGTGGATGATGGCGGTGCAGTTCACGGTAATGCCGCGGCTGGACTTCACGGGCGACGCGATCAGGTAGATGGGCAGGACATCGCCGCTGCGGTGGCGCAGCTCCATCTCGCCGCGCCACTGCTGGCCGGACTGCACCATCTTCGTCGAGGTCTCGTAAGCCGGGCGGTTGCCCGGGGTGCCCAGCAGAATCAAGGGCACCTGGCCGATCAGCTCGGCAGAAGCATACCCCGACAACGCCTCCAGCGCCGGGTTGACGTACAGGATGGTGCCGTCGGCATCCGACAGCAGGATCGCTTCGTTCACCTGGTGGACGGCTTCCGCCAGGCGTCGCACATCCTGCAACAGGCGCCGGTTCTCCCCCTCGCGCTTGGCGATCGCGACCGCCATCGCAACCATGGCATCCTCGGTCTCGCGCAGTTCCGCCAGGCGGCTGACCGGCACATCCGCCTCGGCATAGTTGCCCTGCGCCACCGCCCGCGCCCGCGCCCGCAGGCCCACCAGGCGGCGGTTGAGCGCCTGCCAGAACAGCAGCCCCGCCGCACACGAGGCCGCCGCCAGGCCCAGCGCCGCCACCGTGGTCGCCCATCCGACCTGCCGGAACCAGCCGACCACCTCGCTCTTGGGGACCGTGACGCCGATGATCCATGGCGTGACCGAACCACTGATGGCGCGGATCGCCGTCAGCTGGATGTGCCCGTCGGACTGGATCTCATGGTGGTGGACACCGGGTTGCCCCTCCTCCGCTGCGCTCAACAGGCCGGCGGCGGCCTGCAGGGACGGCGGACCGGCCGACACCAAGGCCGGCAGCGAGTCGGTGTCCATTGCTCCCGTATCCACGAACCCGGGCGCGGCGATCAGGTCGAGCCCGGAGGTCATCAGCGCGATATTCCCGGCAAACCGCGACTGCAGCCTTTCCAGGAACTCCGCCACGCCCGTCAGCCCGATATCGGCGCCGACGACGCCGATGACCTCGCCGTCGGCACGGTGCGCGACGACGGAGGTGCTGAGGCCCGGCCGGTGCGAGGTGTAGAAGACGTAGGGCTCGGTCCAGACGACGTCGTCGGTCCGCAGCGCCTGCTCGAACCACGGCCGCATGCGCGGGTCGAACATCTCGTCTTCCGGCAGCGGCGGCTGGCCGAGCGGCACGAAGTCGCTGTCGCGGATGGTGGCGTTGCCGATGCGCTGGTTGCCGAACAGGATGATCGAGCGCGAGAAATATCCGCCGGCGGGAACGCCGGGGGCCTCGCGGGTGACGAACACGAACTCGCCGTCCAGCGTACCGAAGAACAGTCCCGTGATCTCCGGATTGAGCCGCAGCTGCTCGAAGAAGAACCGCTCCACATTCTCGTGGCGATACGTCTCCAGCAGGCCGGATTCGGCCAGATGGTGGGTCAGCAGGGCGGCCCGTTCGGCGCGATCGAAGAAGATCTCGACGCGGTCGGCGATCTCGTTGACCAGCTGTGCCATCAAGATGCGTGTCTGGGACTGCGAAGCGGAATCCGCGAAGTTCCAGAACAGCCCTAGCAGAATCGCCGTGAATACGAGCGGGACCACGATCATGCCGGCCAGCAATACGGCCTTGACGGAGAGCGTCGCCTTCATTCGGTCGGTGGCCTCGATGCTGATCGTTCGCCCCTTGGCACGGGCTCGACCCGAGCGCATGTGTATACCGTGGCCGGCGGTGCCCTGGGCAACCCGTCGGCATCATTGTGCCGGAAAATACTTTAGCCTGAATGAACCGTACCGCAACTCCAACGAGAATTGGCATTCTACTGGAATTTGGCCATGCGAAATACCTGCAATAGATGGAAATATGCACCATCGTTTCCGGACGTTTGTGCGCCAGACTTAACTAATATCCCCTTAGTTGACGACAGCGCCAGACAGACCGCAATTCCGGTGCAGTGGTGAGCCGGCAGCAGGGCCGGCCGTCGGCGCGGCCGCTGGCGGGCATGCTGTACGGCTTTTCCGCCTTCGCCCTGTTCGCCTGCGGCGATGCCACCTTCAAATGGCTCAGCGGCGGCTATTCGGTCTTCCAGGGCATCGCCACGGTGTTCCTGATCGCCCTGGTCGTGGTGCTGGGTGCGGCCGCCCGGTCAGGCCGCCTGGGTGACGCCGTCCCCCGCTACCCCGGCCTTGTCGCCATGCGCAGCCTGCTGCTGGCCGGTGCGGTGATCACCTTCATCTGGGCGATCAGCCGCATGCCGCTGGCCGATGGCTATGCCATCGTCTTCACGGTACCGGTGCTGGTCACGGCCCTGTCGGCGCCGCTTCTGGGCGAACGGGTGGACCGCGGCGGCTGGCTGGCCGTCCTGGTCGGGTTCGCTGGCGTGGTGGTGATGCTGCGTCCGGGCTTCGCCGCCGTCGAGGACGGGCACCTGGCGGCCCTGGCGTCCGCCGTCATGTTCGCCGCGGGTACCGTGGTCATGCGGCGGATTCCGCCGGACGAATCGGAACTGGCGCCCGTGGTCGGCGTGCTGGCGGTCACGTCCCTGGTGACGATCCCGCTTGCCGTTCCCGGCGGCCTGCGCGTTCCCGCGGCGGGCGACATGGCGCTGTTCGCGCTGGCGGGCCTGGTCAACGCGGCGGCCCATCTCTGCCTGGTGCGCGGGCTGCGCGAGGCGGTCGCGGCGCTGGTGGTGCCGTTCCAGTATACGCAGATGGTCTGGGCGATGGTCTTCGGCGCCCTGCTGTTCGGCGACAGGCCCGACATGGTGCTGCTGGCCGGGACGGTGCCGGTGGTGGGAAGCGGTCTCTACCTGCTGCTGTCGCACAGCCGGCCGCGCCCGCTGTGCCGGGCGGACGCACCGCCATGATTTCGCCCATCGGGCGCACCAGTTCTTGAAGACGCGACGGCGCAGGGGAGAACCACCATGGCCCTGAAGGACTACGCGGTCCTGACCTTCGACTGCTACGGCACGCTGATCGACTGGGAAACGGGGATCGAACGGGCGCTGACACCGTGGCTTGCCCGCCACGGCCGGCCGTATGACCGCGCCCGCGCGATGGACGCCTTCGGACGCCACGAATCCGCCCAGCAGGCCGAAACGCCCGGGATGCTCTATCCCGAGCTGCTGGCGGCGGTCCACGCCCGCATCGCGGCGGACTGGGGCCTGCCGGCGGACCCGGACGATGCCCGCGCCTTCGGGGCGTCGGTGCGGGACTGGCCGCCCTTTGCCGATTCGCCCGACGCGCTGGCCTATCTGAAGCGCCACTACAAGCTGGTGATCCTGTCCAACGTCGACCGGCAATCCTTCAGCCACAGCAATGCGCGGCTGGGGGTGGACTTCGATGCCGTCTACACCGCGCAGGACATCGGGACGTACAAGCCCGACCCCCGGAATTTCGACTACCTGATCGCCCATGTCGCCGATGACCTGGGCCTGGGCCGCGAGCGCATCCTGCATACGGCGCAGAGCCTGTTCCACGACCACCAGCAGGCCCGCCGCCATGGTCTGGCCACCTGCTGGATCGATCGCGGCAGCAGCGAACGCGACGGCGGCGCCGCGCGCGTGCCGCAGGAAGCGATCCCGGTGGACTTCCGCTTCCCCACGCTGGCGGCCATGTGCGAGGCGCACCGGGCGGAGGGTGCGGGATGACCGGCGGCTTCGTCCTGCGCCGGCGCGGCCTGCTGGCCGGCGGCACGGCTCTGGCGGCGCTTGCGGCCATGCCGAAGGCGCGCGCGCAGTATGTCTGGCAGCCGGGCGGGGGCCTCAACTATCGCGTCACCGCCGATGGCCGGGATGTGGGCGCGCTGGCCTATACCTTCGAGCCGGCAGGCGCGGAACTGCGCGTGCGCACCAGCGTGGCGATTACGGTCGACATCGCCTTCGTCACCGTCTGGCGCTATGCCCACCAGGCGCTGGAGACGTGGCGCGACGGCCGGCTGGCCGCGTTCGTCAGCGACACCGACGACGACGGCAAGCCGCATCACGTGGACGGCACGGCGACCGCGGACGGCTTCCGCATCGTCGGGCCGGAGGGCACCTATATGGCGCCCGCCGACGTGATGGCAGCCAGCTACTGGAACCGCGAGATCCTGACCCGGACGATGCTGTTCGACCCGCAGGACGGCGAGCTGACCCCGCAGACCATCCACGGGTCGGCGCGCGAGACCATCCGCGCCGGCGGCCGGCCGATCCAGGCCATGCGCTATGACCTGACCGCCAAGGAAACCGGATCGGTCTGGTACGAGGACAGCGGCCGCTGGATCGCCTCCGCGTTCGAGCGCCGCGGCACGCTGGTGGAACAGCGGCTGGCCGGATAGCCGCAGCGGCGGGGGCCGGCCCGCTCAGTAGCCTTCCGAGCGTCCCAGCGTCTCGGCCACCAGGTCGGCCAGGCTGCGTTCGGGCCGGGCGCCGTAATGGCCGACGACCTCGGCCGCGGCGATGCTGCCGATGCGCCCGCATTCCGCCGGATGGCGCCCCTGGGTGAAGCCCCACAGGAAACCGGCGGCGTAGAGGTCGCCGGCACCCGTGGTGTCGACCACCCGCTCCACCGGGTCGGCCGGCACCTCGTAGGTGGTCATCCCGTCCAGCACGACCGAACCGTCGCCGCTGCGCGTGATGGCGACCAGTTCGCAGTCGCCGTGCAGGGCGTGGATCGCCTCGTCCAGCGTCGCCGCCTGGAACAGCGAGCGGACCTCTTCGTCGTTGGCGAACAGGATGTCCACATGGTTGGCAACCAGTTCGCGGAAACTGTCGCGGTGACGCTCGACGCAGAAGGGGTCCGACAGCGACAGCGACACGCGGCGCCCGGCGGCATGCGCCAGGGTCGCGGCCTTGACGAACGCCTCCTTCGCCTTCGGCCGGTCCCACAGATAGCCTTCCAGGTACGTCACCTGCGCCCGCGCGATCATGGCGGGGTCGATGTCTTCCGGCCCCAGCTCCACACACGCGCCCAGGAAGGTGTTCATCGTGCGCTGGGCATCCGGTGTCACCAGGATCAGGCAGCGCGCCGTCGGCGGTGCGTCCGGCCCGCGAACGGGCTGGGATTCGAAGGTGACGCCGGCGGCGCGGATGTCGTGGCGGAAGACGGCGCCCAGCTGGTCGTCGCAGACCTTGCCGATATAGGCGCCGTTGCCGCCCAGCGAGGCAATGCCGGCCATGGTGTTGGCGGCAGATCCGCCCGACACCTCCAGCCCCGGCCCCATCTTGGCGTAGAGGCGTTCGGCCTGGGCGGCGTCGATCAGCGTCATCGTGCCGCGATTGAGGCCGTTTTCGGCGATGAAGGCGTCATCCGCCTGGGCCAGCACGTCGACGATGGCGTTGCCGATGCCGACGACATGATAGTTCGCGGCCATGCGCGTGCTCCGTTGCGGTGCAGCATAGGGCTTGGCCAGTATATCGGTTCCCGGTTCTCGAGCAATGGGAACCGCAATGGTCATCCCAATCCGATCATCCGGCCAATCCGATCATCCGGCGCCGTTGCCGTCGCCGGCCTGGCCCGCGGCGTCCTTGGCGCGTTCTGCCCCGGATTCGTCGAACAGCCAGTCCCGAAAGGCACGGATCTTCAGGCGGTTGGCCGTGTGTTCCGGGTAGACGATGAAATAGGCGTATTCCACCGGCAGGCTCAAGGCGAAGGGCCGCACCAGCCGGCCGGCCAGCAGGTCGTCCTGGGCCAGGGCACTGCGGCCCAGGGCGACGCCTTGGCCGTCGACGGCGGCCTGCAGCAGCATGCTGCTGTCGGTGAAGGCCGGTCCCCGGTGCGAGTCGGCATGGGGCACGCCGGCGGCCGCCAGCCAGTGCGCCCAGGTCACTTTCAGGTCGTCGTGCAGCAGCGTGTAGTGCAGCAGGTCCGCCGGTTCGTTCAGCCCCGGCGGGCTGTCGCGCAGCGCCGGGCTGAGCACGGGAAAAACCTCCTCCTCCATGAACGCTTCGACGCGCAGGCCCGGATAGTCCCCGGTGCCGTAGCGGATCGCCACATCCACATCCTCGCGGTCGAAGTTGATCGGTGCGTCGTTGGCGGAAACCAGGACGTCGATTTCCGGATGGCGCTCGCGGAAATGGCGCAGGCGCGGCACCAGCCAGCGGGCGGCGAAGGACGGCAGGACGCTGACCTTCAGCACGCCGCCGGCTTCGTGCGCCACCAGCCGGTCGGTGGCGATCGCCAGGCGGCGGAAGGCTTCCCGCACCTCCGGCAGGTAGGCCTGGCCGGCATCGGTCAGGAACAGGCCGCGCGCCCCGCGGCGGAACAGGCGCACACCCAGCTGCGCCTCCAGGCTCTTGATGCCGTGGCTGACGGCCGCCTGGGTGACGTTCAGCTCATGCGCCGCCCGCGTGAACGAGAGATGTCGGCCGGCTGCTTCGAACATGCGCAGCGCATTCAGGGAGGGCAGAACGGTCATGCCGGGCCGGCCTGGACGATGGATCGAGGGTTAACACTTCGACAATACATGAATCATTCTCATGTAGTCATGAAAAAACATCCTTTGAAAGGGTTTGTTTTTCAAGCCACTTAGGGATCATCACCCGGCCGGTGGGGTAAGCCGGTAACTATGTTTCATAAGGTTAAGGACTATGCGTACGACACTGACTCACGGTCACACTCAGGGGCTGTCCCACCTGGGCCATGGCGTGGGCCATGCCGTCCACGAGATGGTGCAGACCCTTCATGTGTGGCAGGAACGGGCACGCGCCCGGCGGCAGCTGGCCGAGCTCGACGACCACATGCTTCAGGATATCGGCATTGACCGCGACAGCCTGGAGCATGAAATCGACAAGCCGTTCTGGCGGGCCTGACCCGGCGATGCCCCGCAGCGATGCGGCCTTCACGGGTGGCGGAGATACAGTTTCCCCACGCCGTTCAAGGCCGCATAAAGCTGCGCGAACTGCCCCTGGAAGGCTTCGAAGCTGACATCCCGGGCACCCGCCGCAACGACGGCGCGATAGAGGTCCGGGATCGGCGTTTTCCCATCGACATGTGACAGGATCGCCCCCGTCAGGCGCGGCAGCGTCAGGCGCAGGGGCACGCCGTCCATATCCAGCGTCAGCGCGCTGCCGGGACGTACGGCGCGTGCCCATTCCGGCATGCCCGATTCCGCCAGCACCGGACACAGCCCCGGGGCACCCGGATCGGCCACGGCCGCGGCGGCCCGGCCCTTGGCAACGACATAAGCCACGTGGACCTTTATGTTGCCGACCAGTTCCTCCGCCAGGGCCGCCTGTTCCAGCGCCGGCAGCGTGCGGATCTGCGCCAGCAGGCGCGGCTGCTTCACATAGGTGTCCGGGCGGTAGCGCACCGGCTGGATGAAGCTGGCGATCTCCAGCCCGGCCGCGTCGACCAGGGCCGCCATCTCGCCCACCGTGTAGGGCCGGTCGCGGTCGTGCAGCAGCAGGTCATAGAGGCCGGCGTCGCTGGCCCTGTGGTCGCCCAGCCAGGGGTTGCGCAGGAAGCCGTTGGTCGGCGGCAGGCCATCCAGCAGGTGTCGCGCCAGCGCCAGCCGCTCGCGCGGTGCCTGCCCGCCGGCGAGGCGGCGCAGGGCCGATTGCAGCGGATAGACCCCTTCGCGGCCGTAGGGCGCGTACAGCATCAGCCCCATGCCGCCGGCGGGGCCCATGACCCCGGCCAAGGCCCGCAATCCGGCCAGCGGGTCGGGCAGGTGGTGCAGCACGCCGCAGCAATCGATGTAGTCGAACGGTCCCGGCGCCAGGGTCGCGATATCGAGGATCGAGCCCTGGAGGAAGCGGATGGATGTCAGCCCGCGCTCCCGCGCCCGTGCCTCGGCAATGGCACGCGACGCCTGCGACAGGTCCAGGTAGACGATCTCCGCCGCCACGCCGCGGTCGGCGGCATGCTGGGCCAGCATGATCAGGCCATCGCCGGTCCCCCCGCCGGCGACCAGCGCCCGCAACGGCCGGCCCTGCGGCAGCCGTCCCGCGAAGACATAATGCGCGACCTCGTCGAGATGGCTGGGCGAGCCTTCGACCAGCCGGCGGCGTTCGTCGCGCGGATTGCGGGCCGGGTAGGGATAGGCCTCGTACTGGGTGGCGACCGGATCGCCGCTCACGACGGGAACCCGGCCGCCGGCCGCACCTCGCCCACCGCGAAGCCGCGGCGGTTGACCAGCGGCGGGCGCAGATGCCCGGCCAGCGCCTTGGCCTCATCCTCGCCCAGGGCGCCCACATGGCGCAGCAAGGCGCCCATGGCGACCGGCCCGGCGCGGGCCGTTCCGTCCTCCACCTTCAGCGCGATGCCCAGGCCCAGCCCGGGCAGGCAGGCGCAGTGCACGCCTTCCGCCCCGCCCTTGGTCAGCACGCGTCCGGCAACCGCGGTCATCAACGCGGTGTCGAACCGGCCGCGGCCGCCGACCATGTGCGGATGGCCGCCCCAGGCGCGGCGGACCTGCGCCACGGCTTCGGCACGGCGGTCCGGCAGGCCGTCGGGGTCGGCCAGGCGCGACATGGCGACGGCCAGCCCGCCCAGCGACACCGCGAAAGTCGGGATCGAACAGCCGTCGCGCGCCCGCGGCGCCTGGCCCAGGTCCTGGCCCGTCATCATCTCCAGGATGCCGAGGATGCGCTGCTGCACCGGGTGCGTCAGCTCCGCATAGCCCCTGGTCGGCTCGCCCCGGTGCAGGGCCGTCGCCAGCATGCCGGTGTGCTTGCCGGAACAGTTGTTGTGCACCGGACCCGGGGCCTCGCCCCGGCGGATCAGGGTTGCGGCCGTGTCCTCGTCATAGGGCGGGTGCGCGCCGCATTCGAGGTCCGCCTCCGACAATCCCATCCGCGCCAGCCAGGCGCCGACCGCCCGGGTGTGCGCCGGCTCCCCCGTATGCGAGGCGCAGGCCAGCGCCAGTTCGGCCTCGGTGATGTCCAGGGCGGCGGCCGCCCCCGTCTCGACGATCGCCAGCGCTTGGATGGCCTTGACGGCGGACCGCGGGTAGACCGGCCGTTCGAAGTCGCCCCACGCGTCCGCGACCCGGCCGTGGGCGTCGGCGATGACCGCCGCGCCCCAATGGCAGCTTTCGACGATGTCGCCGCGCGTCACCTCCACCATGGGGACGGCGCCCCCGTGTGCCGCGCCGTCGGGGCGGTGGTCGGTGGCATGGTCGTGCGGCATGGCGGGTCCGGTCGATGGAGGGGCGATGATGGGTCGATGAAGGGCCGATGCGGGCAGACCTTGCACCCGGCCGGCACCGCGGGCAAGGTCCGCCACCATGAGAGGCTATTTCGCCATCGGGGTGGAAGGGGTCAGCAAGCCCCGCAATGTCGGCGCGGTCCTGCGCACGGCGCACGCCTTCGGTGCGGCGTTCGCCTTCGTCATCGCGCCGGTGGCCGACCTGGATGCCCTCGACAGCACTGACACCAGCAGTGCCGCGGGCCAGGTGCCCTTCTATGTCTTTCCGGACGCGGCGTCGCTGGTGCTGCCGACCGGATGCAGCCTGGTGGCGGTGGAGATTGCGGGCGACGCCGTGGCCCTGCCCAGCTTCCGCCATCCCCGCCAGGCGGCCTATGTACTGGGGTCCGAGCGCTATGGCCTGTCGGAGGAGCTGATGGCACGCGCGGACCACACCGTGCAGGTGCCGACGCGGTTCTCGCTGAACCTGGCCCTGGCCGGGGCACTGGTGATGTACGACCGGCTGATCAGCCTGGAACGGTTTCCCGCGCGTCCGCTGATGCCGGGCGGACCGACCGCGCCGCTACCGCCGGCCGAATTCGGGCGGCCGCTGATCCGTTCCAAAGGCTGACGGCGCCGGCCCGGTCAGACGAACAGCAACAGAACAAGCAGTGCCAGAATCAGGACGTCGCCGATGGCCGGATGAATCCATTCGGCGAACTGGTCTTCGCGATGCAGCTCCGGCCCGTGACCGGCATGGGCATGCCGATGGTGGGAACCCCAGAAAGCAAGGCCCGTCATGTCAACCGCCTCCGGTTTGGCGACCTTCGCCAAAGAATCCGGAGCCCGACGGCGTTACCAACACCCCGTCGCCGGGCGAAGGCCACCTGATACTACGATTGACAGTATAGCACGGAACGCAGCCGAAGGGGGCAGGATCGACGGTGCCCGCACCGGCGGGACCGGTGCCGAGCCCAACCGCCCTCACGCCACCGCATCGGCCACGGCACGCCCGCACGCCACGGTGTCGGCCGTGCCGCCCAGGTCGCGGGTGCGCAAGGCCGGTTCCACCAGCACCGTCTCGATGGCGCGCATCACCGCGGCGGCGGCTTCGGCCTGCCCCAGATGGTCCAGCATCTGGGCGGCGCACCAGATGGTGGCGATGGGGTTGGCGATGCCCTGGCCGGCAATGTCGGGCGCGCTGCCATGCACGGGCTCGAACATCGACGGGAACTCGCGCTCCGGGTTGATGTTGGCGGCGGGTGCGATGCCGATGGACCCGGCCACCGCCGGCCCCAGGTCCGACAGGATGTCGCCGAACAGGTTGGAGCCGACGACGACGTCGAACCAGTCCGGATGCTGGACGAAATGGGCGGTCAGGATGTCGACGTGGAATTGCGCCGTCGCCACGTCCGGATAGCGGCGCGCCATGGCGGCGAAGCGTTCGTCCCAGAACGGCATGGTGTGGACGATGCCGTTGGACTTGGTGGCGGAGGTGAGATGCCGCCGCGGACGGCCTTGCGCCAGCTCGAACGCGTATTTCAGGATGCGGTCGACGCCGCGCCGGGTGAACACCGATTCCTGGATGACCATTTCGTCATCGGTGCCGGCATAGATGCGGCCGCCAATTTCCGAATATTCGCCTTCGTTGTTCTCGCGCACGACGACGAAGTCGATGTCCGCGGGACCGCGGCCCGCCAGCGGCGAGGTGATGCCTTTCAACAGCCGCACGGGGCGCAGGTTGACGTACTGCTTCAGCTCGCGCCGCAGCGGGATCAGCAGCCCCCACAGCGAGACGTGGTCGGGCACGCCGGGGAAGCCGACGGCGCCCAGGAGGATCGCGTCGCTGCGCTTCACCTGGTCGACGCCGTCCTCGGGCATCAGGCGACCGGTCTTGTGATAGCGCTCGCAGGACCAGTCGTACTCCATCCACTCCAGCCCGAAACCGTACGCCTTGGCGGCGGCCTCCAGTACGCGTACGCCTTCGGGAATGACCTCGCGGCCGATGCCGTCCCCGGGGATCAGGGCAATGCGATAGGTCTTGCGATCGGTCATGGTGCGGTCTCTGCCCGTATGTGTTGGGTCTGACGCAGGGCGGCGGCCAGCCGGATGACGCGGCGGGTCTCCGACCACGCCACCAGGTCGTCGATCTCCGCCAGGTCGGTCCAGCGCACGGCTGCGGCATCGTCGCCGGCGACGGCCTCGCCCTCCGGACCGTCCGCCAGGATCTCCACCAGCGTGAAATGGTGGCGGATCGCGCCGCCGTCGTCGCGTGCGATGGAATCGACGACCGTGATGATGCCCTGGGGCACGATGTGCAGCGCGGTTTCTTCCCGCGCCTCGCGGACGGCCGCCTCGAACACGGTCTCGCCCAGCTCCTGATGGCCGCCGGGCAGGCTCCATTCGCCGGCGCGCGGCGGGTGGGCACGGCGAATCAGCAGCACGCGGCTGCCGCGCCAGATGACGACGCCGATGCCGACCACCGGCCGTGTCGGGGGCGGCCGCGTCGGAGGCAGCCGGGCAGCCGTCGCATCCGGCGGGATCGGCGCGCTCACGATGTGGGGGGACCCTGGAAGACGTCGTCCACCGGCACGCGATAGGCCTGGACGACGCGGTTCAGCTGCGCCGCCAGCCCGACGACGGCGATCAGCTCGCCATGGGCCGCCTCGCCCATCCCCTTGGCACGGGCCGCGGCGGTATGGCTGGCGATGCAGTAGTCGCAGCCATTGGCGATGCTGACGGCGACGTAGATCATCTCCTTGGTCAGCGGATCCAGGGCACCCGGCCCCATCACCTGCTTCAGGCGGGACCAGGTTTCGGCCAGCAGCTGGGGATGGTTGGCCAGCGCCTTCCAGAAATTGTTGATCCAGTCGACGCCGCGGGTGGCCATGATGTCGTCGTAGACGGCCCGCACCTCCGGCGGTGCGTCTTCGATCTCGATCAGCGGAACGGTGGGCATGGGCGAACCTCGCAAGGCAGCGGAAGGGTGCCCAGCTTACCCCGTGCCGACACCTGCGGGCCATGGCCTGCCCGCGGCCGTCCGGTCGGTTCCGTGCGCAATGGGAAGGGCGGGTGCGGATCCGCCGCCTATTTGGCCTGTTCGACCCGCTCCTTCACCGGGGTCGCAGCCTGTTCCTTCGGCTTCGATCCGGTCAGCTGCTTGACCATGCGGATCTGCTCCTGCAGCTCCGACAGGCGCGCCTGCAGCTCGTCCATCGTCAGGTCGGCGACGGTCGGGGCCTGCGCGGTATCCCCGCTGCCCGCCGATCCGCCGGACGGCGCGGCGAACGGCGTGAACATCCGCATCGCACGTTCCATCATGGCGACGTTCTGCTTGCCCATCTCCTCCAGCGCGCCGAAGGGAAAAAGCCCGCTGACCGTTTCCTGGAAATAAGCGCGGATCTGCTCCTGATTGCGGGCAAAGACCTGCATCGAGTATTCCAAGTAGCGCGGCACCATCCACTGCATGTTGTCGCCATAGAGGCTGATCAACTGTCGCAGAAAGCTGATGGGCAGCAAGTTATGCCCCTTGGCCTCTTCCTCCACGATGATGTGGGTCAGCACAGACCGTGTGATATCCTCACCGGTCTTTGCATCGTAGACGACGAAATCAGCTGAGTCCTTTACCATCTGACAGAGATGGTCGAGGGTCACATAGCTGCTCGTCGCCGTGTTGTAGAGGCGCCGATTGGCATACTTCTTGATCGTGATGGGGGCGGTGTCAGTAGAGTCCTTGCCGGTCATCGTCCTTGCCTCGAGGGTGCGCAGAACGCCGGACGTCTGCTCCCCCTACACTTGGTAACGGATGCGGGTGGCTTTGTGCAAGTACTAGCGTCTGTTGAAGAAGGTCGCACGCACTTCGCGAGGCCGGCGGCGACGCAAGACGTGTCCGGCTGCGGGCATCCCGGACCGTGCGAGGCGACTCGGACCTAGGCAATCGGCAAAACTTCGATATAATCCTATACATGCCCGATACCGAAACCGCCGCAGATCTGGCCCGCCGTTACCTGGACCTCTGGCAGGACCAATGGTCGGCCCTGGCCGCCGACCCGGAATCGAGCGAGGCCCTTGCCCGCATGGTGAGTCTGTTCAACCGGCAAATGGGCGCGCTGGCGCCGCTGATGCAGGTTTCCTTTGTCCCACTGTCCGCCGCAGCGCGATCGGAGGCAAGCAATGATGCCCCCGGCATTGGCGATTCCGCGTCAGGGGCCGCGGCCGCTGGCGCTGCACCTGGCGCTGGCCCAGACGGCCTGGGCGAGCTCGCTCGCCGTCTTGCCGCACTTGAAGAGCGGCTTGCCCGGCTGGAATCCGACGGACCCACGGCTGGCGCAAACGGCCGCAGCGCTTCTTGAACACGACGCCCGGGGCATCGAAGCCCTGGAGCGGGAGATCGACCGCCGGCATGCCCAGCTGCTGACCGGTATCGCGCGCTACCGCAGTCACCCCTATCGCCGTGCCCTGCCCGATCCGCCCGTGCTCTGGCAGGAAGGCTCGACACGGCTGCTGGACTATCGGCCGGACGGCCACCCGGCGGCCCTGTTCGTGCCGTCCCTGGTCAACCGCGGCTATATCCTCGACCTGTCGGCCCGGCACAGCCTGTTGCGGTGGCTGGCGGACCAGGGACTGCGGCCGCTGCTGGTGGACTGGGGCCGGCCGGACGAAGCGGCGCGCGACTTCACCCTGACCGACTATGTCGCGGGGCGGCTGGACCGTGCGCTGGACGTGGCCCTGCATTTCGCCGAGGGCGCCCTGCCCGTCGTCGGCTACTGCATGGGCGGCCTGCTGGCGGTGGCGCTGGCCCAGCGCCGGCGCGAGGCGATCACCGGCATCGCCCTGCTGGCGACGCCGTGGGATTTCCACGCCGAAGCGCCCGACCACGCCCGCCGCGGCGCCGATGTCGCCGCGATGCTGGGGCCGCTTCTGGACAGCTGGGGCGAGCTTCCCGTCGATGTCCTGCAGACGCTGTTCGCCGGCATCGACCCGCTGTCCACCGTCGCCAAGTTCATGGCCTTCGCCGACGGTCCCGGCGAGCGGGCCGAAGCCTTCGTGGCGCTGGAAGACTGGCTGAACGACGGCGTGCCCCTGGCCGGGCCGGTTGCCCGGGAATGCCTGGCCGGATGGTACGGGGAGAACACGCCCGCGCGCGGCCGCTGGCGCATCGCCCAGCGTCCCGTGATGCCTGGGGCCGTCCGCCGCCCCAGCCTGCACATGATCCCTGCCCGCGACCGCATCGTGCCGCCGGCCAGCGCACGCGCGCTGGCAGCGGCCATGCCGGGGGCGGAGGTGGTGGAACCGCCCCTGGGCCATATCGGCATGATGGTGGGCGGCGGCGCCAGGCGCGACGTGTGGCAGCCGCTGGCACGCTGGCTTTCGGCACGGGCACGCTGAGGCCGCAACGCCCGCCGTCGCGCCGAAAGCCCTTTGTGACAGATCAATGCGATGGCGTGTGTTGCAGTGCAAGATGCATGCGCGGCGCCATTCCACATACCACCGGCGAGAAGCTTGGCCCACTGCCCTCGCTCCGGGTCGTGAAGAGGGTCGGCTTCAACCGGTTGCACGGGACGACGGGGTCGCTGGGGGCGTGGCACCCGTGTCCGGCCCCCGTCCGGCAAACGACGGAAGCGCGTCGGCGAAAGGGCTACAGTCATGACTATCACCCGTGTAGGGATCGTTGGTACCGGCACGATGGGGATCGGGGTCGCCCATACCGTTGCCCAGTTCGGCTTCCCGGCCGTGCTCGTCAAGGCGACGCCGGGCACCGTCGACAAGGCCAGGGCCGTGCTGAACAAGAACCTGGACCGGGCCGCGTCGAAAGGCGCGATCAAGCCCGAGGACCTGGACGCCGTCCGCGGCCGCATCGAGCTGACGGACACCGTCGATGCCTTGGCGGACTGCGACCTCGTCATCGAATCCGTGATCGAAGACATCGCCATCAAGCAGGACCTGTTCCGCAAGCTGTGCGAGATCGTGGCGCCGAACGCCATCCTGGCCACGAACACCTCGACCCTCTCGGTCACGGCCCTGATGAGCGTGTGCCACCCGCGTGACCGCATCGCCGGGCTGCATTTCTTCAATCCCGTGCCGCTGATGAACCTGGTTGAGGTCATCCACGCCTTCGAGACGGCCGACACGGTCGTCACCGCGCTGGCGGAGTTCTGCCGCAAGATCGGCAAGGAACCGGTGGTCGTGCAGGACACCACGGGTTTCATCGTCAACCGGCTGCTGACGCCCTACATCCTCAACGCCATCCGCCTGCTGGAGCAGGGGACCGGCACCATCGGGGATATCGACAAGGCGATGCGCCTGGGCGCCTCGCACCCCATGGGGCCGTTCGCGCTGGCGGATTACATCGGGCTCGACGTCGTCAACGCAATGGCACAGAACATCTACGACGACGTCCGCCAGCAATACACGTCGACCCCCCATACGCTGACGCGCCTGGTGCTGCTGGGCTATCTGGGCCGCAAGACCGGCAAGGGCTTCTACGACTATTCCCAGCAGCCTGCGATCCCGAACCCGGCCCTGAAGCGGCCGGTTGCCTAACGGCCCGTGCGACTGCGTATCGGATTATCGCGCATTTGACCTGAAATCGGGTCAAATCGACGTGAACCAACCAATGCCGTATTGAAGGGCCGCGACCGAGGCACGAGATTAGGCTGGTGAAGGCACGGCGACCCGCCTGGCGGCGGGTCTGCCGGGCCGTGTTTGGGCACACTGTTTGGACACGCTGTCGGTACCCCGGATGATCTCGGCCATTCAGCCCGTATCAGTCACCCTGATCCCGCCCGTCCGCCGGGCGGAGCAGGCGGAACGCTTGGCATTGCCGCCGCCCGCGACGGTGGTCGACACTGCGGCGACGCAGCCGTCCAGCCAGGCGGTCCGTGCCGTCAGCGATGCCTATGCCGCCCATCAGTCCGGCCGGGCCAGCCGTCCGGCCCTGTCCCTGTACGACCAGCCCGATTTCGCCGCCCGCGGCGATGCGCGGGGCCAGCGGCTGTCGACCGCCGGCGTCGTGGCGGTACACGCCTTCGCCCTGACCCCCAGCCTGACCATCGAGCCCTATGGCGATGTGGCCCGCGCCTATGCGCAGACCCAGGGGCTCGGCAACGGCCCGCACCTGACCGTCGACATCACTGTTTAGGCGCATCCGGCGCCGTCAGTCGCCCGCGCCGTCGCGCAGGGCCTGGGCCGCAATGCGGGCCGCTTCGGCATCCGCGCGCAGGGTGTCCAGGGCCGCCAGCTCCGGGAAGGGAGCGACGTCGTCCACGGCGATCACGCGTTCGGCCGGCCCGAACGGGTTCGACAGCCGCACCTGTACGATCACCTGCTTCAGCGTCGCTTCATCGGGATAGCCGGGGCCGAGCGCGACCAGCGCCTCTGCCCCCGTCGCCGCCTGGTGCTGCCACACGCGCCGCGCCACGGCGACATCCTCATAGGCCCAATAGCTGGGCCACTGGTCGCCGTCATGGCCAAGCACCAGCGGGATGCGCGACTGTTCCGGCTGGGGGGCCAGCATCTCGACCGAAACGGACATCCCCGGTGCGGAAAACGATTGCGCCTGGATGGCGGACAGGCTGTCCACCACCGGGATCAGCCGGCGCACCTGGCGTTCCAGCGTCCGGGCCGCCAGGTCGGCCCGGTCGGTGGCGAACCGCCGGTCCAGCGCGGCCAGGGCGGCATCCCGCACCCGGCGGCGGCTGTCGAACTGTTCCTCCGTCTCGAACGGGTCGCGCTGTTCCGGCGCGGGGATCATCCGCCGCAGCCGGTCGTAGTCCTGCTCCAGCTCGTGCAGCTCCGCCTCGGCCTCGGCGGTGGTGTCCGCCAGGATCGCCGCGAAGGCGTCACGCAGCATCACCGTGGCGGCGACCGCTTCGTCCAGCGTTCCGGGACGCTCCCAGTCGGCGGGGTCGAAGGCCGGGACCTGCGGCCGGCCGGCGGGCACGGCCCCGGCCGGCGGCGGTGCGTCCTGCAGGACGCGGCGGATCTCGGCGATCCGTTCGAAGCTGGTCTGGATGGGTGCGGAGATGGCAAGGCGAAAGCCAAAGGTGTCGATGCGCGTCGGCGCGTTGCGGGTGGGGTCGATGTAGAAATATTCCATCCGCATCGACGTCCTGAGACGATCGCCCGGGGTCTGGATCGACCCGCCCATGGTGGTGAAACCGCCGATCAGGCCGCCGACGCGCAAGGGGTCGAAGACCAGTTCCTCCGCATTGCCCAGGACGTCGTGCAGGCCCAGGGGGTTGGGCCGCAACAGACCGATCGGCCGCAGCCGTCCGTTGGCGGAATCCGGACCCTGGTACCAGGCATAGCCGCCGATGTCCCCCTCCATGGGAAACACCCGCCGGCGGAAATCGGCCTCGCTCACGGCCGATCCGCCGCGTGCGGCGTATTCCCATTCCGTGGCCGTCGGCAGCCGCAGGAAACCGAAGGCCGGACCCGCCGCCGGCAGCGTCTCCGGCGCATTCTCCAAGAGCCACAGCGTATAGGCATGGCCGAAGGCCAGCGCCTCCTGCCAGGTCACGTCCGAGGCCGGACGGCTGCCCAGCGGTGTGGGATCGCCGCAGGTCGGCAGCCGCACGGCCTCGTACTGGTCGATCGTGACCTCGTACTTGCCGAGGTAGAACAGTGGCGCCCCGCCGCCCGGGTCGGGGAACGGCCCGGCCACCCGGTCGGTATGCAGGACCTCACCGATCGCCGCCGCGTAGCCGTCATTGCCCAGCGTCACTTCCGCCCCCAGGATGTCGTTGACCTCCCCCGGTGTGGCAATCGGGCGGAACGCCATGGCGCCGCCGCAAGGCATGGGCAGGATCAGATCGTCGTCCAGCGGCTGGGGATTGGTGCTCTCCGGCGGCCAAACCTGCGCCCGGGCGGGCATCGGACCGGCCAGCAGCAGGATCAGCGCGAGAAGCAGGCGTGGGGACATGATCACCGGCGGGGGTCCGGGCGGCAGGAAACCTCCGTCGGACGAAGGCTCACCACCGGCAGGATGGCGGAAGTTCGCGGCGGAAATCCGGCAGGACGGCGCCGGCCCGCCGGGGATGGCCATGATGCTGCCCGATTGTCGCCGGATCCCGCAGTCATGATTCAGGATACCCTTCTCATTTGCCGGGGCGCATCGCCGCGCCGCCGGGCCGGTGGGGCGATGCTCGGGGTTCGCAGTCTGTGTGCCGCAGTCGTGCTGTGCGCGATCGCCGTGTCCGCGGCGGCGGAAAGCCGTGTTGCCCTGGTCATCGCCAACCATTCCTATGCCCATGCCGCGCCGCTGGCCGGCCCGGCCATCGACCGGCCGGCCGTCGTCGCCCGCCTGACGGACATCGGCTTCGACGTCGTCTGGCTGGAGGATGCCGGCCAGGACGCCATGTCCCGCGCGGTCGCCGACTTCGCCCAACGCGCCCAATCGGCCGATCTGGCCCTGGTGTACTACACCGGCCACGCCCGTCAGTTCCGCCGGCGCACCTATCTGCTGCCGGTGGACGCCGATATCGGCCGTCCCAGCGACATCCACGCCTTCGCGCTGCCGCTGGACGACGTGCTGCGGCAGCTGGAGGCTGCCGGCGCGGGTCGCAGCCTGGTCATCCTCGATGCCTGGCGCGCGGACGACGCAACCGAGGGCCGGCTGGTCGCCGAAGCCCAGCAGCAGGGCCGCCAGCCGGCGCCGACCAGCGGCTATTCGCCGATCGACCGCGTGCCCGGCGGCGTGGTGCTGTGGCTGTCCACCGCACCCGGCACCCTGGCCGCCGACGGTCAGGACGGGGGGCAGGGGCCGTTCGCCGCCGCGCTCCTGGCCGCGCTTGCCCCGCCGGGGCGCCCCAGCGCCGCGGTGTTCGACGATCTGGCCGCGCGGGTGCGCAACGCGACCGGCGGCACCCAGGTGCCGCAGGCGGTCGGCCGCTTCGACCCCGATACCGTGCTGGTGCCGCCACCCGCCGCCGATCCCGGCAACCGTGCGCCGCAGATCGCCACCCCCGCCGGGATCGTGTTCCGGCCGATCCTGCTGGGCCTGGCCCCACCCCGCGATCCGGACGGCGATCCGCTGACCGTCACCGTGGTCGCCGTCCCCGACCGCGGCCAGGTGGCACCGGTGGGCGGGCCGCCGCTGACGCCGGGCCAGACGGTGACGCCCGACGACCTCGCCCGGCTGGCCTATCTGCCGGACCTGTCGGACCTCCAGGCCGGCGACGCCGGGGTGCTGGAGCTGGCGATCGCCGACGGCCGCGGCGGCGAGACCCGTCTTGCCGTGCCGATCACCGTCGGCGAGGCGGCACCCCCGGCCTCCCCGATCGTGCCGGGCCCGGCGGAAGCCCCCGCCTTCGATGCCTATCATTACGAGCGCCGGGTGTACGAGCCGTTCCTGAGGGTGGCGGAGATCTTCGCCGGCCTTCTGGAGGCGGCATCGCGCGCCCAGATCGTGGTCGTGGCGGCGCCACCCGGCCCGCCGGCGATCGAAGGCCGGCTGGACCTGAGCGACGACGACCGGCGGCTGGCGGAACGGACGCTGGCCGCCCTGGGGCTGGACCCCGGCCCCGTCGACGGCACGCTGGACGGCGCCTTCCGCGACGCGCTGGCGGACTATCAGCGCCAGGCCGGGCTGCCGCCCACGGGCGAACTGGCGGCACCCGACTGGGCGCACATCCAGCGCGACTTCGCCGACCTGGAGGCCGCGGCCCAGGTGCGGACGGACGAACTGCCGGCGCATGTATTGCAGACCGCGCTGGCGGAGCTCGGCCACTACACCGGCCCGATCGACGGGCTGATCGGCCGCGGATCGCGCACCGCCATGCGCGCGTTCCAGCGCAGCCTCGGCCATGCGGAGACCGGGGACCTGACGCCGGGCGAGAGGGTGGCGCTGATCCGCGCGGCGGCGGACGCCGGCGATACCGACAGCCGCAACATCATGGGCATCCTCTACGGCGAGGGCATCGGCGTCGTGCGCGACGACACCCAGGCCGTCGCCTGGTTCCGGCAGGCCGTCGACCAGGGCGATGGCTTTGCGGCCTTCAACCTGGCGCTGCACTACCGCGACGGGCGCGGCATCGCGGCCGACGCGGCGGAGGCCGGCCGGCTGTTGCAGCTGGCGCACGAACGCGGCCATGCCGACGCCCCGGACCGGCCGGAGGATATGGGCAGCGAATACATCGCCCGCGCCGTCGAGCCGGAGACGCCCGAGCCACCCGAGCCCCCGCCGCCGGTCGCCGCCGCCGGCACCAATACCTGCCGCTGGGCCAATGACGGGTTCTGCGACGACAGCAGCTATGTCGGCAACGACACCGCCGCCTGCCCGCACGGGACCGATGCCAATGACTGCCGCGGCGAAACCCCGCGGTCCTTCGCCCAGATGGCGGGCAACGAATGCCAGTGGGCCTTCAACTTCGAATGCGACGAGCCGGGGCTGGGGTCCGGCCTGTGCCCGGTGGGAACGGACGCCAACGACTGCAATTCCGCCCCGCGCACCCTTCCGGTGCCGACGGGGCCGGGATCGCAGCCGGGGCGGGCCGCCAACAGCTGCCAGTGGGCCTTCGACGGGGAATGCGACGACAGCCGCTATTTCGGGTTCATCTCCAGCGCCTGCCCGCATGGAACGGACGAGGCCGATTGCGCCGGGTTGCAGCTGCGCCCGGGCTATCTGCTGACCGGCAATACCTGCCAATGGGCCTTCGACGGCGACTGCGACGACTACCGCTATGTCGGCGGCACGGGGGCCTGTCCCGCCGGCACCGATGCGTCCGACTGCCAGGGGTATCGCCTGCGGCGGTAGGACCGGCCGCCTCGCTTTGCTTTCCAAGGATCGGGCCTTGGCATAACAATGGGCCACTGCCCAGGGCCTGATCCGATGACGTCGGATCGACGTCATCAGGCTCCAGCCATTTGCAAGAGAGCAGGCACGGGACCGCGACCGGGCGTGGAGGGGAGACTTCAATGAGCGAAGACGATCGCAACGTGGCCGTGCTGCAAGAGTCCTACACCCTATGGAACAGCGACAAGGCGGCGGGGTTCGACTATTGGATGCAGCTTCTGGCCGATGACGTGACCTTTCGGTCGCTGGCCGGCGGCCGGCCGGGCGTCGAGTTCACCAGGGACTGCAACCGCAAGGCGGATGTCGCGCGCTATTTCGAAGGGCTGACCGCCGACTGGGAGATGGTGCACTACACCCCGGTGGACTTCATCGCCCAGGGCGGCCGCGTCGCGGTGCGCGGACGCACGGCCTGGAAGAACCGCCGCAGCGGCAAGACCGTCAGCACGCCCAAGGCCGATTTCTTCCGGTTCCGCGACGGCAAGATCGTGGAGTTCTTCGAGTTCTACGACACCGCCGCAATGCTGGCGGCGGCGGGGTGACGTCCCCCGCATCCCGGCAACCGGGGCGGCTCGGAATTTCATCCGTAAAGTCGATCTTCCATGGCTTGACGCAACAATTCCGGACTCTTCTGGGTTAGGATTGTCTTTACGAGTGGGCGGTTAAGCTCCCGCAGGCTAGAGCAGGATGACATCAGGCTGTATCGGCCTGGTGTCCGCGTCCTGCCCTGTCTTCAACAATTGGAGACTGGTTCACCGATCTCGTCGATCCGACGTGACCGGATCAGGCTCTAGGCAACGGGAGAGCGGCCATGGATGCCACTACAGGCGAGGTCGCCATCCAGGGCGGTCTCGAGCTGACGGACCATCATGGCTCCGACCAGCGGGCGCGCCAGCCGGACGCGTACGGGGCGGCCGGCCTCGCCGCGCCGCCATCCCTGGATGTCACGATCGTCCTGCCCTGCCTGAACGAGGCGATGACCCTGGCGCATTGCATCGGCAATGCCAGGTCCGCCCTTCAGCAATTGCAGGCCGACGGGCTGCGCGGCGAAATCGTGGTCGCGGACAACGGCAGCACCGACGGCAGCCAGGACCTGGCCCGCAAGCTGGGCGCGCGCGTCGTGCCGGTCGACCGGCGCGGCTACGGCAACGCCCTGCGCGGCGGGATCGCCGCCGCCCGGGGGCGCTACATCGTCATGGGGGATTGCGACGGATCCTACGATTTCGAGGAGGCCGCCCCCATGGTCCGCCGCCTGCAGGAGGGGTACGAGCTGTGCATGGGCTCGCGCCTGCGCGGCCGCATCCTGCCGGGCGCGATGCCCTGGAAGAACCGACACATCGGCAACCCGGTCCTGACCGGCATCCTGAACCTGCTGTTCCGGTCGGGCCTTTCCGATGCCCATTGCGGCCTGCGCGCCTTCACCCGCGACGCCGCCCGGCGCCTGAACCTGTCGTCGGAGGGAATGGAATTCGCCAGCGAGATGGTCATCAAGGCCGCGCTTCTGAACCTCAAGCGGACCGAGGTGCCGATCACGCTGCATCCGGACCTGCGCGACCGGCCGCCGCATCTGCGCCCCTGGCGCGACGGGTGGCGGCACCTGCGCTTCCTGTTCATGCTCAGCCCCATCGGGCTGTTCCTGATACCGTCGATGGTGCTCAGCCTGTTCGGGACGGTCATCCTCGGGCTGCTGCTGGCCCGGCCGGAGGGCCAAGCGGTCGTGCATCTGGGTCCGGCCTGGCTGGGACCCCACTGGCTGCCGTTCGCCGGCGCCGCCTTGACGCTGGGCCATATGCTGTTCCTCTTCGGCGTCGGCAGCGAGGTGCACGGCGTACGCGCGGGCTATCGCCGCAGCGCACCCCTGGCCCGCCCCGTACGCTGGCTGTTGACCCTGGAAGGCAGTTTGACCGTCGGCGTCGGCGGCATCCTGGCGGGCCTGGCGATCATCAGCGGCATCGTCGGCGGCTGGGCCGGGACGGATTTCGGGCCATTGCAGCGGCTGCCCGAACTGATGCTGGGCACGATCCTGCTGACCATCGGCGCCCAGCAGGTCTTCGGCGGGTTCCTGCTGTCGGTGATCGCGGACAACCGGGCCGACTTCCTGCCCGCATCCGGTCCGCCGGATCAGCGGTCCTGACGGGGGCCGGCGGGAAGCCGACGCTGGAATGACGAACGGCATGACGCTGCCCGCAGAAACCGCCCGGGCACGGACCGGCAGCGGGCCGCGCCGTATGATCGCCCGTGCCGCACTGGCCGCGCTGGGCATAATTGCGGCCGGCGGCCTGATCTGGTGGCTGGCGGCAAGCCTGGATACGGGCGGCGCCGACCTGTGGGAACTGCTGCGCGGCATCCCCGTCTGGGCCTGGGCGGCCCTGGTGGCGCTGACCGCAGCGCAATTCCTGATCAGCGCGGTCAAATGGACCCTCGTAACCCGGCGGCTCTTCCCCG
The DNA here is from genome assembly GCA_020638595.1 of Rhodospirillaceae bacterium. Taxonomy (GTDB): domain Bacteria; phylum Pseudomonadota; class Alphaproteobacteria; order DSM-16000; family Inquilinaceae; genus JACKIG01. The sequence continues at coordinate 7,043 of JACKIG010000019.1, read as the reverse complement.
AAGACCGCGCTGTGCCGGGGATAGCGGCCGTCACCCTCTATACGGCGGTGGGCGCGGTCCTGGGCATCTTCGTCACGGTCTATGTGGGTACGGTGGCAAGCCGGGCCCTGGCCATGCGGCTGCTGCATCGCCGGGGCGTCGGCCGGAACGCCGCGGCCACCGTGCTGGAGCAGGGCTTCGACGTCGCCGCCATGGCGTGCTTCGCCGTTGCGGCCGCGGCGGTGCTGTTCCTCGGGATCGGCTGGATCTGGCTGGTCGTCCTGCCGCCGCTGTTCGCCATGGCCGGCGGCGCATTGCTGCTGCGCAGCCGGCATGTCGTGGCCTGGCTGCGGGCGCGCCTTCGCGGGGCGGGCAGCGCCCGCGACGCCGATACGATGACGACGGCGGTCGACCGGCTGCTGACGGCACGTATGGTTGCGGTCCTGCTGGGCGCATCGGGCCTGCGCTTCCTCGTCCTCGCCCTGCGCGTCGTGGTCGTGGTGCTGGCGATCGGCCAGACGGTGCCGTTGATGGACGTCACGCTTGCCTTTCCGCTGGTGCAGGCCTCGCAGCTGGCATCGCTGACGCCCGGCAATATCGGTATCGCCGAATGGACCTGGGTGGGGCTGCTGATGTTCCAGGGCGGCACGCTGGAAACGGCCGGTGCGTTCGCCCTCGTCCTTCGCCTGGCCGGCCTGGCCGCACTGGGGGCCACGACCGGCCTGCTGGCGGCGATCCTGCTGGTCCGGCGGGTCCAGGGGGCCCATGGCCGCAACCCGGCCGTGGCGGGCGCATGACCAGGGTCCCGGATACGGCCGACCGGCCGGCGATCTCCGTCGTCGTCGTTGCCCGCAACGAGGAACGGAAGATCGGCGCCTGCATGCGATCGCTGGCCGGCCAGCACTATCCGGCAGGCCGGGTCGAGATCATCCTGGTCGACGACGGCTCCACCGACGCCACGGTGGACGTGGCGCGCGCGGCCTCGCCGGGTTTGAGGGTCGTCAGCAATCCCGGCCGGTCCATCAGCGCCAACCGCAATGTCGGCTGGCGCGCGGCGCGCAGCGGGCTTGTCGCCTTCCTGGATGCGGATTGCGAGGCGCCGCAGGACTGGCTCGACCGGCAGGCCGGCGCCCTGGCCGGCCTGCCGCCGACGGCGGCGGCGGTCGGTGGCGGCAACCGCCCCCCGACGGGCGAGACACCGTTCTATGACGCGCTGGCAGTGGCGCTGGACAGCTGGGTCGGGTCCCGCAATTCGACCCAGGGCCGGGTGTTGGCGACGGCACGGCCGGTTCACCACCTGCCCGGCCTCAACGTCCTGATCCGCCGGACGGCGCTGGAGGCGGTCGGCGGGTATGACGAGCGCTTCGCCCGCATGGGCGAGGACGAAGACCTGTCGACCAGGCTGCGCGACCGGGGCTTCACCCTGCATTTCGTCCCCGATGCCGTCGTCATCCACCGCCAGCGCGACACGCTGACGGCATGGGTGCGCAACATGTTCGCCTATGGCCGGGGCCGGTCCTGGCTGCTGCGCCGCCATCCCGGACGGTGGTCGCCGGTCTTCGCGGCGACGCTGGTCCTGCCGCTGCTGCAGCCGCTGCACGCCCTGGCCGTGCTGGCGATGGCGCTGTGGCTGTGCGTGAAGGCCGGGCGTCCGGCCCTGGCGGGCAGGGTCTGGACCATCCTGCTTGCCACCCATGTGGCCTATGGACTGGGCCAGTGGACGGGGGGTCTGCGCCGGGGCACCGCACCGCGGCCACGGCGCCTCGCGCTGTTGGGGCTGAAGAACGCCGGCAACGCGGGCGACGCCGCGATCATGACGACGGTGGCCCACCGGCTGGCGGAAGACGGTCGCCTCGATGACTGGGACCTCTATGCCGCCGGGATCGGCCCGTCGGGCTTCGACATCCGCGCGCTGCCCCGCGACCTGGCCGGGGCCGAGCGCGTGGTTGGCCGGATCATGGCCCCGGCCGCCGATGCCCGGACGGTCGGCACGCGCCCCGGCATCGTGGCCGACGCGCTGCGCCTGGCCCTGGTGATGATGCGCTTCGACGGGGTGGTCATCGCCGGCGGCCACTGGCTGCACGACATGAAGCTGGGCAACCACCTAGTGCTGACCGGGGCACTGACGCTGGCACGCCTTGCCGGCACCGCCCGCGCCGTCTTCTGCATCGGTGCCGGCCCGCTGGCGGGGCGCCTGGCGCGCCTGATGGTGCGCCTTGCCCTTGGCGGAGGTGGCGTGGCGTGGGTGCGCGACGCGGATTCGCAAGACCTGCTCCGGCGTTGCGGCCTGCCCGCCGTCATCCGCGCCGTCGATCCCGTCTTCGCCCTGCCGCAGACGGCTGCGCCGGACCCTGCGCCGCGGGCAGCGCGCCCGGTCGTGGGGATCAGCCCGTGCGCCTGGGCGCAGTTCGCCAACATCTACCGGCGCGACACGGCGGCGATCGATGCGGCGACACGGGAATGGGTGATCGTCTGCAAGGCCTTGGCGGCGCGCGGCGTGGGCGTGCGGATCTTCCCGACGATGAACCCCGAAGACGCGGACTACGCGCGGCACATCGCCCAGGCGCTCAGCGATGACGGGATGCCGGAGATCGTCGACACCGCGGCCCTGACCGTGCAGGACCTGCAAGGCCGCATCGCCGCCTGCGATGCCTTCGTGGCCATGCGCCTGCATCCGGCGATCTTCTGCATCAACGGCGCGGTCCCGTTCCTGGCGTTGGACTATGCGCCGAAGGTGCGCGGCGTCCTGACCGATGCCGGACTTGCCGACAGGATCGTTCCCATGGCGGCGGACTGGTCCGCACCCGTCCTCGCGCGGCTGGCCCCTATGCTGGACGATCCGGCGCCGCACCGCCGGCAGCTGCGCGATGCGCACCGCCACCTCTCGCACAAGGCCCTCCAGGCGCATCTGGCCCTGGCCCGATGGCTGGCCGATCCGGCCGCCTACCGGCCGCCCGCAGAACACAGGCATGACGAGGCGTTGCAGCCATGCGAATTCTCTTCGTAAATCCGCCGCTGAAGGGCTGGCGGTATTCCCGATCCCAGCGCAGCCCGGGGGTCATCCGCTCCGGCACGCTGTACTATCCCTATTGGCTGGCCTACGCCGCCGGGTGGGCGGAGCAGTCCGGCCACGACATCGATCTGATCGACTGCCCGGCCGATGGCCTGACCGTCGACGACATCGTCGCCCGGGCGCGCACCCACGGTGCCGGGCTGATCGTGTTCGAGACGACGACCGGCAGCTTCAGCGCCGATCTTGAAACGGTGTCCGCCGTCAAGCTGGCCCTTCCCGACAGCCGCACGGCGCTGGTCGGAACGCACGCCACGGCGGACTGGCAGAACGCCTTGCAGCGGTGCCCGGCGCTCGACTTCGTGGCGATCGGTGAATACGACGTGACGGTGGCCGACCTGGCGTCCCGGCTGGAAGCGGGGCAGCCCCCGGAAGAGGTCCTGGGCCTCGGGCTGCGCAGCGACGGCGTGCTGCACCGCACCCTGGACCGGCCGCTGATCCACGACATGGATGCGCTGCCCTGGGCCTCGAAGATCTACAAGCGGTTCCTGAAGACCCCGAATTACCTCTTCACCATCGCCTCGCACCCGATGGTGATGATCATCTCCGGCCGCGGGTGCCGTGCGCGCTGCTTCTACTGCGTCTACCCGCAGGTCATGCACGGCCACACCTACCGCACGCGGTCGCCCGCCGACGTGGTGGCGGAGATGAAGTGGATCCAGGAGAACATGCCCGAGGTGAAGGAGATCGTGTTCGAAGACGATACCTTCACCTTCGACCGCGAGCGGGCGCGCGAGATCGCGGGCCTCGTGCGCGAACAGGGGGTCCGCCTGCCCTGGTTCGCCAATATCCGCGTCAACGTCGATCGCGACACGCTGGCCGCCCTGCGCCAGGCGGGACTGCGCCAATGCGCCGCCGGGTTCGAATCCGGCAGCGACCTGCTGCTGCGCAACATGCGCAAGGGCCAGACCCTGCAACAGCAGCAGCAGTTCATGAAGACCTGCCGTGAGCTGGGCATCCTGGTGCATGGATGCTTCATGGTCGGCTTCCCGGGCGAGACGGCGGAGACGCTGGACCAGACCCTGAAGCTGGCAATGCAGCTTGAGCCGGACAGCGCCCAGTTCTATCCCGTCATGCCGTATCCCGGCACCGGCGCCTATGCGTGGGCCAAGGAAAACGGCCACCTGGCGACGGACAACTTCGACGACTGGCTGAACGAGAACGGCGAGCACCGGTGCGTCATCGACCTGCCGACGCTGTCGGCCGCGGACCTTGAGGCCTTCTGCGAGCAGGCGACGCGCAGCTTCCACCTGCGGCCGCGCTACATCGCCCGCAAGCTGGCCCAGGCCGTGACCCGCCCGCGCGAGGGCATCCGGTCCATCGGTGCCGGGCGGAACTTCCTGGCGAAGCTGCTGCGCGGGCGCCAGCAGCCCGCACCCGCCCGCCTGCCGGCCCGCCACGCGGCCGCCGAGATGCCGGATGCCTGGTTGCAGCCCCAGCGGGTGCCCCGCGGACGGATGGAAACCGTCGGTGATGCGGGCCGATAGGACGGCGGTGTCCCACGCGCCATCCCCATCGGCAGCGGCGACCCTTCCCGGCAGCGCGGTGGCGGATACCGCGCCGGCGGTGCGGGCGTTCAGCCGGGCCGCCCTGGCCTGCGCCCTGTTCGCAGGGGTCGGATGGCTGATCCTGACGGCCTGGCCGCAGTTGCAGGCATTGGTCGGGTTCCATCTGTTCGTGCAGCACGATACCGCCTGGCTGCTGGGCGCCGCCGTGGTGCTGGCCCTGGCCTTGCCGGCCGGCCGGCTGCTGGCGCGCCGCACCTGGCCCGTCGGGCTGCCGACATCACGGACGGTGCTGGGCGCCCCCGTCATCGCGCTTGTCGGCGCCGTCGTCGTGGTCGCGGCGGCCGGGTCCTGGCTGGTGTTCGCCGGCCACCCGCTGGCCATGGACGAGTTCATGGCCCTGTTCCAGGCCCGCGCCCTTCAGGGGGGTGCGCTGATCCCGGCGCTGCCGGCGGATTGGGCGGACTTCGCGGAGGCGTTGCAGCCGATCTTCCTCAGGCACGATCCGACACTCGGCGTGTGGAGCCCGGACTACCGCCCCGGGAACGCCGCGATCGTCGCGCTGTTCGGTGCGGTCCACCTGGCCCCGCTGGCGGAGCCGCTGATGGCGGGGGCCAGCGTCGCGCTGGTGGCCTGGCTGGCACGGCGCACCTGGCCGGAGGAGCGTCACCTGCCGATCATCGCCGCGGCCCTGCTTGCGGCATCGCCGCAGCTTCTGGTCACGGCGATGACGCCCTATTCGATGACGGCGCATCTGTTCTTCAACCTGGCCTGGGTGGTGCTTCACGTCCGTGACGACCGTGCAGGCCATGCCGGTGCCCTGGCCGTCGGGTTCCTGGCCATCGGCCTGCACCAGGTTCACGTCCACCCGGCCTTCATCCTGCCCTTCATGCTGTCGCTGCTGTGGCGGCGCAGGGTCTGGCTCGCGGCCCTCTATGCGTCCGCCTATGCCGCATTCCTTCTGTTCTGGCTGTTCTGGCGCGACATCGCCATGGCCCTGGAAGGCCTGCCGCACAGCGTCGGCGTCGGCGACGGCGGCTATCTGGCCGAAGGGCTGCTGCGCCGGCTGCGGTCGCACAGCCTGGCCGACATCCATATGTGGCTCGGCAATCTCGGCCGCTTCGTCGCCTGGCAGAACCTCGCGCTGCTGCCCCTGGCGGTCGCCGGCCTGGCGCAGCTGCGCCGGGCGCCGTGGCTGGTGCGCATGCTGGCCTGGGGGTGCCTGACCTCGCTGCTGCCGTACCTGCTGCTGATGCCCTATCAGGGCCACGGCTGGGGCTATCGCTACCTGCATGTCTGCCTCGGCAGCTTCGCGCTGATCGCCGCCTATGGCTGGGTCGCGCTCAAGCGCGACCTGGCGCCGGCATCGGCGCGCAGGACCGCGGCGGCGCTGGTGGCCGCGGCGGCGATCGGCGTCGTTGTCGGCGTGCCGTTGCGGGCCGTGCAGGCGCACCGCTTCGCACATCCGTTCGCCGAGGCGCAGGCCTATGTTGAGCGGCTGCCCGTCGATGCGGTCCTGATCGACACGGCGGCCATCTGGTACGGAACCGATCTCGTCCGCAACGACCCGTTCCTGCGCAACACGCCGAAGCTGATGGCGGTGGGTCAGCTGACCGATGGCCAGCTGGAAACCCTGTGCCGGGACCGGGACGTCGCGTTCGTGGGATTGGCGGACCTGTCGGCGCTGGGTCTCCGGCCCAATCCCCATGTCGGTGGGACGGCCGGTGCAGCCACGCAAGCGCGGCCGGTCGCCGATCGCCTCGCCGCCGCCGGCTGTACCCCGGTCCTGTCGGGCCGGGGTCACGACGCGCGCAGGCGGGCGCAGTCGTAGAGGTAGAAGTCCCGGGCAGGGGCGACCATGGACCCCCGGGCCAGCGCGCGTTCGTCATACATCGGCGACGGCGCGTGCCATTGCAGCGCGTACGCCCCGTCCACGGCGCGCGCCAGCACCATGAAATCCAGGGTGTCGACGTCGCGGCAGACCTGGACCAGGGTGGCGCGGTCGATCGCGGGCGGCGCCGCATGGACGGCATCGCGGTGGCGGAAGAAGTCGAACATCTCGCGTCCGGTGATCGCCTGCATCGGGCCGGCCTGGTCGCGATAGGCCAGCGCCGTATCGCGCGAGAACAAGAGGCCCGCCCCGTGGTCGACCGCCGGCCCGCTGGTCCGGCCCAGCAGCAGCCAGGCGCCGCGGATGTCGCGGTCCCAATAGACGGTCGCCCCGTCCGGGATGGCGGCGCGCAGGTCTTCGGCCGGGAATGCGCCCTCCAGACCGCGGGTCCAGTCGTCGCGCCGATCCCAGGCGGCGACGGCGAGGACGAGGGCGGCCAGCGCCACCGGCGCGAAGGCGCGCCGTGCCGCCCGCGGCGCGCTGCGGGCGAACAGCAGTACCACGACGCTGACCAGCACGACCTCGATCAGCGACGGCTTCAGGTAGGCGGCCAATTGGGCCGTGCCTTCCGCCACATGGGTGTCGATCCGCGCGATGG